>CAWENW010000011.1:0-77765 GCA_963810535.1 uncultured Chloroflexia bacterium
TGGCCTCGAGGAACTCGTGCCCGTTGTAGAGAAAGAGGCCTACGTGATCGCCCGCGCGGACGCCGCGTGAGCAGAGCGTTCGCGAGCCGGTTCGCGCGACGTCGAGCTCGGCGAACGTGAGACGCCGGGCGCCGGACACGAGCGCGGGTCGCTCCGGGATTCGCGTCGGCGATGCACTCGAACAGGTCCGCCACGTCGATTCCATCCGCCACCTCCCTCAAGCTGCGGGCAACCACGTCCCTCGACGATCCACATCGTGAAGAACTGAGAGGCCCCCGCCGTACGCGTGACCCAGCGCCAACTTTGCGCCCTCGATCTGGTGATCGCCCGCCATGCCCGCGCACCTGGAGCGCCGCCTCGGCGAACGGATCATCCCGGAGGCGCCGATCGGGTTCGTCGAGAGGACCCCGCCCGACGGGTTCACGGCAGGCCCCGCCCGATCCGGTCGTACCCTCGACGGTCATCCGCCAGCCCTCCCCGGCGGCGGCGAAGCCGAGGTTCTCGAGCCACATCGGCTCGAACCAGCTGAAGGGGACGTACATCTCGGCCATGTCGAGCTGACGGCGCGGATCGGTGATCCCGGCCTGGCGGTAAACGTCCGCTGCGCAGTCGCGGCCCGCTCGCGGGTCGACCTGGTTGCGCCCGGCGAAGTGCGTCGGCTCGCTGCGCACGGCGGTCCCGAGCACCCAGGCGGGCGGTCGCGGCGAGCGCTTGGCGCCGTCTTCTCCCGAGAGCACCATCGCGCAGGCGCCGTCGGACGAAGGGCACGTCTCGAGATAGCGGATCGGGATCCCACAGCATGGGCGACGCCTTCACGGTGTCGAGCGAGATGTCCGGCATGT
The DNA here is from genome assembly GCA_963810535.1 of uncultured Chloroflexia bacterium. Lineage (GTDB taxonomy): Bacteria > Chloroflexota > Ktedonobacteria > Ktedonobacterales > JADMIN01 > JAJPKE01. Next base: position 843 of record CAWENW010000011.1, read on the forward strand.
GCAGGTGCGCGTGCGGGTTCTTCAGCGCGTTCAGGCGATCCTTGACCGCGACCATCATCCCGACGTCTGCCGGGGCGCCGGAGCGCCGGATGTACGCGCGGATCAGCGGGGCGAAGAAACCTCCCGCTCCGGCGCACGAGGGGCGGCTGGAACGGGTAGCGGGGAGAGAGCGCCCACATCGCGTCGCTCTCGGACTGCTTCTCGAAGGCGACCGTGAGGACGCGCTCGTGGACGCCGGCCTGGACGAGGCTCGCGGCGACGATGGCGGTCGACCCGCCGACGCTCCCCGCCGTATGCACGCGCAGGATGGGTTTGCCCGTCGCCCCGAGAGCGTCTGCGAGCAGGAGCTCGGGCATCATCACGCCCTCGAACATGTCGGGGGCCTTGCCGATGACGACCGCGTCGATGTCGCTCCAGCGGAGCTCCGCGTCGTCGAGCGCACGCATCGCGGCCTCTCGAACGAGGCCGGCGATGGACACGTCCTCGCGCTTCGCGGCGTGCCTGGTCTGACCGATGCCGACTACGGCGCAGCGTCGAGCCATCACCCGGCCTCCAGGACGCAGAGAAGGTTCTGCTGGAGGCACGGACCCGAGGTGGCGTGAGCCACCGCACGGGAGGCTCCTCCGAGGTGCACCCGCCGGCGGCCTCGCCGATCCGCAGGAGGCCGGACACGATGTACGGCCACGCGACGAGCGCGCCGCCGGAAGGATTGACCCGGACCGTGTCGCCGAGGCCGAGCGACTGGCGGACGAGGATATTCCTGGTGGGAGAAGGGCGCTCAATCTCGGCGACGTCGACGGGGCGTGCCGCGAGGCCGGTCTTCATCGCCGCGATCTCGATCGACCGCGAGCGGGTGAGGTCGCGCGCTCCGAGGGCATGCGGCTCGATCCGGTGGTCGATGCCGCGGATCCATGCCGGGCGCTCGCACGAGGCGCGCGCTCGTTCGCCCGCGACGAGGACCACGGCAGCCACGGCGTCGGCCGGCGGCCCGCAGTCGTGTGCGCGAAGGGGAGACGCCACGTACGGCGCTTCGAGCATGCGGTCGACGTCCACTCCGCGCGCCCGGGCGACGACCGCCGCCATGTCGCTCTCGGTACAGAGCCCGGCATCAATCATCGCCTGCGCCTGGAGCGCGGCGAGGCTCCTCGCATCGACGCCGAGCGGCGCGACGCAGTAGGGGTCGAGCTGAGCGCCGAGCACCTCGTGGAGGTCCCCCTGGGTCGATCGCCCGAACGCGTACACGAGCGCCACGTCGATGTCCCCGTGCTGGAGAGCCACCCACGCCTCGTAGAGAGCCCACGCCCCGTCCATCTCGACATGGGACTCGCGGATGGGTGGCCAGGCACCTACCGCATCGAGCGCCGTCACGAACGAGAAGGGGCGACCTCCGAGGTAGTCGCTGCTTCCGGATACCGTGATGCCCACGTCGCTCCGGTCGACCTTGGCCGCGGCGAGCGCCTCGGCGATGCACGGAGCGAGCATCTCGACCTCGTCGAGCTCCGCCTTCGCGGTCACCCGCTGCGCGAAGGAGACGACCGCCACCTCGCGCATCACAGGTGCTCCTCGTAGGCGGCGAAGGGCGCGTCCGGCTCGCCGTTCGGGGAGAACCAGCGGATGCTCTCGAGCGTGGGCTTGCGCTCTCCGGCAGGCATCCACTCGGCCGTCACGCGCATCCCCATGCGGGCTTCTTCGGCAGATGCGTTCACGAGATGCAGGAGCGGGATGTCGGAGCCGTCGAGCAGGACGCTCGCGTACACGTAGGGGAGCTTCATCGTCTGTCCCTCGAAGGGGACGTTCACGACGCAGAAGGTCGTCACCGTTCCGCGGTCGGACACGGGGACCTCTTCGCCCGCGGGCAGCGCGCACGTGGGGCACGCTCCGCGCGGCGGGACGTAGACCTTGCGGCACCCGGGACAGCGTCGTCCGAGGATCCGACCCTCGACGAGCGCCGTCAGGAAGCGCGAGAGCGTCTGCCCCGCGCTCACGGTGTACTCGAGCCTCACGGGCGCCTTGATGCGACGGACCGGATCGCTCACGACGCGGCCTCCGGCTCGAAGCAGGCGAGGTCGGCGATCTCCCCGGTCCTCTCGGGGCGCCACCGCGCCCGCACGCGCATGCCGGTCTTCATCGCTGCGATCGATCCCGCGTCGACCGCATGGAGCATCGGCGTGTCCGCGCCGTCGAGCTTCACGAGCGCAAACGCGAACGGGCGCTGCAACGGGTGACGCGGGCGCGGCGTCTCGACCCAGGACCACGTGACGACGACGCCGTGCTGTCCGACCTCGACGAGGTCGCCGACGGGCTCACCCGTCTCCGGGTCGTACTCCGACGGGGGGACGATGACGCGACCGCCCGAGGTGCGCGCGCCGAGGATGTGCCCGTCGCGCAGACCCGCGAGGAAGCGCCCCAGCACCGGACCGACGCTGCGACGGTACGTGTACTCGAGGACGTACGGCGCACTCAGCACGACCCGCGCGGCGCTCATGCGTCACGGAATAGAACATGTTTCACTCAGACGTGCAAGGCGTACAATGACCACCATGGCAATGCCCACGGGCCTCGGCGTCGTCGACCTGATGCTCCAGATCCCGAGCGACGACTTCAAGAGCAAGTACGAGTTCCTGAAGCCGCTGCTCCTCGACCGGGAGAGCCGTGAGCAGTTCGACTTTCCGGCGCAGTACATGTTCAAGAACGTCCCGACGACGCGAAAGGCCGACGACTACGTGGGCATCGCCCTCGACGAGATGGACAGGTCGGGATCGAGCGTGCCATGATAGGCGTGGGCATCGACGACTCGGACGCACGACGCGCACTGAAGGACCACCCCGACCGGTTCTTCGGGAGCTTCGAGGTGAACCCGAACGCCGGCATGGAGGGGGTGCGAGCCCTGGTCCGCGCGCACGACGAGCTCGGCATCAAGGCAGCGACCGCGTTTCCGGCGGGCCTCTGCCCGCAGGTCGCCATCAACGACAAGAAGTTCTACCCGCTCTACGCCAAGTGCGTGGAGCTCGGCATCCCCATCTGCATCTGCGCCGGCGTGCCCGGGCCGCGCGTGCCGATGGGGGTGCAGGACGTGGCTCTCCTCGACGAGGTGTGCTGGTTCTTTCCCGATCTGCGCATCGTCACGCGCCACGGGTGCGAGCCATGGACCGATCTGGCCGTGAAGCTCATGCTCAAGTGGCCCAATCTCTACTACTCGACGAGCGCGTTCGCGCCGCGGCACTACCCGAAGGCCATCGTGGAGTACGCGAATACCCGCGGCGCCGACAAGGTGATGTACGCAGGGTACTTTCCGATGGGGCTCACGCTCGAGCGCATCTTCAAGGAGCTCCCCGAGGTTCCCTTCCGCGATGCGGTCTGGCCGAAGTTTCTCCGGGAGAACGCCGTTCGCGTCTTCAACCTCTGAAGTACCCGGACTGAAATCAGCTCTCGACGAGGGATAGCGCCCTCCTCGGGCACCTCCGCACCGCCGCGCGCGCCTTGTCCATCTGCTCGGCCGACGGGTGCTCCACGAGCAGACGCATCCTGTCGTCGTCGTCGATGACGAACATGTCCGGCGCCGTGCGGACGCACACCGCGTTCGACTCGCAGAGGTCCCGGTCGACGACGATGCGCATCGCGGTCACGCGAGCCACCGTCCCACGCGCGTTCCCCAGAGCCAGCTCATGACCTTCTGGAGGGTCCGCGCCTTGTCGGCTGTGTACGGGTACCAGACGTGCTCCTCCTTCAGCTGGAAGCGGTCGAGGATGATCGGCTGGGCGAAGCAGTAGCCGCGCAGCCCGGTCTCCCCGTTCACCTGGCCCACGCCGCTCGTCTTTCGCCCGCCGAAGGGGGCCTCGATCGCGCCGTACGTGATCGCCGTCTCGTTCACGCACACCGAGCCTGCGCAGAGGCGCTTGGCGAGGCACACCGCCTTCGCCTCGTCGCGCGTCCACACGTTGGCTGCGAGACCGTAGGTGGTGTCGTTCGCGAGGCGAAGCGCCTCCTCCTCGTCCGGCACGCGGACGATGGGCAGGATCGGCCCGAAGGTCTCCTCGCGCATGATGGCCATGTCGTGCGTCACGTCCACGAGCACCGTCGGCTCGTAGAAGAGATCACCAATCTGAGTCGCACGGCGGCCGCCCGTCAGGACCTTGGCTCCCCTGGCGAGCGCGTCGGCGACGTGCCGCTCGATCGTCTCGAGCTGACGGGGCCAGATCATCGGACCGATGTCGAACTCCCCGTCTCGGCCCAGCTTGAGCGCCTTCGTCTTCTCGAGGACCTGCCGCGTGAACTCGTCCGCGATCGAGTCGACCACGTAGACGCGCTCGGTCGAGCAGCAGAACTGCCCTGCGTTCATGAAGGCGCCGAAGACGGCCCCGCCCGCGGCGCGCGCCACGTCGGCGTCGGCACACACGACCATGGGGTCCTTGCCGCCGAGCTCCAGCGTGCACGGGACGAGGTTTCGTCCGCACGTCTCGCCCACCTTGCGTCCAGTCCGCACGCTGCCGGTGAAGGAGACTTTGTCGACACCCGCGTCGACGAGCGCAGCGCCCGTCTCTCCGTCGCCCTCGACGACGGTGAAGACGCCCGCCGGCAGCCCGGCTTCGCGGAACAGGTCCCCCACGAGACGACCCGAGAACGGCGTGACCTCCGACGGCTTGAGAACGACTGTGTTGCCCGCCATGAGGGCCTGCACGCTGGGGTTGAGCGACAGGATGAACAGTTTCCTGGAATGGCAGGAATTCCTCCGAGGCCGGATTATAGGCAAGGGACTCCGCGTCCAAAATGACGCTCTCTACCTGTACCTGCCGGAGAGTTCCCGTAATGATTTCCGGGAACATTGGCGACATATTCTCTAGACTACGCGAGAAGATAGCGATATGCTGCCCATTTTTGTGGATCTGTGTGCGAAATCCATCGTATTTATACTGGGCATCGACCACTCCCATTTTCGAGATGATCGTTTCCGGATCGGGTAATCGCTCAGCGAGTTGGGGGCGGATTGGTTTGCCCACCTGTATATCTAGGTGTTCAACTGCAAACTGCGCGTCCTCCAGGCGGGAATACTGCCATAACGTCCTGGCGATGAGCCCGAGGTCCGCCGTTTTATTGTAGGCCCCTTCCAAGAGTTTGCGCTTTTTGGCATCGGCGAATTTTACTGTTGCCAGAGCGTCCAAAATGGTAGAATCGCCAATACCTAGCCGCAGGCTGCCTAGAGCAACTCTCACCAAAAATTTCGCCGACGTCGGGTCAACTTTCTTAAGCAGGTCGGCTAGCAGCATCACCCGCTTTTCGACAGCTCCCTTACCTGCGGTATGAGCAATGGCGCGCAAACCCGCAAACACATCGTCCACTCCCAGGCTCCCCGGTGCGATTGTAGCCTCCTTATTCACCTGCTCGGCAACCAGTCCCATGTCACCAAGCGCAGCATAAAGTGTTGCAACATTCGGATGAGTCGCATGATAGGCGACGGCAATAGATCGGGCAACCGTTTTCTCGGCCATACCCAGCTCAAGCGATTCAAAAAACGGCGCTACCCTACCTTGAAGAAGGTAGCAGACATGTTCTATCTCATCCGGATCGCTGATCGAGCGCAAGAGATCCGCTAAAATCCTGGTCAAAGCAAGACGGGAGCTGGTTGTTTCAAGTTGCTCAAAGTAGTTCGCAAGGGTGGTGAACTGCACAGCGTGTTGCTCCTTCTGTAACCATCGAGCAGGTCTGCTGCAGTGGGTGGCAGATCTGATACAATTTATTAGCTGTCGACGAAATCTTGATTGGCGGATTGCGCCCGGTCATAAAGTTCACAGCCGTGCGACTCTCAAGAGTCGTGCCTGCAGTGAGAAATATTTCCCGTCATGAGTGCCTCATCTGAGACGTGGGACTTGGGTATCCACGCAGTCGAAGTATCGCATCTTGAGAAACTGTACTGGCCGGAGGCGGAGTTCACCAAAGGAGATATGCTGCGGTATTACCAGCAGATCGCTCCGGTTGCTCTGCCCTATTTCAAGGAAAGGCCAGTAACGCTGCGTGTGTTTCCGGAGGGCGTGGCGGGAGAATCCTACTACCTGCGAGACTGTCCCAACTCCGCTCCCCACTGGCTGCGGAGGATTGAGTACCGACCCAAGACAGTCTCACACCTGGTTCCATTGCCACTAATTGACGATATGGCTGGTCTGATCTGGTTCGCCAACCAGGGGAGCATCGAATTCCACTTGTGGAGCTCACGTGTACCGGATCTGGCTCATCCGGATCAGGCCATCTTTGACCTGGATCCCGGCGACTCGACATCCTTTGACGCGGTGCGGGAGGCTGCGCTGCGCCTCCATCATGTGCTGGAACAAGCTGGAGTAAAGGGTTCTCCCAAGACGAGCGGTGGAAACGGCCTGCATGTCTACGTGCCGTTAGCCGCGGGGTATACATTCGAGCGCGTACGTGGCTGGGTCAAGTCGGTGGGACAGCAGCTTGCTACAACGTATCCGGATCTGATTTCCATCGCTAGCGGTCCAACTCACCGGGGAGATCGCGTTACGATCGACGTCGCGCAGAACAGCGTTGCACGCAACACCGCAGCTCCCTACACTTTACGTGCTGGTACTCCTCACCCTCGGGTCTCCACACCACTGACGTGGGAAGAGCTTGACGCAGGCAGCCCACACCCTGCCGATCTCACTCCGGAGGTCGTAGTCGAGCGGGTACAGCGACTAGGAGATCTTTTTGCATCAGTACAACATATGGATCAGAACATCGCCTAGCTCGATCGAGGTAGGGCGCCGGACGAAGTCCAGCGTCCGTTAAAAAGTGCGGCCCAGCGCCTGGTCCCACGGCTGCGGAGCGGCCACGCGGCGAATAGTCTCCTCACTATCTCGCACATAGAGATAGAGATGCGCGAAGAATTCCTCTTCGGGCAGAGGATAGGTGGGGTTGATGCAGAGGAAATCGTAGCGCCAGGGCGAATGGACACCGGGCTCGCAGATCACTTCAATACGGCGACCGATCCGGAGGCGGTACGTCATTCCCGGGGTGATTCTTGAGGGAAGGTCGAGATAGCCCTGCCGCTTCAGCTGATCCCAGAGCTCCTCGCCCAGCGTCACACGCGCCACTTCATGCGCCCGGCGTCGTGCCGCGGCATAGTCGGCAGCGGTAAATCCAAAGCCGGCGCTGCGCTTGGGCAGCATGTCCCAGCGACTACGCCAGGGCCTCTCGACACCCTCTCCACTCTCGATTGTGGGTTCCGGCTCCGGGTAGAGCGCAAGATCACCCATGCCCAGAATCCGGACAAACCACCTACCAAGACGCTTTACAGGAGTTAGATAGTCCACCATATCCCTGGCTACTAACCACCGGCAATAGGCGCGATGATCTGATACTCGTCGACTTTCGGATCGAAAGGGGTCTTATCCAGCACGTGCTTGCCGTCGACCTCCTTGGAGACCATACAGCCGTGTTCGCGGGCTTCGCGTAAAATTCGCTCCGCTACAGCGATCTGCTGACGAGCCTCTTCGGTGTCGGTGTTGGTCCACTCCACTACCTGATGACCATGCCGATTCGCGACGATGATGCGTCCCATGAGCTGCTCCTGATGTGCGAGGCGTACGAAGAAAAGCGGCAGGCCATACCGTACTCGTGGGAGGCGCACAACCTGCCTTGTCCAGAAAGGTACGCTTCTCTTTGGAGAGATGTCAAGCTGAAGCGTTACCGCAGATAGTCGAGCGCCGCGCGTGCCATAACCTCGACTCCAATGGGTAATGCGTCCTCGTCGATCTGGAAGCGCGAGCTATGGTGGGGCGCGGTGATGCCGCGAGCCGTGTTGCCCGCTCCCAGAAGGAAATAGCATCCCGGGGCCACGGCCAGGAAAAGCGCCATATCGTCGCTAACCGATTGTCGCTGGTCATCGGTTGGGATGTGCTGAGCGCCCACTGTCTGCAGTGCCGCCTGGCGCACCAGCTCGGTGATTTCAGGATCGTTGACGCAGGCCTGGCAGCCGCGAACCACCTCGCAGTTCCCCTCAGCGCGCAAGCTGTTCGCGGTGGACCCGGCGATCTCATTGAGACGCCGCAGTAAGTGCTCTCTATCCGACGGATCATAGGCGCGCACCGTGCCGCGCAGTTCCACCTCATCGGCAATGACATTGAACGCGGTACCGCCATGTATCGTGCCAAACGTCACCACCGCCGGATGAAACGGCGAAATCTCTCGGCTGATGAGGGTCTGCGTCGCCATGATATATTGCGCTGCCGCGACGATTGGGTCGACATTCACATGGGGCATAGCTCCGTGGCCCCCACGACCGCGAATGCGGACTTTGACCTCGTCGGCGCTGGCAAAGAAGGGACCCGCCTGTACGATCACATCGCCTACCGGCGTGAGACTCCAAATATGGAGGCCTATGACCGCGGTCACATCAGGATCTCGCATGACGCCTTCCGCAATCATGCGCTCTGCCCCACCGATGCGCTCCTCCGCCGGCTGGAACACGAACTTCACAGTTCCACGAAGCTGTTCCCGTTGTGACGCCAGAATCTTGGCGGTTGTGAGACCAATAGCAATATGGGCGTCATGGCCGCAGGCGTGCATTTTTCCTGGGGTACGTGAAGCATAGTCCAGACCAGTCTCCTCAGTAACCGGCAGCGCGTCAATATCGGCTCGCACCAGAAGCGTCCGGGCGACCTCCGCCGGGGAGGTGCCGCGTAGGAGACCAACCACACCGGTGTCCGCGACGTGTTCGGTGACCTCGAGGCCAATACCTCGCAGGTAGGTGGCTATCGAGCTCGCAGTCTGATGCTCCTCGTACGCGGTTTCCGGGTGCCGGTGAAAATGGCGGCGCAGCTCAACCAGCTCGGGAACCTCTCGTCGTATCTCACTGCGCAGTTTATCGGCCTTGGTTTCTGGCATAATGATCCCTTTCCCTGCTCCCGCCCGACCGGGGTATAGTACCATGTGGTATCAAAAGAAGCGCACCAGTGTGGGGGATGGACACGCGCGATCATCCCCCTCGATAACGGTAGACATCGTAAAGGTCAGGCGTATATGTCAGCGACAACCATCCGGATTCGCGTTGCGTTCGCGGATGTGGATAGCAGCCAGCGCATCCACTATACCGCTATGTTTCGCTATATGGAAATAGCCGAGCACCATCTTATGCGCACCATAGGGTTGCCGTATGCTACCGCATTGACAGGGTGGTCATTCCCACGGGTCCATCTCGCTTGCGACTTCCGCGGAGCCATCCGTTTTGACGACGAGCTTGACATGACCGCAGAGATAATCAAAGTTGGAACGTCATCATGGACGGTCGGATTCAGCGCCCGCAATGTCACTCTCGAACTGAAGCCGATCGTGGCCGAGGGGCAGATGGTCATCGTCTCGATGGATCCAGTGACTGAGCGGTCGGCACCTCTGCCGGTTGCGGTACGCGAGACACTGGCCGCCGCTATGCAATAGCGCAAAGTCCGGCTCGGCGTAGCAAGTCGTCTGGATGAAGGAAGAATACACCGCTTTTAAGTGGGCGGAGTGTCAGGCCACAAAGGCGCCGCCGATGAATGCCACCGTAAGAATCAATGAGCAGGTGATAAATATACCGACGACCACCCGATGCAGTGCCGGTTGGTTCAAGCCAGCTGCCCCCAGCAGTAGAAACAGCGGAAACACCACAAGCATGAAGCGCCCATTTGACGCCAGTGCCGCCCCAAAGAATCCAGGTTTGTGCATAGGGGTCAGCAGCACCAGCGCAGCGCTGCCCAGCGCATAGAGACCATACGCCAATGGCAAACGAGCCCGATTGTCGGCCGCAAGACGAAGTCTCAGTGGCCCGTACGGCCAGACGGTCGCCAGTGCCAGCGCAGCGAACACCAGCGTCCAGAATATATCCAACACAGCATGTACTTGCAGTCCAGGCTCACCGTGCAGCACAGCCGAGCCTGCCCATAGGAGGCCGTCCCAGGGCCAGCGGAGTGTCCGACCCCATCCAGCGGCCTGCGCGGCAGTGGCGGGCAGAAGAGTGCCGAAGGTAGGGGCGAGGGCGAGATTGAAGCCGGCCAGCGCCGCTAGAGGCAGTGTCAGCGCGATGATCTCCGCCGTCCTCCACTGGAAGATCCCGGCCTCCACTCTGCCGGACTGCGAGACGTCGGACCCCGCTACGCGCCCGCTCGTATGGAAAAACTCATAGATCAGCGGTATCAGCAGCAGGATACCTACTGGACGCGTAAGCGTGGCAAGCATGGCGAGAAGTCCCGCCTGCCTCCAGTGCCGGCTACGTAATGCCAGGAACGTCGCAAGGCTCAGCGCAAGAAAGAGTGACTCAGTATACGCCGCTGCCAGGAATAGCGAATACGGAAATAGTGCGAGGTATAGCAACGCGCGTCTGGCCGCCTCCCGTCCGCATTCGCGCTCCGCCAGTATTCGTAGCAAGCCGAACGCTACCAGGCAGGCCACATTGGCGAGTATGAGTCCAGCCAGTGCCGGATCAGCACCGAAGAGAGGCGATAGCAGACGTTCTAACAACGGATACAGGGGGAAAAACGCCGCTTGCGTTAGCAAGGTATAGCCGCTCTGCGCAATGGTCGCATAGATGGCGCCGTCCCAGTTGGTCCAGATATGCAGCAGGTAGGCCCCGCTGGGTGGGAAATTTCCGGCGCCCTTCTGAGCGGGCATGAGGCGCCAGAGCATGAGGTAGGTCAGTGCGAGAAGGGCAACTCGCTGGCCCAGCCAAGCGACTGCAGCATCGCGCCACGCGGTTTTGTCAAAGAGCGCCGGTCGCGCTACCTGCTCTGGTAGCGGGTGATACCCAGCAACCTCGATGCCTGCTGCGGTCGCCGGCTTTACCATCTCTGCCACCGGCACCGACTCCCTTCTCTGTTCTCTAGTTCACTGAGCCAAAGGGTAGCGGATATCCGCGGATCTGTCTAGAGGTCCATGGACCTGGCTCAGGCAACCCCTTTTTGACAGGACCGGTCCGGAGTTATACAATAAACTAGGACCCGGAGGCGTTACGCCATGAATGACAACATTGCTGCCAGACCCCACGTTGAACTTCCCAATGGCTTGCTGGCCATACCATGGCTGCGCAGAGTACTGACTCTGCCGCTTCTGTATAAGGTTCTGCTTGCCAACAGCATCGTCATCCTCATAGGCGCGACCTGCGGCACCTACCTCGCCACGCAGCTACAAAACAGCAGTCGGCCTTGGGCTCTGGTCGGGTTTGTCGCCAGTGGGCTCTTCATCAGTGTGGTCATCAATTATATGCTGCTGAAGCTGGCGCTCTATCCTCTGTACCGGCTGCGAGAGACTATGCGTCTGGTACAGTCGGGCGACCTTACTAAGAAAGCGCCGATCACTGGTCAGGATGTGGATGCGGACCAGCTGGCCGTCGCATTTAATACCATGCTGGCCGCGCTGGATGACCTGGGCCGCTCACGGGCGAGCCAGATATTGCATGCTCAGGAAGAGGAGCGCAAGCGGATCGCGCGTGAGCTTCACGACGAGACTAGCCAGGTACTGACCTCGTTGTTGATCAGCCTTGCTCTATTGGAGGAGACTGCCAGCGATGAGACGGCGAGAACTCGCATTGGTGAGACGCGTGCCCTGGCGCACCAGACGCTTCGCACCGTGCGGAATCTCAGTATAGATCTGCGACCGAGCGCGCTGGACGATCTTGGACTTCTGCCTGCCCTGCGCTGGTATATCAAAGAATACCAACAGAAATGCGATATCATAGTGGATTTTAGCGCCACCGGCCCGAAGCAGCGACTCTCTCCCGAGATAGAGACCGCGATCTACCGGATTGTGCAGGAATCGCTTACTAATACTGCCAAGCATGCCCAGGCGCGCCGGGTCTGGGTCTCCATACAGGAGGACGCAGGCGCCCTGAAGATCCATATTCGCGACGACGGGCGCGGCTTCGACGTGGAGGCGGTCCTACGAACGCCCTGGCAGGACCGCGGTTTGGGCCTGGCAGGTATGACGGAGCGAGCCTCGCTGTTTGGGGGCTCCGTCCAGATCGCCTCGCGACCGGGCAGTGGCACTACGATCGACGTCTATATCCCGCTGCAGCGCGGCGCCGTACGCGCCGAACATGCACCGGTATCCGCCTGAACCTGGGCATTTTACGGTAGACGGCGCTAGCCTAGAGGCCCGGCAGGATGTAAGGGGTCTGGGTTGCCTGGAGGAGGGGAGCGTGCTTGCTTGAGAGATGAGTTGATTGATTACATTAAGGCGCATACTGCTACTGATGCGCCTATGCGTCCCGAAGGATCTCTGGAAAAGATACGGGTGCTAATCGCCGATGACCACACTATTCTGCGCGCTGGACTGAAGATCATGCTCAATGCCCAGCCCGATATCGAGACTATCGGTGAAGCCAGCGACGGTAAGCAGGCCATCACCGAAGCTGAGAGACTCGCACCCGATGTGGTGATCATGGATATTACCATGCCCGAGTGCAACGGTATCGAAGCTACGCGCCAGATCAAGCGTATGTTCCCCGATGTACGAGTGTTGATATTGACAATGCATGAGAATGAGGAGTATCTCTTCGAGACACTGCGCGCCGGCGCCGCCGGCTATATGCTCAAAGAGGCCGCCGACACCGAGTTGATTTCCGCGATTAGAGTGGTCTCGTCGGGCCGCTTCTACCTCGCGCCCAGCGCACAGTCTATGCTGGTAAGTGATTACCTGCAACGTGTACATACCGGCGAAGAGCGCGACAGCTACAGTGCGCTGACTGAGCGCGAACGAGAGATCCTCAAGCTCGTTGCGGAGGGCCTTACCAACAGCCAGATCGGCGAATTGCTTTTTATCAGTCCCAAGACCGTGGATACGCATCGTACGCACGTCATGGACAAGCTCAACCTCCACAGTCGAGCCGAGCTAGTCAAATATGCCATGCGCCGAGGACTCTTAGAGGACTAACCGAGAACAGATTCGGGCGTAGCCAAGGGCTAAGAGTTCATGGCAGAGCTTAAGGAATTTCTTCCTCTCCCAGAGACTCCTCAAAGTCTCCCTCCTCGTCCTCCTCGTCCTCCTCGTCTTCCTCGTCCTCTTCACCGCCAAGCTTGAGCTCCTCTTGGTCGGCGCGGAAATCGTCATTGAAGAACCCGAGCTCTTTGCCCACAAACACGCTAACTAGGAAATCGTCACGGGGAGTGTCGGCAGAGAGCACCAGATCCTCGTCTATCTGCTCGATCAGCTTGGCCAGGTCGGTTGAGGGTATTTCACGCTCGAGCACCAGAGTACAGTGGACGGTGGTCGAGGTAAAGTGGAGGTCGAGGCTGCCAATACGGGTAGTATTGAGAACCATGTAATAGCCTTCGGAACTGCTCGTGCGAAATTGGCGATCGAAACGGACATCATCCATTGTATTCATAACGCGGCAGAAGAGCCACGCCCCCTTGCTCGATTGAGTTTGATCGTATCGTATCTTTAGCCGCTTTATTCACCTGATACGTGACTCATTGTCGCACAAACCAACCCTTAATTGCTGGCAAATGCAAAATCTGCGCGGGCAAGCGATAGGTATCTCTCGAGCGCCGATGTTTTCCTGAGAGAGCCACTACGCGAACGTTGCTAGCTGTCGTGTACTTCGGGTTTTTGTTCGCTAGCTCGCAGCGTGTGCGGTGGAAGCGCGGCGTTCCAGCAGCAGCACTCCCCCGCGGCAGCGGTCGTAATACCGGCCAACAAGAGCCAGAAGAATGAGGAGCCCCGTGTTAAGAGAAAGGTGAACAATGCCGGGGCGAAGGTAAACGACAGCGAGCCACCGAGACTTAAGAGCGCCATGTAGCGTCCGCGCGCCCGCTCCGGGGCCAGCGCGAGAGCAAGGCTATACGAGGTGGGCGAGAGGAACATCTCCGCCAGGGTGTAAATAATCATCGTCAGCACCAGGGCTGGCATCAGCAGGGCCCGGGGCATCAGCACTACAGCGGCAAAGAGTAGGTAGGACAAAGCATAGGTGAGGCCCCCCGCGACTATGCCTCGCGTACGCCGTATTCTGCCAAGCAGCTGCATGAGTGGAACTTGCAGGACCACGACCATGATGGTGTTGAGCGTAAAAAGCAAGCTGAATCCCCAGGCGGGGGCATGAAGGTTCTCGACGAGAAACGGTGGCATGGCGATTTCTAACACCGCAAAGCTGAGGAAGAGGATGGCCTGGGTCGCAATAAAGCCGAGAAACGGTCGGTCACGCAGGACGGTGGTGTAGCTCAGCGGTTTCTCGACCTGCTTCGACGCCGCATCTCGGAAGCGACTGGCTGGGATGGCCAGTACCAGCGCACCGGTGACGAAGTAGCCAAGTGCGCTCACAATCAGGAGCCAGTGGTACCCACCAACTCCTCCCACGCTGGCGACCCAGCCGGACAGCAGCACTCCCACGCTCAGACCCAGATTCATAGCAGATCGGTCAAAGCCAAACCACCAGTCGCGGTCCTCGGGGGGAAACAGCTCAGCAACATATGCGGTACCCGCCGGCATGTTGAAGGACAAGGCGCTGGAGATCACGATGGACCCTACCAGAAACAGTGAAAAGGAGTGAGCGCCCAGGTAGACGAGTGAGCCGACCCCAACTCCAGCAAAGCTGGCGATGAAAGGCAGGCGCGCGCCAAAATGATCAACTAAACTTCCCGCGACTGGCGTCAGCAGCAACCCCACAATGCCCGCCCCGGTCAATCCAGCGCCGACCAGCGGTAAAGGCAGCCCGACCACAAGGTGGAAGTACAACAGGGAAAACGGCAGCCAGAGTCCACGCCCTACGGCAGCTGCCAGAGTGGATGCCGCATACAGCGTTGATCCAGGTACCGCATGCGGTGGAAATACCAATGGTTTCAGTCTTGCAGCAACAGTGCGAACAGTGCTGTCTGTGACCAATGACTTGCTCCTCCAGATTTAGTTGTTGAACGCATCAATCAGCTATTCTGCCGCTGGTGATTCAATCCGGTTGTCAGGTGCGAAACCCGCTGCCGCACCTTTCGCGTCTGCTGGATTGGTCATCGCTTGCCACAGCGGCATGCTGCATGGTATGACCCGGGTATGCCATCGCCAAACGACCTCGGGTGCTGATGTCTTCCTGAGCGAGCTGCCCATGGCGGAAAGCCAGGAGCCTCCGCGCCATAGTATGGTGATTCGAGGAATATCGCTATGCCGCAAACACCGCAAATGATTTCATTCCAGTCCGGCAGTGAACAGCTGGACGGCTATCTGGCAATTCCCTCGGGAGAGGGACCATTTCCCGGTGTCATCGTCATTCATGAAGTCTATGGTCTCAACGAGAACATCAAGGATATCGCTCGACGCTTCGCCAGTGAAGGCTACGCGGCCCTCGCCGTCGACCTGTTCGCGGGTCGCAATCGCGCCGTCTGCATGGTTCGCTTTATCGTCGGCGGGCTGCTTGATTCACTCAACAACAGCGCCGTCCATGATTTGAAGGCCTCGCTGACCTATCTCTCCAGCCAGCCGGATGTGGATGGGTCCCGGTTGGGAACGGTTGGGTATTGCATGGGTGGAGGCCTCGCGATTGCCTGGGCTTGTACCGACAGCCGGCTCAAGGCGATCGCTCCCTACTATGGGATGAATCCCCGGCCCATGAGTGCAGTTGCCCGCCTGTGTCCAGTGGTTGGGTCATACCCCGGCAGTGATTTCACCGCATCGGGAGGCCGGAAGCTCGACATAGAGCTGGATCGTTATCAGGTGCCGCACGATATCAAAATCTATCCTGGCGCACGGCATTCGTTTTTTAACGACACCGGGCGCAGCTATAACGAGGCGGCGGCACGGGATTCATGGGAGCGTGTGCTGGCGTTCTTTCGAGAGCGCCTCGCCTAGAATAGTCTGCTGTCTCTCTCTATCTGATTGCCAAGACCTATGCCGCATCTCGGGCGCGCCATTCGCCATGGATGTTACAATACGTATGAGCAACGCCAATGAGAGAGAAATGGCGAGAAAGCAACCCAGGGGGAGAGTCCGCACAATGGACGAGCATGGTGAGACGGCAGCAATGGCGCTGCAACGTACCCCGCTCTACGAGCGACACCGGGAACTCGGCGCTCGTCTGGTAGAGTTCTCCGGCTGGGAGATGCCGGTACAGTATTCGAGCATTATTGAAGAGCATCGGGCGGTGCGCCAGCAGGCTGGACTCTTTGATGTCTGCCATATGGGTGAGTTCCGGATACAGGGCGCGGATGCGCTCGCTTTCTTGCAGCATCTCGTTCCGAATGATGTCGGCAAGCTGGCAATCAACCAGGCACTCTATACGCAAATTTGCCTACCTAGTGGCGGCACGCTCGATGACCTTCTGATTTACCGGCTCGGTGATGACCAGTACATGGCCGTGGTCAATGCCGGGACTACCTCTAAGGATTGGGACTGGTTCAACCAGCAAGCCGACCAGTACCCTGGCGTCCAGCTAGCCAATGTCTCAGACGAGACTGGACTGATCGCCCTTCAAGGTCCCTCCGCCGAATTAATTCTCTCGTCCCTTGCGCCGAAGAGACTCCTCGCGGACATTAGCTATTACCATGCCGCGCCGGGGACAGTGTCCGGCACCCCGTGCCTCATTTCGCGTACCGGCTACACCGGAGAAGATGGGTTTGAGCTCTATTGCCAATCTGACCAGGTTGGAACTCTGTGGGACAGCGTGCTCGCCGCTGGACGCCCGCATGGCTTATTGCCGGCCGGGCTGGGGGCGCGGGATACGCTTCGCCTTGAAGCAGGATACTGCCTGTATGGGCACGAACTGAGCGAGACTATTACGCCACTTGAAGCCGGACTGGGATGGAGTGTCAAACTCAACAAAGGCGTGGACTTCATTGGACACTCCGCGTTGCTCGAAGAGAAGCAGAATGGGCTGCAGCGCAAGCTGATCGGCCTGGCCATGCGAGAGCGTGGAGTGCCGCGCGCCGGCTATGTTATTATGCGTACGAATGAGGCAGTAGGCGAGGTTACCAGTGGCACTATGTGTCCGACATTAAATCGGGCTGCGGCGCTGGGATTTGTGGCGCCAGAGCTCTCTCTGCCGGGTTCCGTGCTTGCGGTTGAGATACGCGGCAAGCCGGTTGAAGCCGAGGTCGTCGCGCTGCCGTTCTATAAACGAGCTAAGTAGCTGCCTGACTCGTATCTGAGCATTTTCCGCAAGCCCGCAGACGCTAGCCGACTTTTTAAAGGGATGGCATACCCAACATTCCGGCCCTGTTTTGTAAGACCAGTGGTTGTATCAGCTGTCCTTCGTGCTTCGCCATGATCCCATCCAGCCGAAGACCCGCAGCAAGAGCGCAAAAGGAGAAAAGATTTCAATGAGCGACACTTTTCCTCTGGACCTCAAGTATGCCGAGACTGACGAATGGGTGCGTGTCGACGGCGATGAAGCCACAATCGGTATCTCTGACTTCGCGCAGAATGAACTTGGTGACGTCGTTTATCTCGAATTGCCGTGGGCGGACGCTGGGGTTCGCACGATTGCGGCCGGAGACCATTTTGGCGACGTCGAGTCGGTGAAAGCGACGTCTCCCCTCTTTACCCCGGTAAGCGGCCTGATTCTTCGAGTCAACGAGGACCTTCGCGACCAGTCTGAACTGGTAAACAGCGAGCCATATGGTAAAGGCTGGATGCTGGTTATCAAGCTCTCGAATCTCGCCGAGCTCGATAAACTGATGGATGCGGCCGCCTACGCCGAGCAGATCCAGAAGCGGAAGCACTAGCGCTGATAACTGCTAGCGCGATAACTGCTAGCGCGATAACTGCTAGCCGCCGAGCAGGATGGTCATAGCCATCACGTACCACGCCGGCCCGGGTACCTGCGAGGCCAACGGGATTATCGTACAATCGTCGTAGAGAAAGTAGATCGGGTAGGTCGACAGAGAGACGTACTCCACAGTAGTATTTCGAGGAATGTGACCATGAGTTATGTCCCAAACACCGCTGCCGAGCAGCAGGCGATGCTCAGAGCAGTAGGGGTTGAGACGATGGACGAGCTGCTACAATCGGTGCCTGAGGCGGTGAGGCTCAAGCGACCTCTGGCGCTGCCCAGAGCGTTGCCGGAGCCGACTCTCAAGCGCCTGATGCTGGAGATCTCTGAAAAGAACGCCGATCTGGACCATTATATTTCGTTCTTGGGAGCAGGCAGCTATAATCATACCCTTCCCAGTATGGTTCCACACCTCTACAGGCGCGCCGAATTCGTGACCTCATACACTCCGTATCAGCCCGAGATCAGTCAAGGAATGCTGCAGGCCATCTACGAGTTTCAAACCATGGTCTGCCAGATTACCGGCATGGACACCGCCAATGCCTCGCTCTATGACGGCTCGACCGCGGTGGTTGAGGCCGCGCTCTTGGCGGTTGGCACTGCACCTTCCGGTCAGGTATTGGTCTCACGGGCACTTGATCCGCAGTACCGTGCCACACTGCGGACCTATGCGTGGGCGCGCGGCTTTGAACTGGCTGAGATCGAGCTGGATCAGGGAGTTACCTCGCTCGCCGCACTTGAGGGGGCGCTCTCGCCACAGACCAAAGCCGTAATCATTCAGCAACCGAATTTCTTCGGCAACCTGGAAGATGTGCGAGAGATTGAGCGCCTGGTACATCGGAGTAATGCCCTCTATGTTGTAGCTATTACTGAGCCGGCGTCGCTTGGCATTCTTACCCCTCCCGGCGAGTATGGCGCTGATGTGGTTGCTGGAGAAGGCCAGAGTCTGGGCAGTCCTCTCGGCTATGGTGGGCCGGCGCTGGGGCTGTTTGCTACCAAGCAGGAGTATGTGCGTCGTATGCCTGGCCGGCTGGTAGGCAAGACGGTGGATACCAGGGGCCAGGATGGCTATGTGCTGACACTACAAACACGAGAACAGCACATCAAGCGCGAGCGTGCCACCTCTAATATTTGTACGAATCAAGCGTTACTCGCGCTGGCTACGACGGTGTACCTCTCGGCGCTGGGTCGAGAGGGTTTCCGTGAATTAGGAGCGCTTTGCGCCCGCAAGTCGCATTACGCTGCCGAGCGAATCGCGTCGGTTCCAGGATTCGCGGTACCGTTTTCCAATCGTCCTTTCTTCGACGAATTTGTGGTTACTAGCCCCATGCTGGCGGCGCAGCTCAATGCTGAGCTGCGAGATCGTGGCATCATCGGCGGATATGATTTTGCGCATGATTACCCTGAGCTCGAAAATGCCTCGCTGTTTGCGGTAACCGATGTGCATACCCGTGCCGACATTGATACCTTGGTTTCAGCGTTAGAAGATATCGCAGGAAGTATCGCATGAGTGTAGAAAAGCTGATCTTTGAGAAGGGCGCTCCTGGACGTCGTGCTGCCACATTGCCCGAGTTGGATGTACCCGATTATCCGCTTTCGAGTCTGATTCCCGCCGACTATCTTCGTTCCGAGCCCGCGCCACTGCCTGAGGTAAGCGAGATCGAAGTTGTGCGCCACTTCACCCATCTTTCCCAGCGCAACTTTGGCGTGGATGTGGGCTTTTACCCGCTCGGGTCCTGTACGATGAAGTACAATCCCAAGCTCAATGAAGATGTTGCCGCGTTGCCGGGGTTTGCGCGCGTGCATCCCCTTGAACACGAGAGCATGGCTCAGGGAGCTCTGCGCCTCCTGTTTGAGCTGGAAGGGTATCTCGCCGAAATCTCCGGTATGAAGCGTGCGACCCTGCAGCCTGCCGCCGGTGCCCATGGCGAGATCACCGGCCTTATGATTATCAAAGCGTATCACGAGCGCCGGCATGAGGGGTATCGGAATCTGGTGCTTATTCCAGATGGTGCGCATGGCACCAATCCCGCAAGCGCGACTCTGGCTGGATATACGACAATAGAATTGCGTTCTGATACTCGTGGCGGCGTAGATGTCAGCCACCTCAAAGAGGTGCTGGCAATCCATGGAGATCAGATTGCCGCACTCATGATGACTAATCCCAATACACTTGGCCTCTTCGATGAAAACATCGTTGAGATTGCCGAGCTAGTCCATGCCGCCGGGGGGCAATTATATTACGACGGCGCCAACGCCAACGCAATTATGGGAATTACGCGGCCGGGTGACATGGGCTTCGACGTGGTGCACTTTAATTTACATAAGACATGCAGCACCCCACATGGTGGAGGTGGGCCGGGTTCTGGGCCAGTTGGGGTAGCCGAGCATCTGGTTGCGTTCTTGCCTGGGCCGCTACCGGGCTATGACGCAGAGACCGCCACCTACTTCTGGGAAGACGCCGGACCGTGGTCAATCGGCAGGGTACGCGCCAATTGTGGAAATTTCCTGGTATTGGTCCGCGCGTATACCTATATCCGCTTTAACGGTCCAGATGGTCTCCGCCATGTGAGCGAAAGCGCTGTGTTGAACGCGAACTATGTGATGCGGGCCTTACAGGACGACTACGACTTGCCATTTGACCGAGCATGCATGCACGAATTTGTCTTCTCGGCCAACCGGCAGAAGCGCCAGGATGTACACGCCCTGGATCTGGCCAAACGCTTGCTGGACTTTGGCGTGCACCCGCCTACTATCTATTTTCCATTAATTGTCCCAGAAGCGGTAATGATCGAGCCGACCGAGACGGAGACCAAGGACACGCTCGACGAGTTCATCCAGATAATGAGACGCATCGCTCGTGAGTCGATCGAGGAACCGGAAATGGTACGAGGCGCGCCGTATACCACTGTGGTAGGACGTCTTGATCAGACCTTGGCGGCACGCAGACCGAATCTGCGCTGGGGCGGCACTGATCCGGCTACCGAGCGCGCGCCGTCGGCTGGCACACGAGTATAGCGTATAATGATAAACTAGGTTGTGGCTTCAACGTTTTTGGGAGTTACAAGAGACGCTGTACGACTCCTAAAGAAATATACCTGTTAATTGGAATACTAACTCTTGGAATGCCCGGTACTGTATGATCCCAATCCAGCGCGGCGTGTTCTTTACCCAGTACGTGCGAGATATGGCATGCCAGTCGCTACAGCTTTATGGAAGTGACCAAGTAAGATCTTGGCGGGAGTAATTCAGTGACTGATGAAATAGCCCTGTTTATTGATTTTGAGAACATTCGCTACAGTTTGATCAACGTTCAACATCGAGAGCCCGATCCACAAGAGCTTATTGCTTTGGCACGCCGGTTTGGTACGGTTATGGTTGCCCACGCATATGCCGACTGGACCCGCCAGCCGGAGTTTTTCAAGGGAAGTCTTACTGCTGCCATGATCGACCGGGTGGACTGTCCCGCAAAGATCCGAGAGCGTTTCCGCCAGAGTCAGCCGTTTCCTTCGTATTCTCAAGCCAATCCTTATGTGCTGCATTCCAGTGGTGAGGACCAGGATCGCCAGGATTTTGACGAGCCGGATGAACAGACACTTGACGATGCGCGATTGGGAGTAGAGTCACGGCAGCCTGCCGACATGGGGATGGATGAGTCGGAGGAAGATGAGCTTGATCTCGAGGGCGACGGCGCGATGCTCGGCGAGGAGCGGGGACTTCGGCAGGATGTGCCGGCGTACAACGGCTCTGGTGGGTACTATCACACGCCTCAGCCGGTCATCACTCAGAGCACCGTTGACTTGAACATGCTCATGGACATCATCGAGACAGTATTTGATCGGCCATCCATAGGCACCTTTATATTGATGAGCGGCGATCGCGACTTTACCCGTATTTGCGCCCGACTCAAGCTCCGGCTCAACAAACGAGTCATCGTGGTTGGTGTGCCGGGAACAGTAAGCCGTGACCTGATCAGCTCCGCGGAGCAGTTCATTCCGCTTGGCTACAGTAGCGGCGCTCTGGGGGGCACGGCAACAAGCCACCATGGCGCGCCGCTGATGCCCAGCTACGCCGGGGGCCAGGGTCTTGTCATGCCCGACGAGCCGGGGTTTGTTCAGTTTCTTGACTATATTGACCGGCACTGGTCATGGCGTACGGTCGGGGGTGTTGCCAACTTCATCGGTGATCCCTTCAATCCGAAAAATCGCTTCCGCGGTCGTCTGACCCGCGAATCGGCACGCGAGCTCCTCCGGGAATGTATCGACGAAGGTATGTTGACCGTGATGACTGATCCTTCCGGCAGCGAGAATCTTCGCTTGAACCGGAGCCATCCAATCGTGGAAGGTATTCTGAGTACTACAGCGGCTGACCGAAGTACAGACCGCTTCAATGACAGATACCCAACTGCCATGAATTGAGGACGATGGCCGGTGGTGAATGAGATAGTCAGGTAGCCGTCTTGGATTTGTTACAAGTCTGCCGAACTACCTGGCTATCCTGGTCTAGCCGGTCTCAGTTAAGGTCGATGCGCTGGCGGCTCGCCGCTCCTCCTTTTCGCCCTGCTTGTCGTGCCTCCTCACTGGTCCATTCATGGGCGGTTCCCTGCGTGTGAGCTGCTCTACCACCTTTACTCGCGATCTCTCGTTGCTTGGTCGGATCCATTGACGCAAAGCCCCGACCATGTCCCTTACGCTCCGTTACCATTGCACATTCCTCCTTTGTCGCCGGTCGCCCGAGCGCTAACCGGCACACCTGCGCGCTCCCCCCAAATAACCAAGCTAGCGCGCTAACAGTGACTCCGGGCGAGAACTCTTGCATGACATTATCAGGCACAGCATAAACCAGTCGTCAAATGAGCCTAACGGTTTCATGCAACTCAACAGCACCATTGTAGCAAATCGCGAGCCGAATTGTCATTCTACGTCAGAACAGATCGCAGACACCGCCAGAACCCAGTTCTGGGTAGCGAGGCGGCAGAGTAGCCTCCACACCAAGCAGGATAAGCTGAATAAATAGCCAGGGGGAAGAGAGAGACGCGCTCATGTGCCGTGCGTCTTTCTCTTCTTGTGGCTTGCAAGTTAGGCTTGACTGGTTACGGGTAGATACCACGCAGCTGGGTGGCATCCGCCACTCGCCGGATGGCGACCATATGCGCGGCAGTGCGCATATCGCACTGCTGATCATTTGCCAGGCGTGAAACCTCAGTGTAAGCTCGCTGCATCACATGCGAGAGCCTTTCACTGATCTCGTTTTCGGTCCAGAAGAAGCTCTGGAGATCCTGAACCCACTCGAAGTAACTGACAGTTACGCCGGCGGCATTGGCGAGTATATCGGGGATCACCTGGATACCACGTGCAAACAAGACGCGGTCGGCTTCGGGCGTGGTCGGCCCATTGGCGGCTTCGGCGATGAGACGCGCCTGGATACGCTTGGCGTTTTCAACCGTGATCTGACCCTCGGTAGCTGCGGGTATGAGCATATCGCAGGGCACTTCCAACACGTCCGCAACGCTAATTTCCTGCGTTCCCGGGGTACCCACCACCGATCCCGTCTCCTGCTTGTGACGCCGTACAAGTTGGATGTCTAGGCCGTTTTCGTTGTAAATGCCACCCTGGCGATCGCTTACCGCAACTACACGTGCGTTTTCCGCTGCCATCAGCTCCGCGGCAATGGCACCCGCATTACCGAATCCTTGAACCGAGACGCGCGCATCCCTCACCGGCAGCTTCATATCTTCGGCGGCCATCTTCAAGACAGCGACAACGCCGGTGGCAGTCGCCTCGTTACGGCCCTCGCTGCCTCCGATTGCCAATGGTTTGCCAGTTACCACCGCCGGCACCGAATAGCCTCGATGCATGGAATACGTATCCATGATCCACGCCATGATCTGCGCGTTAGTATTCACGTCCGGCGCAGGAATGTCGCTGCTGGGGCCAATCAGAAGCTCGATTTCGGTCGCGTAGCGCCGGGTCAATCGCTCCAGTTCAGACTGGCTCAGCCGCTTGGGATCAACGGTCACACCCCCCTTGGCGCCGCCAAACGGAATGTCTACTACCGCGCATTTCCACGTCATCCACATGGATAGAGCCCGCACCTCATCCAAGGTGACCTCCGCGTCGTAGCGGATGCCTCCTTTGGCGGGACCACGGTTTATGTTGTGCTGCACCCGGTAGCCGGTATACATACGCACACTTCCGTCGTCCATCCGCACCGGGAAATTTACCGTCAATTCACGCTTCGTTTGGCGCAGAATCGATCGCATATCTTCGCTGAGGTTCAACCTATCAGCTGCGACCTCAAACTGGGCCACCGCGACTGCGAACGGATTCGGCCGCTCGAAGTCACGCCCATTCTCCCCCTTTGGCACACTCGACCTCCCTTGGTAGTGCAACTCGCGGTAGACGCTGCACAGCGCCGCGTCTTTGGGCAAGCGATACGACTTTGTATCATCCACCTGGGCACGTGACTGCTCATTGCTGCCCAAGTTTGCCCATCAATAAAGGGCTTATCATGTCCGGTTTTGCTCGGCCTTTGGTGCGTTTCATAACCTGACCTACCAGGAATTGTAGTGAGGCGGACTTGCCCGCCCGGTAGTCTTCTACTGCTTTAGGGTTGTCGGCAATTACTTCGGCGACGATCTGCTCCAGCTCATTGCTGTCGCTTAGTTGCGCAATGCCTTCGCGCTCGACAACCGTATCCGGCGAGTCGCCGGTCTGGAACGCCTTCTCCAGAACCTCTTTACCCTGTTTGCCGCTGATTTTGCCGCCATCAATAAGGTTCAGCAACCCCGAAAGCCCCGATGGGGTCACCCGGCTCTGTGAAATATCCAGATTCTCAGCATTGAGAAGGCGGCGCAATTCAACCAGCATCCAGTTGGCTGCCGTCTTCGCGCGCAGGGACACATCAGCTGGCGGGCCACTAGACAGGACCTTTTCAAAAAAGTCTGCCAACGCCTTCTCTCCGGTCAACTGATCAGCGTCTCGCTCGGCCAAGCCGTACTGCGTTACTAGTCGCTGGCTGCGGGCATCGGGTAGCTCGGGCATCAAAGCGCGTATCCGATCTACCCAGGCGCGGCTCACCACCAACGGCGGAAGGTCGGGCTCGGGGAAGTAACGGTAGTCGTCGGCGTATTCTTTACTGCGCTGCGAGACGGTTATTCCGCGATCCTCGTCCCAGCCGCGAGTTTCCTGATGTATTTTTCCGCCGCTGCTCACCACCTCAATGTGGCGGCTGATCTCGTAACTGATGGCCCGTTCAACCGAGCGGAACGAGTTCATATTCTTGATCTCTGTCTTGGTGCCGAACTCGATTGCGCCTCGTTCACGAATTGAGACGTTGGCATCGCATCGGAGTGCGCCGTCTTCCATTTTGCCCGAGCTCACACCCAGGTACACCAGGATGGTATACAGCTTCTCCATGTAGAGGCGAGCTTCTTCGGCACTGCGAATGTCAGGCTCGCTGACGATCTCCATGAGGGGCACGCCGGCGCGATTAAGGTCTACCAGCGTGTAATTCGTCTTGCCTTCTCGGTGCAGAAGCCGTCCAGTATCTTCTTCCATGTGTACTCGAGTAATGCCGATACGCCGGCTGCTGCCGGCAACGTCGAGCACGAGATAACCACCACGACCGATGGGTAAGTCGTATTGCGAGATCTGGTAGCCTTTGGGCAGATCGGGGTAGCCATAGTTCTTACGATCAAATTTCGAGAATTCCGGCACGTCGCAATGCAGTGCCAGGGCAGTCATGATGATGTAATCGATGGCCTGCTCATTGATAACTGGTAGAACGCCGGGATACCCCATGCAAATGGGACAGGTCAGCGTATTGGGCTCGGCGTTCGCATAGTTCGCCTGGCAGCGACAGAACATCTTGCTCGCGGTAAGGAGCTGAGAATGGACTTCTAAACCGATGACGGCTTCGTAGTCGACCGCTGTAAGCGGCGTCGGGGCAGTTGCCATTGTAATCCTCGTAGGTACGTATCTACTATCGTCAGTCGATGGGCTGCGCAGCCCGGGCGCCTTCGAGCTTGGCCGAGCGTGACGCTGGTGCTCGTCGTGACCGACCGGGCACGCGGCGCGAGATTCCGACGCTGGTGCCATTGTGACCGCTAGTATGCCGTTCCACGAACCGTGCCATGCGCAGGAGAGCTTCTTCAATTTGCTCTCTAGCAGTGCAGTAGGTACAGCGTATATAACCTTCGCCGGCACGACCAAATGCACTTCCAGGCACAACGGCGACGCGCTCCTCGAAGAGGAGCTTTTCGGCAAACTCGTCGGAGGTCAAACCAGTACGGGCAATAGATGGAAAGGCATAGAACGCCCCCTTCGGCTGGTTGCACGGAAGGCCCGCCGCATTCAAGCCGTCCACCATGATGTGCCGGCGCTCATTGAAGCTGGCTACTATCTTCCGCACATCCTCCTCGCCATAGCGTAGAGCGGCAAGCGCGGCCGCCTGGCTCATAGTAGGTGCGCACATGATCGCGTACTGATGGATCTTGAGCATCGCTTCCAGAATAGAGGCTGGAGCTGCCACGTAGCCGATCCGCCAGCCAGTCATCGCGTAGGCCTTGGAGAAGCCGTCGACCAGAATGGTTCGATCGCGCATACCCGGCATTGACGCGATGCTGATATGCGCATCCTCGTAGACCAGCCGGCTATACACTTCATCAGACAGCACGATCAGGTCATATTTTACCGCCAGGTCGCGTATCTTCTCCAGCTCGGCTGCTGGTATGACCGAGCCGGTTGGGTTATTGGGATTGCCAAGCAAAATGGCCTTGGTCCGCGGTGTCACTGCCGATTCAATAGCGCTGGCCTGTACGGCAAACTGGTTCTCGACCGAGGTCGCGACCGGTACGACAGTTCCGCCGGAAAGGATAATGTCTGCCTCATAAGCAACATATCCCGGGTCCGACATGATAACCTCGTCTCCCGGATCTATAAGGGCGCGCATTGCCGCATCGATACCTTCACTTACGCCTACCGTGACCAGAATCTCCGAGGCAGGGTCATAGCTAAGGCGGTAGCGGCGGTAGAGCAGAGCCGCGATCTCTTCGCGAAGCTGCAGCGTCCCATAGTTCGACGTGTAGTGAGTTTCACCAGCTCGAATGGAATCTATACCGGCCTGACGAATATGTTCAGGGGTTATGAAATCCGGTTCCCCAACCCCCAGAGAGATCACATCTTCCATCGTGGCGGCAATATCAAAGAATTTGCGAATGCCGGAGGGTTTAATCGCGCGTACCCGCTGCGACAACAATTCGCGCCTGAGTAGGCTATCCATCGTAACACTCCCATGAATGCCCCAGCTCTTCCCGGGGTATCGCACATTAACCGGCCGGAGGGCGACGCCGGTGTCGGCGAAGTACGCCATCCCACCCACTCATGCACGTAGACTTATCCCCTGATACCGCATGATAGCACATCCTGCCGCCGCAAATGCCCGTACACGCGGAGGGTATATCGCCATGATATCGTCCAAGAATACCTGCAACCCGCGTCCCCAGTCTGCCGTAGAGTAGTATGGATGTGACAAACCCAGAAGGAGTATTTCCCGATGTATAAACAGCGGAGTTCCTATTCCAGCCCGACGGTTCTAGGCATAGACGAAAAGTTCGAGCGACCGCTCACCTATCTGCTTGGCTGGATCACCGGCCTGATCTTCTTGCTCGTCGAACACAAAAACGCCGCTGTGAGGCGCCATGCCTACCAATCGGTGGTGGTTTTTGGGACACTCAATATCATCTTCGTGATCATCAGCATCCTTGGGTTTTTGGGCGCGATACCGGTGCTGGGCTTCTTCATAGGCGCCGGCCTCGGCATACTCGGCTTTATCGTCGCGCTCGCGTCCGTCATCGCCTGGCTGTTCTTGATGTTCATGGCCTTCATGTCCCCTGACACTTTCATAGGCAATGGCCGCCGCGACCTCATGTAGCCGACGTGGTAGGCGTGCTATACTCTCCTAGATGAGCTTGTGTCACCAGGCGATGGCTCATGCCGTAGCCCCGTCTAGTGTTCGCTTGGCAACTCTGGCGGGGCCGCGGTGAGTCGTAGCCGGTTGGCGAGTGTTCGCCAATATTAGCACTCATTGCTGCTCAAAGGGGAGTCGTGAAGTATATGTCCATGGCAACGTCGGTAGCCATCAGCCCCCAAACCTACCTCAACTATATCGATGGCCAATGGAGGCCGTCCGTCTCGGGCGAGACGTTCGACGATCTCAATCCAGCAAACCAGAGCCACATCGTAGCGCGCTTTCAGCGTTCGACCGTCACCGATTTGGACGCGGCCATCGACGCGGCATTGCGCGCGTTTCCCAGCTGGCGAGCGCTACCGGCTCCCAGTCGCGGGGGTATCATCCTGAAGGCAGCGCTGATCCTCGAGCGAGATCGAGACCGCATCGCCGAGCAACTGACGGAGGAGATGGGAAAACCGCTTAAGGAAGCGCAGGGAGATCTACAAACGGCGATCGATTTCGCCAAATATGTTGCGGGAGAGGCCTGGCGGCCCGAAGGTGAGGTAGTGCCGTCGGCGATCCCCGATAAGATCTGCCAGACGCTGCGCCAGCCTCTCGGTGTGGTAGGCATTATCACTCCCTGGAACTTCCCCATGGCAATACCCGCCTGGAAGACTTTTCCCGCGCTGCTGGCCGGCAATACTGTCGTGCTGAAGCCGGCCAGTGATACTCCACTATCCTCCGTGGCCCTGGTTGAAGCGCTCATCGAAGCTGGTGTTCCTGGCGGCGTATTGAACCTGGTAACTGGTCCTGGAGCGTCGCTTGGTGACGCGCTGGTAACCGACGCCCGAGTATCGATGATTTCGCTGACCGGTTCCACTGAGGTTGGGAAGCGTGTAGCGGAGCTCTGCGGGCGGGACCTGCGACGGTGCAGCCTGGAGCTTGGCGGTAAGAACGCGGTCATTGTCATGGATGACGCCAATCTGGACCAGGCGGTGGCAGCTGTCTCCTGGGCCGGATTCGGCACCACCGGCCAGCGCTGTACCGCGACCAGCCGGGTCATCGTCCATGAGAAGGTAGCCGCCGCTTTCGCAGAAAAGCTCCGGACGACGGCCGAGCACTTACGGGTGGGGGATGGACTGCTACCAGGCACGGATGTGGGTCCCCTGGTCAACCCGGGTCGAGTTGACGCGGTACATGCATATACCGAGATCGGCAAGGCGGAAGGCGCCACTCTGCTCACAGGCGGGCACCCGCTGGTGGAGGGCGAGCTCTCCCGAGGGGCCTTCTATGCTCCAACCATTTTTACCGACGTGACGCCCCAGATGCGTATTGCTCAGGAAGAGATCTTTGGTCCGGTCGTTTCGATCATTCCCGTAGCCTCTTATGAGGAGGCGATTGCTGCCGCCAATTCCACCATCTACGGGCTCTCGTGCGCTATCTTTACCGAGAGCGTGCGAACCGTCTATCGGGCGATGCGCGACATCAATGCGGGTCTGGTCTATATCAACGCCGGGACAACCGGTGCCGAGCCTCATCTTCCTTTTGGGGGGACGAAACAGAGCGGCAATGGACACCGTGAGCTTGGGCACAAAGCGGTTGAGGAATTTAGCGAGGTCAAAACTATTTTCGTCTCATATCCCACCTAGGGGCCGGTTGGTATCTCGCTTGATCTCGTCCGGCGACCCTCCAACATCCAATCGGCTACCTGAGTGCCTGGATACCGTGTCGGAGTCCAAAGCCGGCCAGCGTTACCGCGAAGAGCATCAGCAATAGGTCTGCGATATGCATCGGCAGAAAGAAGCTTACTTGGGGTGCCTCCAGGAAAATGAGGACGGTGAGGGAAAGGCCGGCCAAGAGTCCGACAGTAAGCGTCACCGTCACGGCTCCAGCGGCCAGTAGCCCAAATCGCAGCAGCCCTTCGCCTACCTCGCTATTGGATATGGCCGCCGCAATGGCGGCAGCACTGCCTAAAGCGGCGAGCAATAATACTAGCACTAGTCCAAGCTGCAGTATTACCGCCAAAGCGCTAAGGGGAGCTCCGGGTGAATTCGACACTCGAGAGCCAGATGCTGGAATGGCAACGATCGCGAAGAGAGCAAAAAGAGCGGCTGCTAGAGGAGGCACGCAGAACAGCAGCAACTGGCGAGGGCGCCGAGCTCGGACCGCTTGGGCCAGAGACGCGACTAGAATGGGTGCGCCGCCCCCAAGAACGGCGAGGATTGCCACGAGCCCGGCAAGATCCAACAGGTTGAGCATGGTTCGCAGCTCTGGATGTGCGCTGGCGGCAGCTTCCCAGACGGGCAGGGGGTCGCGTACGAGGGTAAGCGGCAGCCACGCCAGACAGAAAAGCACAAAGGCGCCGAAGATAGCGATCTCACTGCTGCGTAAGCGCTGGTTCATGGTGGTCAATCTCCGAGGAAGCAAGCCGGGGTGTAGATGGGCGTCGACAGCGCCTGACAGAATATCCAGTAGCGTCCAGAGCGTGACCGAGTGCTGTCCAAGCAGCTCAGCCACCTCGATACGGTAGCGGTCGCGCCAGGCAGCGGGATAGAGCCGCAGCAGATACCGTGCCCAGCCGGTGAGGCGCGTCGGTCGGTCGGAAGCGGCAAACTTCTCTGTCGGCATGATAGCCTCGTCTTTCTCTACGCGCTCACGCTAGGGCCAGCCGCGCCACACCAGTCGCGACAATCTGCTGCAGAGTAGCGATTTGCCGTCGCAGCACCATAGACCCCTCTATGGTTAGCTGATAAGGATGGCGACGATCTTCGGCGGGAAGGGCCTCAATCCACCCTTTCTTCTCCAATCGCATGAGCGCGCCATACAGAGTACCGGGCTCGAAGAGCGTGCCGCTGAAGCGCTGTATATCCAGAGTCATGGCATACCCATGCTTGGGACTATCCGCAAGGCTCAGAAGCACCAGAAGCGAGACATCGGTGAAGCGGCCGAGATCTGAAAAATCACTGGACATGCCAAGCCTCCGCATCCACCATGCACGAGCTAGCTACTCCGTAGCAAAATACATCGTGCAACTTACTAAGTAGTGCGAAGTATACACGGTATGCGGGAGAAGTGTCAAGGACGTCGGCTGTCGGCGAGGCATCGCTCTACATCGGCGATAGCTTGAGCCGTCTCGACAAATTGAAGAGGCGCAGAGAAGAGTGAGGGAGAACCGTCCGGCTAATCAGAGAGTCGCGCGGCGGCGGCGGCGACGACGGTGAGGAGCGATACCAGCTCACTCGGCACGTCAGCTGTTGGCGACTGCAGGTCAGATAGGGTCTGTACCAGCGCCAGAAATCGCCGCCGCTCCGGCGTCGTCGTGCGATAAAGATAGACATGGTGGGACACCGGATTCGCGGCAACCGCGGTAAAGAATTCCGTGCCCGGACGGTCGATCGCTTCGGCGTCACCGACGACGAGCACCATGGGCTCTTCGGCTCCGTCGATCAGCGCTTCGGCCTCAGTGAGTGTGCCTGCAAGGATGACGGAATATCCGGCATCTTCGAGAAAATCGCCCAGGGCCGAGCGAATGTCTTCGTCCCTATCGACTACCAATATTGTCACACCTGGGGAAGGTATCTGGGACGCATTCCTGGGCGCACCCATGAGATCTTGCCTTTTATCTGCTTGCATCCAGTTGCTTCGCCGGTCCGTAGAGTGTATGCCTGCCTTGTGAATCCGGCTCTCCTTTAATCTCAAGCCGGTTGGCTAGCAGAAATCGTACCAGCTCCATTGCCGGTCATGTCGAAGCACTGTTCAATCGATGCCATTGGTGCCCGTGCCTCCGCTAGTCTTTGTGCTCACCCCATGGCCGCTTACTGATGAATCCAGGAGATAGCTCATGCCGTCCTGTACATAGCCGCCGGTGAAAGGATCTTCAGCCAGCAGCATAGGTGTATCGAGATCGATATAGCCAAATCCCCCCAGCCCGGCAACTAGGTGAGCTGAAGTGGCTATCGATAGTCGAGACTCCATCATTGCGCCGATCATCAGTCCGAGATGGGCCGCCCGACAAACGGCGGCAATCTTGAGCGCTTCCACTATGCCGTACTTCATGATCTTGATATTTATGACACTCGCGGCGCCCATACGCGCGATGCGCAGAGCATCGGCATCGGTATGGACGCTTTCATCTGCGGCAACTGGTATACCAGCGTGCTCGGTGACAAATCGGAGCCCCTCCAGATCATGCCGGTGGACCGGCTGCTCCAGCAGGATCGGACGCACGTCCTCGCCGGCCAGAGTCGTGAGGAGCTCAAGGGCTTCGCTTGGAGTGTATCCCTGGTTTCCGTCCAGAATGAGATCACAGTCTGGAGCCCCCTCAGTAACCGCCAGCACCCGATCGATGTCGTCCTCCAGCTCTTCGCCCACTTTGATTTTCAGGACCTCCGCCCCTTGTTCGGCGTAGCGTGCGGCGAGCCGTGCCATATGCTCGGGCGTTTCGATGGGGATGGTGACATCGGTCTCGAGCCGAGTCTTTGACCCGCCGAAAAACTGGTACAGCGAAATACCCCACGAGCGTGTTAGAGCATCGAGAATCGCCATCTCCACTCCAGTTCGCGCCGCTCCCTGATGCTCAAAACTCGCCACGAGACGGTCGGCCAGTGGTCGCCAGCTCGCCGCTTCCTGGCCTTCGACCAGGGCAGCCATACCTAGGGCGGCCGCCAGTGTCGTCTCCTGGGTCTCACCGCCGCTGGGAGGGAACGGCGCGGCTTCCCCAATACCTACCGTGCCATCTGCCAGCGTAGCCCGAATCAGAACATTTCGCACCGAGGTCATTCTCCCGGTGGCGATAGTGAAAGGCTCGTAGAGCGGCAGGTTGAGGGGCTCGGCCGTAAGATGTGTAATCACGGTCGGCGAGACGCTTGAACGCGGCATTGACGATTCTCCAATTACTCACCATAGACGCATCATGCGGCAACGGCAGGCGCGCGTGTCTGGCCCCTGGGCGCCCACGTACAAGTTATGTACGCTGTCTGCCCAGGTAATCTCACCAGACTGGAAACGGCGCCGTACCAAACGGGGGCGTACAACATGTACAGCGATCTCTATGGGACCGGTAGCGCTCTAGCGCTCTCCCCGCCACTCTGCCATAAATTCTTCGAGGAAGTCTTCCAGATAGCGATGGCGCGCCGAAGCCAGCTGCCGGCCTAAGCTCGTGTTCATCTGATCTTTCAGCAGCAACAGCTTCTCATGAAAGTGATTGATGGTCGAGCTCGTGCTGGAGCGATACGCTTCCTTGCTGCTGTAGGTGGTCGGCGCCTGCTCGGGATCATAGAGAGACCGGCCACGCGAACCGCCAAAAGCGAACGCACGTGCGATACCAATCGCGCCAATGGCGTCAAGCCGGTCGGCGTCTTGCACGACACGACCGGCTTGACTCCGCATCGGTGGACGGTTGCCGCCGGCATACGACATGTCGCCAATGATCTCGCGCACCTCGGCAGCAACCCCGACCTCTACCTGGTGAGCCTCGAGCCAGTCGCTGACGCGTGCAAGTCCCACGGCATCGTCCCCGGCGATCTTGTAGTCGGCCACATCGTGAAGCAATGCGGCGAGCTCGCAGACATACGGATCGGCGCCTACATCGCCGGCGATGCGACCGGCGAGCGCGACCACTCGCTCGATGTGCCACCAGTCATGGCCGCTGGCGTCGCTTTGCAACTGCTCACGTACGTATGCTCGGGCCTGCGCCAGAATCGTCTGCCGGCTCGTCTGCCGAGTATGTGCGCTCTCGTCCCGTCCCATCACCCGCGCTCCGGCGAAAAACTGGTCCGGTTACGCTGCCGATCGGCATGCCGCTCAAGACCCAGTTCTATGAGGCGATCGAGGAGCTCCGGATATGGAATGCCGCTCGCTTCCCAGAGTTTGGGATACATACTGATCTCCGTAAACCCGGGCATCGTGTTGACCTCATTGATGTAGATATCCCCGGAATCTCGGTCCTGGAAGAAGTCTACCCGCGCCAGCCCGGAAAGATCGAGGGCCAGGAAGGCCGCTACCGCCATGTTGCGGACACGCTCCAGGGTCTCGCGGGGGAGCTCAGCTGGTATATAGAGCCGTGACGCATTGTCGACGTACTTGGCTCGGTAATCATAGAACTCATTACTGGGGACCACCTCGCCGACCGTACTGGCAATCGGCAGGTCATTGCCCAGAACCCCGCATTCCAGCTCGCGGCAAGTGATACCAGGTTCGACTATCACTTTGCGGTCATACTCGAATGCCGCTCCCAGCACCTGGGGTAGCTCATCGCTGGTGTGTGCCTTCCCGACCCCAACGCTCGACCCCATATTTGCGGGCTTGGCAAACAACGGGTACGAGAAGCGCTCCTCGATGCGCCGGCGAACCGCATCCGGTTCCCGCTCCCATTCGAAGCGGCGTACCGTGACCCAGTCTACAACCGGTAGGGCGGCCGCGCGAAAGACCATCTTGGCCTTTTCTTTATCCATGCCGAGCGAAGCTCCCAGGACTCCGCAACCGGCATAGGGCACACCCGCCATCTCCAGAAGGCCTTGCAAGGTGCCGTCCTCACCGTATGGGCCGTGCAGGACCGGCAGCACGATATCGAGGGGAGCCGAGACTGTTCCCGATTTGGAAAAGCTATCCACCGGTACCAGGCCGTTCTGAGTGGGGTCCCCGGTAATGACCACTGGAGTCACCGGCATATCCTGACCCGATTCGTCCATGGGGGCGCCGGCGATCATACGTCGTGGGTCACTTCCAGCCAGCCAGTGGCCATCGTGATCAATACCAATGGGAACAATCTCGTACTTGTCCTTATCTAGTGCCGCCATAACCGATGCCGCCGAAGCTACTGACACCTCGTGCTCGCCGGAGCGCCCACCAAAGACGAGTCCCACTCGCAGTTTTTTCTGCATACCTGTCCTCACCTACTTCCTACCTATCATTGTCACCGGCTGCCCTCGAGGGAATGTACTGCGCCTCCATCGCTTTACTGGCCGCGATCCGCCGAGCCGCCAACAACTCACTAGTAGTCGGTGTGGTCGGTTCGAGAGACAGGTTGAGCGCCCGAGTGAAGCCGTCGGCCAGCGCGAGGGCAGCCTCCTGAAAACCGATGTGCCGGCCAAGCACCGCTTCGAGTGTAGTAGCTCGCCCGCGCAGCTCCGCCGCGAACGCGCTACGTTCGGACTCACTCGGGAATTCCAGATAATTCGCCAGTCGTGCGATGTCTCCAGTGAGCGGAAGCGAGCCATGTTGCAGTAGCCTACCGTACGGGCGAGTCTGCGCGCTACCCATCAACTTGCGACCAGACGCGACAAGTTCGTAGGCGGAAGGGGCAACAAAGCAAGCGGCACTATGATTGTGACTGCCGGTGGGGTCGACCGGCTGCATAACGGCATCGACGCCAAGCCGTTTCAAGCCGGCTACGAGTCCCTGGCTGAGTCTACGGTAAGAATCCACGATGGCGCCTTCGACACGTGGGTCTTCCGGATGGGCAGCTATGGCGTAGGTTAGCTCATCGGTATGCAGAATCGCCAGTCCACCAGTCGCGCGATGGACAATATCCACGCCGTCCAGGCGGCATCGTTCTACGGCGACGCTGGTGCGGGGCTGCCGCTTACCCAACGAGACGCAGGGAGGCTCCCACTGATAAAAACGAATGGTTGGGGGCGCGCTTCCTTCGCCGACGGCATCCATTATGGCCTCGTCGATAGCCATGTTCCAGGCGCCGGTGCGGGCGGCAGTATCGATGATAAGCCGCCACTGCGCCCGTGGGAGGGCAGAGCTGTGGCTAGGTTGCAGTCCAGACATGTGCCGTCGCCTCCCCAGGGTTTGTTCTCTTCGGTCCTAATGGTCCCATGCGGTACTGATCGTACGCCTCGCGCGACTAGCCGGTCATAAGCGCGCGAACCGCTGCGCCGATAACGGCTACTACCGCTATGCACATGATGATGATGTCACGCCGAACGTTTTTCTGGTCACTGTATACATATGCCACCGGTATAGCGCCTAGTACGATGACTCCGTACACAAAGTGCAGACCTTCGGCCGGCCGCTCACCCTGCAAATAGAGAAGAGCGCCGAATAAGACCTGCAAAACGCCCAGACCGGCGACCACGATGAGCATGATGCGGAAGACGCGATCGAGCGTGGCATTGCTGGCGCCGCCGCGCGTCACGAACAGCAATGCGATACCGCAGATCAGCGTCAGTCCAGCCGCTGTCAGAATCAGCGGGACCATAGCGCCATGAAAGCCCAAGATCACGTTCTGCACGAATACTCCTCCAACCGGACTTCCCCGGCGCACATCTTTTACGAAACGGTCGATAGGCTGCCTTGCCGCAGCTCTTCGACTACTTGATCTGCCACACTCTTGGACAGACGCACACAATCAGGGATACCAACGCCGCCGTACGCTGAACCCGAGAGCCACAAACCCGGTGGGCATGCGCCTGCGATTTCGCGTACCAGGTCCAGATGCCCCACGTGGTACTGCGGGCTGGCCTTACGCCAGCGGTAAATTCGGGCAAAACGAGGTGGAACCGTGATACCCAGGAAATCCAAGAGTTCTCTACGAGCCAAAAAGAGCAAGGTAGTGTCATCCTCGTCAAGCAGATGCTGATTGCGGAAACCCCCAAAGAACACCCGCAAGAGGACCTGGCCGGCAGGCGCACGATCGCTAAATTTCTCCGAGCAGACGGTTACCGCGTTCACGAAGCGATGCTCAGTGTGCGGCACCACCAGCCCAAACCCAGCAAATGGTCTCCGAACATCCTCCTGGTGGTAACCAAGTGAGATGGTGCCGGTCGATAGATAGGGAATGCGCCGAAGTGTGTCCGCCAGTTCCGGTCGCCAGGGCCGAATCAGATCGGCCGCCGTATACGCCGGCGTGGTGACTATGACACTGTCCGCATCAACCCGCTCGCCACCGTCCAGCTCTATTGTATAGCGAACTCTAGGCCCTGGGCCACCAGCACCCCCGTCGCTGGAGTAGACCGGGCTGATCCCCAACACTTGCCGGCCGCTCCAAATTTTGCCCACCAGTCTGTCCGCCAGCTCCTCTACCAGACGTCCCATACCGCCGCGTAACGATAGAAACGCGCTGCTCTCGCCACCGGCCGCAGTGCCGGCGGTAGACCGAGCAGCTGCCTTCCGGGCGGCGCGTATGATGCTGCCCTTTTCCTCCTCCAGCGAGCGAAACTGCGGAAACGTCGCCAGCATGCTCTGCTTCTCGGGGTCACCGTTGTAGATTCCGGCCATGAGCGGCTCGGCGAGACGCCCAAGCGCTTCGGGTCCGAGCCGCGCGCGCACGAAGCTCGCCAGGCTCTCGTCTCCTCGGACGTGTCGATCCGGCTTGACCAGGTCGAGCAGCATGCGGGCTTTCCCGCGCCCGGACATGACCGGTGAAGCTAGAAATGGCAACAGCCTCGTCGGAGTAATGAGACGCAAGCCTGCCGGCAACGGCGCTGGCTTGCCGTGCACTAGTATGCTGGTTGCTGGCTGCATGCGAGCAGTTCCAATAAATTCGCCGGTCAGACCGAGCTCGCGCGCCAGCTCGGTTGCTGCGGGCTTCTGGGCCAGAAATGCGTCGGGGCCTCCCTCGAGAAGGAAAAGCTCTCCGTCTGTCTCGACTCGGTCGGTTTGGATTTTGCCCCCCAGCCGCTGCTCCCGTTCGACAACCAGCACCTGTACCGATAGTGCCATTTTCTCGGCTGATCGCATGACATTGTAGGCAGCGGAGAGTCCGGAGATACCACCGCCGACGACGACCACTCGGGGAGGCTCAGTCTTCTGCATCGACACACCTTTGCAACTAGTGATCTCTATCTCGGCGGGCAGCAGCCTTCCGGACAAATATCGTGGCCTGGCGCCATGTCTCCCAGCCAGCGCCTGGGAGTGCCGGGACGTACACGCTCAGCAATCAGCTCACCAATCATTTGTACAAACGCCGGATGAGTACCGACGGTGGCGGCCCGTACCATATTGATGCCGAGCTCTTCCGAGCGGGCGCGAGCCTCATAGTCGAGATCATAGAGCACTTCCACATGATCTGAGATAAAACCTATTGGCGCAATGACAACGTCGCGTACTCCAGCCAAGCTGAGGCTGCGCAGATGATCACAGATATCCGGCTCAAGCCATGGCTGAGACGGCGAGCCACTCCGGCTCTGATACACCAGCTGCCAGGGATTAGGAATCCCCTCAGCCACTAGACGACAGGACTCACTCAATTGAGCCTGGTAGGCGCTGACGCTTGCCATGGAGACCGGAATACTGTGGGCGGTGAATGCGACGTGAGCCTTCCCGCGACGCTCTACTGGTATCTGGTCAAGCGCTTCCCGGAGCCGCGAGACGATAGGCGAGATAAACCCTGGGTGGTTGTAGAATTTGCGCAGGACACTTACGGTAGGAGCGGTCGGGCCGGTGGCGGCCCGTGCCGCGGCAATGTTCTCGAGGTACTGGCGGCATCCTGAATACGAGCTGTAGGCCGAGGTGATAAACCCAAGAGCGTGCCGAACGCCGTCCTTCTCCATCTGGCGCATGGTATCGGCCAGGAATGGATGCCAGTTGCGATTTCCCCAGTAGATCGGTAGTGCCAAGTCGATTCGATCCAGCTCATCCTGAAGCTCTGAAATAAGCTGCCGGTTCTGCTCGTTAAGCGGACTTACGCCACCAAATAGCGCATAGTGGTGGGAGACTTCCTCTTTGCGCGACTGCGGGACATTTCTGCCCGCCAGAACATTGTCCAGAAACGGCATGACGTCGTCCATGCCCTCGGGCCCACCGAACGACACCACAAGTATGGCGTCGTATGGCAGGCGAGGCGTGCCATCCGTCTGAGATTGCTGGGTATCTGCGTGGGGAGCAGTGGGACGCATGGAAAAGTATCGCTCCTTACTACACTGTTCATACTACAACGCGAGTGCCATCGCCTCGCCGGCGGCGGCCACCGTCGCATCGATAGCTTGCTCATCGTGGCTGCTGGAGACAAAAGCAGTTTCAAATTGTGACGGCGCGAGAAAAATGCCGCGATCCAGCATCGCATGGAAAAACCGGGCGTATCGCCCCGTATCGGATTGCTTGGCTAGCATATAATTGGTAACTGGAGCGTCGTTGAAGAAAAATCCCCACATACTGCCCGCGCGTGCGACTTGAAGTGGTACCCCGGTCTGCCGCGACGCTTGTACGAACCCATCAGTGAGCGCCCCAGTCGCTTTCTCCAGCGCGTCATAAAATCCCGGCTCACCGATACGGCGCAGCGTGGCCAAACCCGCTGCCATGGCCAGAGGATTGCCCGAGAGCGTACCCGCCTGGTACATGGGGCCTCTAGGCGCCACCAATTCCATGATGTCGGCGCGACCCCCATAGGCTGCCACGGGAAGGCCACCGCCTATGACCTTGCCCAGGCACGTCAGATCAGGCGTCACCTGGAAGCGGGTCTGCGCTCCTCCATATTCCACTCGAAAGCCGGTCATGACTTCGTCAAAGATAAGCAGCGCTCCGCGTGCGGAAGCAAGTCGACGCAGACCAGGGAGGAAGTCGGGGTTGGGTAGCACCAGTCCCATGTTGCCGGCGACCGGCTCAACCATGATTGCGGCAATCTCCTCAGGATACAATGCGAAAATCCGCTCGACCGCCTCCAGATCATTATAGGAAACGCTCAGCGTATCACCGGCGGCCCCTGCGGTTACTCCTGGACTATCGGGCAGCCCAAGAGTCGCGACTCCCGAACCAGCCTGTACCAGGAACATGTCGGCATGGCCGTGATAGCCTCCGGCAAACTTTAGGATGCGCCGACGACCGGTATAGGCGCGCGCAAGACGGGCGGCGCTCATAGCTGCTTCAGTTCCCGATGAGACAAACCGGATCATCTCAACCGAGGGCAGCGCGCTGGAGATGACGGACGCAAGCTCGGTCTCCGCTTCGGTAGGCGCGCCATAGGTCACGCCGCGTTCAGCTTGCCTGGTGATGGCAAGGACGACCTCAGGGTGGGCGTGCCCAAGGATCAATGGACCGTAGGAAAGAACATAGTCGATATAGCGATTGCCGTCCAGGTCAGTGAGCCAGGCTCCGTTCCCACTGGCGATGAAGACCGGGCTTCCCCCGACGCTGCCGAATGCGCGCACTGGGCTGTTTACGCCGCCGGGAAGCAGACGCTCTGCCTCTTCAAAAGCCCGATCTGAACGCGCGGTACTTCTGGCCATAGCTAAATTGCCTCCGATACCCGCAGGAGACGTGCCGCCTCCTTGGCAAAATAGGTGATGACCATGCCGGCTCCGGCGCGCCGGATGCCGATCAAGCTCTCCATCATAGCCCGCTCTTCATCCAGCCACCCATTCCGGCCGGCGGCTTTTATCATGGAATACTCACCGCTGACCTGGTAGGCCGCCAGAGGCAGATCGAACTCCTGACTGGCCGCATGGATGATGTCGAGGTACGGGCCGGCGGGCTTGACCATCAACATATCGGCCCCTTCATCTGCATCCAGCCGCATTTCATGCAGCGCCTCACGGCTGTTGCCAGGATCCATCTGGTATGCTCTGCGGTCACCGAACTGGGGTGTCGATTCCGCTGCCTCACGAAACGGTCCGTAGTAGGCGGAGGCGAATTTCGCGGCATACGCCAGTATAGCAGTATCGGAGAGCCCACGCCCGTCAAGCGCGATGCGTATCGCAGCTACCTGGCCGTCCATCATGGCGCTGGGCGCTACCACGTCGGCTCCAGCCTCGGCGTACGCCAGCGCGGAACGCGCGAGCAGCTCCAAAGTTGGATCATTCTGTACCGTGCCGTCCTCAGGCGAGAGCAACCCGCAGTGCCCATGAGATGTATATTCGCACAGGCAGACATCAGCTATAACTACCATCTCGGGCGCGTGGCGTTTTATGGCTCCTATCGCTTGAGGTACTGGTCCGGAGGCATCCCAGGCTCCACTGCCCTCTGCATCTTTCTCTGCCGGTATGCCGAAGAGCAGAACCGCGCTGATGCCGACCTCGCGCAGCTCATCGATCTCGCGAGATACGTGATCGACCGAGCGCTGCGAGTGGCCTGGCATCGATGAGATCGGGCGAAGTATGTCCTGCCCAGCGGTGATGAAGAGCGGAGCAATCAGGTCGGCGGCCGAAAGCCGTGTCTCACGCACCATGCGGCGAAGCGCCGGAGTGCGCCGCAACCTTCGGGGACGATCAAGAAGATCCATGAAATCAACCCCTCTCGTGGTTTTTTGGCCCTGGCGAGACACTCCCGCGCCGGCTCGAATCGGCTGATGTGAAGAACGACTGGAGCGCTCCCACCAGCCCATCTATGGTGAAGGAGTCCGCCACTACATCGACGCGCAGCCCGAACTCTATCGCGGTCGCGGCGGTTACCGGTCCAATACAGACTATCGCGGGGAGGGCCAGAAGTCGCTGGGTCTCGACCGTAGAGTTCACCAGCTGCAAGAGCCCCTCATAGCAAAAGCGGACGGTAGACGAACTGGTAAAAGCAATCGCGGCCAGCGTTTCGCTTCGCAACAGCTCGGCGAGCAGTGGTATGCCCGGCCCGGCTACGGTCTGATAGGCCGCAATTTCGTCGACCACAGCTCCTCGCTCACGCAGCCCTTCGGCGAGAAGGCGGCGAGCGAGCTCGGCACGTGGCAGTAGCATGCGCTGCCCGCTGACATCTCCGATCTCGGCGAGAATGCTCTCCGCCTGGTATGAGCTGGGTACAAACGTGACGGGGATACCGCGCTCCTCCAGCGCTCGCGCGGTAGCTGGCCCAATCGCTCCGACGCTCAGCTGGGCGAATGCGCCGGGATCGATACGCAGGGCCGTAGCTCGCGCCATGAAGGTCTCTACCCCGTTTACACTGGTAAGGAGCAGCCAATTGTAGGCGGCAAGATCTGCTATCGCGCCGTCAAGCGCGGTAAAGTTCGCTGGAGGCACTATCTCGATCGTTGGAGTCGCGACCGGCATTGCTCCCAGGCTGCGCAGTCTCTCTATCAGGCCGCCGGCCTGAGCCGGCGGCCTAGTAATGGCAATGGTTTTTCCAGCCAACGGAGCATCGTTGTCGGGCATCAGCATCACCTTTCCCACAGGAGCTGGGAACCGCCGGACTCCAGCAATTGGTCCGCCAGGACGCGGCCAAGATCCGCGCTCTGCGCCGCGGAGGCCAGGGTAACCTCGAAGGCATCGATTTCCCGGTATGCCGTGGCCTGAACCAGGTGCCCGCTGGTGTCTCCCAGCATGCCATGTAGTGTCAAGCCTCGACCGTCAAGCTCGGCGAATGCGCCGATTGGTAGGTGGCAGCCGCCGCCCAGACGGGCCGCGAACCCACGCTCCGCCAGAACTGCGAGGCGTGTCTGCCAGTCATCCAGAGGTGAAAGAAGCGAGGCAAGAGCGATGTCGCCGGCCCGTCCCTCCAGTGCCAGCGCGCCCTGGGCCACCGCGGGGATCAGTAACTGGGGGGAGAAAACCTCGCTCGGCTGAGCCGTGAGTGACAGCCGGTCCAATCCTGCCTTAGCCAGCACAATTGCGTCGTATGTACCACTCTCGAGTTTGCGCAGTCGGGTATCAACATTGCCCCGAATATCAACCAGCTCGAGATCGGGCCGCAAATGCCGTAGCTGGCAGATGCGCCGTACGCTGCTGGTGCCTACTCGAGCGCCTGATGGTAAATCGCGGAAAAGTCGTCTAGGGCGTGAGATCAGCGCGTCACGTGCGTCGGCCCGTTTCGGAAACGCGACCAGCGCCATATCATCTGGCAATGTTGACGGCAGATCTTTGGCACTATGTACGGCCATGTCAATCTCGCCGGTACGTAAAGCCGTTTCGATAGCGGAGACAAAGAGTCCGCTGTCGCCCAGCTCTCGTAACGGGCGGCTGGTATCCACATCTCCAGATGTGGTGATATGGATGATATCAATCTGCAAGCTAGGATGCGCCGCCTGCAGACCTTCTACAACTAGTGCCGTTTGCGCCAGCGCCAGCTTGCTCGCACGGGTTCCAATACGAATCGACTGCGGGAGCTTCTCTTTTGACTTGGTATCTGCTGCGGCACTCATTGGTCACCTGCTATATCGGAGCTATTGAAACTGTGTACATACTCCACGAGATGTATGAGGTTATCTAGCGGAGTTTCTGGCAGTATCCCGTGGCCAAGGTTGAAGATGTGGCCCGCTCGACCGGATGCTTGGCGCAAGATCTGGGCGGTCTGTTGCTGGATGATTTCCCAGGGCCCGAGCAGTACCGCCGGGTCAAGGTTCCCCTGGATGGCCAGTCCTGTGCCCAGCACGTCCCAAGCGGTGTCCAGTCCGACACGCCAATCTACCCCAATGACCGTCCCGCCTTCTTCTCGCATCTGGTCTAGTAGCGCCCCCGTGTTAGTGCCGAAGTGGATGATGGGCTTACCGAGAGCTGCCAGCCGAGACAGCAGCCTTTTGGTATAGGGGTGTACGTAGGTTGCGTAGTCGGCAGGACTCAGGCAACCTACCCATGAGTCAAAGAGTTGCAAGGCATCAGCACCAGAGCTCGCCTGGAATTCCAAATAGACTGAGGTGAGTTCTTCCAGCCGATCCATGAGAGCGTGCCAGAGTTCACTCTGCGTATACATGAGCGCTTTAGTGGCGGTAAAGTTGCGGGATCCGCCGCCTTCTACAAGGTAGGAAGCCAGGGTAAACGGCGCACCAGCGAACCCAATCAGCGGCGTTCGCTCGCCGAGCGCTGCCTTGACCAGGCGTATGGTCTCTGCGACAAAAGGCAGATCTTCATCGGGGGAAAGCTGGCGGAAGCGGTGGAGGTCGCCGCTGTCGGTGAATCGATCTCGTATCACCGGGCCTTGCCGTTCCACCAGCTCGATATCGAAGCCTATGCCGATAAGCGGTGTCATGATGTCGGCAAACAGTATCGCGGCATCTACACCCAGGCGACGCACCGGCTGTAATGTTACTTCCGCGCAGAGTTCCGGCTGCCGGCATACCTCCATGAAATCATGCCGCGCTCGAATGGCACGAAATTCGGGCAGCGAACGACCGGCCTGCCGCATAAACCAGACTGGGGTGTATGCGCTGGGTTGTAGCTGGCATGCCAGAAGGAATGGGCTGTTGCTAGAGGTCACCTTGGTCAACGTCGTGGGCTCCTTTGTCGCTGTCCAGCTATTTGCCTAGAAGCAGCCATTAGCCAATCTAGCCAATCATGGCAAGGGCGGTAGAAAGCGGTTTGTGAACCCCGGTCACGATAGGCGTGTCCCGTAAGGTGTAACGCCGTGCCTCGGTCGAGCGCAAATCTACGACCAATGACTGGAAGCGCGCCAGATCCTCGGTCTCATAAGCAACGACGAATTCCTGATCGTCAAGACCGGTTGAGTAGAGCAGTATCTGGCTGATATCGCCGTACCCGTGCCCAATGCGCATGTGTTCGTTCATCATACCCTGGCGGGCGTCTTTGCTCATAAGGTACCATTCGATGGTCTTGCTGAAAGGGTATACCACAAGGTAGGTGCCGCGATTGGCTTCATCGATGGCCTGTTCTTGGGAGGTCTGCCGGCGAGTGTAGGTGGAAGAACGGGTAAAGCCGAAGAGAGAATGGGTGGGCCGGAGATAGACTCCAATGCCGGTCTGCAGCAGCAGCGCCGTCATATTCTGCATCGCCTCCGCAGAGAGGCCCTTGCGCCAGAGGAGTAGGTCAGTATCACTCTTAAAGCCG
This sequence comes from uncultured Chloroflexia bacterium, assembly GCA_963810535.1. GTDB lineage: Bacteria > Chloroflexota > Ktedonobacteria > Ktedonobacterales > JADMIN01 > JAJPKE01. The sequence goes on from CAWENW010000011.1 coordinate 45,144, forward strand.
ATTGTGCTGTAGCTATAAGTCGTGATGTCGGGCGCAGCTTCCGATACTACCTGGACAAATTCCTCGCGCCCGCGCTCTCGCTTGGCCGCTGGCAGTCGCCGCCATTCAGCATCCGCTTTGAACCCAAGAAACTGCACGAATTGCAAGGTAATTGCCGGTGTGGACGTATCGTCACTCATAACGTTGCCTTCATCTCCTAGGATTTGGCCGTGGTTCTTGCCGCCTCGGAAAAGTGAAACATGCGGTTTACCGCTTCTGCCGCTGCCGAGCCTGTCTCGGGATCTTTGAGTGCCATGATAGGCTGGTGGAGCAATTTGTTTACGATAGCCACTGTAAGCGAGTGAATGGCTTGCTGCTCAGACTCGCCGAGCTGAGGCAGACGACCCAGAGCGCGTTCAAGCTCGGCAATACGGATCTCTTCGGCGTAGGCTTTGAGCTCGCGAATCAAAGGTACCACCGACTGAGTAGCCCGCCATTGCAGAAATGCCTGCACTTCTGGCTCCAACAGCGCTTCAGAGCGCACAATCTCGGCGGCTCGCGCCGCGTGGTTCTGCGAGCTGACCCGCTGTAGCGCCTCAATGTCTATCAAATAATCCCCTATCCTGGCCACGCCTGCCGGATCGACTCCACGGGGAACCGAGAGATCTAGGAAGATACGACTATGCTGCCGGCCCGACCTCTCGATCATGTCACCGGCAACCAGATAACTCGGCGCGGTGGTAGCGACTATGATCACCTCATGCTGCGCCAGGGCGTGCTCCAGAGCTTCGAACTTCCAGGCTTGCCCGTGATGATGGCTCGCTAACCGCTCCGCTCGATCATCGGTGCGATTGATAACACCAAGCTTGCCGTCATGGCTTGGCGCTATCAGCTTGAGAGCCAGATCGGCGGTATGGCCGGCCCCTACGATCAGACAGTCTCGGTCTCTCAGGCTGCCGATGCGGCGCTGCGCGAAGTCTAGTGCTACAGAGACTACCGAGACCGGATGGCTGGCGATCTGTGTCTGGCTACGCACGAGCTTGCCAGCGGCCAGCGCTCTATCGACCAAACGATGCAGAGTCTTACTGGAGGCTCCGGCCTCTCGCGTGGCCGCGTACGCGCTCTTGATTTGCCCCATAATCTGGTCGTCACCTAGCACCATCGAGTCCAGCCCAGATGCAAGACGAAAGATATGCCGAACCACCGCCTCTTCGCTATATGCGTGCAGTGCGCTTAGCTCCACCTTGATCCAGCTGCCGTACTGGTCTGCGAGAAAGCGCTCTAGCCCTTCTAGACCGGCGTCTACATCATCTGCCTCTGCGTAGATCTCCACCCGGTTACAGGTAGAGACGATCATACCGCCATTTACATAAGTACGCAGCCTTGCCAGCGAGTCTGGAAGCGCCTCTCGGCTGAGTGCCAATCGTTCCAGCACGGAGATTGGAGTCGTTCGCTGATGGGCGCCCAACATCATGAGTTTCACTTTTGCTGGTCCTGCCTTCCGGCATCCGGAGTCAACTCCGTCCGATCCGCCGGCTCATTATGAGCAGGTATCGATTGGTTCTCGTAGCCGGCCAGGACTCCCAGCAGTACAGAGTCCATGAACTCATCTATCTGATCTTGGAGCTTGGCCGCCTCTGTGAGTTCAGACGGACGGACGATTCCGGTTGCCGGCGAGGTCAAGTGCGCGCAGGCGTGACGAAAGAATAGAAAGGCTTTGACGGTTTCATGCAAGCTGATAGAGGCGCCCAACGCTTCTTTGCCGTATATCGTGCCCACCGCACCAGCTTCGTCGAGAAAGCGGACGTCCCGGCCCCGGCTGTGCACATGTTGAATCAATAGGCCGAGTAGACGCTGCCCGAGTCCTCGCATCCGGTCAGCAGCGGGACGCGAGCGTATCTGGCGATGCCATTCTTGCTGATCCATCTCGCGCACGTCGCTCGACCAGGGAGGAGAGGATACCATGGGCACGGTAGCCCTGGTGGATTCTTCCCCCAGCACTGTCTGCAACTCGTGGCGCCGGAAGCGCCGGTGACCGCCTATAGTACGATAGACCGGAACCTTGCCCGCATCAGCCCACCGACGCATAGTTGATAAAGAGACGCCGAGCAGCGCGCTTGCCTCATGCAATTCCAGCCAGGCGTTGTCCTGTGTTAGTGGGATACCAGTAGAGGTAGATGGCATAGGTCCAACCTCCTCAAACCTCTCAAATTTCTATATAGAAGATAGTGAATACTCTTCAAAACTGTCAAGATGGAGGAGACAAAGATCGATGCCTGTCCTCCTTGCCTTTCCATGTATACTGGCAGTGATAGCTGTAGGTGCCGGCCACCTATAGAGCGGGAGATGGGTGAGGAGGCCACTTCGAATGAGCGATACCAGCATTCCGGAGGGAACATCTCGCGTCGACATACCGGCAGCTGCTCCAAGTTCCGTCGTAGGCGAAGAAGTGGCCGCCGCGCCATGGGAGGCGAGACTCTGGGCAGGTTCCTGCGCTCTAGCGTCGCTGGGAGCACTGCTCTTTGGTTTCTCCACCTGGTCTCCATGGGTGAGTGTGACTGGCTACGGCAGTATTAGCATCGTGAATGGCCGACAGGAATTCTTCCGCTTCTTGCTTGACCCGGCCGACATTGAGGGGTCCTTTGGACTCTTCGGTGGAAGTCTGTTGAGCGTTGCCGGGATCCTGTTGTTACCGTTTCTCTGGCAGCATCGCTCTCGCTTAATCAACTTGCTGGCGCTCGCCGGGTACTGGTCCTGGGCCATCTTGCTTACCGTATATGTGGCCGCCAACAGTCGCTACTTCCAGAAAGGCAGCACTGTGCGCCTGGTTCCCGACCTTAAAGTGCACAGTGTGATGGTAACCTCCACGCCTGTTCTGATGTTCGGCTACTGGCTCCACTTCGCCGCACTGGGAGTTGTGACGCTTGCCGCGGTGCTGCTACCGGTTACTCTTCTCCCTCGAGCCGCCTGGGCACGTCTGGATTCCACCCGCCGGGGTAAAAGGATGGGGCCACTAGGTCGCATCCCAGGAATGGGCTCTCTCTCCCTTGGACTCGCCATCTGGGCGATCGGCACCTTTCTCTTTCCCTGGGCGACCGTTAACTGCACCGCCGTTCCTCTCGTGTACGCTACCTGCAGCGGCGTCTCCTGGAGCAGCGCCCTCCAAGTCGGCCTACGAGATCACGCGATGACCATAGATCCCCTGCTGGCGGTGTATGCAGCTGGCCTACTCTTGGGCGCCTCGGCCATTCTGATTTTCTTGGCCTCCTGGACCTTCCGAATTACTCGCAGCTTCTATGTCTGGGTAGCGTTGTGGCTGGCGGTCGCCACCGCCATCGCCGTCGTAGCCTCATCTGGAGTCGGCTTGCTGGTAGCGCATCCAGAGTCAGTCGGTTTACAGGCCGGCGCCTGGCGGGGCGATAATGGAATTGCGGCTAGCTTCCTTGGATTGCTCATTGCCTGGGGAGCGCTGCTGTATCTGGTCATCACCTCTAACGAAAAGCGGTAGTGGCCCATCCAAGGAGGTGCGGAGAGAGGCCTGGCCAGCGCGGGAGGCGTGCTACTAGAAGACGGGCAAGTAGCGCTCTATTTCCCAAGGATGTACCTGGCTGCGGTACTCATTCCATTCGCGAGTCTTGGCCTCGATAAACCATGCGGATGTCTGCTGGCCTAAGACGTTGAGTACCAGCTCGTCGCCACGCAGCGCCTGCAGCGCCTCTCCCAGCGTCCTTGGCAGCAACGCGATGCCTTTGCGAAGTCTCGCCTGCTCATCCAGCGTATAAAGCCCTTCCTCGACGGGCGGCGATAGTGGCAGCTCCCGTACCACCCCATCCAATCCGGCTCGCACCATGACTGCGAACGCGAGGTACGGGTTGCAGCAGGGGTCAGGGGAGCGAAGCTCGACCCGTGTGCCAAGATCGGAGCCAGGGCTGGTCTTGGGAATGCGGACCAGCGCCTCGCGATTCACCCGGCCCCAGCTGACCATGACCGGCGCCTCAAAACCCGGAACCAGCCGCTTGTAAGAGTTCACCAGCGGCCCAAGGACTGCGCTGATTCCCTGAGCATGCAACAGCTGTCCAGCCACGAAATGACGCCCAGTAGCAGACAAGCCATACTGGGGATCAGTTGGATCGCAAAATGCATCTGATCCATCGTCCAGCCGGAGCAGCCGCTGGTGAGTATGCATTCCAGATCCGTTGATGCCAAAGAAAGGTTTGGGAAGGAAGGTAGCTAGCAACCCGCGTCGATGCGCGATGGCTCGAATGGCATATCGAGCAGTAGAGACGGCATCGGCGGCCAGAATCGCCGGGCAGGAGACAAAATCCACTTCGTGCTGGCCGGCGGCGACTTCGTGATGGCACGCCTCGATGCGAATACCCATCTCGGACAGCTTGGCTACGATTTCGTGGCGTACGTCGGCTGCCAGGTCGGTAGAGAGATCAAAGTAGCCGCCGCGGTCTTCACGATCATGGCTCGGCGGGGCAAGCGGCAGCCTGGCGCTGTCTTCGCGCAGGAGGTAGAACTCCAGCTCGGGCGCGACTTCATAGCCAAATCCCAGTTCGGCGGCATAGTCTAAGGTAGCGGAGAGAATAGCGCGAGGATCGCCTTGAAATCTTTCTCCATCGGGCATGAGCACGTCGCAGATGACTCGGGCCAGCCGGTTTTCTGGAACGCTACCGCTAACGCTTGCCCAGGGAATCTCGGCATAGGTAGCAAGAATAGGACGCAGATACATGTCGGTTTCAGCGACGCGGGCAAATCCTTCGATGGAGCTGCCGTCGAACCATTTGCCGCCTACAAGAACGTCTGCAAACTCTCGAGCAGGAATAGTTACCGACTTGACTATGCCTACCACATCAGAGAATTCAAGGTTTATGAAGTGGATGCCGCGTTCCTCTATCTGCTGCAGAATAGCGGATATATCGCTGCCTTCCGCGACCCCGGTAGGTCCTGGCAGACGAAGGTCGTTGGCATCAGATGACTGGTTGGATTCGCGAGGCCGATGATGCATGACGCTCACCTGCTTTCCTGACTTGTGAGGCACTTATCCACGATTATTCTGGCGCCGGACGCGTCGTTCCTCGGCGGCGTGCGCGCGCTCCCGCTCCTGCTCGGTGATCAGGGTCAACTGAGGCACTGGTGTAGGATGACCCTGGTCGTCAATGGCGACGTAAACCAGGTAGCTGGTGCCGGCATGCCGCTTGACCCCGCTGCGCATATCCTCCGCTTCGATTCGTGCTTCGACTTCCATCGAGCTTCGGCCCACGGACGTAAGGCACGCGGTAATCGTCAGCAGATCGCCGATGTAAACCGGCTGCTTGAAGATCATCTTATCCATTGCTACGGTAACGCAGCGGCAGCGAGAATGGCGGATCGCCACCGCTCCGCCGGCTTCGTCAACCAGGCGCAAGATCGCCCCTCCATGTACATTGCCCCAGACATTAGCATCCGGCGGTTGCATCGTGCGGGCCATGACGATCTGCGATTCGCCGACTGTCTTGCCCCGGTGTGCCGCGGAGGAGGGAACTTCAGGATCCTGCATTCCACTCATGTTCGGCGGCCCTCGATTTCTTCACTACTTGGCTGCTTCTAGGCGGCTCTTAATCCCCACTATTTTAGCAGAATCCTCGGATTGTATATCACCCCACTTCTCTAGAAGAGGTGTAACAGAGGTATGTACGAAATATAGTCAGACATGGACAAGACACGTCAGGCGTGGTAGCATAGAGGCATGAAGCTGAGTGAGTACGCGAAGAAGTTGGGCATTTCGTATCGTACCGCTCACCGTTTGTGGAAAGCGGGAAAACTCGATGCCTATCAATTGCCCACTGGAACGGTGATCGTTCAAGAGCATACCAATCCACTGCAAAAGGTCGCCGTCTATGCCCGTGTCTCCTCTGCTGAGATGAAAGGGAATCTGGATACTCAAGCAGAACGGCTTGTGCAGTATTGCGAAGCCAACGGGTATCAAATCAGCCAGGTGGTCAAAGAGATCGCTTCCGGGGTTACTGACCACCGACCCAAGTTCTTAGCCCTGTTGGCCGACACGTCCATCACGACGATTGTCGTCGAGCATCAGGACCGAGCCACACGATTTGGCTTTCACTATATTGAAACTCTGCTGGAGAAACAAGGCAGACGGCTAGAAGTCGTCAACTTAGCTGAGAACGGCCAAGACGACTTGATGAGCGATCTCGTCTCCATTATTTATAGCGTTAGTGCTCGGCTCTACGGACCACGGCGAGCGAAGCGCAAAACCGAAAAAGTGATGGAAGAATTGACCAAAGACGAGAGTGAGGGCAGCCGGGATGCAACTGGTGGAACACCATCGGATTGATCCACACGATCCGAGATGGAAGGCCATTGACCAGGCAGCTTTTGCCAGTAAGAACCTCTATAATGTGGCGTCATACCTCAAACGGCAAGCCTTTATCCATGAGAAGACCATTCTCTCCTTAGCCCAAGTCTACCACTCGGTCAAAGAGACGCCGGAATATCGCGCCCTTCCCGCCAAAGTCGCCAACTGGGTCCTGCAGCAGGTCTTTGCGGCCTGGGGCAGTTATTTTGCGGCGTGTGCGGACTATACCCAAAACCCGGCCAAATTTTTGGGACATCCCAAACTGCCGGGCTACTTAGCCAAAGATGGACGCAATCTGCTGTCGTACGAAGATAAGGCCTTCAGCCGGAATAAGAAAAATGCTGGTCTGATTCTGCCTTCTGGACTGGATATTGTGGTCCACACCAAACAGCCCCGGCAACGCATTGCCATGGTCCGCATCGTTCCTAAAGCCACGCATTATGTCGTCGAAGTCATTTATAACCAAGCGGAGCAGCCGGCTTCGGTCCAGCCGCAGGTTGTAGCGAGTATTGATGTTGGGGTCAACAATTTAGCGGCGATAACTTCAAACAAGCCAGGTTTCCGGCCTCTTCTTGTCAACGGTCGTCCGCTGAAAAGCCTCAATCAACGCTATAACAAGACGCGCGCTCACCGACAACAAGCCCTTTCTGGGAAGCAGGAAACGTCCCGCTACCTCGACCATCTGACCGATCATCGCACGCGTTCCATCCAGTATTACCTCCATGTGGCCAGTCGGGCGATCATTGCTCTGCTCGTCCAAGAAGGCGTTGGCACGTTAGTGATCGGGAAGAACGATGGCTGGAAGCAAGAAGTGCGTATGAGCAAGCGGAATAATCAGACCTTTGTGTTTATTCCACACGCTCGCTTTATTGCCATGTTGCAGTACAAGGCGGCTTTGGTGGGCATCCAGGTGTTCCTGGTGCAAGAGAGCCATACCTCCAAATGCAGCTTTCTCGATCTGGAACCGATCGGCCATCACGAGCAGTATGTGGGCAAACGCGTGAAACGCGGACTGTTTCGGAGTGCAACCGGGAGAGTGCTCAACGCCGATGTGAACGGCAGTTACAATATTATGAGGCGGGCGGTTCCCTCGATCGTGGTGCGAGGAACGTCCTCCTTCTTGCTGACTCCCACCTTTCTGTCCTTTCCTGACCGGAAACAGGATCGGTCCAAGCAGCCTCCGAACCGAGTAGGAAGTCGTGGCTGTTGCAGTCAGCCTGCCGGATAGGCGAACCCCATCCTGGACGAGTCATACTTGTCTATGCTAAAGGATACTGTCAATGGCGAGATGCGAGTACCTCCGGGTAGGACGCTCCTCGATGTAGAGAGATAAGATACGATACGATGAAGATGTGATACAGGTGCGCGTTTCCTCCGCTAGTAAGGTCTTGGTTATCAGCATGCTCCGCTTCTTGACTGCCGGCGAATCGCATGGTCGGTGTGTGTGCGCGATCATTGAGGGCATTCCAGCCGGTCTGCCTCTTGGTAAAGAGTCCATAGATGAACAGCTCCGTCGCAGGCAGGGTGGGTATGGACGTGGTGGCCGCATGAAGATCGAGCGCGACACCGTAGAGCTGCTCTCCGGGGTACGATATGGCTCTACCCTGGGTTCGCCCATAACGCTGCTCATCGAGAACCGTGACTGGGTGAATTGGCAGGATCGAATGACGAGCGATCCTGTGGCAACTCCAGAGGATCAGGTGACAGAGCTGCGGCCCGGCCACGCCGATCTAGCCGGTGCGCTCAAGTACGGTCATAGTGATCTGCGCAATGTGATCGAGCGCGCGAGCGCGCGCGAGACGGCGGCTCGGGTCGCGGCCGGAGCGGTGTGCCGTGAGCTACTCTCCGCCTTTGGCGTGACGATACACAGCCATGTGGTCAGAATCGCCGAGGTGGGCTATGCGAGCGAGCAAGAGCCCGACATCTCGCGACCGGGAATTGACGTTGGAAAATTCTGGGAGCAAGTTGAAGCCTCCGAAATGCGGTGTGCCGACAGCGAGCTGACCGATCGCATGATCGACCGCATCCTGGAAGGCAAGCGCAATGGAGATACCTGCGGAGGTATCGTTGAAGTTGTGGCGCTGGGCGTCCCAGCGGGGCTCGGAAGCTACAGCCAGTGGGATAGACGACTCAGCGGGCGCCTCGGGCAGGCGCTGCTCAGCATTCCGTCGGCGAAAGGAGTCGAGATCGGCGCGGGGTTTGCTGGGGCGATGCTACCCGGGTCGCAGGTGCACGATATCATTCGCTATGACGCCGACCAGGGATTCTACCATGTCACCAATCACGCCGGGGGAATTGAGGGAGGTATCAGTAATGGTGAGCCACTCGTCGCCCGAGTTGCGCTAAAGCCGATTCCTACCCTGGCGCATCCGCTTCCTTCAGCCGACCTCCTTACAGGAGAGCTTCTTTCGGCCACACGCTACGAGCGCAGCGACGTCTGTGTAGTGCCCGCGGCAGGGGTCGTCGCCGAGGCCATGGTGGCACTCGTCTTGGCTGATGCTTGGTTGGAGAAGTTTGGTGGCGATAGTCTGGATGAGATGCGCGCACACTATCTGGCCTATCAGGCAACTCTTTCTCGCGTGCGGGCGTAGTAGATAGGTGTTGGGGGGTGGCTCGCAGCCTTCCAAACTCGTGGGCAAACTGTGAACTACGTCCTTTGACAGGCTACTACGGCAGTGTTACACTCGACCGGGAGTGGTTTTCTACTACGTCGCGAGTATCAGTGAATATGCGCAGGTAGCGGATATTTTAGCCACAGCACCAACCGTCCTTTGGATCTTTTGCAGGACGAGCGTGGAGCGCCGAATGCAGGAGCGCAGAACGAATGTCTGACATCAATGTGACGATTCGACGTCTGATGAATCTCTTCATTATCTTGTTTCTGCTGGTAAGCGGCGTAGCGGCTTATGTCCAAATCAATAACCAGGCATTCTTTAATGGACCTCGGCTCGCAAACGGCCCTCTGGATCCCCGTGCCTGCGATGCTCCTGATGATCAGTCGATTCGGGGAACCATTTACGATCGAAACGGTATTCCACTGGCCTGGACGGTGCGTGATTCGAGCGCGCTGTGCGGTTACCGCCGAGTTTATGCTGATCCTACGCTGGCACCGGTCATTGGTTACTTCAGCTATACGTACGGCGCCAGCGGACTCGAGGCCGAATTCAACGATTACCTGGCCGGCACTGGTGTGGGGGCGTCTCCTAACGATGCCATCAACAAGATTCTGCACCGGCCGCAGCATGGCAACAATCTGTATCTAACCATCGACGAGAAGTTCCAGCAGAAAGTAGCCGCGCTCTACGAGAGTGACAGCGCGGTGCTGCGCGGCAATGGTGTCTGCGAGGCCGCAGGCTCGAACCCACCTGGAAGCATCATTGTGGAAGACCCAAATACCGGCCAGTTACTGGCGATGTATAGCTATCCCTACATCGATCCTAACAAGATCACACTAAATGCTCAAGGGACGCCCAATTACCCCGGCTACTGGCAACAGATCAATTCTGATCCGGGCCATCCCTTACTCAATCATGCCACCCAGGGTCTGTATGATCCCGGCTCGACCTTCAAGACGGTGACGATGCTGGCGGGGCTGGATACCGGGCAATACTCGCTGAATACCCCCTTTGATTTCAACAGTGCAACCACTTTCACGGTCAATGGCGAGACCATTCCCTGGGAAGACTACTTCAACGGCACCTGGAACGGCATCTTGAACCAGAATTCCTTCCCTATTACCCTGCAGCAAGGTTACGCCTACAGCGACAACACCATGTATGCCCGGGTGGCCTCTCAAATTGGTCCCGCGACCTGGCTCAAGTATGTCAGAGCGTTCGGCATACAGACGCCGGGTTATGAGACGCCGGTATCGCCAGTGCCTTTTGACGACACCGCGGCGGAGAGCAGTGCCTATAATCAGTTCGATGCCAACGGCAATCCCACCAATTTCGTCAGCAATCCCAATTTGCTCGCGGAGAGCGGTTTCGGCCAGGGCCAGCTCCTTATTTCACCGCTGACAATGACTGAGGTCGCCAGCACGATTGCCGCGAACGGGTATCTGTATGAGCCGCACGTGGTGGGCCAGATCGTGCCGTACGGTGAGAGCCGCAGCAGCGTGCTGCCGGGTGGAGACGGCTTGATAGGTGATAGAGTGCCATACGGGGGCGGCCCGATTGTCGAGCCTCAGACGGCGGCGGCCGCACGCGCGGCTATGTGGTCAGTCGTCGATTATGGTACCGCAAACTATAGCCCTAATCCCGTTACCGGTATAAGTCTTAAAGCGTCAGGCACCCATGAGGGCGGCAAGACCGGAACTGGCCAGAGCGGCAATGTAAGTCCCGAAACCTGGTGGATCTCACTTGCTCCAGATGACCAAGCTTCGGGTGGTGGGCCTGCTAAATACGTTATAAGCATTCACAAAGAGCATAGTGGCGAAGGCGCCTGCCAGGTCTGGGTTGCCGACGACATCTATCAGGACCTTGGCGTCTAGAGTGTCCGGCCTACCGATTCCGACGGAACGCGTCTTCCAGGCATTGGGTTGGTATCGGGGGTAGGCATGGTATACTGCCAGTCGTTGAAATGGTTACTGCGTTTCCAGGCGAGATCTCTGGCGAGGAGGAGCTATGGCTGGGCTGCAAGGTAAAATCTTTAGCGGCTATCAGCTTGCCGAGCAGGTGAATGGCGGCGGCATCGCCGATGTCTACCGGGCGCAGCCGACCAATCGCGGTGGACGTCCGGCGATCGTCAAAGTAATCCATCCTGAGTTTGCTCGGCAGAAGGGGTTCCTCCCGCATTTCCGGGAGATTGTCAAGCTCTCACAGCGCCTGGCCAATCACCCGCATATCCTTCCCCTCCTGGCCAGCGGTGAGGAAGGCGGCTACCTCTACCTGGTGACGCCGTTTGTGTCGTCAGGCACGCTCAAAGATTGGATTGCCAGGGGCGAGCGCCTCAGCCCATCAGACACCGGCCCTTTTTTTCGGCAGTTGTGCGATGCGCTTGGCTACGCGCATAGTCTCGGCATTGTACATGGTAACATCAAACCCAGCAATATCTTCCTGTTCGAAGGCCGCCATGTGCTGCTGGGAGACTTCGGAATGCTGTGGGACATCGGGATGCTGCGCGAATTCGCACAGATGGACGCCGCTCATTCTGCCGAGGCCGTCGAGTATCTCGCGCCCGAGGTGGCCAGCAGCCAACCCACACATCTGAGTGATATCTACAGTGTGGGTGCTGTGCTCTGCGCGGCGGTCACCGGGCAGGCCCCCTTCCGTGGCGCTACCATCGGTGAAGTGCTGGCAGCCCATGAGCGCCAGCCAGCGCCACATTTGCAACAGATTAATCCCCGGCTGGCACCAGGAATGCAGGCGCTCGACGTAGTTGCCCAGCGCGCTCTGGCTAAACGACCAGATGAGCGCTTTCCATCGGCGGCCGCATTGTCGCAAGCTATAGAGTCCGTCTTGACCCAGGCACAAAGCTCGCCAGTGATGGGCGGCGCGAATTATTCGCCGGCGGTACCGCCGGCTTTCGGATCTCGAGAAGTTATGGGGCTCGCCCAGCCTGGACCGCGGCCACCGGCCCAGGCCAGACTGGCTGGGCGGGCCGGTGCAGCCATGGAGAGCGGGCTCAGCGCAGCCGCTCCAGGGTTGCCGGCGCTGAGCCCGCCGTTCCCGCCCCTGCCGTCGCCGGCGATGGTTGACGGCACTATGGAGCATGGCCGGGTCAATTTGAATCCCAGCCCAACTGAAGCGCCGACCAGCCGATCTCCAGCGCTGATGTCGCCCAGGCCACCGGGGCCGAGTGACCAATCGACCGTGCATGTGCCCGCACCCGTTCCCCCGCCGGATCCGCCGCATCTGGGTGGAGCGCGTGCTGCGCCAGCAAGCGCATGGCCGGAGCCTCCCAAGAACGTTGCCCCTGTCTGGAGTAATGCTGTCGCCGGCGAGGCTAGCATGCTACCCGCTATTCGACCACAGGATTTCGAATCGCGGCCGGTACGGCGTGATCTAGTGGCTGGTCCCGGCTCACCACTCGGAATCCAACCAGGATCTCGGCAGCTCTACGATGCGCCGGGAGACAGCGCTCTCTTGGGCGGTTGGGATCAGGATGGCGCTGAGGACGATTCCGTAGGCTGGGACCAATACCGAGCCGAGCGCCATACGTCCGGTAATCAACGTGGGTCTTACCCTGGAGATAGTGGTTCCCCATACTATGCGTCGGAAAGCAGACGATCGGAGCCGGAATATCCTACATCGGAATACACCGCGGAGCGAGAAGGATATCATGAGCTTGCCGGAGAGAGCAGTGAGTACCGATCCGCGAATGAGTGGGGCGACGGCTACACCGGCGAGTATACCGGCGGCAGCATTGGGGCGGGTGAGGAGTCGCGTGAGCTAGACAGTTGGACCAACGAGAGAGCGATCTCCTCCCGGCGAGAACCAGACGAGCGGGGATTTTCGCCAACCCAGCTAGGGCTGCCTCGCCTCACAAATCCAAGTCTAGGTGCCGATCTTCCCTCAGCATGGCAAGACATAGTATCAGGGGCGTTGCCTCCACCGGCTCCGAAGAACGGCTGGGAACGGGTGCAGCCTCACAACGACCCTCCTGGTCCATCCGGTTGGAATGATGCGCCGGGATATAGCGAATCGCTATCGGCCTACCCGCCGCAAGCGGCTGAGCCGCAGTCGCCCGGGTGGCCGCCAACCGAGTGGGCTGAGTCTACCGAATGGGCCAATATGGGTGCCGGCAATCGACGGAGCCCAGGGACGCCGCTGGTCCCGTTCGAGGAGCAGCGAGTCTGGACAACAGGCACGAGCGCCGTGCGACACGGAAGCCGCTGGGCCCTCTGGCTCTTGCCCATTCTGATCTTGCTCGCGGTGGCGAGCTCCGGACTGGTGGTAGTTCAACGTCCGGATCTGTGTCCAGTGCATGTATGCCAGACGATTAGCAACAAAGCGCACAAAGCGCTGCCATTTCTTGGGGTCGGGAGCGCCAAACCGGCGCCGAACCTCACTGCCAGCCTTACAGCGAATCCACTGAATGTTGTTTCCGGTAAGACGGCCAACACTACTCTGAAGCTCACCAATGCTGGACCGGGGGTAGCGCATTGGACAGCAGTGTCGGGCTTCTCCTGGCTCACGCTGGACACTACCAGTGGTAGCCTCAATGCGAACCAGTCGGCAACACTCACGGTAACCGCCGTCTCCACTGGTTTACACTCCGGCGCCAATACCGCCGAAATAACCATTACAGCTGCCAGTCAGGCCCCTCTCATCATACCGGTGACAGTGATCCTCTCGAACGGTTAATCCACCGGCTCAGGCTGGTGTGCCAACCCCGCTACGGATTGGACACCGGCCGCATTGGCCTGATCCCAGGCATGATACGAGCTGCGTACGAGTGGACCGCTTTCCACATGCCGGAAGCCTAGAGCTTTTCCCTCTACCGCGTACGCGGTGAACTCCTCTGGGGTGACATAGCGCTCGATCGGTAGATGATTCGCGGTCGGCTGCAGATACTGGCCAATGGTGACAATGTCAATTCCGGCGGCTCGCAGCGCTCGCAGCAATTCGCCCACTTCATCGTGAGTTTCTCCCAAGCCCAGCATAAAGCCCGTCTTGGTGGGTATCTCCGGATACATCTCTTTTGCCCAGCTAAGTATATCGAGCGAGCGCTGATATATGGCCTGCGGCCGAACTCTCGGATACAGTCGCGGCACCGTCTCCACATTATGACTAAAGACGCTTGGCCGTGCATCCATAAGGATCTTGAGCGCCTCGCGCGATCCTTTGAAGTCCGAGGCCAGCACTTCCACGGCGCAGTGGGGAGAAAGTCGGCGAATCCAACGAATGGTAGCGGCGAAGATGGTTGCACCGCCGTCGCGCAACTCGTCCCGGTTCACCATAGTTATTACCACATGGGCAAGACCCATCTGGCGCACTGCCTCAGCGATACGTCTGGGCTCCTCCCAATCAACCGCCATAGGCCGACCGGTGGCAACCGCGCAGAAACCGCAACTTCGGGTACAGATGCTGCCCAGAATCATGAAGGAAGCAGTACGGTGCGCCCAGCATTCCCCAATATTGGGGCAGCGGGCTTCCTCGCATACCGTGTGTAGCGATTTACTGCGCATCAGCCGTTTGAGTTCGTCGTAATTTTCACCGGTGGGCACGCGTACTCGCAACCACACGGGGCGTTGTAGGGGCGTCATCGCCATATAGTTGTTATCCTCGCTGTCTTTTCCACGCGGCTTGGCTCTGATTGGCATGTATCTGGCTACCAATTGTTCTTTAAGCTGCCCCAGGTAGCCCGGCTGATAGCGGTGGGGGCGATTCTCTTGTGCTAGGGAGCCATCGTTCCGATTGTATCACGATTGTAGCTGTGTGATATGCTTAACCGTAACCATATTTCTGGAGCTTAACACCGCGAAGTCGTCTGCGCAGATACAGGTCCTAATCTTTACTATGAAACGGTTAGGAGATCACTTCCGGCCCGTTTATAACGACAAGCAAGTACTCGATTCGCACCGGTTACCAAGGGACACGTCTGCGATGAAGATTCGGTAGTATTCGCACAGAGAAATGGGTAGTATCGTGACAGATCAGCAAGTAACACGCATATTGGTCGTGGATGACGACCGTAGCATACGTGAAACGCTGCAAGCCGTATTGCAGGACGAGGGTTACAATGTTAGCGAGGCCGAGGACGGCGAGGTCGCTCTTAGGATCATGCGGGCGAGTAAAGAACCCCTCATAATCCTGCTGGACCTGCGTATGCCCGTACTTGACGGTGAGGGCGTGTTGTCCTTCGTGGCCTCCGATCGCCGGTTGGCGTCTCGTAACGCTTTTCTGCTGATTACTGCGAATCGCGACTTTATATCCGAAAAAACCAAGCAGCTTCTCAGTCAACTGCAGGTACCGGTCATTCCCAAGCCGTTTGAGTTAGATAGGCTGATTGATATGGTGGCAGAAACGGCTTATCGGCAACGGGCAAGCCTTTCGCTTGAGAGCTGGATGGATGACTCGCCGCATCAGGCGGCACGCGGCACCAACAGTTAGCGAGAATCCGCCGGCCATGGTTTTGGCCGCGCGCGCCCTGCTAAGAGCCAGTTCGCAACTTGCCGACAATCGCCAAGGTAAGAGCAGATGCCCACAGTATTAGTGGTTGAAGATGATACCGAGATACGCGCGACACTACGGATGGCGCTGGAGGACGATGGCTATTCCGTGCTCGAGGCGAGTGACGGCGATGCGGCGCTCGCCCAGCTACGCGAGATCACCTCGCCTCTGGTTGTGCTGATGGATCTGGTGCTACCGGCGCGAAGCGGAGCATCAGTCTTGGAGACAGTGTCCGCGGATACCGACCTGGCCACTCGGCATGCCTATATCCTCTTGACGGCCGCTGATCAATCATTCCACTCACCTTTCGCCGACGTGCTCAATCAGCTGCACGTTCCGGTTATTCATAAGCCGTTCGACCTCGATGCCCTATTGGACGCAGTATCAAGTGCCCAAGAGCGGGTAAACGCCTAACTCTGCTTCGCACGACCTCGCCCCTTCATATTCCACATTTATGGATAGTTGATCCAACGGCATGAAAGATGCTTGTCTACCATGTGCATGTCCGTGTTCGGAGGTGTCCAAGGTACTCGTGGCATGGTTTTCATGCTTTGGCCGCTGTGGATACAGAACAGGAGCATCTGGTATATGGCGGAATGGTGGGTCAGATATGGCAGATTCGTATGAGCCTCTTATCACCGGACTCGACATCGGTTCATCTGCAATCAAGGTACTGGTAGCGGAGCAGGGTCAAAATGGCATGCTTCGGCATGTCGCTAGTTCCATTGTTGAGTCGGCTGGAGTGCAGTCCGGAGTCATAGTGAACATTAGCGCGGCAGCGCGTGCCATCGAGCACGCCTGTTATAGTGTCGAGGAGCGGCTGGGTCAACACTTGCCCTGCGTTTGCGTCAATGTCGGCGGTCCGCAGGTCTACGGAGTGAATGCCCGCGGAGGGTGCTCGATCGTTCCCACACAGCGCGAGATCACCCAGCAGGATATCACCCGAGCTATCACCACAACACGGCACAATCTGTCCCTGGACCGACGCTATGAAGTCGTCTATGAGATTCCACGGGCCTACCTGGTGAACGGGCAGATTGGCATGTCTGACCCACGCGGTATGATTGGGGAGGAGCTGGAGCTAGAGATCCATTATACCGTAGCTCCGTCTGCCTTGGTCCAAACTCTGCTGAAAAGCTTGCATCTAGCTCACATTATGCCGGCGCAGATCCAGCCAGGAGCGCTGTGCTCCGGCGAGGCACTGGCCCATACCTTTGACGCGGCATTACGCCAGACGGCTAGCGAAGATCCCTGCTTGGGCGTGCTGAATATAGGTGCCGAAACTTCCAGCGTTACACTCTATGTGAGTGGATCGGTCTGGATGAGCCAGGTTGTTCCGGTCGGCGGAGCAACGATTACGCAAGCTATCGCTCGAACTCTGCGTATTCCCTACGCGGTGGCCGAAGAGCTCAAGATACGCTATGGTCACGCCGCCCCAGAGAAAGTTGACGAGTTCGAGCTGGTAGCACTTCCCACATCCGCTGGATACAACGGCTGGATGCCTCGGCGTGAGCTGGCAAATAGTGTTCAACAAGGAGTCTACAGTCTGGCCGGTGCTCTAGGCGGCGTCTTTGACGAGGCACGAGAGGTGATGGTAAAGCCCGATGTCGTCCTCCTTACTGGTGGCTGCTCCGAGCTCACGGGACTGGAGGACACGCTGAGCCAGGCACTCAACATTCCGCTTAGACGCGCGCTGCAGGGAGGCATTGTGGGTTTGCCGCCGCAGGTGCGCCAACCAGCCTTCGTTACCGCAGCCGGCCTGATACTCTGGCAACACCATTCCTCCGGCGAGGCACCAGGAGCAAATCAGTACCGGCAGCGGACAGCAGCGGGCGGGTGGTTGGGAAGCGTGAAGCGTGCGGTTGCCGGGATATTGCCCTGAACCAGTCTCATAGAGCATGGGATCTCTGCCAGAGCTACCGCGGATGGTCGCCAGAAAGACGAGGTGCAACTAGCTATGGCCCAACAGTTTATCCGGAATACCCAGTTGGATGGTCCAGCCGGAACACCAGGTACGCCGCCTCACGGGGTGATTGGGGAGCAGCGAGGCAAACCATACACGCCACCGGCTCCCAAGGCACCGGCCCGTATTGCCGCGGTGGGTGTCGGCGGAGCGGGCGCGAACGCCATAAATCACATGATTAACGCCGGTGTGACGGGTGTTGAGTTCATGGCGATGAATACCGATGCGCAGGCGTTGGAGCTGGCACTGGCGCCGGTACGAATTCGGCTGGGCGAAGCCTTGACGCATGGGCTTGGGGCAGGTGGTAATCCACTGGTTGGGCAGCAGGCGGCTGAAGAAAGTTATAGCCAAATCCACGACCAGGTGACCGGATTCGACATGGTCTTTATCACCGCAGGCATGGGGGGAGGAACCGGAACCGGAGCCTCTCCACTGGTGGCACAAGCTGCACGAGATGTAGGCGCGCTTACCGTCGCGGTCGTGACCTTGCCGTTTGCTTTCGAGCGACGCCGCAACCAGGTGGCAGAGAGAGGCGTTGAGGCGCTTCGCGAAACTGTGGATGCCCTCATTCTTGTCCCGAACGAACGCCTCATGGAGTTGAATCCTGGCAACCTGGGCGCCTTTGAGGCGTATCGATTGGCCGACGACATCTTGCGCCAAGGGATTGCCGGTATCAGCGACCTTATCACCATTCCCGGCCTGATCAATCTGGATTTTGCCGATATCCGCTCGATTATGACCGATACCGGTTCAGCACTCATGTCTGTCTGTTCCGCCAGTGGCGAACATCGCGCTGAAGAAGTAGCTCGCGGCGCACTTTCCAATCCGCTGCTCCACGTCGACATTGACGGGGCGCGGGGCGTTATCTTCAATATCACCGGTGGCGACGACCTCACCATGGCTGAGGTGCACACCATCGCCGAGTCAATTTCCGCGGCTGCGCATCCGGAGGCAAATATTATATTCGGCAGCGTCTATGACCCATCTCTTGCGGGATCGGTCAAGGTGACGGTAGTAGCGACCGGCTTCGAACCCCGAGTGCTTCATTCTGATCTGCCCATTAGCCCACGCGCTCAGCCCTCCCAGCCGGAACCCGCGCGACTAAAGGTAGCTTCGCCGCGCCATCATGAGGATACTGCTGGACAGAGAGCCGCGACTCCGCAAGTGGTGGATGCTCGAGAACCGGGGGAAGCGCGTGAAGACGAGAACCGGTTGCGCCGCCTCGAAGAGCTTAAGGCGCGACGGCACCAGGTACTAGCCGGAACCCAAGATGAAGAGTATCTTGCGGGAGAAATAGAGGACAAGCAGCAGAAACCCTGGAAACGTCTCTTCGGCAGATAGGCGGAGCATCTCTTTGTCGGAAGTGGGCGAGTTAGCTCCCAGGCCGGAACGAGAACGTCTGAAACCAGTCCGTGACCTCGTTGGCTACCGCTCCATATCGATCCAGCAATAACGCATGCAAGCTCTGCCAGGCTTCAACGGTTGCCGCAACCGCAAGCTGCACCGCCGCGTCAAAGTAGGTAGCGTCTCCTCCTGGGACGGGATCTGCGCCATGCCCTTGACGGGGAAAGTCTTTCGCTATCTCCGCATGCGCATAGGAACATCCATTTGGTGGGCAGAACTTGCCGTTTCGATGCGGACAGCCGCTTACGCCATGCCGAAGGTGAAAATACCCGCTTTCAAGTAACGATGGAAACTGCCCAGCGTTACACTCGAGAGCGTAAAGCTGCGCCACCGGTACCCGGGAAATCGGAACCACATGTTCCGAGAGGTGCAGCTCGATCCAGTTGGTATGAGCATAAAAGTCGGCTATCGCATGGGTTACAGCTCCAAACCCCAGCAGCGCCAGCCGAGGGTGCTCCGGCCTACCCCGAACGGGTCGGCAGAAAGTCAGTGTTTTGTCGATTACTCGTCGGCACCCTCGGTTCCATAATGCCACGATTGTGTCTGGGTTCGGCGCGCTGTCGAAGTGCCACTCAGGTGAGAGCTGGCGCATGTCGCAGGCCATGTTAGCCACCGTTACGGCACGTAGCGCAGCATCACTCATCCGGCCGCTGAGCGCGGATCGGAGTATGTCTCGATGCGCCAAGATATTCACTCGTGGGCTACCAATGTGTGGTGATCACTTTGCGCTCAGTGTAGAAGGTGATGGCATCCTCACCGGTAGCGTGTAAATCGCCATAGAACGATTGTTTCCAGCCTGTGAACGGAAACCAGGCGACTGGCGCCGGCACTCCGACATTGATGCCGACCATCCCAGCTTCAATCTTCATCTGGAATGAGCGGGCAACGCTCCCGCTCCTGGTACATAATACCGCCGCATTGCCGAAGCGCGACCGGTTGGCCATGTCGATCGCATCAGCCAGAGTTGGAGCTTCCAGTATGCTGAGAACCGGGCCGAAGATTTCTTCCTTGGCAATTGTCATGTCGGGAGTGACCCCGGTAAAAATCGTGGGCCGAAGCCAGTAACCACCGTCCTCGGGTCGGCCCTCGCGGCCATCCAGCGCGAGGGTCGCGCCTTCATCAATACCCTGCTCGATAAAGTGTTCGATTCGGGCGCAGTGTTCAGCGCGAATCACCGGTCCCATACCTACCGCCGAGTCATCACCGGACCCTATCCGTATCGCCCGCGCGCCCTCGACCAGCCGCGGCATCAGTTCTTGCGCCGCATTGCCGATGACGATAACCGCGCTGCTCGCCAGACATCGCTCGCCGGCATTGCCGAAAGCTGAGGAGAGGACGGTGGCAGCTGCCTGCTCCATATCTGCGTCGGGCGCCACAACCGTGTAGTTCTTGGCGCCGGCGAGTGCCTGCACCCGCTTGCCGCCTGCCGCAGCGGTGGCATAGACATACGACGCCACCGGCTGTGACCCCACAAATGAAACCGCGCGTACCACTGGATCGGTAAGTAGAGCGTCCACAGCGACTTTGGCACCATGTACGACGTTATAGACGCCGTCTGGGAGCCCGGCCTCCGCCCAGATCTCCGCGAGTAAGTTACCGGTAAGGGGAGTGCGCTCCGAGGGCTTATGCACGAAGGCGTTACCGCACACAATAGCGAGAGGCGCCATCCAGAGGGGAACCATGGCGGGAAAATTGAATGGTGTGATGCCGGCGACCACACCCAGCGGGAACCGGTACATTGTCGTGTCATACCCCCGGCTCACGTCAGGCAATGTTCGCCCTTGCAGGAGTGTTGGCGCCGCACAGGCAAACTCTACGACCTCGATACCTCGCCGTACCTCGCCCACTGATTCGTCGTGCAGCTTCCCGTTCTCACGCGTAACCGACCGGGCGAGCTCATCTTTGCGGGCGTTCAGCACGGCGAGCAGACGGTACATTACCTGGGCTCGCTCGATTACCGGCACATCCCGCCAGCGTAGGTATGCCTCGTGTGCCTGCTGTGTCGCAGCCTGCACCTCTTCCGCAGTGGAGAGCGGCACCTGGGCGATGGCCTCTCCAGTGGCCGGGTCCATTACCGGCAGCGACTCTGTAGAGGACGAATCCAGCCAGCTACCGTTGATGTAGTTCTTAATTGTCTGCCTGCTGGTTATAATACTCATGGGATTGTCTCCCTCGCCCCACGGCTACGCGCAACCTGCGCCACTCAGCGTAACATCACAAGTCCGGCATGAACTCTTTGCTGAACTAAAGTATATCTCACTCTCGATCTCGCATCGCGCTACCCTCCGAGTCGCAGTAGCGTGAAGCCCCAAGTCAGCCACCTCGGGCGACTGGAGCCGATTAGACGCTGATATGCAGGAGCAGAAGAACGATCACCACCGCAAGTACAACTGCCACGGCTACGAGGAGAAGAGTAACGCCTGCTATCATCTGGTCAAGGGAAGACTGGCGCCGCGGCGCAGATCTTTTCGCCGTGACTGGCTTCTCGGCGGACGAGCGGGCGGGCGTTCTCGAGCCTACCACTACCGGAGCCGGTGCTGCCTTATGCATCGTGTAGGTTGTAAACAGCCGCTCGATGTAGTCGGTATATGCCGTCGCTATCTTCGAAGATTCGATACAGAGGACCGTTTCATCGTTTTCCCGAGCGTTTTCCGAGAAATTATAGCTTCCCGTAAAGGTGAGGTGGTCGTCGATGACGAATACTTTGTTGTGCATGAAATCCTGCTCATGGTGAGCCGAGAAGCCGTGAGACGGAGCGGCAACAAATCGACGATCCTGTAGGAACCAGAAGACCCTGGGATCCTGGTGGGTATAGCGCAAAACATCTTGCATGCCGTGTGGATCGTATACCCCTTGAATATCGGCATGCGGCGCATCAGCATATGGCAAGAGCGCGCGCAGTATAGCAGGATCGCTCAGCAAAAATGCGGCGATGCGAACTTTGTGTGCGCCTTGCAACGCCGCCACGATAGCTTGTTCGATACCGTCGCCGGAAGCGGGTTCGAAGTAGGGGCGAAAGTTGTCACTTCCCACTGTAATAGGTGGCGGCGTGCTGCCGGGATGGTGGGCGTGCCGATGATTGGACGCAAGCAACTCCTGCATGACCTGTGTATAGCAAGCGGCAAGCGCGTCGATCGCTGATGGTAAGACAGGTGTTGTCCTGCAGCTCCAATCCGCCTACCGTGAAGTTCGCTGAGCCAACCCAGATCGATTTGCCGTCCCGAACCATGAACTTATCATGCATCAAATGGCGGCCCTGTTCATGCATGGCGGTTGCGTAGCGGAGTAAGCCCGCCGCTGCAAGAGCTTCCTTGGTTCCACCTGATTTGGGATCGCCGTCCAGTCCTCCGGCTCGTGCCTCGCCGCCGTCATATGCCAAACGCAGGTGAATGTTACGTTTAACCGCGCCTGCCAGCGCTTCGAGGACGGCAGGATGACGCAAATCGTAGATAGCGATATCAAGGGTTGACTCAGTCCCTGCGATAAAATCTATCAGGTGCTTGGTAAGCCCGGCGTCGAGTCCCGCCCGCGATGACTGGAACAGGATTTCTACACCGGAAGACGTGTACGTAGTAGTGGAAGTTGTCGACAAAGCGATACCTCTCTTTGCAACGGGTATTTGGTGGGTCCGGCGCCGCTCAGGTAGTCGCGCGTTCGTCTGGTTGTCACCGGACGCGGTCGAGAATCTTGCGACCTATGATACTTTTGTAGCACATGTAATGCAAGATTTTCGCCGATTGGCACTTCTGCGGGCTTGCCAATAGCGGTCCACATGTGAGCCAACTGGACTATGGTCGCCAGAGTTGAAAGGTACGCTCATGGAGAAGGGATACCCTGTGTCTGCTCATTCGGAACAATCCATACGATTCGCGCGCCCAAGCAGTTCACCTGATACCAACGACGCCCACGGGGCTGAGAATAGCCAGAATATCTATGATGTGATCGTTGTAGGTGCAAGTTTCGCCGGACTCAGCTTTGCCGAAGTCGCGGCGGTTCGTGGACTGCGAGTGCTGGTTCTCGAGCGCGACTCCGCAGTAGGTCACGTCGTGCGCACAACAGGTGTGTTGTTCTCCGACGTACTTGATGTTCTCGACGTGCCCGCGCGGTACCTCATGAACTCGGTACGCCAGATTCGCATACAGACCCCCGACAATCACGCGATATCGGTGTCTTCCAAGGCGTATCGCTTCTATATGGCTGATGTCACTGGCCTTTTAGGTTGGATGGCCGAGGAAGCCACAGCTCGCGGCGCCGTCGTTCGAACCGGGTCACCTTTTCTGGGCGCGACCCGTATGGCATCCGGCTTGATGCGGGTCTCGATTGGAAGCCCTTCAAGTACCGAGGGTGGGGGAGTCGCGTCTCGTGCGGTTGCCACTGAGGAGTATGCGCGATTCTTGGTAGGCGCCGACGGTGCCGGCTCTATGGTCGCGCGCAGTATGGGCCTGGACCAGAACACCCATTTCCTGGCGGGAGCGGAGTGGCTTCTTCGAAATGTAGAGGTGGACCCGAAACGTTTTATCTGGCGATGGACCATAAGCTGGCTCCCGGATACTGTGTCTGGTTGGCGCCTCACGGCGAGATGGTTGCCCTGGGCGTAGCCGGCCACCTACGCGCCTTCAAGCCGGTAGAATCGCTCCGAGTAGCCCAGACGCTGTTTCAACCGGTGGCCGACCTCAGCAACATGGAGGTTGTCGAGCGGAAGGCCGGAATTATTCCTACTGGAGGTCGTCTGCGAAAAGTCTATCGGGACGATGAGCGTGGGCGTGCTCTGCTGCTAGGCGATGCTGCTGGGCTCTGCGGTGCCGCCACTGGTGGAGGCATCTATCCCGCGCTGATCAGTGGCCGCCAGGCA
Source organism: uncultured Chloroflexia bacterium (assembly GCA_963810535.1). GTDB lineage: Bacteria > Chloroflexota > Ktedonobacteria > Ktedonobacterales > JADMIN01 > JAJPKE01. The sequence continues at coordinate 68,813 of CAWENW010000011.1, forward strand.
GCTCAGGCGGTGAGCAATGAGGTGCGGAACGGCACCCCAGGCGCGATCAAGCACTATCTGCGCGATTTTGCCCTAGCAGGGCGTATGGGCCAGTATCTTCAGATCGAGGACTGGTTGCGTTGGGTGCTGGATCATATGGGTTCGAATGCTGACGTGTCAATGCTATACGGGCTATTTGGGTCGCCGGAAGGCCACCGAGTATTACAGCAGGTGCTGCTTGAAACGCCGATAATCAGCATGGACACCAGCCTGTTTTCCTCAGTACGAAACTTACTTGGCAAACATCCGAGCATTTATGGGTCGGTCTTTCGAACAGCATTGCGCCGTGTGGTGGCCCGGGCGTGATATACTGCCACTCGCACGTTGTCGAATGCTCACCGTCCACTGGGTTATGTCGCCCGGTGGTTCTATGCCAGACGTCGGTGACTGGTAGAGTCATGCCAAGGACGACAGCGATACGCGGCGAAGTTGCCTGTTAACGCTGGCGAAAGCCGCCCGGCGCGCTTACAAGCTAGCGCTGGAGAGGACGAGTACAGCCTCTCCAGCGTGGCAAAAGAGAGCATGTCATGTCGCACATTCAGCCTGTTACCACTTCAGGTCCTCTATATCCGCATGCCCGGCTGCCGTTCGCTGGTTCCGCCGGTGAAGGGACCGCAGAGTACCAGCAGACCAGCGTTAAGCTGGACGTCGAACGGTCGCTGCAAGGTGCCCCCCTCCGAATCCTCGTCGTCGCTTCCGAAGCAGTGCCCTATGTCAAAACCGGCGGTCCGGCTGACGTGATCGGTGCTCTGCCCCAGGCGCTACGACGGCTAGGCCACGATGTACGGGTAGTCTTGCCGCGCTACAACAGTATCGATCCAGAGCGCTGGCAGCTTCTCCCGGTTGTCTCCCAACTATCAGTACCACTGCAGCACACCACCGTACGTGTCCGTGCGCTGCAAACTCCACCGGAGGCGACTGTACCGTTCTACTTCATAGAAGCGCCCCACTTCTTCCAGCGCGAGAAGCTCTACGGCTATAATGACGACGGTGACCGATTTATACTCTTCTGCCGCGCCGCGCTAGAGTTGTCAAGGGCGCTTGATTGGTCTCCTGATATCATACATTGCAACGATTGGCATACTGCTATCATTCCCAATTGGACGAAGACCATCTATAAAAAAGATCACCTATTTGCCTCCACCGCGACCGTCTACACCATCCACAACCTCGCCTATCAGGGGATCTTCGGGTATCGCATCCTGGAGGTTGCGGGAATTGCCGAGGAAGGCTTCACGTACCCCGAGCTGCCGGAGTTGGCCAACGTCGTCGATCTCATGGGGCGAGGTATACTCTTTGCCGATGTAGTGAGTACCGTTAGCCCTAGCTATGCCAGAGAGATTCTCACTCCCGAATTCGGCGAGCGCCTCGACCCATTGCTGCGCCAGCGGAGAGATCGGCTCTACGGAATACTGAACGGCATCGACACCAGTCTCAATAATCCGGCGACCGACACGCATATCGTCTCGCACTATGATGCGTTCTCACTTGACCAGCGACCTCCCAATAAGCTAGCGCTCCAGGAGCGGGTCAAGCTACCCGTAGACTCGGGCAGACCTTTGATCGGCATCATTTCGAGGCTTACCGACCAGAAGGGCTTCGACCTTCTTGACCAGATTACCGTGCCTCTGCTCGAACAGGGAGTCCAGCTGGTTGTCTCCGGTACCGGTGACCAGCACTACCATTCGATGTTCCAGCGTTTGGCGGCACGTTACCCGCAGCAGGTCTCTATTCATCTGACTTTTAACCAGGAGATGAGTCAGCAGATTTACTCGAGCTCCGATATGCTGCTGATGCCGTCCCGCTTTGAGCCCTGCGGGAGCACTCAAATGCTGGCTATGCGCTACGGCTGTATTCCAATCGTCCACCGGACTGGAGGGCTCTCCGATACCGTGCAGGACTTTGAACCGGGAGCCAATGCCGGCAACGGATTTAGTTTTGTCCGCTACGATCCTTACCAACTCTTTGCCGCTGTAGTGCGGGCCCTTGAGGCCTACCAGTTCGGCGGCGCCTGGCGAGACCTGATGCACCGAGCGATGCTTGCCGATTACTCCTGGGATGCTTCGGCTGAGCAATACGTAGCGCTGTACAGACGAGCGCAGGAGCTGCAGCGCATAGGCGCGTCGCGTGTCTCACCAATTGCATGAAAGAGTGCAACCATCCATGCCCATAGACGAGCACGACCTTGCCGACGATGCCACCGGTACACAGGGGCCGGCGGAGCGGCGCATAGACCTACTGCCCGAGATCATTAGCGGCCTACCAACTTACGAGCGTACTCTCGCCAACCAGCTCTTCCAGATTGATCTGACTGAAGGTAGTATTGTGCCGCCCCCAGAAATGAGGCCCTGGCTGGCGAAGACATTCGGCGAAGAGACAGCCGCACTCCACCAAACGGTGGTACGAGTTACCAATCGCTGGACGCTTGAAGGGGCCACCTTCAATCCATTACGTAGCCGCCGGCCAGCTAGCGGAGCCACAAGCTCCGGGCAGCCCACTCCACCGCCGGAGGTTCTCTCTCGTATTGAAGAGACCATTGGCGATGACTTCTGCGATCCTCTGCATCGTACGCCGGCGGATGTGTTTGGCCGCGTTCAGGGTCGGCATGTAACGACTGCTGCCAATGTCGCCAAAGCTGATGGCTGGCACAGCGTCGGCATCTTTGACCGACACAACCCTCTGGCGATAGACTCTCCGCTGGTTGCCGATATGCTTGCTGTGGTCGGTGAGTGGGCAGGCCGGGCTCACCAGGTAGACCCGGCGGCCCGATTCCTGTTTCTTTTCTGGAATTGTTTGTGGCGTGCTGGAGCCTCGCTGGTCCATGGCCACGTCCAGATGACGCTCAGCCATCAGCATGCGCACGCCAAAATTGAACACTGGCGTGCGTCGGCAGAGCGATACCAGAGGGAGACCGGCAGCGATTACTTTGCCGATCTGGCTGCGGTGCATAGAGCATTGGGGCTGTCGGCTGGCGACGACAAGTCCGATTGGTTTGCCTCGCTTACACCGGCTAAAGAGCGGGAGATCGTGCTGTTCGCGCCTACCTATCACGACGGCCTGCTTGCGCCAGAGGAGCTCGGAGTGCTGTCTGATCAGCTGTATGCCACGCTCTCACTGATGCAGCAGCCGATGGGAGTTCTCGCCTTCGACGCCGGTATTTTTGGCCCTCCATTGGCGACTAGTTCGCCCTCGACCGACATCACGAAGGAAGTGAATTGGAGTGGGTTTCCCCTGGTCGCGCGCGTTGTAGATAGAGGAAACCCATCCTCGCCGACCTCGGACATAGCCAGCATGGAATTATTCGGCAGCAGCGTGGTTGCGACCGATCCGTTCGACGTTGCCCGAGTCCTGCAAGCAGCTACCGCCGAAACGTAAGATGCCCCATCATGCTATCGTATAAGAAGGCGACTGCGACAAGGCATGCGGAGCGCTGCAGATCGTTGCCGGTCTGGACAATTGCGGTATCTGAATACACGCCATAGTTTTAGTGACGGAGGCAAGCATACTATGATCCCATCCGACAGGCTGGAAGCGGTGGTTGGGCAGCTGGTAGATGAGTTGGATCACCGATTCCCCTATGCGGCGGCGCTCATCCGCGGTTCATCGGGCACCCAGATTCGTGATTCCGGCGATGAGCAAATCGCCGGTGAATCCAATCCCACTCGGGGCATTGTATTTACTATCTACGATGGTGCACGGTTTGATGAGTATGCTAGCAGCGATCTGTCCCCGGAAAATCTGGCAAAGGATGTGCACGCATGGGCTGATGAGCAAACTATTCATCGTGACGGTAGGCCGATCGTTGGTGGAGGAGTTGCCTCGCCCACCGGCCGTGATCGCCGGAGCTTTGGCGTGAGCATGCAGACTGATCCAGTGTCGGTACCGCTTCGTGACAAGCTGGCGCTGGTGCGTGATATTCAGCGCCGAGCCAAATCGCTGGATTCACGTATCGTACAGGCGCAGATTCAATACAGCGACAGCTCTGGGGATTCGGTCTATATCGGACGGGGCAGGTACCTGGTGCAGCGTGTTCCGCACGTGAATATCTCTGCTTTCATTGCGGTGTCGGATGGCTCGCAGGTCCGCTATCACTACCTTTCGGAGGGAGGCACATACGGTTATGAACGTGCCAACCTTAGCGATCAGCAGCTGCGTGAGACGGCCGATATCGCGCTCCGTCTACTGGGGGCGGAGAAGATCGACCCAGGAGAATACGATATCGTAACTGATCCCGGCATCTCCGGTGTACTGGCGCACGAGAGCTTCGGCCATGGTGTCGAGTTGGATCTCTTCCCTAAGGGGCGAGCACGCTCAGCGCAATATCTAAGCAAGCAAGTAGCGGTGCCCGAGCTCCAAATGTTTGATGATCCCAGTATTCCCGGTGGTCACGGCTCTTACTTCTTCGATGATGAGGGAGAGCTGGCACGTCCCACACAGATCCTGCGTGACGGTATCTTTGTTCGCCCCATTAGCGATTTCGCCTCAGCCACACTGGCCCCCGGCGTACACACGCCCAATGGACGCCGCCAGGACTTCACTCGTAAGGTCTATGCACGTATGACCAATACCTTCTTTGGTCGAGGAGATACCGCCCCAGCGGATATTATCGCCAATGTTGAGCGCGGCGTCTATGTGCGGGCCGCCGAGAGCGGCATGGAAGATCCTATGGGATGGGGAATTCAGATAACCGCGCACTATGGTGAGGAGATTGTCAATGGACAGACTACCGGGCGGCTATTTGCGCCCATAGGCATCACCGGCTATGTTCCGGATGTGCTCAAGAGTATCAGCGCCATAGGCAGCGACTTTGATCTCTGGCCGGGATTTTGTGGAAAAGGTCATAAGGAAATGGTGCCGGTCTCTACTGGCGGACCGCATCTTCGAATGAAAGCGAGGCTTGGGTGATGGGAACGGTAGAGATAACGCCGCCGGCCCGGGAAACTTTAGACGCGACTGCCACCGCCGCCGCCGGACTACCCGGAGCTGACGACTGGCAGGTGGACGCGCTTCACGATGACGAAGTTCAGCTGTATCTCATTGGTAATCAGGTGGAATCACGCCGTTCGGTGACCAAAGAGCGGGCAATTGTCACGCTGTACAACGATCATAGTGCGCCAGGTCAGCAGCTTCCGCAGGTCCAGGCAATTCCTACGGAGGATGATGCTCATCTGACGACCATGCGGGGCTTTACCACGTTGACGCTGCTCTCGAGCGATCTTGATGGCGACCGTCTCATCTCCCGGCTATCCGACGGAGTCATCGCGGCAGGCCTGACGGACAATTCTCCGTTTCCATTGCCGCAGGCCCCAGTCGGCGGCTTTCCGCAGGTCACTACCGTGGATCCACTGCTTGCCGCTGATCCGGAGGCGGTCTTGGAAGATACTCGCTCGCGGCTGTCTCAAGCGGTTTCCAACTGGGGTAACGTGCGCCTGTCCAGCGCCGAGCTCTTTCTTACTCGTTCATCTCACCTCCTGCGTAACAGTCGAGGTATAGAAGCGGGCAGCCAGGGTACACAGCTTTTTCTGGATTTCGTCTTGATTGCGGAAGATAGTGGTCAGGAGGCTGAGTTCCACGCCGAAGCTGGCACGGAGGCGAGTCTCCGATCTCATGATTGAAAGCACCGTCGACTCCTATGCGACGTACGCCCGCCACCTGCTATCCGCCACACCGCCGTCCACACACCGGGGGCCGGTCATCCTTACCGGAGACGCCCTGCTAGAGTTTTTTGCTCCGGTCATTTTCCATGCGTCTGGGCAAGCGGCTTTCATGCGGATCAGTCGCTTCAAGCCGGGTGAGCTGGTAACCGAGGGCGAGCCCCGTGGAGATCGCTTGACCCTCTTGAGCGATGCGCTACGCCCCTTCGGTACTAAGAGCGCGGCATTCGACGGCGAAGGGCTGCCGGGAAAGCGCTGGGCCCTTATCCAGGATGGCGTATTTAGCCAGTATTGGGCGGGAATGCGGTACGCGACCTACCTTAGCATCCCCCCTAGCGGAGAGTTTGCCAATCTGACGATTGCGCCGGGGCGATGGGAGATAGACGAGCTTCGCACGGTAAACGTGGGACCAGTGTATGAGATTGTGGCCTTCTCCTGGATGACTCCTGATCCATTCACCGGTGATTTTACCGTCGAGATCAAGCTGGGTTACCGGCATGATGAGACCGGAACCCATCCTATCAAGGGAGGTTCTCTCTCCGGAAACGTCTTTACCGCGTTATCCGATGCGCAGCTTTCGGCGCAGACCTACACGGACGGCAACTATTTAGGTCCGGCGGCTATTCGCTTCGCCGACCTTACCATCTCAGGCGATTAGGCCTCAGGCAATTAGGCGTCTTCGTGCCTGATTGTTCTTATGTCGGGTGACACTTCACGTGGGAATGCCGGCGTGCACCGGCAGCCGGCTAGCCGGCTGCCGCGGCCGGCTTCGCATGCCGATGGCGCCAGTTCTGAAACTTCTCTATAATCCAGCGATACGCCGATCGCAGGTGGCTGTAGGCCGCCCTAAACCACTGGGGCTTACCAACCAGGTAGGCGACGATAGCCAGCACGATGCCGCCTATCAGGAGCCAGGTCGTGACGTCTGATAGGCTGGAGACTACCATCTGGACAGCAGGCTGGACGACGCTTTTGGCGGTAGGATTCGTGGTGGCGTTAACGATGTACCGCTGCAGGTAGCCAGTCGCGATCTTGGCGAGAATGAAGGCGACCGCGGTTCCAATCCCCAGTGCGATAAGTGTGACGCGCCGGTCAGCCGAGAACCACAATGCCAGGAAGATCAGCACGGCCGTAATGATTGGTAATACCACGGTGAGAAGATCCCATAACTTCAGCAGCTGCTGAGCCCGCGCCAGTTTTGCGGACTGGAAGAGCTGGATCTGGCCGAAGTTCGCGGGCACCGATACACCGAGCGCCTGCGACAGCCTCTGTTGGGCCTGTTGCGGCAGTTGCAGCTGGGTAGGACTCGGTAGCTTGACGTGCTGGGAAATGAAGCCGGGAAGGTGCTGTTGTAGATACTGAAGACCCTCGTCAATAATCGGTATGAGGTTGAGGGTGACGACTCCGTTGGAGATGTGCAGCGTTGTTGATTGGCCCCGTAAGGCGGCCAAGAGCTCGTCATGCACTCTCTGGTTGACAGTGATCCAGACCTGCTGGAAGGTGGGAGTATGCATGAGGCGAGCAATGCTCGCCTGGGTAAAGTTGCGCACTACCTGTGTGAGTGGAACTGCCAGAAAAGTTATTTTCGGAGGCAATGCTTGCTGGGTCCGCTGCTGCACATTCAGCAATGTGACGACTTGATCGGCGGCGTACCCGCTGACAGCAGTGATCACCTGATTATTCTGGGCGATTGGGCCAACGATTTGCATGTAGGTATTGGTATTCAACAGCGTTGTGTTCGACCATATGGTCAACGTGCTGGTGAGGATGCCAAGACACGAGAGAAATACCAGCGCATTTACGAGAATCTGCCGGACACGTCCCGGATGACGCCGCGCGCTTGCCGCTCGACGTAGCTCTGCTATTTCTCGGCGCAGGCGTTCGTTCTCCTCGAGTACTACCTGGGCGCTTGTTGGCACTGAGGCGGCGGGGGATGCTCTCCTGCCGGGCTACTGGAGCCTCACTTGACGTCTCCATTTCCGATACGGCCTCGACCGGCGGTGCCACTTCCGGTGCGACTTCCGGTAGGGCCTCAACCGGTTGCTCTGGTTCCGGAAGTGCCGCTGAGCGCCGTCGACGGCTGGCCCGCTTCGACCGGCTGGCCCACTTCGACCGGTTGTGACTCGCCACCCATGCCGCGCGCAGGCGGCGGTGGCTCTGTCCCTCTATTGTCCTCAGCGATTTCTCGTTGCTGCTGGGCCATATAGTTCTTCCTCTCTGCGGCCGTGCACCGACTTTGGCCGAGGGGCTGGCCCGCTCCCTATACGGCAGGGCCTATATACTCTCATGGCACTATATCCGCCGCAGGCGCTGGCAGCGCCGTACACTGGGCGAGTCCAGAGGGATAGGCCGTCTTGTACAGATGGGGAGTAGTGAACCTGGCTCACCGGAGAGTGCCCGTCAACTGGTGCTGAATCCGCTTGAATCCTTGCCCCTCGCTTGACTACGCCCTCCTGCCGATGGTAGAGTATAGAGGCCAATATACGTCCTGCTAGAAGGGGCGCAGACAGGACGGATCTGAGGCGTGGGCAGGACAGACTTTTGCAAAAAGCAGAAGATGGACGCGAGTTAGAACATCACTTCAATTGCGGATTCCCGGGCGGTTGCTGAAATTGGCAGACAGGACGGACTTAGGATCCGTTGGGGAAACCCGTGAGAGTTCGAGTCTCTCACCGCCCACCCTGGTGGCACAGCCTGTGCCGTGTACCAAGAGTACAAGAGAGTATCTTCATCTTTTCATTGCACGCGTGACTGGACGCGGGATGGTCTTTTAAGGTTTTAAGGGGCCTGCCCGCGTTTCTTGTCGAATCAGCGCCCGGAAGTACTGTGGAGGTTCGTGAGACCCGTGAAAGTGACGGTAGACCGCTCATCCGAGAGCGAAGCGGTATTAAATGTAGAGTTAGAGTGGGGCGAAGTCGAGAGGGCATCAAATAAAGCCTATCAGCGACTCGCACAAAAATACACAGTGCCGGGTTTCCGCAAAGGTCATGCTCCTCGCCCGATACTTGAGCGTATGCTTGGCAAAGACGCTATCTATCAGGAGGGCCTTGAAGATCTTATCGAGACGACATACCGCGAGGCCATCCGCTCGAATGATCTTACTCCTCTCGGCCAGCCTGATGTCGATGCCCCAACTATAGAGATGGGGCAGTCATATATGTATGTAGCCCATGTGCCGGTGCAGCCCCCGGTAGAGCTGGGGGATTACCATAGCTTGCGTGTCGAGCGGCCCTCGACTACCGTGAGTGATCAGGACGTTG
>CAWENW010000012.1:0-36099 GCA_963810535.1 uncultured Chloroflexia bacterium
TACAGTTCTACTCCGATATCGTGCTCCAGGGTGCGATACCCTGCGCGGCCCTGGCGCTCTATGCTCGCGCTCCCACCGCAAGGGCAGCCACGCCCCTGGTCATCTCTTCGCCGCCAGTGACCAGCGAAAAACCAGAAGCCTAACCGATCGCTACACATCGATTGTTTCCCCGACGATATTGCGCTAAAATGCTTGATGGCTTGATGCTATCCCCTGCAAAGAATACATAACCCAGAAGGAGTGTTTCCCATGGCTACTGAACAGAACCGTTCCGAGACCTCTACCCTCAAAGTGGGAGATGAGGCTCCCGATTTTAAACTCAGGTCAGGCACAGGGGAGACAATCACCCTCAGCCAGTATCGTGGATCCAAGAATGTCGTGCTCGCGTTCTTCCCCTTTGCCTTTAGTGGAACTTGCTCGGCCCAGATGCCGTCCTACGAGGCTGATCTGGAGCGCTTCAATGAAACCGACACCCAGGTGCTGGGAATCAGCATGGACGCCACCTATTCACTGGGAGAGTTTGGGAAGAAGCTCGGCATCACCTATCCAATGCTCTCGGATTTCTACCCGCAGGGAGCGGTCACCGATCTCTTCGGCGTACGCCATCCCGCCGGCATGTCAGAGCGTGCACTGGTCGTGATCGATAAAAGCGGTAAGGTTGCGTGGATCCATGTCCACCGCCCGACCAGCGAGGCTCCCGACAACGAAGAGCTCTTTGAGGTGTTGCGTAACGTCGCCTGACGGCGCACTGACGTCTACATGGGGGCCGGCTAGTATTCTCGTATGATCTCGCCGGTGCCTGCAATGGCTGGGTCATGAGCATAGTCTGGGTAAGTAGTATCCCACATGACTCCGGCCTCGAGGCGGGCCTCCCAGCGTCGGAACGCATCCATCATCACTCGGCGTTGCAGGTCATTTTGGAATGGGCCGCCGGTGCAATCCCCAGCGTAAAACCGACTGGATGAATCGCGCGAGACGGCCCCATCTGTGCCGAAGCCTCGGGAACAAGGGTGATGAGGATGGTCGGAATGCCTCTCATCTCAATTTCTCTCTGAATGCCGACTACTAGTCGATGACAGAGCGGGCAGCCGGCAGTCAATAATACCGCATCAGCTCGAGTATGATCTATGCGCCGCGCCATCTCGGGTGCGACCCGCTCGTAGAAATCACGCAGAAGCTGGGTGTACCCCATAAATCCGAGGTGCAGACTGCTCACTCCCGCGATCACGCCGTCGGCTGCCAGCTCACGCAAGCGATCGATGGGAAAGACGCAGTTGATATCAAGGTCGGCGTGGCGGTGATCGTAGTGCTCATGTGTCACCATCAGCTGGCTGCTATCCACATCTCCGGGAATTTCGCGCCAGCTATTGTCACCCTCTAATGGGAACGGTTCCTGCTCGCGTAGATGAACTCCGGCGGTCGTGACCAGCGCGAAAGTACTTTCGCTGAGCTCGCGTCTTCGGGGAGTGTACGGTATGCATCGACGTGACATTGTCATAGTTGATCCGCCTCGACTATCTACTACGTATCCTTCTCCTTGTATTGTACCGTACGTGTGCCGCAGCGCATCAGTAGCACACTCTCTTTCTCTCCATTCTCGCCGCCCTGGCGTACGAGTTCCAGCGGTATGCTGCAGTATGCTATGGTGGACGTGAATGTGTGTATGTGACTTGCGCGGGACGTGCCCAGCGCCGTACCGCATCGATTTGGTGCTGGTTGATGCGTAGATGAGGGCAATAAGAGCAGGGGATCTTGGCTACTATGGCGAACATACGTCGATTTGCTCAGGCAGTAGAAATCACCACGGCTACCTACGACCAGGTAGCGCGCGACTATGCGGAGCGACACGAGGAACGACCACAACATTGGTCGGAGCGTCTGGAGCAGTTTGTTGATATACTGGGCGAGTCGCTGGAAACCTTTCCGGTTCCTGAATGGGGCAGGCCCGGTGACGATATCACCGTTGACGAATACCTCCAGTTTGCACCGGTGCTGGATGCTGGTTGTGGACCGGGGCGTGACGCGCGGGCACTGGCGGCGCACGATCTGCCGGTACTTGGCGTCGATTTATCTGAGGGCATGCTGGAGGAAGCAAGCGCCCGTACAGCTCGCCGATTGCCCCGAGGGCACATTCGCTTCGCGGTCATGGACATTCGACATCTGGAAATGCCGGATGCCTGTTGTCGTGGAGTCTGGTGCTCGGCTTCCCTGCTGCACATTCCCAGGCAAACCGCGCCTCGGGCGGTAAATGAGCTGGTCAGAGTCGCCCGTAGAGGCGCGCCGGTCGCGGTATTCCTCAAACGCCACTCGCAGGGTGAGCCCGAGCGATTTGAAACGTACCGGCACGGAGACGTTGACGTCGGCGAGCGCTTCTTCGCCTTTTATACTCCTGAGGAAGCGAGACAGCTATTGGAAGATGCCGGTCTGTCTATCATCGATGAGGCCATCCTTGCTCACGATAATGCAGGTGAACCCGACTGGATAACGCTGCTCGCTCGCAAGATCGGCTGAACTGGCACTCCGCTTTGTTAGGGGCACAAATCTGCTATACTAGAGTAAATTGGGACGCAAAATCCCTTCAAAAAGGAGCCACTATGGATATCATAACCGGCCCGGTACGCTATCTCTTCCTCCGTATCACGCGCGGGCGTGAAGAGATAGAAAACTGGCCTCCCGCAATCAAGCCGCTCGAGGGACCTGAGAACATTGTATGTACGAGCGTTAGATTGTTCGGCACGGACTCGGGATGGCGAGCGGAATGCGGCAGTGATGCCGTCAAGGCGGATGAGCAGGCCAAAGTCACTCCCCTCTCATCTTGAATCGCGGAACCGTGCTGGGTCTTTTGCAGGGCGGAAGGCGTGGTAAGGCCGAGGTGGAGCTACTTGGAGTACGAGTGGTCAATAAGGACACCAAGGGCGTCGAATACGCCACCCACTTTATCGTGGCTGCTCTTCCCGGCTCAGGTCTTGGCTCGCGTCGCCCGGTTGTGGTCCCGATAGCTGGACTTATTCTCGATGAGTATGTTGAGCTCGGCAACCAGGCTGAAGCCTCTCTTGCTCTACGACTGTCTCCCAACGACTATCCCACTATGCCCCAATACATGGCGGATAACCTTATTCTGCGGTATGCCAAGCGCACGATTGATCAATCAATCCTTTCGCCTCGAGCGCGGCATACAATTACACTGGAAGCCGAAGCTGGTCGCATCTCAATGCACGGCCGCGCGGAGCTGACAAGTTTTGGTGACCAGGCAAGCGAGGCGTTGCTTCGCAGTCCAGGAGTTGTGGAAGTCGCCGACCATCTCCTTTACGATGAGCAGTTGACCGACCAGGTAATGGCGGGCCTTGCCGCCAAGGGATTTGGTAGCATCAAGGTTCTGACCGAGCATGGTCTCATCGAGCTGCGTGGCGAGGCGTCCGACTCGGCGAGCCGTTACCAGGCCGAGGACATCGCTAAGCGCACACCAGGCGTGCGCGGTGTGGTTAACGGTATAGTTATCGTCTCCGAGAACGACGCCGACGCTTTGGCAACCGCTGATGAGAACGGCCACGCTGGAACCGATGTCGCGCCGGTCGTGCCGACAACGGCTGAGCGTGTCGAAAGCAAGTAGCTTCTGATATCGGCTACATGCGAAAGACGCCGAATTGTGTGTCGGGGATAGGCGCATTGAGCGCTGCGGCGATCCCCAGACCCAGCACCGTACGGGTATTGGCGGGGTCAAGGATGCCGTCGTCCCAGAGCCGGCCGTGCTGAAGTAGGGATTGCCTTCCGCTTCGTATTTAGCGAGGATCGGGGCCTTGAACGCTTCCTGCTCCTGGGTGTCAAGCGTCTTACCTCTGGCCGCCTGTCCTTCCATGCGAACCGTCAAAAGGGTACTTGCAGCCTGCTCGCCGCCCATGACCGAAATGCGGGCGTTTGGCCACATCCATAGCTGCCGAGGGGAGTAAGCGCGGCCACACATGCCGTAGTTTCCCGCGCCGAAAGAGCCACCGATGACAACGGTGAATTTGGGTACTGCCGCGTTCGCCACTGCCATGACCATCTTTGCTCCGTCTTTGGCGATGCCGCCGTTTTCATACTGCTTACCGACCATGAAACCGGTGATATTTTGCAGGAAGATGAGCGGAGTCTTGCGCTGGCAACACAGCTCTATGAAGTGCGTCGCCTTGAGCGCGCTTTCCGAAAACAGTATGCCGTTGTTGGCGATAATACCGACTGGATAGCCCATCAGGCGGGCAAAACCGCAAACCAACGTTGTGCCGTAGAGTGCCTTAAACTCGTGCATGCGGCTACCGTCTACTAGTCTGGCGATGACCTCACGCACGTCGAAGCTCTGACGCGGATCTCTTGGCACGATTCCGTAGAGCTCGTCGCCACGGTACCTGGGAGGCTCAGGAGGCAAGACGTCCCACGGATACACTTTAGTCCGATTGAGATTGCTGACGATTGAGCGCACAATCGCGAGCGCATGCAAGTCATTTTCGGCGTAGTGATCGCTGACACCGGATATCCGGGTATGAACCTCGGCGCCACCCAGCTCCTCCGCGGTTACCTCTTCCCCGGTGGCTGCCTTTACGAGCGGCGGACCGGCCAAAAAGATAGTGCCGTTACCGCGCACGATCACCGACTCGTCGCTCATCGCAGGGATATAGGCGCCGCCCGCGGTACACGAGCCCATGACTGCGGAGATTTGCGGAATTCGTTTGGCCGACATCTGGGCCTGATTGTAGAAGATGCGTCCGAAGTGCTCTCGATCAGGAAACACGTCCGACTGCAAAGGTAAGAACGCGCCTCCCGAATCCACCAGGTAGATACAAGGTAAGTGGTTTTGCTCCGCAATTTCCTGAGCTCGTAAGTGTTTCTTTACTGTGATGGGGAAGTAGGTACCACCCTTCACCGTCGCGTCGTTGGCGATTATCACGCACTCCTGATCTTCAATGACGCCAATGCCCGTGATAATGCCCGCTGAAGGTGCCTCCTGGTCATACATGTCCCAGGCGGCCAAAGGGTTAAGCTCGAGGAACGGCGTATCCGGATCGCAGAGCCGCTCGATGCGTTCCCGGGCAAGCAATTTTTCACGCGCACGATGCTTCGCGATGGCAGCTTCACCGCCACCCCGCTTCGCGAGTTCGGTTCGGTCCTGCAACAGGGTGAGCAGCTCCTCGAAGTAGTCTCGGTTGTGAGAATATTCAGGACTCGAAGAATCAACGCGACTTTCTAGTACGCTCATGTCGCTTGTCCCCTTGGTATGCTAGCTGCCTCGTAGCGCGATGGCAGCGGTAACAAGCGCGAATAGCGCGATGAGTACGGGCAATCCAAGCCACCAGTTAAGTGGAGGTCGCTCGCTGCTGACGGGAAGCCGTTCGGCGAATCCCTCCCAGGCTCCGATACCCAGTGCGGTAATAATGACCGCGGCTATCCACAGCACATCACGGCCGTGGCCGAAGGCACTGGGAAACAGGGGCAGGATGAAGACGACGGCGAAGAAGGTGCTCACTGCCACCAGCTGTATGGCTTCGGCAATGCGAAAGCAGGCCAGGTCGCGGCCATTCACTTCGGTGAGCTCACCGGCAACGAGGTCCAGCCCTGACGCTCGGAATGGAGATTGGCCGCCATGCGCGCAAGGGGCGGCAACACGAAGACGAAGGCCAGCGCCGCTAGGACATGGGTGACAATCCACCACGGGGAGAGAGGAGTCTTGACTGGTGATGGATGCAAGGTGAGCGCCGCCACCTGTTCGGTCGTTGCCGTAATCGCCAGAGCCATGGTCAGGACAACACCGGCAAGTAGATGTACCGAACGATCAGCTGCTATGCGGGTATAGGGGGAGGGAGTAGCCCAGGCCACCAGAAGCCGCAGCATGGGAACCGCGAGGAGTAACCCCGCGCCGGCCAGCACGTCTCCTTTCAAGCCTATTGCCGCGACCAAGGGATTACCGGGAACTGGCAACATGATGAGTAAAATCAGCGGAAGTACAATTGCCATGCAAGCGGCAGCCGTAGTGAGCCACGGAAACATACCATGCGGTTGCGTTACGTCTTCGCCAATAGTTCCACGAATCTCGCCCAGATCTCGTAGCGGGCTGGCAACCACGTCTTGACTGACTAGCGCTTGGATGGATTCCCGCCCCCATGTCAGGGCCCAGGCGGCTATCAGCGCGATAAATGCGCCAGGATAGATCAGCACCGCCAGCAAAAAGGAAAGTATACTGTTCACTTAACCCTCGCCCTCCGACTCTTCGGCATCCAGCGCATCGGTAGAATTGTCTTCGTCGTCGGCGTCATCCGAGTCCGCGCCATCACCACTCTCCTCCAGCAACCGGGCGGCGCGTACCAGAGCGCTCAGAATCGAGGCTGGAGTAGGAGGGCAGCCAGGTAGCTCGATATGTACGTCGAGCGCTTCGGCGGCGCTGCGACTAATGCCGCTCGCTCCAGCGAAGACGCAACCGTTGATGGCACAGTCTCCGACCGCGACCAGCACCTGAGGTTCGGACACGACGTCGAGAATTCGCCGCACACTTGGCTCCGACTGCGAAGTAAGTGGGCCGCTTACCAATACGACTTCTGCCTGACGTGGGCTGCTTACTAGAGTTATGCCACTTGCCGCTAACTGGTGCCGGTATCTGGGACCACGTAATGCCGCGACGCTTTGCGCGCATGCTCCGCAACCACCGGTCTCGATCGCCAACACCGCTATAGGACGCGTAGCCCCGGTGTCCTCAGTGCGTTGTTCGTCGTCTTGCGCGTTATCCTCGTCACTCATCGCCCGCCTCCTTTGTTGCCCTTCTTCATTGAACCCTTCTTGTTTGGAACTGCAGTCAGGGGGGGCTTTCTGGGTACGCTTCCCAGCTGATTTCGAGTGGGGGCTGGTTTGGCTGGTTGTACTCCGCTCCCCTCATCGGGGTGTTTCGTAGTCGATGAGTTAGTTGCTGTAGGCGGTTGGCTGGAAGCGGGAGCTGCGGTCCCCCCGTTGCCGGAAGTTACGGCATCGCCCTGCGCTTCCGCCGTGGCGTTGGAGTCTGTCTCGTCCGGAGTCTCGACGTCTCGATTCTGGAGTCTCGACTTCGTCTGGAGTCTCGACTTCGTCTGGAGTCTCGACTTCGTCTGGAGTTTGCACTTCTTCAGGTCCGCTGGCATCGCGGGGATAATCATCGTCGATATCAGCGAGCAGCTGCTCTCCCAGCGGCATAAACCACGATGAGGCAAAAGCCGGCCGCAAGTCGCTCCAGGCATCTACCGGGTCCGCGAGATAGAGGAGTTCGGCGCTGTATGTTTCCGGCTCGGCGATCTCGCCGTCATCACTACCCTGAGTCGCCGACTCTGCTGGTGGCAGTGCCACCAGCGCTGACTCTTCCTGGCCCGCGAGGAACACCGGCTTGACCTCACGCAAGCTGGCAGGCAGCGCGAAGACGAGTATGAGCGCAAGTAGTATGATCGCTAGCCAGGCAATGCTCGGTAGCCACTGCGCCGCGGTCACCTGATATCCGACCGTACCAAGGGTAATCGCAGCGTTTGCAGCTCCTGCCTGCACCAATGCGCCAGCGGCAGCTACTCCGCCAATGCCGAGCAGAACCTGGGGGAGCGCTCCAATGAGAATCCCAAGGAACGCCAGCAGTACGGCTGGCGCCGCCGGCAATATTTCTGCAAGTCGGCTTGGTTGGTCGACTCGCTCTACTTCGGTCTCATCTTCGCTGTCTTCACTCTCCAGGTCATCCAGCTCCGGTTCGGGGCTCTTGACGAAGCTGGTGAATGCGGGCGCGGTGGCTCGTAGCAGCGCCAGTGCCAGAAGGGCATCGCCCGCCCAAGCTGTGCCAAGCAGCGGGACAGCTAGTCCACTATCGCGCATGATACTGGATGAAATCATCTGGCTAGCTATGAAGCCGCCAAAGAGTGGGGCACTCAGCAGACTAAGCGCGCCGGCGATCCAGGCGCCAAGGCTGAGTGGCTGAACTGGAACTCCAAAAGCGCGTGGGCCGGCGCTATCAGGTTCGACGTCGCTGGTAAGCGCTCCTCCGGCAAACAGTGACGCGAGCATGGCACCCAGACCCAGCAATCCGGTCGCCAGCAGAATCACCAGACCCATCATTCCAGTAGGATCGCCGGCACCAAGTGCCAGCAATCCCCACCCAACCTGCGCGGCGGCCAGGAATGCGATGAGCGTCCGGCTGTCACGTCGGCCCAAGGCGAGTAGGCCGCTGATACTGATCGTCAGCATGCCTAGCACACTGAACCATATGCCGGCTGTAATAGGTGGTAAAGTCTGGCCGATCTGCTGCCAGCTACTGTTGGCAGTCTGCGCTGCGCTGAAGGTGCGCGCTCCTACTACCAGCGCAGCCGGCAGAAAAGCCAGAACCAGCCCTACCAGCCCAGCTGGAGTTACCAGCAATGCCCGTCTCCGAACCCAGACCAGAAACGGGTATCCGGCTCCGGCTGCTGTGAGCGCGATGGCCAGTATCAAGACCTGCAGCGGAGGTAATCCGCTTCTGCCCATCATATCGGTCAGTCGTGGGTAAATGGAGCGACTGGTATGCTGCCCGGCCGCTGGAATCAGCATCGCCAGAACCCAGACCAGTGGTCCAACCAGCATGAATACCAAGCCGATACGATCGATAGTACCGGGGTCACTGCCCAACTCACCGATTCCCCAGACCGCTATGGCCAGTGCTAGCCATGCAAGGGCTAGCCAGACAATATTATCGGCAAACACGAGAGTAAGTATGCACGACTCAATGGCAAGAGCGAGCGCTACGCTGCCCCACTGCACCCGCGTAAGCGGTGTGCTGGCCCATGAAGTCACCTGGCTGTCGTCCTCGGTGTCGGATCCCTGCCACGCGGTCCAAAGCAATAGAGGGGCGACGATAAGGGTTACGCCGAACGCGGCATAGATGCCGAAGTTGTCAATGCGGTAAACCGCCGAGAACCAGGCGTTGACACCGGTGGACCCTCCAAAAAGGCCAACGAACAAGGCGTTGTCTGATGGAGCGCTGAGCACTAGGATCAGCAGGAGCGCGATTGGCGCGAGGAGCCCGATGAGGCCGAGCACCAGCGCCACCGGCTTCAATGCTACGCGAGCAAGACCCAATCCGGCGACCAACACCGCGCACAGTGCCGGTGCCAGCGTGAGCGCTCCTAGCAGTAATGGTAACGACACACTGGCATCCTTTCACTACTTAAGACTTATTGATCTACACATTCGATACATAGATCCAGGCTTGCCAGGATCATAGGAATCTGCGGAAGTAAACGTCCCCCAAGCAATTGCGGTAACGCTTCCACTATTCCAGCTCCAGGCGCCTGGAGCGCAAGTCCACTCACAACACCGGAGTTTGTGTAACCAAAGCGTATCGATACCGGTCCATGTGGCCCCTCCACTGAGCTCGATGCCGAGATTTCGCCGGAGGGCACGACAGTTTTATTCGTTTCCGTGTTATTCGCCGCTTCGAGCAGTCCCTTTAGAGCCGCTTGAACAATAGCGTAACTTTTCGACATGTCCGACGCCGCGCATGAGAGGCGGGCCTGAACATCGCCCGTACGGTGGATATTGGGGTCTTCCGTTGTCTCTTCGTCATTCGAACCGCCCGACAGCTCCGTCTGATAGTCGCCGTATCCGGCATACGGCTGCGTTACCCGCAGGTCGCTTACGTGGATAGATCCACGGGCGGCGAGACCGGTTAGGCTCATGGATTGCGCCTGCTCTGGAGGAATGACTCCAATACGCAGGCCGCTGCGGCCAAGCTGTCCGGTGGGCGCGACGACGGTTTTCCATCCGGCAAGCCCTTGCTCGAGAAAATTCAATGTTTCCTGCAGCGGCTGGAGTTCCAGATCCTCGCGTATTCCGCCCGGTATCGCTATCCCCCAGTAATGTCGCTCGCCGGTGGCCCCTTCCAGGGCGGCGAAGAGCGATTCGCGCTGCTCGAGCGCCAGGTGATAGAGCTGCGTAGCCATGGCGGCTCGAGATGCGAGAGCCAGTGTCCAAAGGCGAGCAAGAATGCGCTCGATCTCGGCAAAGACTATGCGACTGCTCTGTGCGGAGGCACTGATCTGGGTCTTGGTCGCAGCCTCCATCGCCTGGCAGAATGCGATGCGGTGCGCCTCATGAGCAAGAGAGCACGTTCGCTCGATAATGGTGAGTGCGCCATCCGGCGTCTTGCCTTCGACCAGTTCGACGATACCGCGCCGGCAGTATCCCAAGCCCGGCGGCAGAACCTCGACGACCGAATCACCGCGCAGCTGCAGTGTCAGGGCGAAGGGTTGCGCCAGAGCTGGGTGATAGGGACCCAGCGGAAACGTGACGGTACTCGTGGAATGCTCCTCTCACCGGCAGGCGCACCTGCTCGTCTCTACTCGTTTCGAACCCGTGCTATACCTTTGTTCGTCACTCTCGAATCGGTCTAGAACCCAGCAAATATGCCGCGTCTTGCCGTGCTCTTCCGTCTACAGGGCGTATAGGGCGAGTATAGCATGGCTGAGGGTTCGGCACAACGGGCACCCATCTTCATAGACGCGCTACACCGTATCACCTTCCACACTGACGCGCCGATCTTTCATCCTATAGACGAAGCCGAGGTCTCAAAAGCCAATGACGGGGAGTTTTGATTAGGCATGTTGGACTACCTGATCGACAGCTTGGATAAGGTCTGCTAAGATGGTCCTACCCAAACGCTTCCCAAGCTGCTTGCATGTGGTGAGAAGGGTTCCTTGTGCATTCCGTGGGCAGTATGTGGTTGCCTTATTTGGGCAGCTTCCGGCAAGGGTCGTCGGACTAGTGGCTACGGACTACCGGGATTAGCAAGTTAATGGAAGTTCAAGTTTGATGACTGGAGAAAGGCCTCCAAATGTGCACAGTGCCTAACGAAGTCGACATCTCGCCGAAGGAGTATAGGGGCAGAATTAGAGAAGCCGACAAACAGGATAGTTCTCCACTCCGATGTTCCTGCACCGAACCCACAAGTCTTACCAGTGCAGTTTCCCACGAAGTCTTGCAGATAAGGAAGCTTCTAGGAGCCACGGAGTCAACCAAGATCCTCATATTGGAGCCCTTCTCACATACCCTTGCGGCGCAATTGCGCTGTGCGGGATTCGCTGGGGAGATTTGGGCGCTTGTCCAGCGACCGATTCTAGCAACTAGTCAAGGTCAGACGGCATTCGGGTACGAACGCGTGATAACAGCTGATTGGCTCTCTGCAATGAACGGCGACCAGCAGCTTTTGTCGCTGGAGGGAGTGGGTCAGTTTGACATCGTGGTAGCTCTGGAACTATCTCGTATCTTGCCACGTGAGTACATAGCTCGAGCACTAAAGTGGGCAGCAACGAGCTTAGTGTCACCCTATGGTTATTTGGCTAGTGGTGAGCCGCTGTGTGCGACGGCAATGGACGAGATCCAGACACAACTGCTCCGCTCGGACTTTCTACTGGCGGCAGATCAACGACAGGTTGAGGCTGATTGGACTTGGAGTCTGACTCGCTGGCAGAGACGACCTGGTGCCTCTGCCCAGGTAAGTGGTAGATTGTCTCTGGTGACGATGAGGGATGTAGAAAACGATGTCACTTTGCGAGACACACTGATTTCCTGCTATCGCGAGGCATTTGGTGAGGACGGTGAATGGGGTGAATGGATGTATTGTGCCTCGTGCGAGAGACGTTACAGTCGTCCAGAGTACGATCTCTTGACTAAGCGGGGGCAGTGTATTTGTGGGACTTCAAGACCCCTCGTAGCATATCATACTCCGGAGCGGGTTCTGGCCGATATCCGCCATGATCTAGCCGTACCTGAGAACAGCCATCTCTATGTGAGACGAGGAGCGGCAAATCAGGTGGATGCGTTTGTCTGGGGCTCTCTCAGTACGGCCGAGGAAATTGCCCTCGACTTGCTGCCGCGCTATGGGGTGCTAGAGCAACAGCGTCTGCGACGAATTCTAGCACTCCAGCTCGCGAAGGTAGGCATCGCCGATCCATCTGCGTTGATTTACCACCAGGTGTCTATTGGTGTGCTTGAGACGGTTCGCAATTTGAGTCTTGTCCGTTGGCTGTTCACACGCATGTGCCAGTTTGCGCTGGATCGCGGCACGGAGTACGTGGTTGCCGCAACCATACCTACTGTCAACTCCTTTAAACTGTTGCGTAGTATTGGCATGGAAGTAGTGTATACCTATCCGCCCACAGATGTGGGTTTAGTGGTACTGCCCATTCACGCGCGCGAGGAAATCTTTCAAGGTTCTGGAAGGTCGATGTTGCTTCGGTCGGCTTTGGATGATAGGGGGGTCATTCTTGGAGGATCAGTCCGCGCATTGCTGAAAAACATGTCTTATCAGTCAGATTGGACACTGGTTGCCCAGACTCTACGTTATATGAAGCATGAGAAAACTGCTCAGTCGGTAGTTGTCGGTAAGGGGTCGAGTGACTGAGGTTGCATAGGCTTTGGTTGGACTGAACCTAAGGGTCTCACGATTTCGATTACTTCTCCAACTGGGTCCCGTTGATCGTTCTCGAAAGGTGGATGCCTGTAGTCATCAAGGGTAGGTAACTTCAATGGATCGTATGCCATATACCATGCAACGTTCTGAGGCACCACGGAGGACTTTTGGGCCGCTTGGCTGGTGGCTGCACTTGACCAGCAGCGGCTGGCAGCATGCACCGTCCAATTTTGCAGAGAGTGAGCGGGCACGACGGAGTCGCCTTGCCTCATTAATTTTTTTAGGATTCTTTGTTGCAGGTTTCGCTTTTCTGGCCGCTGGTACAGGTGATGTTCCCACATTCCTTGCGATAGTTGGAGCCCTGTGTGGAATCGCTGTTGCTTGCCTGCTAAACCGGCTGGGATTCGTCGTGGTGGCAGGAGCTATTGTACCTATCGTATTGGTGGTGGCTGCATTTGGAGCGCTCTTGAGCGCTCCAAATAGGGTGATTACACCAGACTACCTACCGACCTACGATATTCTTGTGCTGGCTGTAGTGGTGGCAGGATCGCTCCTTACCCCTGCAGCCGCTTTCTATATGGCGGTCATTAACAGTGTGCTTATTGCTGTCGACTTTCTGGTGTTGCAACCTCACAGTGTCGATTTGACTGCGGAAATCAACCTGGACGGTTTAGGCCTATTGCTGGGAAGGCCGATTGGCTTAGAGATCGCAGTCGCGGTGGTGGCTTACTTGTGGGTAAGCGGTACAATGAACGCTGCTCGGCGTGCAGACCGTGCTGAGGAAATGGCAACGTTGGAGCATGCTTATGCTCAGCAGCGCCATCAGCTGGAGGTCGGCGCACAGCAGATTCTGGCCACCCATGTGCGCATCGCTAATGGCGACTTTAGCGCAAGAGCGCCGCTAACGCAGGACAACGTGCTCTGGCAGATTTCCGCTTCTCTCAATAACCTGCTAGGGCGGCTGCAGAAGGCGGGGCAATCCGACTATCGTCTGCAGCGCACTGACGAAGAAATCGACCGCGTAGTCGCGGCTTTGCGCGATCTACAGGCCGGACGGCACGCAATTTGGCCGGCTCCATCCGGAACTTCCGCCGATAAGCTGCTGGCGATGCTGGCCCCGCCGCGACTCAGACAGCCGGGAACTGCGAGCCAGCCGGGTCCGTTGCCGGGGTGGGATCCGTCGGGCGCCGTAGGCGGCCAGCAGTGGCAGCTCGGTCCTGGCGGGGGAACGAGTGGACCAGGTGGGCCTAGTGGACCGGGAGGAGCTGGACAAGCAAGCTGGATGAGCGGGGTACCGCCGTTTCCCGGACAATCGCAGGTTTCTGAGCAAGGGCGAGGCTGGTCACCTTCACCGGAGTGGTTTGATGGGGTCTCCGATAATTCTCTGCCACCTACCGGCCCATTAGGCCAGATGCCGCTGGGACAGCAAGCGCCGTCGCGGCCTCCTCAGCAGCAGCCCCGGCAGCAGCAGCCCCGGCAGCAGCAGCAGCCCCGGCAGCAGCAGCCCCGGCAGCAGGATAACCCGTCGGTGCCGCTCCAAGACCAGTTCTGGCCGTCCTTAGATGCCTTACCTAGTGATGGGCAGCGCGGGAGCGGGCGAGGAGCAGGTGGCGCCCAGCCGGGTCAGGAGAACTCCTTCCCACCACTGGATAATCCCTGGTATTTGCCTCCTGACGAATAGGGATTTATCAGTACTTCTAATGGACAGCGGCAGTGTTACTTCGCGTGTTTGCGTTTGTGCAGCTAAGCGGGCGAATTTGGGATAGCGTCCAGGAAGTGGTTCTGACGCTATCGCCGACCGTCTTATTAGCGCCAGCCCGTGTGCGCTCTTTTGTATGCTAAACCAAAATAAAGTACCGCCATTGAGAAGAACTCTCCAGCCGCCTCAGCTTGCTCGACCGCGCGATACCAACTCTGCAGTTCTGCGTTACTTACCTT
The DNA here is from genome assembly GCA_963810535.1 of uncultured Chloroflexia bacterium. Lineage (GTDB taxonomy): Bacteria > Chloroflexota > Ktedonobacteria > Ktedonobacterales > JADMIN01 > JAJPKE01. The sequence goes on from CAWENW010000012.1 coordinate 14,351, forward strand.
CCATCGGTCCTCGCTGACAACTGCTTGTCCAACCGTATCGAGTTCCAGACCAAACTTCATCACTTCAAAACTCATGCTTGAATAGGCAATGGGCATGACACGCACGTTCGTGAAGCCGGCCTGGGTCAACCGGGCACGAAGTTGGCGACCAATCAGCGGATGCCTTGTGTTCTCAATCTGCCACTTCCATATTGCTTCGATCACATGATCGTCACTACTGGTCGGGCTTCCTGGATGCACTGCCATGGTTCGCCAATCCGGCTCCACTAGCACGACTCGTCCCCCGGACGCAGGACCCGTTCTACCTCATTTAGCACAACCAATGGATCGCTTACATGCTGGAGCAACCGATCAGCTCGAGCGACATCACAACTGCCGTCAGCCAGCGGGATTCCCTCCGCTGAACCTACCAGGAACTCTAGTCGGCCAGATTGGGGCGCATCGGTATCTACAATATGGCGGTCACGCGCTCGCTGAATCATATCTGCCCTGGCATCTATGCCAATGACAGAACCTCCTGGTTGGACAAGGCTCAACATCCTTTCGGCATCATCGCCGATACCACAGCCAAGATCCAGTACTGTCATTTCAGGTACTAGTTCGAGTAATTTGTAGCTCACCTCTTTATACTGCGTTACCTCGGGAATCTTGTCCATGCCAGCAAGCCACTCTGGTGCTACTAAGCGATCGACATAGCGTTCATCCAAATCTTCTCTCCTTGAACAAGCGACCGGCAAGCTAAAAATTTGGGAGCGGGCAGGTCACTGTACATGCAGCGGACCTGCCCGCTCCCAAAGAGTCTCGATCTTCGGCCTCGTAAGACGTCTAGGCCTTGGCGGTGGAGTTTCCACCCATCATCATGGCAATGACGCCGATCACAAACAGGACGACGCCGACTGCCACAGCTACGGTGCTGGTATGGGGGAAAGGATTGGCCTTGATAACGAAGTGATTTGCCAGCCCAACGATGGCCACTATAATTCCCAGCACGATCAGTACATAGCTTAAACTTCGCATAGCGATCCTCTCGCATTTCTAAGAACTGCGGAGCACTTACGCTCAAGTCTCCACAAGCACTACGCCACGCCAGGGCGCAGCAACTCGGCGCAAGTATAGAGGGAGCCCGTTCACTTGTCAACGCTTGAGGCCCAAACTGGTACTCCGGTTTTGGGACCCCAAAATTTATGGTCGCTTGCAATCTGCTGTCTCAAGGAAAGCTGGGATGCTCCGTGATATCCAGGCGTACTTCTAGATCACCTGACTCAAAGTGAGAACTAGCGGGAAAACCGCTGTTACGCAAAACCTCAATCATGCGACGGTTGTCGCCCATCGTGAGCGCTACCAATTTGGTATACCCGCGCTCGCGGGCATAAGCGGCCAGACGATGAAGCAGGGAGGTCGCGATACCGTGTCCCTGCCACTGATCTTCCACAACGAAGGCTACTTCAGCGGTATCCGGAGCAATGCGGTCGTAGCGTACCACCCCAATGATCCGCTCGTCATCATCTTGACCCGTCGTAGCGATCAGCGCCATTCGGCTATCATAGTCCACATGAGTAAATCTCTCGGCCTCGGGAAGGGGGAGCTCAGGCATCATGTGGAAAAAGCGGAAGACGATGGACTCGGGTGATAACTTCCGGTGAAACGCGATTAGTCGCTCGGTGTCGTCCGCGCGAATGGCTCGTACATGGACCGAGTCTCCTCCCATCAGCGGTAATGAGCCCTCCAGCTCGGCAACGCGGGAAAAGTCATCTTCTGGTTCGGGACGTTGGCCTCCGCCAAGCGGCGCAAATGCAGCGCACATATACATCTCGTTGGCCTCCAGTAGCTATTAAAGCTTGAGCATCCTGAACTGCTCTAGACGGCGGGAACATCGAAGAAAAGTATCGTCGATACCTCGAAGTCTACGTGTCGCAAGATCCTCTCCGGCGGCTGCCGCGCACGTTGCCCTTCTTTTCTTGCCGGTGAACGGGCTGTGAGTGGCTGTGAGGCTTTGCACCCTCGTTGCGATGTGATTGTGATATCTGAACAGTATCCTTGCAGGTGTGATGAGCAATCATCCTGATCAATTTGGTAGGTAGGTAAAATTATCACGTATATTCGCGAAAGGGGTCGTTCAGATGCCTCGTCAGCAGAGCAACGCATTCTATGGGTTGGCATCAATTGTTATCGCCGTCATTGCCGGTGCCTGGACTATTTTCCATTTGGTGTGGAACATCAACAATAACACCGCGGATGACTTCTGGGGTCAAGCACTGCTTGTCCTATTCATCATCGGCGTCATTCTAGCTTTCGCCCAGTACTTCTCGGAGCGGACCGCGCTGAAGGCGACCATCTCGCCCAATGACCCGTTCCCTGAGCCCACTATCGCCAAATTCTTCTTTGGCTCCGCCGGCTCAGCTCCCATGTGGTTTGTCCTGCGCATGAACGTCGGCGCCCAGTGGTTCCTCGCTGGCTACAGCAAGCTGTTTGGCAGCGAGTCGGCTGGCTGGGCCAGCGGCAAGTCCCTGGCGGGCTTCGTGCAGTTCGCTTTGAAAGGGGCGAGTGGTGCGAATCCTTCCGTGCAGGGCTGGTACGCCAACTTCCTGCAGTACTGGGTGCTGCCGCATGTGGGGCTCTTCGCATTCCTGGTCAGCTGGGGCGAGCTGGCGGTCGGACTCGGGGTTCTGTTGGGTGTGCTTACTGGCATCGCCGCCGGCTTCGGCGTCCTGATGAATATGAACTACCTGTTGTCCGGCGTGGTAAGCATTAACCCAGTGATAGGCATGTTCGGACTATTCCTGGTCTTCTCCTGGAGAGTCTGCGGCTGGATCGGCCTTGATCGATTCCTGCTCCCGGCGCTTGGACTTCCCTGGAAAGCCGGCAAGATGTTCCAGCATGAGCAAGTCTCCACGCCGAAAACGCCAGTTGCCACAGCCTCGTAAGCGTCTGTCCGCCTCATCGGCTCTAGCAGCCGAGTAGCACAGACAGGCAAGAAGACTCGGACCCGCTGATTAGCGGGTCCGAGTCTTCTTGCCTGTCTATGTTTTGCAGGTAGTGCGATAGCTCTGGCGTTGACTGCTGCAATCAAAAATCAAAACCGGCGCTCTTCACCTTCTTGTGGTGAAGAGCGCCGGACATAGACGGGGATACGGGATTGGCCCATATCTCTACAGGGTCTGGTTGGCCAAGTTCATGTACTTGCGGGTGACCGACATGAGATGCTGGCGTTTCGCTGGCGAGAGTACCTCACACGTCCAGTTCCAGTGGATCGAAACGTAGCTGTCCGGATGGGCCTTGTCGGCGAATCCCAGACCATTGACTTGTCGGGTGACCCTCATGACTTCAGGGTCGGTGAGAGTCAGCTTGCCGTCCACCAGTGTAAGACGTGGCCGCTCTACCACCAGCTCCGGACCCTCCGCTGAGACCACCCGGCCCCAGCTTATTCGGCAGGAATCCATTGTTTCCACGACGATCTTCGCGCGGTTGTCCTTCATGAGGCCGGTTCGCATGTAGACATCGAAGACATGGAAGTTGTGATGGGGGCGCGCACCCAGGACCAACTTCCCGGTAAGCCAGGAAAAGGTGCGGCTATCCATGCGGTTCTTGAACCGAGCGGTAAGCGATTCGTAAAAGCTGGTGGCATCCACCTGTTCGAGACAGGAATTGCCGATCCAGTAGGCTTCGACCACTCGGTCGTCAAACGGATCGGCGATTCCGTTCGCTTCAGCGATCAGCCGCAAGTAGGGGTAGGCGCCGTCAAACCGGCGCTCTATCTCTAGTAGACCAGCGTCGGCGCTCCGGGTCGAAACGTATTCCAGGAGCGCCTGATTGTCTTTGGGGCCGCAGTAGCCCAGCCGGTTGGGGGCAAAGGCATAGCGACCAAAGAGTAGGGCACCTGAGGCGGTCATGCGGTTACCGCCGACGGCACCGGCTGGTGCTGCTGATTTTGCCTGCGCCAGGCTTTGAGCTCTTGCAATCCTCCCACCACGGCGAGAACTATCACCGACACCCCTATCAAGGCGAGTCCAAACACTGGTGAGGGCTTCGCGCTCGCCTGCGGAGCTATCAGTACGAGTACTGTCGTCATGAGCGGGGCTGCCGCCGGAATGGCGGTGGCGACCGTGGCCGAGGCGTAGCGCAGAGCCAGGAAGGCGGTGACTGTGAAAGCGAGGAGTATCATACCGGTGACAACCACAAACGTCCACTGGGCCGTCGAGAGTTTGATGATTTCGCCGGCGCGTCCGGTAAGAGCGATGTAGCCCACCAGGATAAGTGAACCCAGGCTCATTTTCGCCGTCATGACCGTTAGAGTAGAGAGATCTCGCAAGAGATACTTAGCCAGGATGACTCCAGCAGCAAACAGCAACGTAGACAGTGCTACCAGCGTATCGCCCATGCCCCAGTGAAGACCGGTCAAGCTAGTTCCCCACAGGGTGCCGGCGAAGAGCACGCCCAAGGCTAACCAGACGATGATGCCCGCGCGCTCCCGCAATAGGAAGAACGCTAGAACGGCAACCACAATGAACTGCCCATGATTGAGCAGCGAAGAGGTCACCGGCGAACCCATCTTTAGTCCGGTGAAGAACAACGCATACGGAACGCTTCCGCCGACGACGGCAAGCAAGAGCAGCCAGCCCCACTGCCGACCGGTGAGCTTCTTCCATTCGGCGCGCCGTTCGGCGAAGATCAGCAGCGGAACAAATAGCAAGACGCCGACGACCGCGTTCTTCAGGGTGGTATAGAGCGTCGCATCCGAGAATAGCTTGACGCCCAGGCTGTTGATATAGATGGCAATACCGCTGATAATGGCATTGAGTCCCGCGAATCCATACCCAATACGTGGATCGAGAGACTTGGAGGACCTGGCAAAGCCGCTCATACTCTTCTCCTGCCGACCACTCGGCGATACTTCTGAATTGACGAATCCATGGATCTAACAAGATCCTGCGGCCGACTGTCGATCCGGCGACCGCAACCCTATAGCATCCACCATCACAGGACTGAACTGCACGCGCGCACTCACTGGTTCTCTTCTCGCTTGATGGCCTCATCCAGCTCTCGCGCGGCCGTAATCATCTGCTGTGCCTCCTGCGGAGACACAATCGCGACTATGAGGTTGGCATGAATCAAGACATAATCACCTACCTTCACGTCGGGCTGCGCCAGAGCATTGCACGTCAGTGTCTGTCCGTCTATTAGTACCTGTGCCATGGCGCCATCCAGCTCCACAACTTTGCCCGGCAGTGTGATACACATGTGCTTGCCTTCTTCACCCTCTAGTCAATCAAACGACACGTCTATGCTTGTGACACAAAACACATCCTGGTGGGAAACTTCAAGCGCCACTTTGCCGCATTCGGGGCAAGTGACCGGTTCACTTTGTTCCATGGACTGGAACGTCTCGAGACACGAGAAGCACTGATAGGTTGCCGGAAGCCAGGTCACGGCGAGCGAGGCGCCTTCCGCCAAGGTGCCGCTGGACAACACCTCAAAGTGCTGGCGCACCGCATCTTCGGTAAGGTGCTGGGAGGCGCCGAGAGTCATCTCGATGTGAGTGATCTTCTTGGCGCCCGCGGCTTCCGCCTTTTCCACGGCCAAGGAGCATATACCCTGCATTGCGGCTACTTCGTGCATCGGTTCTCTCCACTGCTCTTCCAGCTAGTCTGGGGTTGCCTGGCTAAGATGTGCCACCGGCAATCCCAGGCTCGTCAATTCGTCAACTACTGCATCGACCATGGTGCCAAGCTCCCGAGCCACAACTGGTGACAGCTCCCAGCCGAGCTCGATCACTTCGGGCTGCATCCCGATGAGAGTTACCTCAGCAGGAGTGGTGCCGCGTAGACGGGCAACCGCCAGGAGATCGGGAAGACCAATCTCGTGAGCTGACGACCGCATGCCAAAATAGGCGGGCACCTCGTCGCCTCGCAGGTGGATGACGGTCCCCGGTGGACCGTCGGTCAGAGCGGCGTCAAGCACAATCACTCGCTCGGCGCCTTCGAGATAAGAAAGCAATTCGAGGCCAAGAGTGCCGCCGTCTACCGTCTGCACCGACTGCGGCAGCTCATAACGCTGCAAGAGGAGCTGCAGGGCTCGTATGCCGAGCCCCTCATCCCGTCGCAGGAGATTACCAAGGCCAAGAAGCAAAGTAGTTGGTTGCTCCGCCGGCACGCCAGCGGTATAGCCCTGACTGGTCACTGTTTGATGACCTCTATTCTATCTGGCGCCCCGCCGGCGCCTGGGTGGATGACCGTTGCTCGCTTCGGGCACGATTGCTCGTCTCCTCCGCTTCGGCGATAGTCTGGGTGCTCAGGGTCTTGTAGCCGGTTACCATGCTGGAGACGAGGCCGCTGCGCTCCTCGATATCGATGAGCACCGCACTATAGACGTGGTGGATGGTGAAGGCGATGATTAAGAACATGATCAACATATGCGCCAGCCGGAGCCACTGCACCCCAAACTGCACGACCAACCAGCCGAAACCTACCTTGATCCACCCATCGTGGTAGGGCAAGCTGTAGAGGGCGAAGCCGGTAAAAATCTGTGCGACAAAGAGGACATACAACCCTACATAAGTGACTCCAGCCAGCGGATTGTGCCCAACTTCCGCGGGCGGATCGCGTCTAAAAAACGTGTAATAGCGTATCATGCGCCCCATGTCGCGCAGTCGCTGGAGCGAACCCGGAATAAACTGGTTCCAACGCGCATATTTATTTCCGGCAAATGCCCAGTAGATACGGAACAGCACGGCGACCGTGAAGATAAATGCCGTGATGTAGTGAATCAGGCGAATGGTTCCCATGAGGTACTGGGTGACTGCCGGCCCTTCGGTAGTGATGAAGGGCTCGGCGATGTAGTATCCAGTCACGGATAGGATGAGAATGCAGCACACAATCACCCAATGGACGATTCGCAGGGGCAGTTCCCACACGTAGATGGTGCGCTTCTCTTCAGCCACGTTGTTTACCCCTTTCATACCACCCGCACATTGGCATATTCACGCCCTTTGGGATCTACCACGTGGACGGCGCAGGCCAGGCAGGGGTCGAAAGAGTGGACAGTTCGCAGAATCTCGACTGGTTGCTCCGGATTGGCGACCGGGGTGCCGATCAGCGCCGCTTCATAGGCGCCACGCTGGCCACCCGCGTCTCGCGGTCCCGCGTTCCAGGTGCTTGGCACTACCGCCTGGTAATTGGCGATCGCTCCATTCTTGATATGAACCCAGTGACCAAGGGAGCCGCGCGGCGCCTCATGGAAGCCGAAGCCGAAAGCTTCCTGCGGCCAGGTGGAAGGGTCCCAGTAGGTGTTGTCGTGAATGTCGAGATTTCCGCTGCCCATGTTGTCTTCCAACTGGGCCAGCCAGGTTGGTAGCTGGTTGACCATGACCTGCGCCTCGATGGCGCGCGCCGCTACCCGGCCCAGTGTTGAGAAGAGCGCGTTCGCTCCGACGTTTAGATGCTTGAGTGTGGCACCGACCAACTGCACCACGTCGGGACGACCCTGTGCGTACCCAATGAGCGTGCGCGCCAGCGGCCCCACCTCCACCGCGTGCCCGGCGTAGCGCGGCGCCTTCAGCCAGCTATATTTCTGATCCACCTCTAGCAGGGTGTAAGGCGGCTGTGGACCTGTATAGTTCGGGTTAGTCTCACCGTGCCACGGATGGAGCGAGGCAGAATTCCCGCCGTCGTAGGTGTACCAGGAGTGAGTTACATACTCAGCTACTTGATTCTGATCCACTGCCTGGATGTTGCCCAGGTCTTGGCCCAGGACCAGACCGCCGGGGAAAAAGTACGTAGAGGGCAGATTCTGGGTAGTGGAAGGATAGTCACCGTAGGCCATGTAATTGCCCAGACCGCTACCATAGCCTGCCCAATCCTTATAGAAGGATGCGATGGCCAAAACATCGGGTAGGTAGACCTGAGAGACGAAATCCTGGCCTTCCTGGATGAGCTGCGAGATAAGAGAGAGGCGGTCTGCATTTATCGTCGATTCGTTGTTGGGATTAAGCGCCGTTGCCATGCCCCCCACTAGGTAGGATTGGGGATGAGGATTTTTGCCGCCCAATACGGCGTGGATCCTGATGAAGTCGCGCTGCCAGTCAAGCGCTTCCAGATAGTGAGCAACCGCCAGCAAGTTAGCTTCCGGCGGCAACTTGTACGCGGGGTGGCCCCAGTAACCGTTCGCAAAAATGCCGAGCTGGCCGGAATCCACAAACGCTTGTAGCTTCTGCTGTACCCCCTGGAAATACGTCTTGCTCGACTTCTCGTAGTTGGAGATGGACTGCGCCAACGTAGAAGTCGCTCCGGGATCGGCCTTAAGCGCCAGCGTTATATCCACCCAGTCGAGCGCATGGAGATGGTAGAAGTGAACCACGTGATCTTGTACCAGCTGGGCGCCTGAGATCAGCTCTCGAATCAGACGCGCATTGTCGGGTATGGTGATTCCCAGGGCATTCTCCACCGCGCGCACTGAGGCCAGAGCATGCACCGTCGTGCAGACTCCGCAGATCCGCTGGGCGAATACCCAGGCGTCACGCGGGTCGCGGTTCCGCAAAATGAGCTCGATACCGCGAAACATAGTGCCGGAGCTCCAGGCGTCGGTTACTTGGCCGTCCTGCACCTCGACCTCGATCCGAAGATGCCCTTCGATGCGCGTAACCGGATCAATAGCGATTCTCATGCCTGACTATCCTCCTTTGGGGTGGACGGTGTCGTGACCGCAGCACCCGAGTCAGTGGCTGCTGCTGCTTCCGCCTTGGAGCGATTCCGCTGGCGGACAATCGACCCGGCCGCGTGCACCGCGGTGAGGGCGGCTACCGCTCCGGCGACGCCGAGTCCGACGTCTTCAGCGGTCGTCTCAACTCCAAATCCGGGCACAGAGGGAAGCGTGCGGTAGAAGGGGGTCATGGTGTCCCAGAAAGCCGGTTGAGCGCATCCGACGCAGCCGTGCCCCACACCGATGGGCCAATTGGTACCGTCGTTCCACTGGATACGGGGACAATTGTAGTTGGTCGCTGGACCCTTGCAGCCCATCTTATAGAGACACCATCCCAGCTGGTGGCCTTCGTCACCCCACTCCAGGACAAATTCACCGGCATCATAATGAGCGCGGCGTGGGCAGTCATCGTGGATGCGATCGCCGTGGGCAAATAGTGGACGGTTGAGCTCGTCAGTAGCTGGAAGCTCCTTGAAGGTCAGCCAGTGTACGATGGTGGCGGCGAGATTCGCACCATTCATAGGGCACGCGCTCAAATTGATCAGCTTCGTTCCTGGAACCGCCTCGCTGACGGGGACAGCGCCAGTGACGCCGCCAGCCGCCGCTGGTATGCCTCCAAAGGAGGCGCAGGTTCCCACCGCAATGGTTGCATAGGCGTTACCGCAGACTTCTTTGACGATGTCGATTGCTGAGCGGCCTCCGATACAGCAGTAGACGCCGTTGTACGCTAGCGGAATGGATCCCTCAACTATCGCGAGGTACGATCCTGATTGGCTGGTGATAGTGTCCTGCAGCGATTTTTCCGCCGCAGTACCTGCCGGAGCCATTAATGTCTCGTGATAGTTCCACGACAAAAGATCAAGAATGATATCGGAAAACGTGGGATGACTAGCGCGCAGAGCCGATTCGGTATTTCCGGCGCAGTCCTGGAACTCAAGCCAGACCACCGCCGGTCTCTTCGTCTCTTCTAGCGCCTTTACTATGCGCGACGTATACCTCATGGGCAATGCCAAGGCCCCGGTCATGATAGTGGCAAACCGCAAAAAATCTCGCCGTGAGATGCCACGGCGCGACATTGCAGCCCACACACCGTCTTCAAGTGCCTTCTCCTGATAGCTCATGCTCTCTCCCTTCTTGCTGCCATAGCGAGGAGTCACCACATTAGGTGAGGCGCGAGAAAACCAAAAATGTGATTTTCTCAAGTAAACGGCCTGTGGGTCACAGATAGCTTACGGAGATGCAGAACAATGTCACAAATTGTTCACAACTCCAGCTGCGGACGATATTGATCTATCGATAAGCTATGGCGCGGCGGTTCGTGATACACATGTATGTGCCGTGGTCCATAGTCGAGTTGGGAGGTCGTCCGTTTGCTTTAGCGCGCGGAGCGCGTCCCGAGGTAGGGGGGAATAATCTATGCATACTTCGTTGCCTATCGGCAAGATTGCCGGTATTGAGATTGACGTGCATCTCTCGTGGTTGATCATCTGCGTGTTGTTGACCGTCTCGTTAGCGATAGGATGGCTTCCTTTCGCCGTCCCTCACCAATCCACGGCAGTCTACTGGCTGGCGGCGATTCTGACGGTTCTGCTGTTTTTCGCCTCAGTTCTGGCTCATGAGCTTGCCCATTCGCTCGTGGCTCGCGGCCGTGGCATGCCGGTGAGCCGGATTAGTCTCTTTATCTTTGGCGGCGTCTCCGACATTGAGCGTGAGCCGGAGAGTGCCGGAGTCGATTTTCAGATGGCGTTTGTAGGGCCGTTGACAAGCCTGGTACTGGGAGCCCTCTTGCTGATGGTCGCCAGGGTGATCGGACCGTCGTCTGCTCTAGTAGGCGCCATCTTCGGCTACCTGGGAATCACCAATGTTCTCCTGGGCGCCTTCAATCTGCTGCCGGGCTTCCCCCTTGACGGCGGGCGCGTGCTTCGCTCCATTCTGTGGAAACTCACCGGTAGTCTTACCCGTGCAACGCGGATTGCGGCCAATGCGGGCCAGGTCATCAGCTACCTCATGATACTGGCAGGTATCTGGCTCTTCTTTCATGGCGACGTGCTCGATGGGTTTTGGATCGGGTTCATTGCGCTCTTCTTGCTTTTGGCGGCTCAGGCCGAAAGTACCCAGATCACTCTCGAATCGACTACTGTCGGCATTACGGTCGATCAGGTTATGTCTCCGGTCCCACCTGTTGCGCCTCCTGAATATCCGATACAACGGGCGGTCGACGAATACGTGTTGCATACTGGCCAGCGAGTGGTGCCGGTAGTGCAGGGCGAACTCCTGGCTGGCATGGTCACACTTCGCGATATTCGAAAAGTACCCCGCGAGAACTGGGCATCCGAAACCCTCGGCCAAATCATGGTACCTCTGGCCAAATTGCTCGCAGTTACCCCTAGCCAGCCGCTTATAGATGCTGTGAATATGCTAGAGGAGATCCAGGTAGGTCAATTGCCTGTCATCGCTGATGGCCGCATAGTAGGCATCATCGAGAGAGACACGGTCATTCAGTGGGTGAATCTTCGACAAGACCTGGGACGTGACCGGGGATCGGTCAGCAGCGCAAGTACCTCCGAAGAGCGCAAGCCAGTCGCGTCTTCGAGGTAACTGGCGCCGGTTTGGGCACGCAAATTGCATAGTGGAGGTAGATTGCTGAAAACGAACGAGGCAGTAGTCCCACCAGAGCGGCAGCGAGGCTTGACTTCGTCGCCGTCCGGCCACGACCTTCAGGATGCGAGAATCCATGGCAACGAATTTGGAGGGCGCTTTACTTGCGGAGCGCTATCAGGTTCACACTCGTTTGGCTGCCGGGGGTATGTCGGTTGTCTATCGCGCATGGGATACTCACCTCTGCCGTCCTGTAGCAATCAAGGCTCTGCGAAGTGACAACCCTGGATCCAGCGCCGAGATTGCCCGTTTTCGTCGCGAGGCCCATGCGGCGGCGCTGCTCCAATCTCCTTACATAGTCGAGTCCTATGACTTCTTCCGACAGGATCGGCGCTACTTTATGGCTATGGAGTTCGTCGAAGGTCCTCATCTGAAGCAGTACATTCTAGCTCGAGGCAAGCTGGCTCCGGTCGACGCCTTACTTATAGCTGAACAGGTCTGCCTGGGCCTAGAGGAAGCCCATGCACACGGTTTTCTGCACCGCGACATCAAGCCTCAGAATATCTTGCTCGACAGTTCAGGCAACGCCAAGCTGGCGGACTTCGGCATAGTGTATATCGCGGCTGCCCATCATTTGACCAGTGAAGGCATAGTACTAGGCACCGCCGATTATGTTTCACCAGAACAGGCTCGGGGACTAGAGCTTCAGCCAACCAGCGATTTGTATTCGCTGGGTGTGGTACTCTTTGAGATGCTGTCAGGCGTGCTGCCCTTTTCGGGAACCAGCGCACTGGCCGTGGCTATGCAGCACGCCACTGTTCCGCCACCACCCCTGCGAACGCTGGTACCGGAGCTCTCGCGTGATATCGAGTGGATGGTTAATCGATCACTTGCTAAAGATCCGGCACATCGCTTTCAATCGGCGTACCATATGGCGGCTACCCTGCGTGCGGAACGCGAGAAACTGCTACTTCGGCCAGTAGAGGTGAACCAGGCCTGTGACCAGCCCTTCGCCCGGTCGACCAGTTACTATTGCTTGACGAATCGACCAGACTGGCGTAGGATAGCGGACCAGCTTCAAAAGAGCGCCGGGCTTACCCGGCTGGGGTACACGTCCGTACTTGGGCGTGCGGGCGACTCACGTCATCGTCTTGCCGAGGTCGGAATAGGTCTCGCGACTACCCCGGTACGGATACACCAGCAAAAACTGCCATGGACGCCCATGTTCTTATTACTCTGCCTGCTTGCGCTGCTAGTATGCTGCATTGTCTTCTTCCATGTCTTGCGATAAGCTAACGGTTGCGACAGGATGGTTTTCACTGTTACTTTGAGTTGGAGGCGAGTTACAACCCATGCGACGAGAAAGAGTGGTCACGACGAGCGCCCCGGCGGCGATTGGACCGTATAGCCAGGCGATTGTCAGCGGGCAGTTAGTTTTCGCGTCCGGCCAGATAGCTCTCGAGCCGGAAAGCGGCCAGTTGGTTGCTGAAGATATTCAGGCACAGACTCGGCGCGCTCTCCTAAATCTTGCCGCGGTGCTTGAGGCGGCCGGTAGCTCTCTTCTGCAGGTTGTCAAGACGACGGTATTTCTTACCACTATGGATAACTTTGCCGCGATGAATGAAGTGTATGGGGAATTTTTTGGTGGTGAGCCTCCAGCGCGTTCAACCATTGCGGTCGTCGATCTGCCGAGGAAAGCTCTGGTGGAGATAGAGGCTATTGCCATGCGGAGCGAGGAGTAGCCCAAGCCGGCCTTCGCCGCACGGAGGAAGGGTAGTCCTTTCGCTGGTACGCTTGCAGGGGCGCCAAACAATCTGCTACTATTCCAGTCACATCTCTCGTGACTGTGTCCTAAACCTTCAGTGGTTTTCTAGGCAGGCTAATTCGTGAGCAACGCACAGGTCTGGCTCGCCGCCCAAGAGCGGCTGCGAAAAGAAATGACGCCTACTCAATTCGAGACGTGGCTGCGGGGCACGTGGTTAGCGGGTGAGCGCGACGGCGTTACCGTGCTGTGCGTTCGCACTACTTTTGCCAAAGAGCATCTCGAAACCCGTTTCCGAGAGCGTATAGAAGCGGCAATTGCCGTGGTCATGGGGCGCAACTGCACGGTGCTTTTTGAAGTCGCTGCCGGCGAGCCCGAGTCGTCTATGGAGCTCCGGTCGCTGGAGGGTCGGCGGGATACGGGTAGGGTTACGCACATGCGCAAGCATCTTTCCGCCAATCACATTGAGGGTCCGACGCTATTCGATAGCGCGGAAGCAGCCCCACCGGGAGTGATGTCGGCCAACGAGGGGAGTCGTGTGTTTATTGCCAGTATGGGCTCCACTACCGCTACTGGAAGCCATCTCGGGAGAGCTGAAGCGCCCTTGGCTGGAAGCATGCCGGTTCGCCTCGAGTCTAACGACGACGTGTATGACGACGAAGACGACCAGCTTGAGACGGCGAGCACTGCACCGGCGGAACCGGAGGAAGTAGAGGAGACCTCGGCCCCCGCTGGCTACTCTCAGCTTGCCTCCTCCGGCTACCGGAGACGCCCCGCAGGTGAGCCACCCCGTGGTGGCCCTCAAGTTCAAGTCCAGGGTTCTCAGATTGCCATACCGCGTCTCAACCAGCGCTATACCTTTTCGACCTTCATCGTCGGCAGCGGGAATCAGCTTGCCCACGCCGCGTCCCAGGCGGTGGCCGATACTCCTGGCAAAGCGTATAATCCACTTTTCCTCTACGGCGGAGTGGGGCTGGGAAAGACGCATCTGCTGCACGCCATCGGCCATACAGCTCTAGCGCGCAATCTGATCGTGCTCTATGTCTCGTCTGAGACCTTTACCAATGAGATCGTCAACGCCATCCGTTATCGCACAACCGAGGAATTCCGGGCCAAGTATCGATCAGTGGATGTGTTGTTGGTTGACGACATCCAGTTCATCGCGGGGAAAGATTCGACCGAGGAAGAGTTTTTTCATACTTTTAACAGCTTGCACGAGGCCGGCAAGCAGATAGCCATGTGCAGTGACCGGCCTCCCAAGGCGATCGTGAGCCTGGAAGAGCGGTTGAGATCCCGATTCGAGTGGGGACTTATCGCCGACATTCAACCGCCTGACCTCGAGACTCGCGTGGCGATTCTTCGCGCCAAATCTGATGTCGTCGGCCGGCGAGTTCCGGATGAGGTCATAGATTACCTTGCCAGCCGAGTACAAAGCAACATACGAGACCTTGAAGGAAGCTTTAACCGGCTGCTGGCTATGAACCAGCTCCAGGGACTACCGTTGACATTGGAGACTGCCAAGGCCGCGCTGAATAATCTGGCGAGCGACGGGCAACAGAAGCGGGTGAGCTTGGATGAGATTCTGGAAACGGTGGCGGAATACTACCGTATCCCGCGGGAAGATCTCTGCGGCAAGCAGCGAGACAAGCATATCATCATACCTCGTCACGTTGCCATGTTCCTGATGCGCCAAGAGACACAAGCGTCCCTTCTGGATATCGGCAACGCGCTCGGAGGTCGTGATCACAGCACCGTATTGCACGGTTGCGAAAAGATTGCTCGCGAAGTCAACGATAATACAGCTTTACGCAAAGAAGTCATGGCTATCCGTCAACAGTTGCTTGGTTAGAACGGTCTGTTTGATGCAGGACTTTGGAGCCTATCTGCTGGACCTGGATGGTGTCGTCTACCGAGGTGAGCAGTTGCTTCCCGGCGCTCGTGAGCTGGTGGATTGGCTGGATGCGAGCGGCAAAAAGGTGCTCTATCTCTCAAATAACTCAATCGCCACGCCACACCAGGTAGAGGCAAAGCTGGTCCGCCTTGGAATGCCTCGGCCCGAAGGACGTGTTCTGACCGCAGGGGATGCCGCGGCTCGAGTCTTGGCGAATCGGTTCCCCGGCGGGAGTGTCTTTGTACTAGGACTTCCGCCTATCGAGCAACTCATGGAGCAGAATGGTCTCCGGGTCGTCTGGACCAGCGATGCGGACGAGGAGCGAGTTCCCGACGCGATCATCGTAGCGCTTGATCGCACTCTCACGTATGATCGCCTCTGTCGCGCGCTGCGGGCTATCTTGGAGGGAGCCGCATTCTATGCCGTTAACCGTGATCCACGCCTGCCGGTGGAAAACGGCTTTCTTCCTGGGACGGGGTCGATTACCGCGGCGCTCGAATATGCCAGCGGGAAGAAGGCTGAGATTATCGGAAAGCCCGAACCCGGCATTGTACTGGAAGCGATGCGGCTTCTCGGCGTTGCGCCCGACCAGACGGTGATGGTGGGGGATGGTCTCGATCTGGACATAGTAGCGGGACATGCCGCTGGTGTCAGCACTGCTCTAGTCCTTACCGGGCTCACGACGCCAGAGCAGGCGAGACAGGCGACCGGATCTTGCCGGCCGGAGTTCATTTATAGTGACCTGGATGTACTGCTTATGGCGGCTAAGGACGCAGTGGGACATTCTGGCACTGTCTAACCCACGGCTTGCGCAAGTCACAGTAGCACGCTCACGACTCGGATGCATCGTCGGGGTGGTCGTCCTCGGAATCGGGAAGCCAGAACTCATCGCCCGCGTCGTACATACCCATACTGTGCTGATATTGCTCAGGCACGTTACCACCAGAAAATCCTTCATTATAGACGCCCAGACGTATGAGGTACTTCAATGCCGTCAGCTGCCGATGGCGCACCTCTTCTGGAGGGACATTGCGCAGACCCGCGGGTTGCGTTATCTCTGGTTCGGTCTGAGCGGGCAGAAGAGCGGGATCGTGCGTTGGCTCATAAGTAGGTACGACAGGTCCGGCTGCCCGGTCAGGTGGGCATGACGCGGCGATTGGAAGGGTGTTGGGCTGCGAAAGGTGCCTCGGCTCTCTGGGAGAATCCGACAATGCCCAGGGGGGTATCTGCGGTCGCATGCGGCGCGTGTCGTCAAGCCAGTGGCCCGACGCCAGGCCGCTGGTTGGAATATTGGCGGCTACGGTCTGACGACGCCCAACCGAGATGGTCGCTGGCGACGGGGCGGAGCGAGGATTTGGCGAAGATCGATGCTCTCGCCCCAGCGGACGCATGAAGATTCGTGAGAACAACTGCTTGAGGCGATGCAAGAACATCGGAACATCCTCGCTTCTGTCGGGTACACAGAGCCTCGCGAAAGGAACGGACCTATCTCATCGTGTATGCGTACTTCATCGTATCTGCGTACTTCGCTGAACCTACCCCCGAAGACTTACCTTCCGGTATGGCTCCATTTTCCTTCAGACAATTGGTTTATAGCATACCCGTCCTGCGCCAGTCAATTCTCGACCTAGGAGGATTGCGGCAGAGGGATGAAATCGTTCACCTTCCATGATCCGCTTTCCTGTATAAAGTCCAGCACCGTCACCAGGCTGGTGGAGAGCGATCCCGCCGAAGGGGTTGAGACGCCGAGATTGAACGACATGGACACGGCAGCGGACCCAGTCTGCACATGGTAGCTGGTATAACTGGGGGCGCAGCTTTCAAGGCGCACAAGACCTCCGAAGGCGGACTTAAACTGCTGGGCGAATTCGGTCTCGGAGGCAAGACCTTGCTGGTGACTTGAAAGCGTGCGGTAGGCCGCGGCATAATCGCCTTGCATGACTCCGCGGCAGAAAGTATCGGCAACCAGAAGGGGGCCAACGTCGGTCCCTTGCAGAGATTGCTCGAGAGCATCAACTCTCCAGGAATGTTGGTCCCGCACGAGCTCGATTTGGCCGGTAAATGGTTTGCCACGAAGTATGGTAATCACGAACGCCGCACTGTCTTGCGGACTGCCGAACGCGAAGTCGATGGCTGGCCCGCTGGCGGTGGGACAGGCCCGCACCTTACCATCTACTCCATCCTGAAATCTGCTCATCTGAGTAAACTCGGGGAGCGAGACTCTTGTCTGAAAACGTGATGACAGCAAGGCATAGGCATTGCTGTACTGTTCTCTGAGAAGATCCTGGCAATAGGCCTGGGCGACACTCGCAGGCTGAACTGCAGCCTGCGCAGTATTGAAGCCAGCAATGAGCAGACCGGCGACGAGAAGAACTACGATCACTGCCATGGAAGCGACAGACCGGCGATTCCTCCAGGCCGGTGTAGCTGCCGTCCCAGCCGATTGCGGCAGTGGATGAGTTACAATATGTAGAGTAGGTTGCGTATCCTCCTTGGGAAGGATCACTGGAGGTGAAGCCGGCGCCGAAGTATGTAGAGTAGGTTGCGTATCCTCCTGGGGTGTGACTACCAGGGGTGGTGCCGGCGCCGGCGATGGAGCAGGTGTCAGGGGTGGCGAGGGGGGAGTTACCACCGGCAGTGTCGGCATCGTTGGCAGAGATGGTATCTCGGCAGATTCCTGAGGATCTTGTTTCATGCTTCAACCCCGCCGGATATCCAAGCAGGACATCCAATTATCCTAGCAAGTACGCACATTGTTCAAACTCACACCTGTCGCTCTAGCCCATACGCCCTAGAGTCTTGGACGGCGACGAGAACATTGTAGCTTGAAACAGGGCTTATTGCCTACCTCTCGCTATCGTAATCGCGCAAGCGACTCAGCAGATCGTCGAACGCTTGCGCGGTTCGCCCAGGTATGGCATAGTATCTGATACGCATAAAATTATGGATTACGCGGTGATACGCGATACATTACGACCATAGTGCCAGCAAGACAACCACCAACCGGCTTACACTGGTACTCCGATTAGGAGCGCTGCATCATGAATGATGATACACCACCCGCCAATGGTAGCGACCATGGCACACCGCCTGAGCAGACCGGGCAGAACGAGAATCAGACGATAGATGAGCAGGTGAACGATGAGAACCGCTCCATCCAAGCAAGGAAGAACCTGATGCCGCGAAACCTCTGCCGTACGGACGCCCTTCGCTCATAGATACGTCTTCGCTGGGGGGAGCGAGCGAGGACGACGGACAGGATATATCGGATGAACCAGAAAGCGAACAGATGGGTGTTCTGTTAGGCGAGCACGCTGCGGCCGATCTTGAGGACCAAGATGAGGAGCAGCAATTCGAATTGCCCGATGAATTGCCGATATTGCCGCTCAAAGATACGGTGGTATACCCTTCGGCGGTGTCACCGCTAGGTGTCGGCAAGGACCGCTCGATCCAACTGATTGACGAGGTCATGCGCGGCGGTTCAAGATTAGTGGGCCTGGTAGCTCAGAAAGATGCCGACATTGAAGTTGCCGGAGCCGATGATTGCTACCGCATCGGCACCGTTGCCCGCATTGTTCGCCTCTTGCGTATACCTGATGGAACGGTACAGATCATAGTGCAGGGGTTAGAACGCATCGTCATCGACGAATATACCACCGAGCAGCCGTATCTGAAGGCGCGCTGCCATCTGGCGCCCGAGTTTGTGCCTGACGATGATGAGACCGAAGCCCTTAAGCGCGTGGTCATAGACCAGTTTCAGCGGCTGGTAAACCTGGTACAATATTTGCCTGACCAGCTGGCACTTGCGGCCATGAATCTTGGGAATGCGCGCCAGGTCGTATATTTTATCGCCAGCAATGCTCAGATGGACCTGGCGCTTCGCCAGCAGTTACTGGAGAGGGATTCAATTCGGGCAAAGCTCGATAAGGTCACCGTTTTCCTAGCCCGTGAGCTTGAGCTCTTGGAGCTCGGCAAGAAGATCCAGAGTCAGGCTCAGGAAGAGATGACAAAGGCGCAGCGCGAGTATTATCTGCGCGAGCAACTCAAAGCGATTCAAGTGGAGTCGGTGAAGAGAGTGACGAAGTTGCTACCATAAACCAGCTGCGCCAGAAGATCGAAGAAGCGCATATGCCCGAAGAGGCTCTCAAGGAAGCACAGCGCGAGCTGTCTCGACTGGAAAAGCTGCCCGCGATATCTCCCGAGTACGGCGTTATTCGGGCTACCTGGATACCCTGGTGGCGTTGCCCTGGATAAGAGCACCGGCAAGCAGATAGATGTGCCGTATGCGCGCCAGGTGCTGGACGAGGATCACTACGACCTAGAGAAGATAAAAGATCGTATCCTCGAATATCTAGCGGTACGGCGTCTGCGCGAGGAGCGCCACAGCAATCAAGAGAAAACCTCCGGCGGCGCAAAGGCGCCGATAAACCGTGAGCCGATTCTTTGCTTTGTGGGACCTCCAGGAGTTGGTAAGACGTCGCTTGGCCATTCGATTGCGCGCGCACTGGGTCGCGAGTTCGTACGAATGTCGCTTGGCGGCATTCACGATGAGGCCGAGATCCGGGGGCACCGGCGTACTTACATTGGGGCACTGCCTGGGCGTATCTTGCAATCTATACGTGGGCCGGAACCAATGACCCGGTCTTTATGCTCGACGAGGTAGACAAGGTCGCCTCTGACTGGCGGGGAGATCCATCGTCGGCGCTTCTGGAAGTGCTCGATCCGGAGCAAAACCATTCGTTCCGTGACAACTTTCTGGATCTGGCTTTTGATCTTTCCAAGGTCATGTTCATTGCCACAGCCAACTCGCTCGATCCTATCCCGGCTCCGTTGGTGATCGCATGAGATTCTGGAGTTGGCGGGTATACGGAGGAGGAGAAGCTACATATCGCGCGCCGCTTTCTCTTGCCCAAGCAGATAGCGGCTAACGCTCTCATCCCAGACGAGATATCGATTGGCGATGACGCGCTGCTGGTTATCTTACGCGACTACACGCGCGAAGCAGGCGTACGCAACCTGGAGCGAGAAATCGGCTCATTTGCCGCAAGGTGGCCAAGCAAATGGTGGAAGGCAAGACCGGGAAAGTTGTGGTAACTCCGGACATGGTACACGAGTTTCTCGGACGGCAGCGTTTTGCCGAGGCCGCCGAGCGTATAGACCGGCCTGGTGTGGTGACTGGACTGGTCTGGACCTCGGTTGGCGGTGATATCATTTTTGTCGAGGCCGCGATGATGCGAACCCACGAATCCCAGCTCACGCTGACTGGCCAGCTGGGTGATGTGATGAAGGAATCGGCGATGACGGCTCTTTCGTATGTGCGCTCAAATGCCACTACGCTGGGAATTGATCTCGTGTCTTCGAAGACAACAGTCTGCATATTCATGTACCAGCTGGCTCCATACCCAAAGATGGCCCTTCGGCAGGCGTGACTATGATGACGGCTATCGTTTCGCTTGCCCTGGGGCGCAAAGTGCGCTCAGATGTCGCGATGACAGGAGAAATGAGCCTACGCGGCAAAGTATTGCCGATAGGAGGGCTCAAGGAGAAAGTACTGGCGGCGCACCGCGCCGGTATCACAACGGTGATCTTGCCCAAGCGAAATGTTGCGGATCTCGAGGACCTTCCGAAGGAGCTTCTTGCGCAGATGACCTTTATCCCGGTAGATGATGCCGCTGAAGTGCTCGCCAATGCTCTCGAAGGTGGCCACCAGTTCCGGCCGGTCTCCCGAAGCTTGCCGCCGGAGCGTGATACGCCGGCGACCGGCCTGGTTGCCAGCAGCGGTAATCCTTAGAAAGTTGCGTGTGCGGATGACAGATACTGATACCTTGCCAAGCCTGATGGGGATTTGGGCCCATCCCGACGACGAATCCTTCGGTACCGCGGGCATGATGGCTCGGGCAACGGCCTCGGGTCACTCGGTGGCGGTAGTCTGCGCGACGCGAGGAGAAGAGGGCGAGATAGCAGACCCTGCCCTCGCCAACCCGGAGAACCTGGGGGAGGTTCGCGAGCAGGAGCTTCGTCGCGCCTGTGCCGCGGTCGGCGTCACCGATGTATCTTTCCTGGGTTACCGGGACGGTCATCTCCGCCAGGCGGATTCGGAAGAAGTGATCCGGAAGATTGTTGGCCACATACGTCGGTTTCGACCAGACGTGGTGGTGACCTTCGCAGCCAACGGCGGTTACGGTCACTATGATCACATGGCAGTGCATCAGCTGACACTAGCGGCCATCGATGCTTCCGTCGACGGCTCCCGGTACCCCGGGTCGCCACCTCACCGGGTGCGCAAGGTATATTTCGGGGCCATGCCGCGATCACGATTGGTACAAATGAGCGAAGCAGGCACGCGCCGACGGCCGCGACTTTACTCCTGGCGGTAATGCAGCCACTATCCCGCTGGAGGAAATGGGCACGCCGGAGGAACGTATCACCACAGTTATTACACTTGGCGACGACGAATTCGTAAAGAAACTAGCGGCTATGCGGGCTCATGCTACCCAGATGCCGGCGGATAGTCCCTGGTCGCGAGCAACTCCGGCCCAGTTGCGCCAGTTCATGGGTACAGAGATGCTGGAATTGGTTCCAGCACCGATCTCTGACCAGGACTATTCTGTACCGGAAGATGACATCTTTGCCGGATTGTAGAGCTTTTTCATCTGGGCCGGGGCACCACTTTCGCATTGACAGAGCCGTGGCTGTAGGGCTATACTTCATTGGTTCTCTTCATGGCATGGTGGCCGTAGCTCAATTGGCAGAGCGCCAGATTGTGGCTCTGGAGGTCGCGGGTTCGAAACCCGTCGGTCACCC
>CAWENW010000013.1:0-345681 GCA_963810535.1 uncultured Chloroflexia bacterium
CTCCCCGTCATTGGCTTTTGAGACCTCGGCTTCGTCTATAGGATGAAAGATCGGCGCGTCAGTGTGGAAGGTGGTACGGTGTGTCGCGTCTATGAAGATGAGTGCCCGTTGTGCCGAACTCTCAGCCATGCTATACTCGCCCTATACGCCCTGTAGACGGAAGAACACGACAAGACGCGGCATATTTGCTGGGTTCTAGACCGATTCGGGAGTGACGAACGAAGGTATAGCACGGGTTCGAAACGCGTAGAGATGAGCAGGTGCGCCTGCCGGTGAGAGGAGCATTCCACGAGTACCGTCACGTTTCCGCTGGGTCCCTATCACCCAGCTCTGGCGCAACCCTTCGCCCTGACACTGCAGCTGCGCGGTGATTCGGTCGTCGAGGTTCTGCCGCCGGGCTTGGGATACTGCCGGCGCGGTATCGTCGAACTGGTCGAAGGCAAGACGCCGGATGACGCACTCACCATTATCGAGCGAACGTGCTCTCTTGCTCATGAGGCGCACCGCATCGCATTCTGCCAGGCGATGGAGGCTGCGACCAACACCCAGATCAGTGCCTCCGCACAGAGCATTCGCGTAGTCTTTGCCGAGATCGAGCGCATTCTTGCTCGCCTCTGGACACTGGCTCTCGCATCTCGAGCCGCCATGGCTACGCAGCTCTATCACCTGGCGCTCGAGCAGCGCGAATCGCTCTTCGCCGCCCTGGAAGGGGCCACCGGCGAGCGACATTACTGGGGGATAGCGGTACCGGGCGGAATACGCGAGGATCTGGAACTCCAGCCACTGCAGGAAACATTGAATTTTCTCGAGCAAGGGCTTGCCGGCTGGAAAACCGTCGTCGCGCCCACCGGACAGCTTGGCCGCAGCGGCCTGCGCATCGGAGTCATTCCTCCAGAGCAGGCGCAATCCATGAGCCTAACCGGTCTCGCCGCCCGTGGATCTATCCACGTAAGCGACCTGCGGGTAACGCAGCCCTATGCCAGATACGGCGACTATCAGACGGAGCTGTCGGGCGGTTCGAATGACGAAGAGACAACGGAAGACGCAAATATCCAACATACGGGCGATGTTCAGGCCCGTCTCGCATGCGCGGCGTCGGACATATCGAAAAGCTACGCTATTGTTCAAGCAGCTTTAAAGGAGCTGCTCGAAGCGGCGAATAAGACGGAAACGAATAAAATTGTCGCGCCCTCCGGCGAAATCTCGGCATCGAGCTCAGTGGAGGGGCCTCATGGACCGGTATCGATACGCTTTGGTTACACAAACTCCGGTGTTGTGAGTGGACTTGTGCTCCAGGCGCCCGGAGCTGGAGTAGTGGAAGTGTTACCGCAATTGCTTGGGGGACGTTTACTTCCGCAGATTCCTATGATCCTGGCAAGCCTGGATCTATGTACCGAATGTGTAGATCAATAAGTCTAAGTAGTGAAAGGATGCCAGTGTGTCGTTACCATTACTGCTAGGAGCGCTCACGCTGGCACCGGCACTGTGCGCGGTGTTGGTCGCCGGATTGGGTCTTGCTCGTGTAGCATTGAAGCCGGTGGCGCTGGCGCTCGGCCTCATCGGGCTCCTCGCGCCAATCGCGCTCCTGCTGATCCTAGTGCTCAGCGCTCCATCAGACAACGCCTTGTTCGTTGGCCTTTTTGGAGGGTCCACCGGTGTCAACGCCTGGTTCTCGGCGGTTTACCGCATTGACAACTTCGGCATCTATGCCGCGTTCGGCGTAACCCTCATCGTCGCCCCTCTATTGCTTTGGACCGCGTGGCAGGGATCCGACACCGAGGACGACAGCCAGTTGACTTCATGGGCCAGCACACCGCTTACGCGGGTGCAGTGGGGCAGCGTAGCGCTCGCTCTTGCCATTGAGTCGTGCATACTTACTCTCGTGTTTGCCGATAATATTGTCTGGCTAGCCCTTGCATGGCTAGCACTGGCCATAGCGGTCTGGGGAATCGGTGAGCTGGGCAGTGACCCCGGTACTATCGATCGTATCGGCTTGGTATTCATGCTGGTTGGACCACTGGTCTGGGTTCTGGCGATGCTGATTCCAGCGGCTGGGCAGCATACCAGTCGCTCCATTTACCCACGACTGACCGATATGATGGGCAGAAGCGGATTACCTCCGCTGCAGGTCTTGATACTGGCCATCGCGCTCACAGCAGCCGGGGCCGGATACCCGTTTCTGGTCTGGATTCGGAGACGGGCTTTGCTGGTAACTCCAGCCGGGCTGGTAGGGCTGGTTCTGGCTTTTCTGCCGGCGGCGCTGGTAGTAGGAGCGCGCACCTTCAGCGCAGCGCAGACTGCCAACAGTAGCTGGCAGCAGATCGGCCAGACTTTACCACCTATCACAGCCGGCATATGGTTCAGTGTGCTAGGTATGCTGACGATCAGTATCAGCGGTCTGCTCGCCTTGGGCCGACGTGACAGCCGGACACTCATCGCATTCCTGGCCGCCGCGCAGGTTGGGTGGGGATTGCTGGCACTTGGTGCCGGCGATCCTACTGGAATGATTGGTCTGGTGGTTCTGCTGGCAACCGGTTTGCTGGGTCTGGGCGCCATGCTCGCGTCACTGTTTGCCGGAGGAGCGCTTACCAGCGACGTCGAACCTGATAGCGCCGGCCCACGCGCTTTTGGTGTTCCAGTTCAGCCACTCAGCCTTGGTGCCTGGATCGCCGGCGCGCTTAGTCTGCTGAGTGCCCCACTCTTTGGCGGCTTCGTAGCTAGCCAGATGATTTCATCCAGTATCATGCGCGATAGTGGATTGGCTGTCCCGCTGCTTGGCACAGCATGGGCGGGCGATGCCCTTCTGGCACTGGCGCTGCTGCGAGCCACCGCGCCGGCATTTACGAGCTTCGTCAAGAGCCCCGAACCGGAGCCGGATGACCTGGAGAGTGAAGACAGCGAAGATGAGGCCGAAGTAGAGCGAGCCGACCAGCCAAACCGACTCGCAGAAATATTGCCGGCGGTGCCAGCCGTACTGCTGGCGCTCCTCGGGATTCTCATTGGAGCGCTCCCCCAGATTCTGCTCGGCATTGGCGGAGTAGCTGCCGCTGGCGCATTGGTGCAGGCAGGAGCTGCAAACGCTGCGATTACTCTTGGTACGGTCGGGTATCAGGTGACCGCGGCGCAGTGGCTACCGAGCATTGCCTGGCTAGCAATCATACTACTTGCGCTCATACTCGTCTTCGCGCTGCCTGCCAGCTTGCGTGAGGTCAAGCCGGTGTTCCTCGCGGGCCAGGAAGAGTCAGCGCTGGTAGTGCTACCACAAGCAGAGTCGGCGACTCAGGGTAGTGATGACGGCGAGATCGCCGAGCCGGAAACATACAGCGCTGAACTCCTCTATCTCGCGGACCCGGTAGATGCCTGGAGCGACTTACGGCCGGCTTTTGCCTCATCGTGGTTTATGCCGCTGGGAGAGCAGCTGCTCGCTGATATCGACGATGATTACCCCCGCGATGCCGGCGGACCTGAAGAGGTCGAGACTCCAGACGAAGTCGAGACTCCAGACGAGGTCGAGACTCCAGACGAAGTGGAGACTCCAGATGAAGTCGAGACTCCAGATGAAGTCGAGACTCCAGATGAAGTCGAGACTCCAGATGAAGTCGAGACTCCGGAAGAGACAGACTCCAACGCCACGGCGGAAACGCAGGGCGATGCTGTAACCTCCGGCAACGGGGGGACCGCAGCTCCCGCTTCCAGCCAACCGCCTACAGCAACTAACTCATCGACTACGAAACACCCCGATGAGGGGAGCGGAGTGCAATCGGCCAAACCAGCCCCCACTCGAAATCAGCTGGGAAGCGTACCCAGAAAGCCCCCCCTGACTGCAGTTCCAAACAAGAAGGGTCCAATGAAGAAGGGCAACAAAGGAGGCGGGCGATGAGTGACGAGGATAACGCGCAAGACGACGAACAACGCACTGAGGACACCGGGGCTACGCGTCCTATAGCGGTGTTGGCGCTCGAGACCGGTGGTTGCGGGGCATGCGCGCAAAGCGTCGCGGCATTACGTGGTCCCAGATACCGGCACCAGTTAGCGGCAAGCGGCATAACTCTAGTAAGCAGCCCACGTCAGGCAGAAGTCGTATTGGTAAGCGGCCCACTTACCTCGCAGTCGGAGCCAAGTGTGCGGCGAGTTCTCGATGTCGTGCCCGAACCTCAGGTGCTGGTCGCGGTCGGAGACTGTGCCATCAACGGTTGCGTCTTCGCTGGAGCGAGCGGCATTAGTCACAGCGCCGCCGAAGCGCTCGACGTACATATTGAGCTACCTGGCTGCCCTCCTACTCCAGCCTCGATTCTGAGTGCTCTGGTACGCGCCGCCCGGTTGCTGGAGGAGAGTGGTGATGGCGCGGACTCGGATGACGCCGACGACGAAGACGATACCATCACTTCGGATGTTGAAGGTGAGGGCGGAAACAAGAGCAGCAAAGACCATACTACCGATGCGCTGGATGCCGAAGAGTCGGAGGGCGAGGATTAGGTGAACAGTATACTTTCCTTTTTGCTGGCGGTGCTGATCTATCCTGGCGCATTTATCGCGCTCATAGCCGCCTGGGCCCTGACATGGGGGCGGGAATCCATCCAAGCGTTAGTCAGTCAAGACGCGGTTGCCAGCCCGCTACGAGATCTGGGCGAGATTCGTGGAACTATTGGCGAAGACGTAACGCAACCGCATGGTATGTTTCCGTGGCTCACTACAGCTGCCGCTTGCATGGCAATTGTACTTCCGCTGATTTTACTCATCATGTTGCCAGTTCCCGGTAATCCCTTGGTCGCGGCAATAGGCTTGAAAGGAGATGTGCTGGCCGGCGCGGGGCTACTCCTCGCGGTTCCCATGCTGCGGCTTCTGGTGGCCTGGGCTACTCCCTCCCCCTATACCCGCATAGCAGCTGACCGTTCGGTACATCTACTTGCCGGTGTCGTCCTGACCATGGCTCTGGCGATTACGGCAACGACCGAACAGGTGGCGGCGCTCACCTTGCATCCATCACCAATCAAAACTCCTCTCTCCCCGTGGTGGATTGTCACCCACGTCCTAGCGGCACTGGCCTTTGTCTTCGTATTGCCGCCCCTTGCGCGCATGGCGGCCAACCTCCATTCCGAGCGCCAGGAGCTGGACCTCGTTACTGGTGAGCTCACCGAAGTGAATGGCCGTGACCTGGCCTGCTTTCGCATTGCCGAAGCCATACAGCTAGTGGCAGTGAGCACCTTCTTCGCCGTCGTCTTCATCCTGCCCTTGTTTCCCAGTGCCTTCGGCCATGGCCGCGATGTGCTGTGGATAGCCGCGGTCATTATTACCGCACTGGGTATCGGAGCCTGGGAGGGATTCGCCCAGCGGCTTCCCGTCAGCAGCGAGCGACCTCCACTTAACTGGTGGCTTGGACTGCCCGTTCTCATCGCGCTATTCGCGCTTGTTACCGCTGCCATCGCGCTACGAGGCAGCTAGCTCTTAGCATACCAAGGGGCCAAGCGACATGAGCGTAATAGAAAGTCGCGTTGATTCTTCGAGTCCTGAATACTCTCACAACCGAGACTACTTCGAGGAGCTGCTCACCCTGTTGCAGGACCGAACCGAACTCGCGAAGCGGGGTGGCGGTGAAGCTGCCATCGCCAAGCATCGTGCACGTGAAAAATTGCTTGCCCGGGAACGCATCGAGCGGCTCTGCGATCCGGATACGCCATTCCTCGAGCTTAACCCTTTGGCCGCCTGGGACATGTATGACCAGGAGGCACCTTCAGCGGGCATTATCACGGGTATTGGCGTCATTGAAGATCAGGAGTGCGTGATAATCGCCAACGACGCGACGGTGAAGGGTGGCACCTACTTCCCCATCACGGTAAAGAAACACTTACGAGCTCAGGAAATTGCGGAGCAAAACCACTTACCCTGTATCTACCTGGTGGATTCGGGAGGTGCGTTCTTACCGTTGCAATCGGACGTGTTTCCTGATCGAGAGCACTTCGGACGCATCTTCTACAATCAGGCTCAGATGTCGTCCAAACGTATTCCGCAAATCTCCGCAGTCATGGGCTCGTGTACCGCGGGCGGCGCCTATATCCCTGCGATGAGCGACGAGTCGGTGATCGTACGCGGCAACGGCACCATCTTTTTGGCCGGTCCGCCGCTCGTAAAGGCAGCCACCGGGGAAGAGGTAACCGCGGAGGAGCTGGGTGGCGCCGAAGTTCATACCCGGATATCCGGTGTCAGCGATCACTACGCCGAAAATGACTTGCATGCGCTCGCGATTGTGCGCTCAATCGTCAGCAATCTCAATCGGACTAAAGTGTATCCGTGGGACGTCCTGCCTCCTGAGCCTCCCAGGTACCGTGCCGACGAGCTCTACGGAATCGTGCCAAGAGATCCGCGTCAGAGCTTCGACGTGCGTGAGGTCATCGCCAGACTAGTGGACGGTAGCCGCATGCACGAGTTTAAGGCACTCTACGGCACAACGTTGGTTTGCGGTTTTGCCCGCCTGATGGGCTATCCAGTCGGTATTATCGCCAACAACGGCATACTGTTCTCGGAAAGCGCGCTCAAGGCGACGCACTTCATAGAGCTGTGTTGCCAGCGCAAGACCCCGCTCATCTTCCTGCAAAATATCACCGGTTTCATGGTCGGTAAGCAGTATGAAAACGGCGGCATTGCCAAAGACGGAGCAAAGATGGTCATGGCAGTGGCGAACGCGGCAGTACCCAAATTCACCGTTATCATCGGTGGCTCTTTCGGCGCGGGAAACTACGGCATGTGTGGCCGCGCTTACTCCCCTCGGCAGCTATGGATGTGGCCAAACGCCCGCATTTCGGTCATGGGCGGCGAGCAGGCTGCAAGTACCCTTTTGACGGTTCGCATGGAAGGACAGGCGGCCAGAGGTAAGACGCTTGACACCCAGGAGCAGGAAGCGTTCAAGGCCCCGATCCTCGCCAAATACGAAGCGGAAGGCAATCCCTACTTCAGCACGGCACGGCTCTGGGACGACGGTATCCTTGACCCCGCCGATACCCGTACGGTGCTGGGTCTGGGGATCGCCGCAGCGCTCAACGCGCCTATCCCTGACACACAATTCGGCGTCTTTCGCATGTAGTCGATATCAGAAACTACTTGCTTTCGACACGCTCAGCGGTTGTCGGCACGACTGGCGCGACATCGGTTCCAGCGTGGCCGTTCTCATCAGCGGTTGCCAAAGCGTCGGCGTCGTTCTTGGAGACGACAACTATACCGTTAACCACGCCACGCACGCCTGGTGTGCGCTTAGCTATGTCCTCGGCCTGGTAGCGGCTCGCCGAGTCGGACGCCTCGCCACGCAGCTCGATGAGACCATGCTCGGTCAGAACCTTGATGCTACCAAATCCCTTGGCGGCAAGGCCTGCCATTACCTGGTCGGTCAACTGCTCATCGTAAAGGAGATGGTCAGCGACTTCCACAACTCCTGGACTGCGAAGCAACGCCTCGGTTGCCTGGTCACCAAAACTTGTCAGCTCTGCGCGGCCGTGCATTGAGATGCGACCAGCTTCGGCTTCCAGCGTAATTGCATGCCGCGCTCGAGGCGAAAGGATTGATTGATCAATCGTGCGCTTGGCATACCGCAGAATAAGGTTATCCGCCATGTACTGGGGCATAGTGGGATAGTCGTTGGGAGACAGTCGTAGAGCAAGAGAGGCTTCAGCCTGGTTGCCGAGCTCAACATACTCATCGAGAATAAGTCCAGCTATCGGGACCACAACCGGGCGACGCGAGCCAAGACCTGAACCGGGAAGAGCAGCCACGACAAAGTGGGTGGCGTATTCGACGCCCTTGCTGTCCTTGTTGACCACTCGTACTCCAAGCAGCTCCACCTCGGCCTTACCACGCCTTCCGCCCTGCAAAAGACCCAGCACGGTTCCGCGATTCAAGATGAGAGGGGGAGTGACTTTGGCCTGCTCATCCGCCTTGACAGCATCACTGCCGCATTCTGCGCGCCATCCCGAGTCCGTGCCGAACAATCTAACGCTCGTACACACAATGTTCTCAGGTCCCTCGAGCGGCTTGATTGCGGGAGGCCAGTTTTCTATCTCTTCACGCCCGTGCGTGACGCGGAGGAAGAGATAGCGTACCGGGCCGGTTATGATATCCATAGTGGCTCCTTTTTGAAGGGATTTTGCGTCCCAATTTACTCTAGTATAGCAGATTTGTGCCCCTAACAAAGCGGAGTTCCAGTTCAGCCGATCTTGCGAGCAAGCAGCGTTATCCAGTCGGCTTCACCTACATTATCGTGAGCAAGAATGGCCTCATCGATGATAGACAGACCGGCATCTACCAATAGCTGTCTCGCTTCCTCAGGAGTATAAAAGGCAAAGAAGCGCTCGCCGACTTCAACGTCTCCGTGCCGGTACGTTTCAAATCGCTCGGCCTCGCCCTGCGAGTGGCGTTTGAGGAAGACCGCGACCGGCGCGCCTCTACGGGCGACTCTGACCAGCTCATTTACTGCCCGAGGCGCGGTTTGCCTGGGAATGTGCAGCAGGGAAGCCGAGCACCAGACTCCACGACAACAGGCGTCCGGCATTTCCAGATGTCGAATGTCCATGACTGCGAAGCGAACGTACCCTCGGGGCAATCGGCGAGCTGTACGGGCGCTTGCTTCCTCCAGCATGCCCTCAGATAAATCGACGCCGAGTACCGGCAGATCGTGCGCCGCCAGTGCCCGCGCGTCACGCCCCGGTCCACAACCAGCATCCAGCACCGGTGCAAACTGGAGGTATTCATCAATGGTGATATCGTCACCGGGCCTGCCCCATTCGGGAACTGGAAAGGTTTCCAGCGACTCGCCCAGTATATCAACAAACTGCTCCAGACGCTCCGACCAATGTTGCGGTCGTTCCTCGTGTCGCTCCGCATAGTCGCGCGCTACCTGGTCGTAGGTAGCAGTGGTGATTTCTACTGCCTGAGCAAATCGACGTATGTTCGCCATAGTAGCCAAGATCCCCTGCTCTTATTGCCCTCATCTACGCATCAACCAGCACCAAATCGGGTGTGGGTACGGCGCTGGGCTCGTCCCGCGCAAGTCACATACACATATTCACGTCCACCATAGCATACTGCAGCATACTGCTGGAACTCGTACGCGAGGGCAGCGAGAATGGGGAGAAAGAGAGGGCACTACTGATGCGCTGCGGCACACGTACGGTACAATACAAGGAGAGAGGCACATAGTAGATAGTCGAGGCGGAATCAACTATGACAATGTCACGCCGATGCATACCGTACACTCCCCGAAGACGCGAGCTCAGCGAAAGTACCTTCGCGCTGGTCACGACCGCGGGAGTTCATCTACGCGAGCAGGAACCGTTCCCATTAGAGGGTGATAATAGCTGGCGCGAAATTCCCGGAGATGTGGATAGCAGCCAGCTGATGGTGACACATGAGCACTACGATCACCGCCACGCCGACCTTGATATCAACTGCGTCTTTCCCATCGATCGCTTGCGTGAGCTGGCAGCCGACGGCGTGATCGCGGGAGTGAGCAGTCTGCACCTCGGATTTATGGGGTACACCCAGCTTCTGCGGGATTTCTACGAGCGGGTCGCCCCCGAGATGGCGCGGCGCATAGATCATACTCGAGCTGATGCGGTATTATTGACTGCCGGCTGCCCGCTCTGCCATCGACTAGTCGTCGGCATTCAGAGAGAAATTGAGATGAGAGGCATTCCGACCATCCTCATTACCCTCGTTCCCGAGGCTTCGGCACAGATGGGACCGTCTCGCGCGATTCATCCAGTCGGTTTTACGCTGGGGGATTGCACCGGCGGCCCATTCCAAAATGACCTGCAACGCCGAGTGATGATGGATGCGTTCCGACGCTGGGAGGCCCGCCTCGAGGCCGGAGTCATGTGGGATACTACTTACCCGGACTACGTTCATGACCCGGCCATTGCAGGTACCGGCGAGATCATACGCGAATACTAGCCGGCCCCATGTAGACGTCAGTGCGCCATCAGGCGACGTTACGCAACACCTCAAAGAGCTCTTCGTTGTCGGGAGCCTCGCTGGTCGGGCGGTGGACATGGATCCACGCAACCTTACCGTTTTTATCGATCACGACCAGTGCACGCTCTGACATGCCGGCGGGATGGCGTACGCCGTAGAGATCGGTGACCGCTCCCTGCGGGTAGAAATCCGAGAGCATTGGATAGGTGATGCCGAGCTTCTTCCCAAACTCTCCCAGTGAATAGGTGGCGTCCATGCTGATTCCCAGCACCTGGGTATCGGTTTCATTGAAGCGCTCCAGATCAGCCTCGTAGGACGGCATCTGGGCCGAGCAAGTTCCACTAAAGGCAAAGGGGAAGAACGCGAGCACGACATTCTTGGATCCACGATACTGGCTGAGGGTGATTGTCTCACCTGTGCCTGACCTGAGTTTAAAATCGGGAGCCTCATCCCCCACTTTGAGGGTAGAGGTCTCGGAACGGTTCTGTTCAGTAGCCATGGGAAACACTCCTTCTGGGTTACGTATTTTTTGCAGGGGATAGCATCAAGCCATCAAGCATTTTAGCGCAATATCGTTGGGGGAAACAAACCATGTGTAGCGGCGATTCGTTAGGCTTCTGGTTTTTCGCTGGTCACTGGCGGTGAAGAGATGACCAGGGGCGTGGCTGCCCTTGCGGCGGGAGCGCGAGCATAGAGC
Source organism: uncultured Chloroflexia bacterium (assembly GCA_963810535.1). Taxonomy (GTDB): domain Bacteria; phylum Chloroflexota; class Ktedonobacteria; order Ktedonobacterales; family JADMIN01; genus JAJPKE01. Next base: position 10,655 of record CAWENW010000013.1, read on the forward strand.
GCCAGGGCCGCGCAGGGTATTGCACCCTGGAGCACGGTATCGGAGTAGAACTGTAATACACTGCCCTTGGCAAAGTTGTCGCCGTCGGTACACCACCAGCCAGGAGGCAGGTCACGGTTCAGGCGAGGCGAGTGCCCCCCCGGATGCCAGCCTACTAGGACGATAAAGTGGTAGCGCAAATTGCGGGCATTCTCTCCATTTCCGCTCACCGTGTCGATAAGAGCCTGGCCGTGAGCCACCTCCAGCACAATCGCCTCCCGCCCGACGTGCCGCGCGCAAAAGTCTCTCCACTCCGCTTCGGGCATCGGCTCGCGATAGGCCAACAGATCGTACGAGTAACCGGCGTTCGCGGTATCTTGCGCTAGCGCCGCCAGGGAGGCGGCGCCGTTGGGCGCGCAGCGTCCAGCCGCGCGCAGGCGGTGATAGATTGAAAGCGTCGAGTAGTAGCACTGGTCGGCCCAACTCTGTGACATGGCCAGGGCGTTTGGACCGCATGTTCCCGTGAGCCAGCGCTTCGCGGCGGAATCATAGACGAACTCAGACTCGCGCCAGAGTTGTCCTGGTAGAAGTACAGCACTCATAGTATTCGTGTCATTCATTTGACGCTCCGAGGCCGAGACTGAAGCAACGGCACGATGCTATCCCAGACGGCTTCGGCGACCTCCGCCTTGGGTAGCAGTGCAAGCGACTCGGAGCGGCCGTCAGCATGGTAAATGGTCACCTCGTTAGTGAGCGTACCGAAGCCGCTGCCTTCTTTAGAGACATCATTACCAATGAGCAGGTGGAGGCTCTTGCTAGCGAGCTTTTTCTGTGCGTTCTCTGCCAGGTCGTTAGTTTCGGCGGCAAATCCCACCCGAATAAGTCCACCGCTGGACATGTCGGTCGCTAGTTCCGCAAGGATATCAGGATTGCGGAGCAGATGGAGCGTAAGCGAGCCGTCGGCATTCTCGTCGGTGGAACCCTTCTTGATTTTCTGTGCCGAAGGTTGCGCGGCACGATAGTCGGCGATTGCCGCGGCCATGACAAGCACATCGGCATGGGCAACGGCCGAGCGTACGGCATCTCGCATGGCAATGGCGGTTTCAGCATGCTGTAGCGTCACTCCGCTCGGGAGCGGAACGCTGCTCGTGCCCACAATCAAGGTTACGTCGGCTCCGCGATTTCGCGCCTCTTCCGCTAGAGCGATTCCCATGCGGCCACTCGAGCGATTGCCGATGTACCGCACCGGATCAATCGGCTCTTGCGTGCCCCCGGCTGTGACTACAGCGCGTATCCCCGCCAGGTCGCCTTGCCGCCCCACGAGCTTCTGGACATGAGCAATGATCGTCGCCGTCTCCGGCAAGCGTCCGGAACCGATCTCGCCCGAGGCGAGATGTCCGGTTTCGGGAGGAATAATGGTAGCGCCCCGCTCCTCTAGCACGCGCAGGTTCGCCACCGTAGCCGGATGGGCCAGCATATGGGCTTCCATAGCAGGTGCAATGAGGAGCGGCGCTGTAGTCGAGAGCGCGGTTGCTGCCAGCATATCGTCGGCGAATCCATAAGCCAGACGCGCAATGGTATTGGCGGTTGCCGGTACTATGACGAGGAGATCGGCGGCCGCCCCGAGCTCAATATGGCGAGCGGCGGCTTCCCCAGTCGGCTCCCAGAGATCGGTGTAGACCATGCGGTGACTCAGGGTTGAAAACGTTAGGGGCCGAACGAATTCTGCCGCGTGGGTGGTGAGAATGACATCCACCAGCGCACCGGCTTGCGCAAGCTTGCTTACCAGGTCGGCCGCTTTGTAGGCGGCGATGCCTCCACAAACGCCCACAACGATGCGTTTACCCGCAAGCATTGCAACCGCCCTTCTCCCGGGCTCTCCCGTCCCGAAGCCCAGCCGGGAGTTCCGTGTCCACAAAAAGGCCCGAAGCACCAGCTAAGTTACTTCGGGCGTACCGACTATGCCATCTAGTGAACGGCTCTGCGCGCGGGGAGGCCGGCAACGTCTTATTGTCCCACAGGGCTGCCCCTGCAGTATCGTCAGGGCTGGAGAGCTTAACGACCGTGTTCGGGATGGGAACGGGTGTGTCCCCTCCGCTATAGTCACCAGCCTCCCCGCACGTAGAGACGCATGAATGATACATCTGTATCCATGAACCGGAAGAGTCACCTTCCCAGTCTCTGGACGGACCAACGGGAGAGAATGAGCGAAAGAACTAGCGAACAGACGCCGACGCGGGCTATGTAGGCGGGGAGGCCGGCAACGTCTTATTGTCCCACAGGGCTGCCCCTGCAGTATCGTCAGGGCTGGAGAGCTTAACGACCGTGTTCGGGATGGGAACGGGTGTGTCCCCTCCGCTATAGTCACCAGCCTCCCCGCATACACAGACAGCGCGAGTATAGCTAAACTAGAGGAATCCACGAGGATTCCAAACGGGAGCGATCCGGGTGGAGACGAGGGGACTCGAACCCCTGACCCTCTGGATGCAAACCAGATGCTCTCCCAACTGAGCTACGCCCCCAGGCGACACGGTACACTCATGGTTATCATGAGGCCGATAAAGGTGGGCCTGCCCTGGCTCGAACAGGGGACCTCAGTCTTATCAGGACTGCGCTCTAGCCAACTGAGCTACAGGCCCACAGAGTTCGTCGGATGATCGGCGAACCTGCGGCAACTGGAGAGTGAGAAACAGCAGGCGCCAGGTATGCGCGAGCGGAGACCAGCACGAGGGAGGCACCCCAGCCCCTAGAGATCGACGGGAGGAGCGCCAGACGAATCGGGCTCTCCTAGAGCGATCCCTAGAAAGGAGGTGATCCAGCCGCACCTTCCGGTACGGCTACCTTGTTACGACTTCACCCCAGTCACCGACCCCACCCTCGACATCTGCCCCCCCGAAGGGTTGGCCCAACGGCTTCAGGTGTTTCCGGCTCCCATGGTGTGACGGGCGGTGTGTACAAGGCCCGGGAACGTATTCACCGTGGTGTGCTGACCCACGGTTACTAGCAACTCCGGCTTCAGGCAGGCGAGTTGCAGCCTGCCATCCGAACTGAGACCGGCTTTAGGGGATTGGCTCCGCCTCGCGGCTTGGCAACCCGTTGTACCGGCCATTGTAGCGTGTGTGTTGCCCTGGACGTAAGGGCCGTGCTGACTTGACGTCATCCCCACCTTCCTCCGCGTTGCGCGCGGCAGTCGAGCCCGAAAAATACAACGGACTCCAGGGGTTGCGCTCGTTAGGGGACTTAACCCAACACCTCACGGCACGAGCTGACGACAGCCATGCAGCACCTGTGGAACCGCCGGTTGCCCGGACACGGCATTACCCGTGGTGCAGTCCCATGTCAAACCCAGGTAAGGTTCTTCGCGTCGCATCGAATTAAACCACACGCTCCGCTGCTTGTGCGGGCCCCCGTCAATTCCTTTGAGTTTTAACCTTGCGGCCGTACTCCCCAGGCGGTCCACTCATCACGTTAGCTTCGGCACCGAAGGGGTCGATACCTCCAGCACCTGGTGGACATCGTTTACAGCTGGGACTACCAGGGTATCTAATCCTGTTTGCTCCCCCAGCTTTCGTGCCTGAGCGTCAGGTCGTGGCCAGGACGCTGCCTTCGCCGTCGGTGTTCCTCCGGATCTCTACGCATTTCACCGCTCCACCCGGAATTCCACGTCCCTCTCCACGCCTCAAGTTCGCCCGTTTGGATGGCCCCCTCCCAGTTGAGCCAGGAGATTTCACCACCCACGCAACGAACCGCCTGCGCACCCTTTACGCCCAGTAACTCCGGACAACGCTCGTCTCCTACGTATTACCGCGGCTGCTGGCACGTAGTTAGCCGAGACTTCTTCCTCTGGTACCGTCCGTTCTCGTTCCAAAGAAAAGTGGTTTACAACCCGAAGGCCGTCGTCCCACACGCGGCGTTGCTCGTTCAGGCTTGCGCCCATTGACGAAGATTCCTCACTGCTGCCCCCCGTAGGAGTCTGGGCCGTTCTCAATCCCAGTGTGGCTGATCATCCTCTCAGACCAGCTACCGATCGTCGCCTTGGTCAGCCATTACCCAACCAACTAGCTAATCGGCCGCGGACCCCTCCTGCTGCGTCTTTCGACTTTCTTGAAGCTCAGTCCCCCAAGCTCCACCTCATGCGGTATTAGCCCGTATTTCTACAGGGTATCCCCCACACCAGGGTAGGTTATCCACGTGTTACTCACCCGTCCGCCACTCAATCAAAAGCGCCCGAAAGCCCCTCTGACCTCGTTCGACTTGCATGTGTTACGCACGCCGCCAGCGTTTGTCCTGAGCCAGGATCAAACTCGCCATCCAAACTTCTCATCAACTCCGCCAGCCTCCCCCTCTCATCCTTGCGGATGACACGGCTCGTGCTGGCCACAGCTGACAATCGTCTGCGCGATATTCAGCGACCTCTTGGTAGAGGCCTTCTACTCTATTGCTCACAAGGGCTCTCTCGTACGCACGCCTCGCTGCGGTCACCCACATCGACACGTCCGCTTGACGGTGCTCTCGCGCACTGTTTCCCGTTGCATACGCTGTGCTACTGCTTCTCACTCTTCAGTTGTTCAGGTTCACCAGCGGCGTTGCCGCCCCCTGCATCCGCGCTCTCGCATTGGACGCAAAGTAGATATTAACATACCACGAAGCTTCAGTCAAGCCCTATTAGCATTTTGGGACCCCAAGAATTTTACCAACACTACCTGGCTAGGATACCGGCACTATAGGCTGCGCGTTTTGGGCATAATTTCGGTAGTATGTACACGTAGCACATCTTGATGAAAACTCTTGGAAAGGATATACAGAGCGCATGTCACAGTCGGAGCAAGGGAGACGGGCGAACGTTCGCCCGTCTCCGGCGCCGCCCTCGAAGGCCGCAACGGCTCTCCTTCGCGGCCAGATGGTTCCATATACTGTGCGCGTCAGTTCTCGGGCTCGCGTCCTGCATCTCGTGATCCGCCAGGAAAGCGGATTGGAAGTCGTAACACCTCGAGGCACCAGGCGCTCACAGATAGAGGAAGCGCTCCAGCAAAAAGCCGGCTGGATCCTCAAGACAATGCAACGCATGATAACGATCCCCCCCATAGAAGACGGCCGAGAGCTCTCCTTTATGGGCCGGGAAATAGTGCTGCGCATCGTCGCACGCGGATCCGATAAGACTGGACGGCCGAAGGTCACGCTCAGCGGAAATGATCTGCTACTGTCAGTTGACGAGAGCGATAGACACAATCAGCAGGTACTGCGCGCAGCACTGGAAAGCTGGTATCGCCGCCGCGCCGGCGAGATCATACCCGAGCGGCTCGATGTGGCGAATCGCGTGTACGGATTCCATTTCGGTCGCGTCACGATCAGGGAGCAGAAAAGCCGATGGGGTAGCTGTTCGCGGGCCGGCAACCTCAACTTTAACTGGCGTCTATTGCTGGCGCCGCAACCGGTTCTTGACTATGTGCTAACCCATGAGCTGGCACACCTAAAAGAACTTAATCATGCTCCAGCATTCTGGCAACTTGTCGCGGCCGCCTGCCCTGACTACACGTCACAGCGCCGCTGGCTGCGCGAGCATGGCCACACGCTTCGGTTCTAATCGAGCCGAGCGGGGGCGGCGGGCGAATCCGGCACCGAGCCAACAACTATCGCAGTTGGTGAAACGCCTTCATCCCGGCCCATCATTGTCCGTGTCGCCGCGACATCATTCGATCTTGTCCTTCCGCCGCGAGACCCCACTCCGATGGTCAGCGCGGCGGTAGCGGCCAGCCATCCCAAGAGCAACAGCACTACAATTGTTCCCATACCAGTGATGTCCTCTATTCCCTCAATATTTCTGCCAGGAAACAAAACGCCACTCTCTGTTCGCCAGTCGCGGCCACTGGACATCATTGGCCAGATCGATACCACGGCACACATTTGAATACCAATAAAGTACTATGAAAACATGGTAACGGGAAGACTGTTGTATGGCAAGTCAAACTAGCTGTGTTGGTCTCTCGAGAAAATGGTGGCTTCTCTATGCTCAACGGTAGCCGCGATGGATGGGTAACCGCCGGAGCCCAATCGTATCAGCACCATGGTTGTGATACATTCAAGAGGATGGCAGGTCAAATTTCTGGGGAGGATTGCGATGTCTCATGAGATCACCGTACCGGAGCTTGGCGAATCAATTATGGGGGCGACTGTGGGCACCTGGCTCAAACAAGCTGGGGATTCGGTGGCCATCGGCGATCCGCTGGTCGAATTGGAGACTGAAAAGGTCAATATGGAGATAGCAGCAAACGCGAGCGGTACCCTCGCATCCATCCTGAAGGCGGAAGGCGAAACGGTGGCCATAGGTGACGTGCTCGGAGTCATTATCTGACGAAGGCCGAAAGCCTAGATGCTAGGCATCTGGACGCTGTGGCTCATTGGGCCGCGGACCGAGCACGCTTGCCAGCTCGAAGATGGATTCATACACCAATTGCGGCAAAGCCTCAAATGAATACGACATGAGCGTACGCTCGCCACGCTGATGGGCTCCTCGTCCATACGGCCCCAGATTTACTACCGGCACACCAAGCTCCTGGATAGCCGAGAGCGGTAGGGAATAGGAACCGGATCGCGCCTCTTCATCCTCATCCCTCCAGACCGGCATATTTAGACGAAGAGCCGCTACGTCTAAGCCCGGATCTAGCCGCAGATAACTCATATCAGAAAGGTAAGGAAAGTACTCGCGCAACTCCAGCGACAGCTCCGGATGATTCTTTGCTACCCTGTAGACCGCCTCATACAATGGTCCGGTCGCGCCTCTTATGTGAGGATAGAAAGGCGGCGAATAATAGAGAATGATTGCTGGGCCGGCCAGACCGGAAAGTGTCCAGAGCCGCTCCACCTGATGGAGACAGCGCTCTCGCTTATCGGCCGTGCTCGGAACTGCCTCCCACTCGTGCTCAAGAGCTGAAGCAACGGCCGTCTCGCCTTGCTGCGAGACGGCCATCCGGCGCAATTCACTGTAGGTCATGACGCGACCGGTACGTGGCACAAGACGCCGCGCTCGCTCGGTATCTCCTTCGGCGACGAGCCAGCGCTGGTTTGCCTCGTCAACACTCCGCAATATGCGTGAAAGTGCGGCCTCAGCGCGCAGCTGCAACCGGAGAAGCAGATCGCCCGGACTCGTGGTGTATGTGAGCACGTTGAGGTAGAAATAGGCGGTAAATGGGACCTGCACGTCGTAACGCCGCTTAAGATCCGAGGCATGCAGAGTCACTGGTGGCGGAGTAATCTGACCTGCAACCTGGTCACAGAGATCGTCGCTCATGCTGAGATCCCTGATGAGCTCAGCGGCGATAAGGTTGGCGTCAAAGCCATCGAAAGGACTGGCGGCATGAGTTTCCGCGCCTACGATGAAGAAGCTCGGCAGCAACTTGCCCACTGTTCCGGTATAGATGTAGCGATGAGGATCTCCCGGATACAGCGCGGTGGTGTAATCGGTATTGATCGCACCGACATACTCCAGGCCATGGGTCCGGCCGAGACGCAGTAGCAGCGCTACCGCCTGCAGGACACCCGCGGACTCGTTCTCCTCGTCCGGTGTGGCCAGAAACACCACCGAAAGCGGTAGCCGTCCAGCGGCGGCATCAACACGGAGACGGCGAATAACGGCGATATTCGTAGCGACGCCCGACTTCATGTCGACCACGCCGCGGCCGAACATCCAGTCACCGGGATGCATCTGGAGATCCTCTGGCAGGCCGGGTACCAACGCGGCCAGCTGTTCCTGGCGGTCCCACAGCCCCTCGGGATCAAGCGCCCAGGGTTCGAGCTCACCATAGTCAGTGATTCCTACCGTGTCGAAGTGACCGAGGAGTATAACCGTATCCGAGCTGTTGCCCTGAAGCAGAGCGTAGGCGTTGCTGCGCCCATACATATCGCCATCTACAGGATCAAGGCCGGCTTCGAGATAGCGTAACTCTGGTTCGTCGAGACTGAGAAGGCGCAGTATTGCCTCGGCGACGCTCGCTTCATCGGCGCTGGGACTAATACTTGGCATACCGGCTAGCTGCACCGTCAGATCGCGCACCGTCTCGAACCAGCGCCTCGGCGTACTATGTCCCTCAGGCTTGGTCATGTTCGCCCACCTCCGTGATTTCCAGGAACACGTGGCCTGCTAGATCGGAGGCGCGGCATCGTGGCCAAACAGCGCGCTCAAGGAATGCCCGTTATGTAATCGATCGATAGCGTTCGCCAACAGATTCGCGACTGTCACAATGTGTAAATTGGGTAGAGCCGCACGCACACGCTCAGGCACTGGCACGGTATCGGTAACCACGATCTCGGCAATCGACGGATGCTGCAAGAGAAAAGGAGCTTTCTCGGCGAACACACCGTGCGTCGCTACGATGCGGACGTCGGGATATGCCCCCGCTGTCACCAACGTCTCCACCGCCTGCCTGATGGTGCCGCCGGTCGCGATAATGTCGTCAACGATAATAGCATGTTTGTTATGGACGTCACCGATAACTGCAGCGATCTCGACTTCCAGGGCATTCGCTCGGCGTTTATGGAGGATGGCAATGGGCAAATCCAGCATACGGGCAAAGAGGTCGGCCCTCTTCACACCGCCGGTGTCGGGAGACACGATGACACTACCAGGTGGAAGGCTTCCCTTGAGATGGTCGGCTAAGAGTGGAATCGCTGTAAGGTGGTCCATGCCGATGTCGAAAAATCCCTGAATCGCCGGGCTATGCAGGTCCACAGCCACAATACGATGGGCACCCGCCGCCGCGAGGAGGTTGGCTACCAGCTTGGCCGATATGGGCTCTCGGCCGACAAATTTCCGATCCTGGCGAGCGTACGCATAATAGGGGATAATAACCGTAAGGCGGCTGGCGGAGGCTCGACATAGCGTGTCAATCATGAGGAACAGCTCAACCAGATTCTCGTTTACCGGCATGCTGGTTGACTGAATAAGATAAGCGTCATGGCCACGTACGCTGCTCCCCAGGCGGATTTTAATCTCACCATCGGGAAACTGCTCGATTGTCCTCTCCAGAAGCGGCATATCCAGCCGGTCGGCAATCTCGGCCGCCAGCTCCTCGTTAGATGATCCGGCGATAAGGCAGGGTGGTGTGATAACGTCAGTGATCGCCTGAGCGTCGGCTACCGCCAGGGCAACCGCTTGCGACCGGCCATCCGCCGCTTCCGTGGTCTCGTGCGACATACCCCTTGTTCCTCCAAGACAACTATTAGAAAGATGTGTTCGACACGCACGTCACTCAGTAGTCACACCCAGCCTCGGCATGAGCCGAATCACATATTCACGTCGAGGCATGTGGCCTGTACGGCGCCGGCTCCCCTCGATAGGCACTGGTGACCGGCAGGCGCCGGTCACGCCCGAACGCGCGCTCGGTAATCTTTATTCCTGGCGGCGCCTGTCGCCGTTTATATTCACTCGTATCTACCATCCTCATGACACGTTTGACCACTACGGGATCAAATCCCAGCTCCACGATCTCCTGCAAATCTCGGTCTTCTTCAACATAGGCTCGCAGGATCGGGTCCAAAATGTCGTATTCTGGCAGGCTATCGGTGTCTCTCTGCTCCGGTTTCAACTCGGCTGAAGGAGGCTTCTCCAGAGTGCTGCGCGGAATCAGGGCGTAGCCGGCACGCTGGTTGCGAAAGGAAGCCAGCTCGTAGACCAGCGTCTTGAATACGTCCTTCAACACCGCGAATCCACCCGCCATATCACCATACAACGTGGCGTATCCAACCGCCATCTCCGACTTGTTTCCCGTGGTGAGCACCAACGAGCCGAAGCGATTCGAGAACCCCATTAACAGCATACCGCGAATGCGGGCCTGAAGGTTCTCTTCGGGCAGGGTTGATGTGGATGGCGCTCCGCTCTCAAATACCGGCTTCAGCGCCTCCTGAGCGCTGGCAAACGTTTCCTCTATGGGAAGTACATGGAACTCAATGCCGAGGTTGGCAGCAAGCGTGTGAGCATCGTCGATACTGCCGGTCGACGAGTAGCGTGACGGCATCGAGATGCCCACGACATGTTCCTTGCCGAGCGCATCCACGGCTATAGTTGCGGTCAGCGCTGAATCGATGCCGCCGGAGAGTGCGATCACTGCATCCTGAAAATGGTTCTTGCGTACATAGTCGGCTACTCCCAGAACCAGGGCCGAGTAAACCTCCTCCAGATATGGAGGGTATGGCTCGATTTGCGCCGTAGGCTGCAGCTTTATCTGGGTGACCCGTGGTCGGGCCTCGGGTGTAATTGCGGAGAGAGGCGCTGGCCCGGAAACGAAAATTGCCGGCTCCGCGTCGGACGAAGTACCCATACGACGCTCTTTACGGCGTCGTGGATCATGCAGCCGGGTGCGGAATACTTCGTCGACATTGACATCGACTATTAGGAGATCCTCCGCAAAGGACTTCGCTCGTCCAAGCAGTTCACCCTGCTCGTCGAATACGACGCTGGATCCGTCGAATATCAACTCATCTTGACCACCTATGAGGTTGACATATGCGACGACTGCGCCGCTGTCAGCGGCACGTGTCGAAAGCATGCGCTCGCGTGCGTGCTGTTTGCCCGCGAAGAAGGGCGAGGCACTGATATTGAGCAGCACCTCAGCCCCTTTGTATACTTGTTCAGCCGGCGGGCCGCCGGGGTACCAGATATCTTCACAGATAGTGAGGCCAAAGAGAGCGCCACCAATTTCAAAGACTGGAGCTTCGTTTCCCGAGCTGAAGTAGCGGTCTTCGTCAAACACTCCGTAGTTGGGAAGATAGTGCTTATGGTACACAGCCACGCGCCTTCCCTGATACAGAACAGCTGCGGCATTGTAGAGATCGGTATCTCGGTCTACAAAACCGACTACCACACACAAATTCGGATAGGCCGAGGTAGCCCGCGCCAAATCCTCCAGCGCGTGTAAGTTGTCTGAGACAAAACTGGGCTTGAGAAGTAAGTCCTCCGGGGGATAGCCAGTCAAAGCTAGCTCGGGAAACACAATTACCGTCGCCTGTTCATCGGCGGCTCGGCGAATATCACACAGGATGCGCTCGACATTGCCTCCCAGATCACCCACCGTAAAATTGGCCTGCGCCAGCGCCAGGCGCAACCGCCGAACCTGCTCTCCAGTATTCATAATGGCTACCCCCGTCACCCTCGGTGTCGCTCGAAGAAATCACGTATTGCCGCGAAATACATGGCCGGCTGTTCAATGTAGGTCATGTGTCCCGCGTCGGGTAATATGACCAGCTCACTACCCGAGATGCCGATCTGAATGTCTCGAGCAGCACGAGGGGTACACGTGCGGTCGAATGTGCCACTCATAACCAGCGTCGGCTTGGTAACAGTAGGCAAGCGATCTTCTAGCTCGATGAAGTAGTCGTTGGCGGCAAAATATGCCAGCACGGTAGGCGAGTAGACACAGCGATCTTCCTCCTGCATATAGCTTTGGTAGGCATCGCTGTTTACATTGGCAAAGTGGAACGGCATCTGCATACGCATCAGCTGGGCACAATCCTCTTCAGTTTTCACCAACGGCTCCATTGCCCAGGACTGGCGAGTCATGTCTCGAAGCTCTACCGGCTCAAACGCGGCAAGGTTTGCCTCGATCTCTGCACCGCTTTTGGTAAAGCTGGCGGTGCCACTGGAGATCACGTAGTGCGTAGCGTCGCCGCGCTCGACCGCATGGGTTAGAGCGATCATGGCACCAAACGAGTGGCCAAGTACGGCATACTGGGAGAGTGAGAGTGCGGTAGCCAGCCCGGTAACATCGGCGGCGAACCGGGACAGCGAGAGAGTCGCTGGATCTACTCGCTCAGAACGGCCCTGCCCACGCTCATCTACATAGATGAGGTAGAAGTTGCTACTGAGCGGGTCGAGCCAGGGAGTCATCTCAGTATGGTCGAGGCCGGGACCACCGTGCAAGACGATCAGCGGATAGTTTTCCGGAGAACCAACCGGCTCATAAAAGATGCGTGTGCCGTCCACTATCGCGTCCATCCGAATACCTCCTGGGCACTGCCGTTCTTTACTTATCGTACTTGCTTGCGATCGCGCTCGCAGAGCGCCACACATTCTATATGCGACGTGAACGGAAACATGTCCACGGGCTGAACCGAGACTAGTCGATAGCCGTCGGTGCAGAAGAGATGCAGGTCACGGGCAAGTGTGGACGGATCGCATGAGACGTAGACCAAGGCTCGTGGGCCAAGTTGTTTGATTTCGGCCAGCGCGCGAGGATGGCAACCAGCACGCGGCGGATCCACCAGCGCGATATCCACGCGCCGCTTCCGCCGGAGCAGCGCGCCGACCGACCGCTCTAGAACCCCCTCGGTGACGCTGATATTGGAAATGCTATTAATGGCCGCGCTGGCACGGGCGTCAGAAACTGCACTCGGCTGCGATTCAATAGCGAGTATATGATCAACGTAGCCCGAGAGAAATATTGAGAAGAGCCCGACACCGCTATATCCATCCAGCGCGGTGTCGCCTGAATGCGGAGACATGGCCGCCAATGCCTCTCGTACCAGTACCGGTGTCTGAGCTGGATTGACCTGAAAGAATGATCCTGCTGAAATACGGAAGGTTCGATCGAGCAGCTGCTCATAGAGAGCGTCCTGGCCCACAACTACACGCCCTCGTCCTGCCGGTAGCCCCAGGACGGCTACCCCGGTTAGCCCGGGTACCGCCGCCAGAATCTCCTCGCCAATCACGGACGCCTGGTCTCCGGCACCGAGTGCGCTTCCTGGACAGGCTTCCATGGTCAGTAATCCGGACGGCCGGACGGCAGATGTCGGTACGGTCGGGCACAAAGAATCGTCCGCTGTCGCGGCTGGAGCCACACCCGCGCAACGCAGCGTAAAGCGCGCCGCGTAATTACCTGCCGATGAACCCCAGTGCGCACGCATCCAGCTTCGTACGCCCTGGTAGAAGTCCTCAAGCGCCGGATGAACCAGCGGGCAGTAGGGCATGTCCAGCACTGTGCGAGTGTTACTGCGGCGAAATCCAATGGCGCCATCGCCTCCGATGCCGAATTGCGCGACAGTCCGATATCGCCACGGATCAGTACCAGCCGGCATACCGAACGTTGGATGCACCCGCGGTGTCGCAAATCGCCCGACTCTCATCAACAACTGGCGTACAATTCTAGTCTTCCACTGTAGCTGCGCCGGGTAGGCAAGATGCTGCCATTGAAATCCACCAGATTCCCCCAGCTCAGGATAGCGTGGCACTATGCGATTCGGAGATGGATGCAACACCTCAAGTAAAGTGGCGTGCGCATAGTTATTGCGTATCCGCGTGAATTGTGCCCGTACCAGTTCCCCCGGTAAGCCGCCAGTGACAAAAACGGCACGTCCCTCATGACGGCCCACTGCGTCACCTCCATAGGCGAGATCGGTGAGTTCAATCTCAACCACGGAAGATGAATCATCCCCTTCTGGGAGTCCCGGGTCAACTGTCTCCACAGGTTGTGGTTCACGCGCTTGCTGAATGTGTCGCGTAGTCATCGCTGGCCCTTTGGTATATGCTCCTCCGGCAAGATGCACCTGCGAGCGTTCACCCATTGCCGGCGCGCTCGCCACGTTGCGCAAAAGGGAGCTTGTTCGGGAATTGTAGCATATAAACGCCGCTTGAGCCCTTTATGCCAGACCGCTCTCGGCATCCTCGGGATGCTAGAGGAGTAGGGTCCAAAATGGTATAGTATCATGGTCGTGAACGTAAGATCAATTAGAGCCAATAGTACAGAAGGTGAAGGCGGGCCAACCTGTGGCCAGAGTAAGCGTCCCGGGCAACCGGCAGGCTGTGGATCTGCTGGTGACGCTCGAGCGTGGTGACACCGCACCGGACGGACTAACCCATCAGCTATACAACCAGCTACGCACCGCGATTCTGTCAGGGCGGCTGCGGGCCGGAGACCGGCTGCCTTCAACTCGAGTGCTTGCCTACCAGCTGAGTGTAGCTCGCCTTACAGTAGCAACGGCATACGACTGGCTGCGAGCCGAGGGGTACGTCTATGGGCGAGTCGGTGCGGGCACCTTTGTCGCCGTGGTATTCCAGGACGGGCGCTCCCTTCTCGAAGAGCGTATGGCGGAGAGAGTGTCAGGATTCGTTCCCCCTCCCACTACTCCAGGCACGCTTACGGCTCCACCGGTACCGCTAACCGCCTGGGCCAAGCGCATAGCTCAGATTCCTCTGCTGGGCGCCGGTAGCACAAATAACGTGGTCTACGACTTCCGCCCAGGGGTTGGGGCAGCCGAAGCGTTTCCCTGGTCGCGCTGGAGACGCGTTGTCGGATGGCAAGATCCAGTTAACCGTCTAGGGGAGAGCCAGGCGGAATTTCGTGAGCGCTCGGCACGTGCCGGAAGATGGGATGTCCTGCTTGGCCCGATCGAGACGCGCCAGGCAATCGCCGCCTGGCTCCGTCGCTCTCGCTCAGTGCGCTGCGATGTCGAACAGGTCCTGATTGCCGGCAGCGTGCAGCAAGTTCTAGCACTGCTCGCTCGATTACTAGTCGAGCCGGGGCAGCGCTTGATGGTGGAAGATCCGAGCTATATCGGCTTCCACGCCGCGTTTCTAGCCGAAGGAGCTCGCCTGGAAGGCGTCCCTGTCGACCAGAGTGGTTTAAGAGTGGACGCGCTGTCTTGCCGGGAAACTGGCGATAACGCCCACCTGGTCGTGGTCACACCTTCTCACCAATATCCCACTGGTGTGACTCTCTCGCTCGAGCGCAGGCTGGCGCTTTTGGAATGGGCGCGAGAGCACCATGTCCTCCTCGTCGAAGACGATTATGACGGCGACCTCCGGCTGGAGGGGCAGCCTCTGGAAGCGCTTCGTGGTCTTGACGACCGGGATGAAGTCATTTACCTGGGTACCTTCTCCAAAGCGCTGTATCCTGCGATTAGACTGGGTTTTGCGGTGCTACCCCACTGGCTGGTAGAGCCGGTCGCACGCGCGCGCGCAGCCAGTGACCGTCACCCCACCTGGCGAGACGCGCTGGCAGTGGCGCGTTTCATCGAAGCTGGAGAGCTGGAGCGTCATCTGGCGCGAGTGCGCAGACTCTACCGATCCCGCCGCGACGCCCTGGTTTGCGCGCTCTCTACGCTTCTTGGAGACGTCGTAACCATCGGCCCGGCCGAAGCCGGCATCCATCTCCTGGCTGGGTTGCCGGAGACCGTGGATGATGTCGCGCTCGCCCAGGCCGCTGGAAGGCAGGGGATCGAGTTCACCCCGCTGAGTCCGCACTACTACAGTAATAGCCCGAGGTCGGGAATGTTACTCGGATTTGGCGCACAGAGCGAGGACCAGCTTGCAACCGGCATTGGCCTGCTTGCTTCACTGGTCCGAGCTGCCTGCGCTTGATGGCATGACCTATTAGTTTCGAAGCGGCTTACCAGTCTTGAGCAGCGCCTCCATACGATCCTGTGTCTTGGAGTTGCCACAGAGACTGACAAAAGCCTCACGCTCGAGGTCAAGAATATCTTGCTCCGAGAGAGTATCAAGCGGCGAGCAATCGCCTCCCGTTAGGACGTAAGCCAGCTTACTGGCAACCACTTTGTCATAGTCGCTGGCTTTGCCCTGCTGATAGAGACCGTCTACTACCTGCTCCAGTACCAGACGCCCACCAGCACCTGGCAACCGGAAGGTTGGTGGTGGTGTGGGCCGCCACTCACCGCGATCCTTGGCGTCGGCAAGTACCAAGGCATCGGCCTTGGCATCAGCAAGCAAGTGCTCACGGTCAAGGGTAATGCCGTCGCTCTTTCTGAGAAAGCCGTAATTCATCGCGTCGGTGGCGCTCGAGGCTACTGTGGCTACCGCTATGACCTCGAATGCATGGCGTGATGCTGGAAAGGGGCCGTGCTCCGGGCTAAGTGCGGCCCACCGTGCCAGCAATTCTTTGCAGCCACCACCGGCAGGAATTACCCCGGCACCAACCTCAACTAGTCCGAGGTACGTCTCCGCGGCTGCTCGCACCTTCTGCCCATGCATGACGATCTCACAGCCGCCGCCCAGACTTCTACCGGCGGGAGCGACCACGACCGGCACTCCACTGTACTTCACCGCCAGATGCGCCTGCTGCAGCGCGTTGGTGGCTTTCTCGATCATCGGCCACATGCGCATCTTTGCCGCCATAAGCACCTGAGCAAGGTTCGCTCCCACGGAGAAATCGGGAGCTTCATTGCCGATAACCACCGCGCGCCAGTTCTTCTCCGCCTCTTCGACTCCGGCCCTCATCATGGCGATAAGCTCGTCGTCGATCGCATTCATCTTGGCGTGAAACTCGATACCAAGAACGCCGTCGCCCAGATCGATCAGGGCGGCACTCCGGTTATCTTTGACGACCTTGCCAGACTGCTTCAAGACGGTAAGGCTGAGCGTTGGTCCCGTCTCCGGAATCGGGAGGTAGTTCCTTGTTGTCCAGTCGAAGTAGCGCCGACCGGGCGTGTCTTGATAGAATCGCTTCGCCGGAACGGAGAGCACCTGCTCTACCAGCGGTGGAAGTCTGCGGCCCTCAGCGGTCATACGCCCCGCCAGCTTCTCCACCCCCAGCGCGTCCCAGGTTTGAAAAGGCCCAACCTCCCAGTTGAACCCCCAACGCATAGCATTGTCGATATTGACGATGTCCTCCGAGATCTCCTCCGCGACAGCCGCCGTATACAGCAGTGTGTCGGCAGTCAGTTCCCAGGCGAGCTTGCCGCCCCGGTCGGAGGAGTCTATCAACGTCTGAATTCGAGCGAAGACGTCGGGATTGTCCTTGACCGAATCAAGAGAGGAGAAATGGACTGAATCCTGAGATCGGTACTTTAGCGTTGCCGGATCGATTACGAGGACTTCGCTTCTGCCTTCTCCGGGAATTCTCTTGTAAAACCCTTGCCCCGCTTTGTCGCCGATCTTGCCCTGCGCCACCATTTCACGGACAAATTGCGGCATTTGTAGCAAGGCGCGCTCAGGGTCGTCGGGTAGGTTCTGATAGAGATTGTCGGCGACATGCAATAGGGTGTCGATGCCTGCCAGATCGGCGGTACGGAATACCGCCGAACGAGGCCGTCCCATGGCCGGACCGAGTATGGCATCGGCCTCTTCGATTTTGTACCCCTCGTTGATAACCCGGTGAACCGTCGCCAGAAAACCGAACGTGCCGATACGGTTGCCGATAAAATTGGGTCGGTCTTTACAGTAGACGACGCCCTTGCCCAGCCGGTTGGTGCAAAATTCGCCCATGCTGCTCAGCAATTTCGGGTCGGTATCGGGTCCGGCTACCAGCTCGAGTAGCTTCATAAACCGTACCGGATTAAAGAAGTGGGTGACGAGGAAATGCTTGCGGAAGTCTTCGCTACGACCTTCAAGCAGCATGCTGGCGGGAAGACCCGATGTATTTGAGCTGACAATCGTACCAGGACGACGCACCTGCTCGAGACGGGCATAGAGATTGGTTTTGATGTCCAATTGCTCGAAGACCGCCTCTATTATCCAGTCCACCTCGCCGATACGGGCAAGGTCGTCTTCGACGTTGCCGACCGTGACGAGCCTAGCCAGCCTTGGAGTATAGAACGCCGAGGCTGGCCTGGCGTTGATCGCTTTCTCCAAGCCCGACGCAGCTACGCTGTTGCGTTCGGCGCGATTGGTGCTCTCACGCGCGCTGTCTGGCACGACGTCGAGCAATAGAACCGGGATACCGACGTTAGCCAGATGTGCAGCAATTCCTGCACCCATGATACCCGCGCCAATCACGGCGGCGCGTTCGATATGTATGCTCATCGCTGTCCTCTTGCTCTTTATATGCGCTCGACGATGGTGGCGACGCCTTGTCCTCCACCGACACAGAGCGTTGCCATCCCGAGATTTTTGTCAAGCGTCTCGAGGTCGTTGAGCAAGGTGGCGATCAAGCGGGCACCGCTGCACCCCAGCGGGTGCCCAAGCGCGATCGCACCTCCATGCGGATTGAGCTTCTCTTCATCAATACCCAGTGTGCGAACTACCGCCAGTGACTGCGCGGCGAAAGCCTCATTGAGCTCGATAATATCGATATCGCCAAGCGCGAGATGAGCGCGTTCGAGAGCTTTACGTGCCGCGGGCACGGGGCCGATTCCCATAATGTCGGGTCGTACGCCCGCTACCGCCATTGATAGGATGCGCGCTCGCGGTGCGATGCCGAGTGTTCGGGCCATCTCGGCCGACATCAACACTACGCCGGACGCGCCATCGTTGAGCGGACTGCTGTTGCCTGCAGTGACGCTTCCTCCGGCGATGAAAGCCGGCTCAAGCGCGCTCAACTTTTCTAACGACGTATCCCGGCGCGGTCCCTCATCAGTCGTGAACATAGTTCCATCTGGCAGCTCGACGGGCACGATCTCTTTCGCAAAGATGCCGTCGTCGATCGCACGAATGGCCCGCTGATGGCTACGCAAGGCAAACGCGTCCTGGTCCTGCCGGCTGATGGAATAGTCACGAGCCAGGTTCTCAGCGGTGATACCCATGGGGATATACGCCTGTGTAAACTCGGTACGGCGCTCGCTGGGCATACCGCAGGCGGGAACTCCTTCGGGATTATTGATCAGTTTAGGATTGAAGCTTGGGTTGAAGCCGCCCATCGGCACACGAGACATCGACTCGACACCACCGGCAACCAGGACGTCTCCCTGACCAAGCATAATGCTCTGAGCCGCCATGTTGACGGCTTGTAGGCTGCTGGCGCAGAAGCGGTTTACGGTGACTCCGCCGGCACCGACTGGCAGCCCAGCCAGGCCAGTTACGATGCGCGCCAGGTTCATGCCTTGTTCCCCTTCCGGGAACGCGCAGCCGAGGATCACATCTTCGATAAGCTCCAGATCGAGCTTGGGCACCCGCTCCAGAGCGGCGCGTACGGTTACAGCGGCAAGGTCGTCGCCACGCACGGTGCGCAGCGCACCCTTACCGGCGCGGCCAATCGGCGTGCGAACCGCGCTTACAATGACAGCTTCTGGCATACCACCACTCCTTTTGCACAACCTCTAGAGTTAGCCGCGGCCCAAGCACCACCCAATCGATATCACATCGGTGGCTACAGGCCAGGCTCCCCACAGTCCGCATCTCACGTTAAACGCCTAGAGCGGATAGGCGCCGCGCTCGGCAATGATATCCGCCAGCTCGCGCTGCAATGCCACGATACTTGCCTCAGGATCACCCAGATAGACTCGAACTCGGGCCAATTCCTCGCTGCGGTCATTCCCTTCGAATGCCATAGAGATCGTTCCCTCCATCGCCGCACGCGTCTCGTTCCAGTGTTTGAGCACCGATACCTGGGCCAGAAGCGCATGTACATGAGCGTCCGCCGTATTCTCGCGAGCCGCCATAAGGGCACGGGCTACCGCGCTATCCATGGCGAATACGTTGATGACCTGGTTGGCGGCGTATTCAAGGAACTCTTGCTCGTCGCGCAGGGTAGCCATGAATTTCATTGCCCCCTTCATGACACTGTAAATAGCAGCCCGCTTGATTCTCTCTATCAAGTTGACCGCTTCCCGCAGCGCTGCCGGCGTTTCCGGTCCGGCAAAGTCGGGAGCGCGTCCACTGCTAACCTGGCTGTCAATCTCGGGGAAAACCTTGAAGATATCGACTTTATTGTCCATAGCGCGCTGGAAGAGTGTACCCGCAGCAACCAACCGGTTGACCTCGTTGGTGCCCTCGAAGATGCGGTTAATCCTCGCATCGCGGTATGCCCAGGAGATCGGGTACTCATCCATGAAACCGTATCCGCCAAAGATCTGCACGCCTTCATCCACACAGCGAGCCAGCGCTTCGGAGCCGTAGACCTTGGCAATCGAGCACTCAATGGCAAATTCTTCGATGGCGGCCAGTTGCGCCTGCCGGTCTTCCCCAGCGGCAACTCGGGCGTCTTCCACCATCCCAATAGTTCGGAAGACCAGAGCTTCAGAGGCATAGACGTCGGCTGCCATGTAGGCCAGCTTCTTCTTGATCATTCCGAAAGCGTGCAGCGGCTGGCCGAATGCCTTTCGCTCATTGGCATAACTGGCTGCCATGTCAAGTGCCGCGTGCGCCCCCCCAGTTGTAGCCGCACCAAGCTTGAGGCGACCGATATTGAGGATATTGAAGGCGATCTTGTATCCTTTGCCGATTTCACCCAGGACATTGTTGACCGGCACCTTGACATTATCCAGATAGAGCGTGCGGGTGGATGAGCCCTTGATACCCATCTTTTTCTCTTCGGCACCGGTGGAGATTCCCTCCCAGGCGCCTTCGACAATGAATCCAGTGTGCTTGGTATCGTCGACCTTGGCGAAGACCACAAAGAGGTCGGCGAATCCAGCGTTGGAGATCCATTGTTTCGCGCCATTCAGGATGTAGTACTGGCCGTCCTCCGAGAGACTAGCCCGGGTACGAATCGCCATGGCATCGGAGCCTACGCCCGGCTCGGTAAGCGCGTAGGCTCCGATCAGCTCCCCTGTTGCCAGTCGAGGTAGATAGGTATGCTTCTGCTCGTCGGTCCCATAGAAGACGATAGGCAAGGTGCCAATGGTAGTATGGGCACCATGAGCCACCGCGAATGAGGCCTCCCGCATCTCATGGGCAACCAGCCCGCTCACCACCAAACCGTAGTCGGCACCACCATATTCCTCAGGCACATCGATCATGAGCAGGCCCTGCTCTCCAGCCTTCTTCACCAAGGAGGCCATGAGGCCGGGCTCTTGATGGCGGATCTCTTCCGCCTTCGGCAGCACTTCACGCTGTACAAAGGTGGCAGCGGACTCTTGAATGAGCTTCTGCTCATCGGTGAATTTCTCAGGGGTGAGAAATTGCTCTTCGGTCACCGGAACGGTAAGAAACGCAGCACCGGTCTCGAGTCTTGTTTCAGTTGCCATGGAGTTCTCCGCCTTTTCTTCGAGTGTACATTCGCACTATTCCTAAGAGTTACTCTGAGCAGCAGCCTGCTTGGCAATATACTCGTCGCGCAGCGTACGCCGCAGTACCTTGCCTATCAGGGTCTTGGGCAATTCGTCCCTAAACTCCACCTGTTTCGGTACCTTATATGGCGCCAACCGCTCTTTGCAGAAGTCGATCAACTCTTCGGCGGTAAGATGTTCACCCGGCTTCACCACCACATAGGCCCGTACCGTCTCACCGCGATATTCGTCGGGTACTCCGACCGCCGCAGCTTCCAGGACCTTCGGATTCTGATAGAGCACCTCGTCGACATCGCGCGGATAGACTTTCATTCCGCCGGCTATGATCATGTCTTTGGCACGGTCGACAATGGTAAAGTAGCCGTCGGCATCCATAAAACCAATGTCACCGGTGCGTAGCCAGCCTCCCTGCAGCACGCTTTCGGTCTCTGCCGGCCGTTGCCAGTAGCCCTTCATTACCTGCGGCCCTCGCACGACGATTTCGCCCTGCTCGCCCACCGGCAGGAACTCCCACGTCTCGGGATTGACGATGCCGGAGTCGGTATCGGGAAGGGGCAGTCCTATGGTTCCAATCCGGCAGTCGCCGAATACCGGGTTGCAATGTGTCACCGGTGAAGCTTCGGAGAGTCCGTATCCTTCCACGACCTTGGCGCCTGACACCGCTTCAAATCGTCTCTGTACCTCACGCGGAAGCGGAGCCGAGCCGCTTATGCACACTTTGATGGAGCTGAGGTCGTGGTGGTGCTGCTCGGCCGCACGCGCCAGCGCTAGATAGAGCGTAGGCACCCCGGGAAACATATCCGGCTTGTACTTCTCGATGGCTTGCAGCGTTTCGCCTACGGTGAAGCGGGGAAGCAGAACCAGGCACCATCCATTGGCGAGCGACATGGTCATGCAGACCGTCAGCCCATACACGTGAAAAAACGGCGCCACGCACAGCGTCGAATGCTTGCTGTCCGGTGTCTGTTCGTTCCACGCTCCGGTCTGCAGGGCATTCGCCAGGAGATTGCGATGTGTGAGCATGGCTCCCTTGGCGACACCGGTTGTACCGCCGGTGTACTGGAGCACCGCCAAGTCGTCCGGAGCGGCCGGCGCGGGCAACGGCACTGTGGAGGCGGTTTGGCGGTCGGCACCTCTGCCTATCAAGTCTGCCATCCGGATTACACTGCAGCCCTCCCCGGGTGTCCCAAGAACGGTTGGGGGTTTTATCCTACGCTCCCGCAACTGGCTTAGTCGGTACAGAGTCGCCAAGACCGGTGGGAAATAGTCGGCTGGGCTGGTTAGGATGAGATGCTTGAGCTTGGTATTAGAATACACTTCAGCGAAATTCGGGAAGAACTGCTCCAGCGTAATCGCCGCTACCGCGCCCGAGTCTTCCAACTGGTGCGCGAGCTCAGGGGCGGTGTAGAGGGGATTGGTGGGTACGGCGACGCCTCCGGCTCGCAGCACTCCAAAGAACGCAATAGGAAATTGGGGTACATTTGGGAGACAGACAGAGACCCGATCTCCAGGCCGCAAACCCAGCTGAATCAGCGCCCGCGCAAAACGCTCCACCAGCATGTTGAGTTGTAAATACGTGAGTTTTGTGCCGTAATATTCGATAGCGGTGTTCGTCGTATAGCGGCGGGTCGCCTGGTCGAGTATCCAGGTGAGCGGCTCATCTGGAATATCGATGCTAGGGGGCACACCTGGCGAATAATGCGCGATCCAAGGGCGTTCTGGCGTCACTGCCGGATGGCTCTGTCCTTTCGGCTCATCGGGTGCCGGGACAGAGTTTTCAGGATGCTTGCTCACGGGCTTACTCCTCTGTTAGAGCGGGAACATGCTACCCCTACTTGGAGCATTATACGAGCCGTCGCCACAACTTGCGGTGTTGCTGGCTAACGATTTTCGGGCCTTGGACTTGAATCTGGCTAACACATGAGGAAGAGAAGCCATTGATGCGCGACGCGCTACCATACGAGAGAAAGTACCGGCAGGCAAGTGATGCCGGATTCGGCCAGCTGATCGCCTCGTTCCGGCAAGCGCGCGGCATCTCGCAGGGCCAGCTGGCACATGCCGCCAGACTTTCCCGCACCTACGTGTACCACCTGGAAACTGGTCAGCGGCGGGCACCATCGTCCCGCGTAGCCCGGTCCCTGCTTCGAGCATTGGAGTTGCATGGCAGCGATCGCCGGCTCTTCGCACAGGAATTCATGAAGCTAACCGGGCACCAACTTGAGGAAGAAGCTGACGAGCGCGAGTTGCTTGATTTAGGCGAGCTGGCTACGCTACTAGTAAAAAACACATCATTTCCGGCCCACAGCCTTGACCGTCTCTGGTATGTGGCTGCCTGGAACAAGCCCGCTACTCTGCTCTTCGAGATGGACCAGGAGACCCTCTCCAATCGGCGCCAAAATCTTCTGGCGGTCGTCTTCGATCCAGGCAATCGCGCCAAATTTCGTCCCTGGGAGACGCTAGCGCGCCGCCTTCTAGCCGATTTCAAGTACAATACTCGCAGTCTGACCTATCTCCCGGATTATCGTGAGCTCTGGCGCAGTCTGCGCGGGGTCTCCGATTTTCGCCGAATCGCCGGCTCCTCGGATGCTGGACCCAGCGTCTCCCCCAGTTTCGTGTTTCAAATGCGCCATTCAATTCTGGGGGCACTCACCTTGCGAACAAGCATTACCGTCTTTAGTGGGACATCTGAGTACTCAATCGTAACCTATGTGCCTGGAGATCAGCAGACGTTGGCGATTTTTGCCGCTAATGGTTGGCAGGCAGAAGAGGGCGAATCCTTTACCCCTGACGATGACCATGGCAAGACGTAGACGACCACGAGCAAGAACAGTAACGAAAGCAGAGGCACGATGCTGGGAAAATCACGCGCACAGCTGGCAGGGGTGGTTTCGATGCCTTGGCGGTCAGCTCCGCTCGTTATGGTGTTACTCGTGTTCCTCAGCTCCTGCGCTTCATCTGCCGCTCCGACACCCCGGGACTCGGCGAGTGGGGCACCAGCCCTAACATACGTTGCCATTGGAGCCTCCGACGCCTTCGGGATCGGCACTGATGATCCCGATCGTCAAAGCTGGCCCACTGTGCTTGCGAGTCTCCTTGGACCACATGTCCATCTGATAAATCTTGGCATACCTGGCGTAGTCGTCAAGAATGCCATCTCAATGGAACTTCCGATCGCGCTTGCCTCTAAGCCTGCGATCGTCACGGTCTGGTTGGCGGTGAACGACTTCGCCGATGGCGTTCCGCTGACAAGCTACCAGCAACAGCTGACCGTATTGCTGACCAAGCTGCGGGCAAGCACCAGCGCCAAGATCTTTGTGGGCAACATTCCCGATTTGAGCCTACTCCCACACTTCGCGGACGTCGACCCAGTGACGCTCGCCGCCCAGGTAGCTGCGTGGAATGTCGCTATTGCCGGAGTCTGCCAGCGCGTTGGGGTCAGCCTGGTTGATATCTATTCCGCCTGGCAAACTTTGGCCGAGCATCCCGAGGACATCAGCAGCGACGGCTTTCACCCCTCCGCTGCCGGCGCACGCCAGCTTGCTCAGTTCTTTGCATCCGATATCAAGCACACCAACGGCATCCCTGCATCTCCTGCGACCGGAGCGCCGAGTAGCACCACTTAGAATGAGGCGGTATGGATTCCATCTTTTCGTTCTCGGCAGACAATCTCTTGAAACCGCTGGTATTGTCCGCCCTGCTCGCCAGCGCCGCCTTGCTGATCGTTGGGATTCGGGAGCCGCACCTGGCGCGAATTGGACTTCGCAGCATCGGGCGGCGTCGAATCCGCACCATCTTGATAGTTTCCGGCCTCATGCTTTCCACGACCTTCGTGGCATCGTCGCTTGCGATTGACGACACCATTACGCTGGCGGTTAAAACAGTCGCGGTTTTCAATCTCGGGCGTATCGACGAGGATGCGTATGGAGGCAGTGGACAACTGGGCCTATTCTCCACCGACATCAGCACTCGGCTTGAGGGCCAACTCGGGAACGACCCGCAGATTGCCGGCATGGCGCCTTCGCTCGTAGCACCCAATACCTTGGTCGCAGATATGACCGCGCGTCAGGTTCGCGGAGGGGTCACCGCGCTGGCCTACATTCCGGATCACGCTGGTCCCCTTGGGGCCCTACACTCGATTGAGGGAGCGCCGGTCTCTGTCTCTAGCCTGGCGGGCAACCAGGTGTATCTCAGTAGAAACCTGGCGGTCCTGCTCGGCAGCAAGACTGGTGACACACTCACTCTCTTTAGCTCACTATGGCCAGGGGAGCGCTATACGTATCACGTGGCCGATGTCATAACAGGTGGGTTAACCGGCGATGCTCCGGCTATCCTGCTTCCCCTGGCGCAGCTACAGCAGATGCTGCAAGCCCCAGGAGAGATCAATCACGTCTACGTCGCCAACGCCGGAAATGGCTTATCGGGTGTTCGGTACAGTAACCAAGTGGCGGCCGATGTAGCAAACACCGTGAACTATGAGCTTCGGGTGGCCGAAGTAAAGCAGCAAGGCGTACAGCTTTCTCTGCAAGAACAGGACATCTTTGGGCGTATCCTGTCACTGTTTACCCTCTTCTCGCTCTCGATCGGACTTCTGCTCATCTTTCTGATCTTTGTCCTGCTGGCCGCCGAGCGGCGCTCGGAGCTGGGTATGGTTCGCGCGATCGGCATGCGCCGAAGCCAAATCGTCTCGATGCTGCTCTTCGAGGGAGGCATGTACGACATGCTGGCGGCAGCAGCAGGAATACTTTCCGGGCTGGGGCTGGGCCTGCTGATAGTGCTGCTGGTAAGTCCCACCATCGCACGCATCGGATTCCCGCTGCAGGTGCAAGTACAGCCGAGCAGCATGATCGTCGCGTTCTGTCTCGGCCTTCTCTTTACTCTGGCGACCATCTGGCTGGCGGCCTGGACGGTGAGCCGGATGACAATCGCCGCCGCACTACGCGATTTGCCTGAGCCGCCGGCAGAGAGCAGCTCTCTTATTTCGCTCTTTCGCGCCACCGTTGTCTCCATTGCACGAGTCCGCCAGGACCCGGATGGCATGGCCCGCTCACTCGGGGCGCTACTCTCCGGGCTGGTGATCTACGGTCTTGTTCCTATCGCAGCCGGTTTACTTCTCCTGCGGCGGGCAGCGGAACAATATGACCTCTCGCTGCTCTCGTTGGGACTTTCCTGTCTGGTTATCGGTATAGTGCTTCTGCTGCGCTCGTCTGCCCTCTCACTGACCGCTCTCATCGTGTCACGGCGGTGGCCCTCGTCGGCGCCTTTTCTACTGCTTCGGGCCACGGTGCTGGCGGATCGACTGAGCGCGGTCTTCATAGGAGGCTTGCTTGCACTTTACTGGTCATTGCCATTCGACGCTCTCAGCTCACTAGGACTTCCTCGCTGGAACGGCGGCGTCCAGACCTTCTTTGTAGCCGGCGTGATGATGGTATTCGGCGTGGTCGTGGCGCTGGCCCCAAACCTGGATATACTACTGGCTCCGCTGCGCTGGCTGGTGACACACGTGGGACAACAGCGCCATGTTGGGCGCGTGGCGCTGGCTTATCCCGGGCAATATCGCTTCCGTGCTGGCATCGGGTTGTCCCTCTTTTCACTCGTCTGCTTTACTATGGTGGTAATGGCAACCATCGCCGCCTCGACCACCAAGAACTTTGACAACCTGCCGTCACAGGCCGCTGGATATGACGTGGCCGGACAAGCGCTCTTTGCGCCAGTGGGCGGTCTCGCGGGCCTGCAGCAAAAGATCTCCGGGACCGCCGCAAACGGAGATATTGCGGCGATCAGCAGTGCCACTCCGCTGCCGCTTGGCATCATACAGCCGGGGGCTCCAAATGCGCGTTGGTCGGTCTATCCCGTATCGCAGATACAGGGAGCATTTCTTGATGGAGTCGGCTTGCCGCTTCTCGCGCACGCCACCGGGTTCGCCAGCGACACCGCGGTCTGGAACGCGGTCCGAACTGTGCCAGGCGACGTCGTCATCGATTCGGGAGCACTGAGTTCGGCCGACTCCGCGCTGCTCGGCGTGCAACCGCCGCCCGAGCTATCGCCGGAGCAATTCCTCGGTCCGCCGATCGCCGCCGGTCTACCCGGCCTCTCTAGTTTGGAGTCCGTCTCACAAGCCTCCACCACATCCACCGGTTCGCCGACGGAGCCTGGGCTGGGCGCGAATGGCCTGCCTGGTTCCGCTCCACTGGAACTGAATCAGTACACGCTGCGAGAGGTGATGTTGAGGCTTCGGGGTATCTCGCTTAGCCCGGGACTGATACAGCCTACGACCGTCTGGGTCAGCGATGAACGAGGTGGTGTAGCGACCAGGCTTACCATTATTGGGATCGTGAACAATCCGAACGGCCAGATTTATGGGCTGATGGGATCTCCAGCCACATTTGCTCCAACCGAGAGCGGGCTAGCGCCATTCGGCAACGACTATTACTACTTCAAGGTCAACCCCGGGGTCGACCCTCACCAGGTAGCCTTTGCTCTCGGCTCCGCGCTTCTCAATTACGGTTTTGAGACGACCGCTTTGCAGGACGTGCTGCTTGATGTCAACGGAACCCGCGTCTTTATCAGCCGTGTGCTGGTCGGGTTGGTGGGACTGACTCTCTTGGTAGGCATGGCGGCGCTGGCGGTTACCGGATCACGCTCGGTAGTGGAGCGGCGCCAGCAGATTGGCATGTTGCGCGCTCTAGGCTTTCGACGCATGCATGTGCAAGCTATTTTCCTCTTCGAATCAGTTCTCGTAGGAATGCTGGGAATGGCAACTGGGCTCATTCTTGGACTGATACTATGCCGTAATGTATTTGCGGTAAACTTCTTTGCGTCATACCAATCGGGTCTATCCCTGGTGGTGCCATGGCCCGAACTTATTGCTATCTGTCTGGCGGCGCTGGTCGCCTCCCTGATCGCGGCACTTCTGCCGGCGATACAGGCAGGGCTGGTAACGCCCGCCGACGCGCTACGCTATGAATAGAGATATCGATAGAGGAATCACTATCAAGGCCGAACCGCCACTATAGGCGCGAGAGTCGGATACCGGCTAGAAATGGACCAGACCGCGTGGGCATCGTCAGCAAGCAGTATCGGGAAGCACAGGACGGAAGCCGCAGCAAAATCAAGTGATTGTCAATGCAACTTCTCTCACCAAGACCTACCGGACTCACGGACTCGAGGTTACCGCACTTGCCGATGTGACGCTCGCTGTGAAGCGCGGCGAGATGGTGGCAATCATGGGTCCGAGCGGCTGCGGCAAGACTACTCTGCTCAATTGCTTAGCCGGCCTAGATGTCGTAGACTCAGGATCCATACAGATAAATGAATTGGATCTGGCTCACATGAGCGATGGACGGCGTACCGATTTCCGCGCGCGCACCATGGGCTTTGTCTTCCAGAGCTTCAATCTTATCCCAGTGCTGAGCGCGGTGGAAAATGTCGAACTTCCTCTCCTCGTACTTCATCGGCGCGCGCGCGAGGCACGGCAGGCGGCACGGGATATGCTGGCGTCGGTTGGACTTTCGGATCGCGAGCGACACCGTCCGGCCGAGTTGTCGGGCGGCCAACGCCAGCGAGTCGCGATTGCCCGTGCGCTGGTCAACAATCCAGCAATCGTCTGGGCTGATGAGCCCACGGGCAATCTCGACTCAGATTCAGCAGATGAAGTGATGGAGCTACTCGCCGAGCTCAACCGTACACGGGGCCAGACGCTGGTACTGGTAACCCATGCGCTTGAAATTGGCGCACGGGCAAACCGTATTGTGCATATGCGAGATGGGCGCGTTCTGGCATCAGGTCAATAGATCGGACGGTGGACGCGTGGGAATGCGGGCGCGCGCCAAAGCGAGCTGTCCGCTCCCGCTCAATCTCGCGCGCCAGTAAGTGACCGACTCGCCAGAGAAAGAACAGGACAAGTAGTATAATCAGAGCTACCGCCGTCAAAGGTACGACGAGCAAAGCTGGACCGCTGGTTAACATGGCACTGGTCTCCTCATTTATCATATCTGTCTCGCAGTGTTGGAGCAGAACATGTGCCATACCAGTAGCTGGCGGACTTTGCTCTCCGTCCTTCGGCGACTCTCGAGACTCGCTTTGGAATTGTTGCGCAAGAAAGGCAGAACAGCGTATGCCAGCAGTCCCCTCATTTGACGTCACCGGGCAAGTTGCGCTGGTCACCGGTGGGTCGCGCGGTATCGGACGAGCTATTGCAGCGGCGCTGGCTGAGGCTGGCGCGCGGGTGGTAGTGGCCGCTCGCCATGAAGAAGAGGTTCTGGAAGCGGCCGGCGAGCTTGCGGCAAGTGGCGCGCAGGTTCACGGTATAGCTGCCAATGTCAGCAAAGCACCGGAGCTTGAGTCCCTGGTGCAGGCTGCTGAGGGAGCCTTTGGTCCAATCGATATCCTGGTGAACAATGCGGCAACCAATGTGCATTTTGGGCCGGTGCTGGATGCCGACGACGGCATGTGGACCAAGATGATGGATACGAATCTGCTCAGCGCTGTAAGACTGTGCCGTCTGGTAGTACCCGGTATGCGAATACGGCAACACGGCAAGATTATCAACGTGGCCTCGGTGGCCGGCATCCAGCCGGGAGTGGCCCAAGGGGTATACGGCACGCTGAAGGCGGCGCTGATTCAGTTTACCAGGTCACTCGCCCAGGAGCTTGGCCCTGACAACATACAGGTTAACGCCATCGCCCCCGGCCTCATCAAAACGCGCTTCGCCCAAGTACTGCATGAGACACCGGCTATACGCACCGCCATTGAACGCGCTACACCGCTCGGCCGTATTGGGACACCTGAGGAAATTGCCGGCGCCGCACTGTATCTAGCGTCACCGGCAGGAAACTTTACCACTGGGACCGTGTTGATAGTCGACGGCGGCATGACGCTCGGGTCATTTGCACTACCCGAGTAGCCCGCAACCCGAGCAAGCGCCATCATGATGGCGCTTGCTCGGTTGGTCAAATCAGAGCGTTGTCTTTCCGCTGTAATCGCGCGGATAGGCTGGGCTGTGCGTGCCCGGGCGCACAAGATTGCGAACCACTTCCTTGATATGGCCGCTGGAAAGGCCGTAGAGCTCGCGGAGTATCGCGGGTGCGCCATGCTCGATGAAGATATCCGGAAGACCAATGATCTTGAGGCGCACATCGTGTAAGTCATGGGCATGCAGCAGCTCGCTTACCGCGCTGCCGAAACCGCCCAGTGCGGAGCCGTCCTCGACTGTGACCAGGCAACCGGTGGTGCGAGCCAGGCGCAAGATCAATTCCTCATCCAGCGGCTTGGCCCAACGCGCATTTACCGCCACCGCCCGGATCCCTTCCTCGGTGGAAAGCTCCGTCACCGCCTGTAAGGCGGGGGTCACCATATTGCCGTAACCCAGCACGGCACACTCTGCCAGACTGATCTCATCTTCCGCGCAGAGAATCTCGGCCCGACCTATGGGAAGCATGGTGAAGTCGGCATCGAGCGGTACTCCCGTACCCGCTCCTCGTGGATAGCGCAGCGCGACCGGACCTTCCATATAGATCGCGGTATAGAGCATATTCCGCAATTCATTTTCGTCTTTGGCCGCCATGACCTGCATATTGGGAATCATACGCATAAAGGCGATATCGAAGGCGCCCTGCTGGGTATGGCCATCTTCGCCAACTAGTCCGGCGCGGTCCATAGGAAAGACCACGTGAAGATTTTGCACACAGACATCATGAATGACTTGATCAAAGGCACGCTGCATAAAGGTCGAGTAAATGGCCGCCACCGGACGCATGCCCTCACAAGCCAGTCCAGCGGCAAACGTTACCGCATGCTGCTCGGCGATACCGACATCAAAGTACCGGTCAGGCAGTGCCTCCTGCAGCTTATACAGTGACGTACCTTCGGCCATGGCGGCGGTGATGCCGACGATAGTGGGGTCGCGGTAGGCCAACTCAACCAAGGCGTCGGCGAAAACGTCCTGGTACTTGGGTGGCTCACCATGCTTCGTTTTCATTTCGCCAGTGCGTGGATCGTAGGCACCTGGTCCGTGGAACTTAGTCGGCTCAGCCTCCGCGAAGTCGCAGCCGTGCCCCTTTTGAGTGATGACCTGGATGATGATCGGACCGTGCATTGTCTTCGCGTTGCGAAATACCTCCGCCAGATGCGGTGTGTCATGTCCGTCGAACGGGCCCAGAAATGTAAAACCCAGCTCTTCAAATATCACACCACTTCGACTGGGGAGCATAAACTCCTTGGCGCTCCTAGCGGTACGACCGGCTACTTCCCGTGCGAGGCCACCTCCAGGAACATGGTCCAGCGAGCTCATGACGACATTGCGGACGGTTCGATACGTCTTGTCGGATCGGATCTTGCCAAGATATGCGTGCAGCGCGCCAACGTTATCGGAGATACTCTTGTCGTTGTCGTTAAGCACAATAATAAGATCTTTGTGCATAGCTCCGGCGTTGTTGATAGCCTCTAGAGCCATACCGCCGGTAAGCGCGCCATCGCCGATAATCGCGACCACTTTATAATCTTCACCCTGTAGGTCGCGCGCGGCCGCCATTCCGAGGGCCGCCGAGATGGAGGTGCTGGCGTGACTGGCGCCAAAAGCATCGTACTCGCTCTCATCACGCCTGAGGTAGCCGGAGAGTCCCCCAAGTTGTTTGATGGTACGAAACCGGTCCAGACGGCCGGTCACCAGCTTGTGCGGGTAGGCCTGGTGACCGATATCCCATACCAGCTTGTCATGCGGCGTATCGAAGGCAATATGCAATGCCAGAGTCAACTCGACCGTCCCGAGGTTTGGTGCCAGGTGTCCTCCCCGCAATGAGACAGTTTCGATGATTTCCTGGCGTATCTCATCGGCAAGTTGATCAAGCTCAGCCGGCGAAAGAGATTTGAGCTGGGATGGCCTGTCAATAGTATCAAGAATGTGCTTCACCGGACTGATTCTCCTTCATGCCTTGTTGTTGCAAGATAATGGTTTCCCCCGAGGAATCGCACCGCACCTCATTGCAACCGGCGGTACCCGCACAGTATGTAGCCCGGGCATTATTATGAATAATGGAACAC
This sequence comes from uncultured Chloroflexia bacterium, assembly GCA_963810535.1. Lineage (GTDB taxonomy): Bacteria > Chloroflexota > Ktedonobacteria > Ktedonobacterales > JADMIN01 > JAJPKE01. The sequence goes on from CAWENW010000013.1 coordinate 42,557, forward strand.
AACCATAAGGTAATGGCAGCGAATGGTCCCGGCTGCCTCGTAGAATTATAGATCCTAACGGCTATGTTAACCAACAGTCTCGCATAGCCAGTCGCCCACCCATGTGCATGTATGGCGTGCACTTGAGTGCGACCGGGCCCTCTGGAGAACAATTACAGCATCCACGAAGCGGCACTGGCTGGTTGTTTAGCCAGTTCATGTTCCAATCTCTGCCGCGCACAGCTCACTATGAGATCGATACATTTCGCGCTGCTGCGCCAGCGAGTGGATTCGCCGGCTTCGTCGAACCTATTGCCGCGTATGATTTGCTTCAACTCAGGAAGAGTAGCAGTCTCCCAATCGCGCCCGCAGCGCCGCTTCTCCGCCCGCGTCCAGGAGGTCGACCACGTCGAGCGCAGCCGCGGTACCGAAGACTTCGAGCAATCCGCTTCGCGCCAGCGCGTCTCGGACCTGGTCGGCAACGCTGCGATCAGATTTGGCGGCGTCGGCAATTCGAGTGAATAAGCTCGTCATCTGCTCTACATCATGTGCATCCACCAAAATGTCTCCACTTTCGCTCGCCACCTGTGTTCTTAGTAAGACTGTAGTCGAGGCTCCTAGGCGCATGCACACAAGGATGGCGGAATCGATTCTATTCTCCAGTCGAATCCGCCGGCGCCGCTGCGGCTGGCACATGCTGTTGCAGCTTGGAGCGGGCCTCCTCCAGCGTCATATCTGGTCCGGGAATGATCCAGTCGGAAGACACGATCTCGTCATCGGGAACAACCTGACCATGGCTTCTGACCGCAGCGATCAGGGCCTCTAGGGCACTGGCGAAGCTTGCTTCATCGCCGGAGATCAGCGCCACTTCTGTCGCCTCATCCAGCTGCTCAAGCTGCGGCCTGAAGCTATCATCCAGGCGGTACTGGTCCTCAGCCATTATGCGAACAATCATAGGGCCCACCTCTTCATCATGAAACTATGGAGACCATGGGTGGCTTGCGCCGTACGCTGTCTACGGCGCGAGAACATTCTGTGCGTGGCTCGGCAACCGTACCGGATTGTTTAGTTACCGGCAGGCGGCAGCTGAGCCTGACCGGTCTGCGCCGGTGGGAGCTGCATCTGGGACTTCAACTCCTCCAGCTGGCGGTCAACATCCGCCTTATCTGAGAGCTGAGCAAGCTGGCGGTCCAGGCTATCTCCCCCGCCCAGCTCAGGCAAGGTACCCGACTGCGATAGCTCGTCCAGGGCGTTGGCGCGGGCCTGCATCTGCAGCACCCGATCCTGGGCCCGCTCGACCGCCATATTGACGTCGGCCATCTCTTCTGAGATACCGCTGGCCGCCTCCTGGATCTTCACCTGGGCCTGACTCGCGCTATACTGGGCCTTAACCATCTCCTTCTGAGAGCGGAAGGTCTCCACTTTGGCGCTGAGCTTCTGCTCCATTGCCACGAACTTGTCTTGCTGCTGCTTCAGCTGGGCAATACTCGTGTCGAAGCCGGCTAGCTGGTTCTGCAGTGCTTGCTTTCGCTCCAGAGCATAGCGAGCAAGATCTTCTCTATTCATGGAAAGCGCCTGCCGAGCCTGGCCGTCAATCTTCTCGATCTGCACGTTGACCTGCGCCTCCTGCAGCTCCAGGCGCTTCTCCTGGGTGACCACGTCGGCAATACTCCTGCGCAGATTTTGAAGCTGCTCATTTTGTTTCTGGTAGGCGTAGTCGAGCGTCTGTCCTGGATCCTCGGCACGATCCAGGAAAGAACTCACAACCGTTTTGATGTAATTGGTGAAACGGGAAAAGACACCCACTGCTCGCCTCCTAAGAGGGACTCACGCATACCACCTATCCGGCATGCTTGACTGCTACTGTCTGAATCAACTTGAGCACCTCGTCGCGCCGCTCGGCAAGTTCCGGAGGGGTATCGGCCTCGACGTTGAGACGCAATAAGGGCTCAGTATTGGAAGGCCGCACGTTGCACCACCAGGTAGGAAACGCGACGGTAATACCGTCCAGATGGTCTATCTCCGCCCCCAGCTCGGCATAATGCCGCTCGATTTCTGACATCGTCTCTTGCTGATTGGTTACTTCTGAATTGATCTCGCCGCTACGAAAGCGTGTATCGATCGGCGCCAGGAGATCAGAGACGGTTTTGCCACTTTCACTGATCATTTCCAGAACTATCAAAAAGGCAATCAGACCTGAGTCCGCATACCAGTTGTCACGGAAATAGAAGTGTCCGGAGTGTTCGCCACCAAAGATGGCATTGTGCTCGCGCATCTGGGCCTTGATAAACGAGTGCCCCACTCGTGTTCGGATCGCGTGACCGCCCCCTCGTACAATCACTTCTGGTACGCTCCGCGAACAGATAAGGTTGTACAGGATAGTTGAGCCCGGAAATCTCTTCAGCAGGCTCTGCGCCACAAGGGCGGTTACCATATCACCGCCCAGCAACTGCCCCTTCTCGCTGATCAGGAACATCCTGTCGGCGTCACCGTCAAAAGCCACCCCCAGATCGCAGTGCTGTTCCACTACAGTACGGCGCAACACTGCGGTATTTTCCGGCTCGATCGGACTCGCCGGATGGTTGGGGAAAGAGCCATCTAGTTCAAAGTACAGCGGCACCAGTTCACACGGAAGTCGATTGAAAACCGCGGGAATGATCATACCTGCCATGCCGTTTCCGGCATCAACGGCTATTTTGTACGGCCGCACCTTGCCGACATCAACAAACGAGAGGGCGTGTTCGACATACGCGTCGATCACGTCCCGCTTAACCACCTCCCCCACTAGGCTGGGCTCGGTGAACTTTCCCGCGAAAGCGATGTCGCGAATCTGCGCTATGCCGGTCTCGGAGCTCAGCGGCACCGCATCGGCTCGGCAAAGCTTCATGCCGTTATACCGCGCTGGATTATGCGACGCGGTTACCATAACTCCGCCCGGATACCCGAACTTTCCCACCGCGAAATAGAGCTCATCGGTGGTTGTTAAGCCCAAGTCCACCGCCTCGGCCCCCTGCTCTGTGATACCTTGGATGGCCGCTTCAGCCAGCTGGGGCGACGACAGGCGCATGTCTCTTCCAACCGCTACCTGTGAGACGGCAAGGAACTCAACCAACGCCCGACCGATGGCGTAAGCGGCCTTCTCATCCAGCGTCTCGGGATAGATTCCGCGAATGTCGTAAGCTCCGAAGATCTCAGGATGTATGGGGGAAGCGTCCGCCATAGCGTGATGCTCCTTTCCACTCTGCGGGGTACCTGGCAGGAACCGAGCGTGGCCCTACCCCCTGTTAACCCAGCACGGGCAGCAACAGCAGCCCGCGGCCAAGCACCTCACCGATAAAGATGAACGATACACATAGATATAACATACCAGTAGCGGACTGGAATGAACGTCCATAGGTCAAATACAGTGCCACGGCTCCCAGTATCAGCGGCGCGATAAAGCCCATGAGAATTTGCAGCCAGAACATCGCACCCTGACCAAGCGGGGCCTGCCGGGCTTCAGCTGATTGTACCGATTGGCTGGCCTGGCTGTGCGACACCACGGTTGGCGTGCTTACGGTAATGCCGTTTGTGCCGGTATGAATGGTCGTGCCAGGCTGCACGGTCACGGCGCCGGTGGCTGCCTGCGCCGTGCTGGGTCCCATCAGCAGAGTAAATCCGAATTCAGCCGCCAGAGCGATCAGAAGCAAGGTTGTCACAAACTCCAGCGGCTTGCCTGAGGCGGTCGGAGTATTGAGATACCAGTGGCCCAGCAACATGGCGGTCATAACTCCCCCAAGCGCGAGCGCGCCCGAGAGAAGGATCAGTACAACCAACGCGCCATCTAGTCGGCTATCAGCCAGCGTGCGATACCCCATGGCGACCACGAAGAGCGCGACCAATCCGGCCACGGACGCGAGCGCGCCCATAACCGTACGAGGAAGATTCCGCGGCAATTCCAGAGTCTTGGACTCGGCCCGCGGACTCAGCCAGAGCAAGACATTCCAGGGTATCAGAAGCACGACAAAGAGAAGCACTAGCGGTCCCTGCGCCTGCAGCCAAGTCTCGTCCAACCCGGTGCCCGAAACGATCTGCGGGGTGGCAAAGCTATTCATCGCCAGTAAAGTCAGAATGCCGAAGACGAAATACAGCACTCCCTGAAAAATCAAGAAGCCCCGAGTGGTGCCTCCCCGAAGGTCGAGGAGGAATAGGCTAACGATCGAGCCTACCGTCAGTTCGAGCATCACCAGAAAGAGGGCCTGGGGTAGAACTTGCATGCTGCCTCTATAGTATTGCTATCCTACTAAAGTATCACGAACAATTACACCCAATTATACGCTGTCCAACCAGCTAAAGCACTCCAATAAGGTATGATACCAGGAAACAATGAGAAAATGATTAGCCAGCCGCGCCAAATCGGCATCCAGATCCGCAAAGCAGTGGAGAGAGGAAGCTGCCGCACATGAGAGTTTACATTTCGACGGATTTTGAGGGCGTCGCCGGCATCGTTGACTGGGACCAAATCATGGTGGGCAGCCACGACTATGAGCTTGGTCGCCAGCTGTTGCTCGGAGAGTTGAACGCCGCCATCGATGGGGCGATGTCGGCGGGCGCCGACTCTTTTCTGATCAACGACTCCCACAGCTCTATGCGCAATCTTGAGCCCGATCGCCTTCACGGTACGGCATCGCTCCTTACCGGCAAGCACAAACCCATGTATATGATGGAGGGACTCGACGAGACCTTCGAGGCCATCTTTTTTCTCGGCTATCACGGCTCGATCGGTGCCAGCCAGTCGGTTCTCTGCCATAGCTACAATCCGCGCGCGATTTGGGAGGTACGGTTAAATGGAGAGATTGCCGGCGAGACCGCCATCAATGCCCTGGTAGCCGCTCACTACCTTGTACCCATTGTCCTGGTTACCGGAGATCAGGTCACCGCCGCCGAAGCCGGGCGGCTGACCCCGGCCCCCCATTGTGTCCAAGTCAAACGATCGATTTCACGCTACGCTGCCGAGAATCTGCACCCCGAGCTGGCCCGTGAACGAATCCAACAGGGCGCTCATCAGGCCCTCCTGCTGGCCAAAGAATTTAGTCCACCAGTCTTCACTGGCGATATCGAGCTCAGGGTAACATTTCTCATCGCGGATATGGCCGAAATGGCAGCATGGTTACATGGAGTGGAGAGCGTAGGCGGTGAAGGACGGACCGTTCGTTTTGTAAGTAGCCAGCCGCTCGAGGTCTTCCGGACCTTTGTCACCATGGTGATGCTCACCCGCGCGTTAGTCGACTGACCGGAGGTCAGCGCAGTACCTGGAGGCCTCGGCTAGACCCGGTCTTCTTGCCCGGTTTTTGTCTCTATCGCCGCGACTTCAGTTCCACTACCGGAAGAAGCCGCCGCCCCGGATGGGCTGAGCGGCAGCGCCATCAGAGGAATCAGACCAAACCGTGCCTTTAGCTCGAGGATTCGGGTGACTGACTGATCAATGCGCTCCATGGTGATGCTGCCGTTGTCGATTGCGGCGTTCAACGCGTCGAGCATTGCACGCATTGAATAGCTGTCATACGCGCCTTCCAGCAGGTCATCTCCCGCTATCACCGAGAGCACCGCGGCCTCCGGCAGAGTATAGTGCTGGCTAATAGCCTGCATATACAGGCTGTCGGTCATCACCACTCCTTGATAGCCAAGCTGACCTCGCAGCACTCCATCGACCAGTGTTGGTGAGAGTGTTGCCGGCAGCTTTGGGTCGAGAGCCGGTACCAGTACATGGGTTACCATGATCATCCCGGGGTTCTGGCTGATTAAAGATTTGAAGGTGGCAAAGTCTGTCGATTCAAGCTGCGGGAGGCTGTGGGTAATGGTGGGCAGCGTGAGATGAGGGTCCAGCGCAATACTGCCGATTCCCGGCCAGTGCTTGAGACAGCCGATCTCACCGTTACTTTGTAAGCCGTTGAGGAAAGCTCCAGCGTAGGATTCAACGGTGGCGGGGTCGTCGCCATAGAGACGGGTGTACTCGATGGCATTGGGTATGGTTCTCACGTCGACTACTGGTGCCAGGTCGGTGTTAATGCCCAGCCACTGCATCTCATGCGCCGCCTCTGCTCCCTCCTGCTCAGCCTGCTTCGGATCACCGGTAGCGGCGACTGCCTGTGCAGCCGGTAACGCAGGATCGAAGCTGGCTGACCCAAGTCGATCCACTACGCCCCCCTCTTCATCCATTGACACCATCATGGGTAGTGAGGCATGAGCCTGTATGGTCGAAATGTAGTCGCGTAACTGGGTAGGAGACTGCATGTTCTGGGCGTAGATAATGAGTGCTCCCGCGTGTAGCGTTGACACCATCGTGTCCACATCCGGAGTATAGGACTGGCCGGTCGTCTCGATGAGAAACATCTGGCCAAGTTTCTCGGCGAGACTCATGTGGCTCAGATACGACTCCGCGGTGTAGAGCAGACGAGCCTGGTTGCTGTCGCTGTTACTGGATGACTCTGACTGGTGCGAAGCGGACTCCGGCTGCAGCGCCCGACGGGCCCCCTGCGCGCTGGGTAGAGAACTGGTTGCTGCCGACGAGCAAGACGCCAGCAGCAACCCGAGCAGGACCACAACACACAGTGCCGCCCGGGTGATCCTGAGTTCGCGCTGCCCTTGCATCAAGGCAATATCCCCTCTGGAGTGTCCAAGTCGACCTCCAGTATAGCAGCGGCTCACTGCAAGAGGCGAAACGTAGCCATAGTAGCCTACGACCTGCCCGGCGTCATGAGGTCAGCGCGTGGCGTTGAGAACCGGTATCTTTGATACATTCCAGCGATCGTTCTTGCTCTTCACCTCGAACTGAACCATGGAAATGGCATCGGTTGGGCAGCGAACGATACACAGACCGCAGCGAATACATTTCTCTTCGTCGATTATCATATCGGCACCGCGATCCCAGGTCACTTCAGCGAGTTGGTGCAGCGGATCACCCTTTACCACGCGGGTAAGGCCCTCCATACTGATACAGTCATACGGGCAAATATCTACACACCCGCTGCAGAGAATACAGATCGACGGATCGATGGTGATATTGAGCTGGCACTGAAGGCAACGTCGAGCCTGTGTAACCGCCTCTTCGGGACTGTACCCAGTCTCGGCCTCCACCGTAATGCTAAACCGCTTTTGCAGTGGCAGCGAAGGAATGACCTGATACGGGATCGACTCATAGTCGTCGACCATGCCGCGCCGAAAATCGGGCAGCTCGATCTCCACCGCATCCTCGCCAGGGATGTCCGCACTGCCAAGGTAACGATTCATCGAGGCCGCCGCCGACTTACCGTCGGCTATCGCCGAGATAAGATTGCGCGAGCCTTCGGTGAAGTCGCCTCCGGCAAATAATCCGGGATAGTTGGTCATCCACGTGTCGCGGTCGACCAGCGGAATGCCCCATTTGTTGACTTCGAGTCCCAGCTCCTGTGCCGGAATCCAGGAGGTATCGGCGTACTGGCCATATGCGGCGATGACCGTATCTACGTCCAGGATAAACTCACTGCCCGGGATCGGAATAGCTCGCCGTCGGCCGCTAGCGTCGGGATCGCCCAGCCGGTTGCGGATCATCTTAATCCCGCTTACATGCACACCGTCGTCGCTCAGCATCGCTACATTGGAGGCCAGGTAAATGAACTCGACATGCTCGAGAGTAGCCTCGTCGACCTCGTACTCATCTGAGGGCATCTCCTCCTTGGAGCGACGATAGAGGACATACACTTTCTCGGCGCCAAACCGAATCGACGAACGGCAGCAATCCATTGCGGTAAATCCACCGCCCAGCACTGCCACTCGCTTGCCAACATAGACCGGCTCGCCGAAATTTACCTTTTCCAGAAAGGGTAGGCCCTGCAATACACCCTCGAAATGGGCACCAGGCACCTCTTTATTGTCCGGTCCAGTGAGAGCATTGGAGAGCATGCAACCGGCCCCCAGGTAGACCGCATCGAAGTCGCGCAACAGGTCAGTAAGCTGTACCTCCTTGCCGACCGTCGTATTGAGGTGGACGGTAATGCCCAGCGCATCGAGGTACTCGTCACATTCCTCTTGAGTCACCTCGCGCGGCAAGCGCCAGACTGGGATTCCTCCCACCATCATGCCGCCGGGAGCCGCGTACATATCGAATACTTCCACCGGGAACCCCAGCTCGGCAAGCTCGCGTGCGCAGGCGATACCAGCCGAGCCGGCTCCAACTATCGCCACTTTCTTGTCTTTGGTAATTTTGGGTCGCTCGGGAAGTTGCCGGTACTGCCTATGATCGTGAGCAGCACGCTTCAGCCAGCATATAGCCACCTGATTGCCGTCGATCTTGTTGCGGCGGCACACCGGCTCGCACGGACGCGCACAGGTACGGCCTAGCACGCCCGGAACAACATTACATTGGCGATTCAGCAGGTAAGCCTCGTCAAAGCGCCCCTGCGAGATCAAGCCAATGTAGTTGGCCACATCGGTGTGCGCCGGACAACCAACCTGGCAGGGAATATTGGTTTTGTACCAATCAGGCTCGGCCTCCTCAGAGAAGTACATCTCGTCAAGACCGGCATCCGGATCCAAATTCAAATGTGTATCTGGGGTGCTCATAATCACCCTATCCCTTTCGTGACGGCCGCGCGCAATGACCGCCGTGACAACTGGTAGCCTTGACCGAAGTCTGTGTCATTGTTCATCCCAGAAAGCGCCGACTCCTCTAGGGTAGAGTATAACATGGGATTTGCGGACCATGCTACTTGACGCCCGCGGGTGACGATGATCAATGCGCCATAAATTTGCGCCAGAATAGATGGATGCGCTCGCGCAGAGCCGCATGCTTGAGATCTCTAAGGTATGGATCCTGTTCCCAGAGCCACTCGGCCTGAGATCTGGCTTCTGCTAGGAGCTCCATGTCGCCGAGGTCGGCGACGCGCAGCTCCGGTAGACCGCTCTGCCTGGTTCCAAAGAAGTCGCCGGCCCCCCGTAGCCTGAGGTCTTCCTCAGCCAGTCGGAATCCATCGCTGGTCTGCTCCAGCAGACTCAGGCGTTCGCTTGCGGCGGTGCTAGCCTCCTTGCTCAAGAGATAGCAGTACGATTGGTGTTGGCCTCGTCCTACCCGTCCCCTGAACTGGTGCAGCTGCGACAGTCCAAATCGGTCGGCGTCTTCAATCAGCATCACAGTGGCATTGGGCACGTCCACGCCGACTTCGACGACGGCGGTCGCTACCAGCACGTCTATTGCTCCGCTCTGAAAAGCGCGCATTGCGCTCTCTTTTTCCGACGGCCGCAATTGCCCGTGCACCAAACCCAGCCGCAAATCCGGGAAAACGCTCTTTTTGAGTCTCTCATACTCCGCGACGGCTGATTTCGCCTCCAGGGCTTCCGACTCCTCGACCAGCGGGCAGATAATGTAAGCTTGCCGACCTGCGTCAACCTCGGCGGAGACCATTCGATACGCTTCCTGAACCTGGCCGCCTATGCGCCACCGGGTAATCACGGGTTGCCTTCCGGGTGGCAGCTCGTCCAGCACTGATATGTCCAAATCTCCGTACAGGGTGAGCGCGAGGGTACGAGGTATAGGAGTAGCGGTCATCACCAACATGTGAGGATTGTATCCCTTATCGCGCAGGGCATCACGCTGTTCAACACCAAAACGATGCTGTTCGTCAACTATAGCCAAACCCATGCGCTTAAATGAGACACCTTCCTGGATAAGCGCATGGGTGCCAACCGCTACGGCCGTCTCACCGCTCGCCAAAGCATCATGCGCCGCTTGGCGCTCTTTGGCCCGTTGGCGACCGGTCACCAGAGCCACACGTACACCGAACGGCGACATCAGGCCGGCAAGACTGCGGTAATGTTGCTCGGCAAGAATCTCGGTAGGTGCCAGGAGTGCACCCTGGTACCCGTTTGCGGCAGCCACCAGCAGCGCCGCCGCGGCAACTACCGTCTTACCCGACCCCACATCTCCCTGCAGAAGACGGGTCATGGGCACGGGGCTTCGGAGATCGGCAAGGATCTCACCGATGGTGCGGCGTTGGGCCGGCGTAAAACGGAACGGCAGGGCTTCTTCAAAACACTGCGCCGTCAAAGGCCAGAGACCTTGGCCTAAAGAGACCGGCGACTCTGGAGTCCCGGAAGGAGAATCGGGGGAACCGTCGAGAAATATGAGTGACTCTGGCGCCGGCAGCGGTGGGGCAGGCGGACCGTCCCGGCGATTGGCTCGCCGGGTAAGCATGCCCAGCTGAATCAGAAACAGCTCGTCAAATGCTAACCGGCGTCGTGCCCGCTGGAGCCAATGGCTGTCGGCAGGATAATGTAACTCTGCGATCGACCGGGACAGTGGCAGCAGTTCGGCCCGCGAACGCAGCGTTGCCGGCAAATGTTCAGGTACCAGCGAGGCGCAGTAGTCGACCGCCCATTTGGTAAACCGCCTCATGACCTTTGAACTGAGTCCATCAGTCAACCGATATACTGGAACCAGCCTTCCAGTATTGACGAGGTCACCTTGCTCGGGAAGCTCGTGACTGCGGACGGCAAATTCAACGTGGTTGCCGAATCGCAGCTTCGTCCCGGTAGCGACAATATAGGATCCTGGGGCGAGTTGTTTCTTCAGATACGATTGATTGAACCAGGTCGCCCGTATGGCACCGGTTTCGTCATTGATACGGGCGATCGTGCGAATTTTGCCGCCGCCAGTGCGCTGGTTCTCTACCTCCCAGATCAATCCAAGTATGGTCCGCACCTCGCCAAACGGCAAATCGCCGATCTTATCAAGCCTACTGTAGTCCAGGTGCTCGCGCGGAAAATTGAAGAGCAGGTCGTTTATGGTTTCTACGCCCAATCTCTTCAGCCGTTCAGCCTGCGTCACCCCTACTCCAGGTATAGACGTGACCGGCGACCGCAATAGATATTCCTTCTCGGGCCGCGGTGCCGTCGGCGTAGCCTCATACGCGACGTCAAGCGCAGTTGGCATAGCCGGCTTTGGCGGAAGTATGGTCGGCCTGGCGCGCGGCAATGGTCCAGAGGAGTCCGTATGATTCATCTTCGCCGGTTGATTTATCTTTGCCGATTGACCTATCTTCGCCGGTTGACCTATCTTTGGCATGCTCGGTGGCGCGGCTGGACGCTTTGCGGATATGTCCGGCGGCCGCGCACGGTCCAGAAGAGCGAGAGCAGCTCGTATATTGGCGGCGCGCCTCATAGGATCCTGGGACTGGTAGTCGCGCAGGAGTTCTAACACAGCGCGCTCGACGGGTATATGCGGCGAAGCCGCGGCGGACTGCGGCTGATCATCTGCGGGAGACTCCGCCATTTCTCTGCTCCAATGGGTGATGAACGCAGATATGCCGCCGGGCTTTACCGCGGTATTGGCGTGGCCGGTACGTTGTTCATGCGAGAGGACGCGCTCCGCGCGCCAGATGAGTGAGGCTTTCGACTCTCTTCCGCGTCCTGTGGTCGTCTCTAGTTCGTGTGTCATGTCCCTGATCTCCAACCCAAGAGAGTGTTGGCCGCGAGTGCCATTCCGCCAGTATATGCCAAAGGCCGCCGCGCCGGCAACGCACACTGCCAGCATCGCGCGCATTGACAAGTACGCAGGCAATTCACTATACTTGCGCCAGCTTGGCGCGACTGCGCCAAGCTGGTGTGTTGTCTTCCAATCCAGCAAGATGTCCCAACCACGAAGGAGAAGACTATGCGAAGTGTAGGCATTGTTCTGGCAATAGTGGGAATAGTTGTCTTGGTGGTGGGCCTCCTCAATCATTTTGCCTTGCACTTTACCGGAGACACCGCTCACGCAAGTATCATCATCGGCGCGGTGGGAGCTGTGCTGCTGATCATTGGAGTAGTCCTCTCGATGATGGGCGGCGGCGCTCAGAAGACGGCCTAACGCCGTTCAGTCGGCTCCTCTAGCCTACCGCCCGACCCGCGTGATACGCTCAGGATGTTGAGGAGTCTCGACAGCTATCAAGCACGTGGACGGCGGAGGTAAGTGCCGATGTCCGAGAGTCCTGGAACGGGAACCGGGTCGCCGCCGGCGAGCTCGGACGCGAACAGATTGGTTCGCCGATCTGAGCTGGTCATCAGTTCGGTGCTTCGCGGCGGCGTTATTCTGAGCGCCACGATAATTGCCATTGGCGTGCTCACGTATTACCTATTTGGCGGACGCCATGTGATCTATCCTGGGGGACGGGCCTATCCGGCGAATATACCCGGTATTTGGTTTGGTCTGTCTCACGCCGATCCGGTTGCCATCGTAGCACTTGGACTCGTCATTTTACTTGCCACTCCAGTGGTACGGGTGGCGGTGTCCATCATAGCCTTCGCCATCAGTCGAGACCGTCTCTATGTCGCCATTACCACCCTGGTGCTGCTGATTCTGATCTTCAGCTTTCTTTCTGGGGCCGGCGGAGGAGGCTGAAGGCCCTGGCGGCGACGACTTTTAGTGGCGCCGAAGTGCCAATTGTCCTAGCATGCCTATGAACACTGCGATGATACCGCCACACCACGCATAAAATCCGATGCCGTGCTGCGCTACGTTGACAAGCGCCAGGCCGTGTTCATTCACAATAGGGATCCGGTTCAGGTAGCCAATCCCCGCAAAGCCCGCCGAGGCTAGCAGTACTACCCCGAGCAGCAGGGCCGCTCCCCACAGCAAGGGGAAAAACAGCATGGAGGCACAGCCAGAGAGTCCCAGCAGTCCAAGGCCCTTATTGAATAGTGTTATGACGAGATTAAACAGGATCAGCGCCGCCGAGAGCACCGCGACTGCAACGACCATGTACGTTGCGAGTTGCAGAGCGAGAGTACCAGTGTCTACGTTGGTTTGTTCCTGGATTCGTGCATTCGTGAAGTCACGTATGTAGACGGCAGTGTTGGAGCTTGTGAAACCCCACACTTGGGAAAGTGAGAGACCCATGGCCAGCACTCCAAGCACCAGGATAATGTGTGCAATCGGCAAATGGGGTAGTGCTCGCCCGGAGGAGGTCTGGGGCCGGGAACGCGGAGTTCCCGCCGCTTCACGGTACTGAGCCGGGGCCGGCTGATATGGTTCTTGGCGTCGAGGTACCGGCGGAGCGGGCGGAGTGTACACTTGCTCCTGCGCCGGTTGCATCGAACGCTGCTGGCTGGGCCACTTAGGAGGACGCCCGGATGGGTCTAGGGCGGCGTTTGGTTGATATGGCGAGGCACTCGGGCGATACGGACTCCCGTCGGCGTTGTAATTTCCGCGGACTGCGTCGGCCTGATTCCTGGGCCGCGGTTGGGCTTGTGGATAGGCCGACGGATCGGTGTTAGGATCGGTCGGCATGGATCCCATGTCCTGCAACTCTCGCGAATCGGCCGGCCAGTAAGGACCTCGTTCAGCGAATGGCTCAGGTGATGGGATGCGGTAAGGATTACGTGGGTCGTACGTGTCTGGTGTCGTCCGGTCCTGATCATTCCACATCGCCGATCTGCCTCCTAAGCGCGGTATCGCCGCTATCTCTTCTGCTCACATCCTTCAATATGGTTGTATCACGGACCACCGACCATCATGATATAGCCGCGATGTGAGTGGGTCAAGTAATTGCACCTCTTGGCCGTCATGGTTCCATCTGTCCGCCGGAACCAACGCGTCTTCCGCCAAAGCGGTCATGGGTTGATTGTGCCGCGCAGCATGCCAGGGGTATAATGAATCCATTCTACCGAAGCTCCTGTTTGCATAGAGAAGTGAGGCGAATAGAACGTACTATGGATGATGTAATCCAGGAGTTTGTTATCGCCATGGCCTCCGAGAGGAAATCGAGTCAGAACACGCTTGGCGCTTATCGGACCGACCTCCGGCAGTTGATGGGTTTTCTTGAGCAACGTGACATCACGACATGGACCGCGGTTACATCGGGGGACATTCGTGACTTTGCCCTCCACTTGCGGGAACGTCAATACGCAACTACATCTATTGCCCGTAAAGTCGCAGCTTTGAAATCATTCTTTCACTATCTTCAATCTAGCCGTCATATTGAGAGTGATCCTTCTGAAGAGATGCAGGCACCTAAAGTAGAAAAAGATTTGCCGCACGCGCTGTCGCCTGAAGAGGTAGACCGCCTATTTGCTGTAGTACTGGCGACCTCGGGCGTTGGCCAGCGCGATCTCGCGATGTTGCACACTATTTACTCTACCGGTATGCGGGTAACCGAGCTGGTGACGCTGAACGTGTCGCATGTTGACCTGGCCCGTGGACACGTGCGGTGCAGCGGTCACAACCACAAGGAACGTATCTTGCCGCTGTCGCTAGTGGCACAGAACGCACTCGGCTCTTATGTGGACGGCTACCGCCAATTTCTCCTTCGCCATGCAGATGAGCCGGCACTGTTCCTTAACCATCATGGACAGCGACTGACTCGCCAGGGCTTCTGGCTGATAATTAAAGGCTATGCGCGTACAGCCGCCATTGATCATATTACGCCGCATACCCTCCGTCACTCGTTCGCGCTCGACATGCTGGGACGAGGTATGGAACTGCGCTCAGTGCAGGAACTGCTTGGGCACGCCAACATTTCCACCACTCACATCTACAAACAGATGCGACGGGTTCAACAGTTGGTGCCCGTGCCCTAAGACCAGCGCTTCACCGGGCAGGAAGCCCGGAGGAGCCGCGAGAAGCTGAGAAGGAAAAGGTCTCTTATGTCACATGTGTCACCTGCGCAACCACTGCCTACGCCTGATACAGCACCCGGGCTACAGCATGCCATCGCGGCAGCGGAAATGATTCAAAAGCGGACCACGCTCTCACCCCGGGTCGGTCTGATACTGGGAACCGGACTGGGAGGGCTAGCGGATCGCATTTCCGATGCAACCGTGGTCCCCTACTCCGACATACCTCACTTCCCACAGCCAACCGTACCAGGGCATGCCGGACGCCTGGTTGTGGGGCGCTTCGGCGGTATGGAGGTGGCGGCCCTTCAGGGGAGATTTCACTTGTATGAAGGGTATACCCCCGCTCAGGTGGTGCTGCCGACTCGTGTGCTGGCTCAACTGGGTATAGAAACACTGATGATTACCAATGCCGCAGGCGGCCTCGCCCCCGAGCAGATGGCCGGTGACTTGATGCTGATAGCGGACCACATCGGACTGGTTACACTGGCAGGCCTGAATCCATTGATAGGCCAAAATGATGAGCGTCTGGGACCACGCTTTCCCGCTATGAGCCGGCGCCTACGACGCGGCGCTTCGCCAGAGCGCCAAAGATGTCGCCGCTACTCGAGACATACGCCTGCTTGAAGGAATATATGCGATGGTAAGCGGGCCTACCTTTGAGACTACGGCTGAGCTCCGCTTCCTACGCGCCATCGGAGCAGACGCAGTAGGCATGTCCACCGTGCCCGAGGTCATTGCCGCCAGGCACATGGGGAAGCGTGTGCTGGCCATTTCTTGCATTACTAATGTCGCGCTTCCAGCGGAGAGCGTCCTGGCGCCTGAGGCCAGCCACGCCGAGGTAGTTGCGGTCGCGGAAGAAGCTGGTGAGCGGTTGGCAAGCCTTATCGAGGGCATACTGGAGCTCCTCTAGGTATATGCCTGACCATGTATGCCGCCTGCGGCCCGCTATGCCACGCCGGGGCATTCTTACCCGGTTATATGCACCGTGAAGTCGACATAGATGTAATAGCCGTGAGTGCCTGTAGCGGTTGTCTGCATGATGTAGATTCCCGGAGCGACATTTGGGGCCACGAGCTGCCAGGTGGCGGTTCCTTTCCGGGAAGACAGCGTGGTTGGTGGCCACCGGCCCGGCCCGAACAAGTCCACGCCTGCCCCTGGCCCCAACGTGCAGGGGACTCCACTTAGCAGGGTGGAATTGTCGCTGGATATGACCGTTACCGTAATGGTAAACGGTTTACCGGCGACCAATTCGGCAGGAGATGACGACGCGCTCAGACTAAATCCGGTAGCGTCGCCGCCCGGCGCCACCTCCGCGGTTGGTTCCATGGTGGCAGTAGGAGATGGGGTCGGTTGCGGCGTCACGGAATGGGTTAGCGAGTTGCCGCCTCTTCCAAGTAAGTTGGAGGAGTTGTACCCCCCGACGGCATCAACCAGACGCCGTGCTCCCACGCCGGCAGCAAGCCCTGTTGCGGTGAAGGCCAGCAAGATGAGACCTATCAGTAGCGGCGGCAGCGACTTCCGCAATTCAGGGTGCTGTGCCACGCTTCCTCCCCTACAGATTCAAGACGAACCAAGAGCCGGCATGCCCCCCACCACTCGAGCCACACCAGTGCACTACCGGCATTCGATCAGTGATACCAGTATACGCGCGCGAGCGCCTGGCCGCTATATAGATGGTAGTATCGTCGGCATGGGTCCGGCCTAGGTTTGCGGGACGGAATGGGACCGTAGAAAATCGGTGAGCATCACGTCACTGCTCGAAGGTATGAGCGCCGATATATCAAATATTCGTGTCTCTGGGGGCATGAGCGCCGGCCCCCGTCGTCCCTCCGCTAGTTGCCCAAGACCTGATTCGCGGAGGATTTGCTCGGTCAGCAACACATACGCCGCCCACAAGGAGTAATCTTGAGTGCGCTCCCAAATCGGCTCGCCATAGCGGAATGCTTGCTCGTAAAATTCCGTCTGCCGCACGGCGAAGGGGTAGAGACGCTGTCCTAGCGGCTCACCTTCTACCTCACCCGACTGGCGTATGGTCTGCACCACTTCGAACACACGCTTATTTTTCTGATCGCAGCGGGTAAGAAGTATACCGGAAAGACCAACATCGTGCCCAGATTCGCGAGCACGGGCAAGTAAGCGCAACATGGCTTCCAAGCCCTCAAGAGCCGGGGTCTCGGGGACCAGAGGCACGATGACGTGATCGGACGCAGCCAACGCGTTGGTCAACAGTGGGCCGCCCTCGGCGGGGTAATCGATAAAGGTCAGGTCCACCTGCAAGGCAAGTGCCTCGATCAGACCTTCCAGCACACGCTCAGAGTTCAGGTGAGCGGCCGCGTCACCCTGCATCTCATCCCAAGGAAGGACGATGACCGAACCGCCCGACCAGCTTGGCTGTGATAACAGCTCCACCGGCATGGCAACCGCTTCGAGTGCAGCAGCTGCGATCTCGGGGGCGGGCATTCTACCAGGTGGCACCATTTGAAACGACAGCATGGCGCTGGAAAGATCCCCATGCTCCTTATCCGGCCAGATATCGCGCAATGATGAAGTTGCCGTACCGGGTTGCGCCAAATCGACGACCAGAACACGCGCGCCATAGAAGGCGGAGAGACGGGCCAGAGTTGAAACTGTGGTTGACTTACCCTGCCCTCCCTTGCAATTTGCCACACCGTAGACGCTATGCATCGCTCGATTCCTGCTTTACTGTATTGACCACACGCGGTGGATTGGATTGTTTTGTCACACAGCAGGTTAGTATTGCTGCTGTCAACCGCCCTGTCAAGTAGAGCATAGTAGAACATACGTTCTATTATGAGTATACGGACCCGAACCCACGGCGTCAAGCAGGTAGGAATACATGCATCCGCCTGCTCTTATGGAAGTGGTCGACAGCCCGTTGCCGCTATGTTAGAATAGCGCCACACTGTGCCGGGTGTACCAAGTCTAGCAGCCATCAGGTGATCAGCAAGCTCTTCCGGAAATACTAGGCTGAGAGGTTCGTATGCCAGATTGGCGATCAGAGCTGGAAAACTTGCTGTCTCAGCTGCGGGTCACACTCGATCACTCGCGGGGTAACGAAGTGGCCGCCTCCTCGGTGCACTTTGCCAAGAGTCCGGAAGATCGTGGGGCGCTTGCCAGTGAGACCGACTCCGACATACCCTGGGAGCTTGGACCGTTGATCGCGGAAGAACCGGTCGCTGATGGCGATGAGGTCAGCGCGGTACGAAGCGAAATCGAAGCTACCGTTATACGGGTTATAGCCCTTGCCGAGGAGGGATGCCTGGAGAGCAGTCTTCGCGATGACGTCATTTTCGTCTTGCAAGCGTTGACTCGACCCGCCCCCCACAGAATTCTGGCTAAAGCAACCGGAAGGCAACATGACGAAGCACGTCAGGAATACCAGCTTACCTCGGCAGCAGCCGCTCTGCGCTTTTGTCGTATAGTGCTGATGTTGACGCAAGCTCTTTCGAATCAAGCCGGCTGCTGAATCCTCCTGCGGCGGCATGCCTCGACATACTGGGAATATAGGGTTTTCCAAACGGAGGTCTTCTCATGCCGCGTATCACCACCGAACAAATTCGCCAGATGAAGTCACGCGGCGAGCGTATTGCCATGCTTACTGCCTATGACTATTCCAGCGCTCGCATTCTGGACGGAGCGGGTGTGCCCATGCTGCTGGTTGGAGATACTCTGGGTATGGTAGTGCTTGGGTTTGATTCCACTCTTCCAGTCACTACCGAGGACATTATCCACCACACCAAGGCGGTCGTGCGAGGTAGCGAACACGCTATGATTATCGCAGATATGCCCTTCGGCACTTTCCAAGTCAGTCCGGAGGACACAATGCGGCACGCCGTTCGAATCATGAAGGATGCCGGCCCTCAGGCGGTGAAGCTGGAGGGTGGGGTGCGAAGCGCACCGAGTGTCCGGATGCTGACCGAGGCAGGAATTCCAGTAATGGGGCACGTCGGATTGACGCCCCAGTCGGTAAATATCTTTGGCGGCTTTAAGGTGCAGGGTAAGACCGAGTATACTGCTCGTCAGCTCATCGAAGATGTTCGCGCGCTTGAAGAAGCCGGAGCGTTTGCCGTAGTGCTGGAGTTGGTACCCGCGGAGCTCGCCCGGCTGGTCACCGAGCACACGACGATGCCGACCATCGGCATTGGAGCCGGTCCGGATTGCGATGGCGAAGTCCAGGTACTACACGATATTCTAGGTATGTTTCCTGACTTTACACCACGACATACGAAGCGTTACGCTGAGCTTGGAGCACGTATGGCTGAGGCTGCCACAATGTTTGTCGGCGAGGTGCGCAGCCGCACGTTTCCCGGCGCCGAGCAGAGTACCACGATGGATCCAGCGATTATCGCGATGCTGCGAGAGGAGCTCGAGCGAGAAAACCCTGGGGAGCGACCGGGCACCGAGTAGCTGCCGGCCATCCAACTGCCGGCCTTTGGGGGGTGACGGTTGCGAGTATACAACGTTACAACAGGTGGGACAGCCGAGCTCTGCGCAAGAGATCTATCTTCGGAGACTGAACTGGATTCGGAACGGATTAGACACGGGTCTGACCTTCGAGGGGCGGTATACATTGGATTCACTGATCGGGCAACAGCTGGGCGACTATATCCTGGAGTCTGAGCTCGGCCGGGGATCCATGGGTGTGGTCTACCGAGCGGTTCATCAGAGCAGTGGTAGGCAATACGCCATAAAAGTTCTTCTTGAGGCGTTAGCCGCTGACATGTCGTTCGTAACCCGCTTTACGCGCGAGGCACGTATCATCGCTGGCCTTCATCACCCAAATATTGTTCGCGTCTACGAGGCTGGGCGGCATGGCCACCACCTGTACTTTGTGATGGAGTACTTTCAAGGGGTGACTGCCGGTCGAATGGTCAAAGAACGCGGCCGGCTACCTTCCGGGCAGGTTATCGAAATCGCAGCGCAGGCGGCTGACGCTCTGGATTATGCGCATAGCACGGGGCATCTGGTTCACCGCGATATCAAGCCCGAGAACTTGTTGGTCGATCGGTGGTTCCGAGTCAAAATGCTGGACTTCGGCCTGGCCCGTGTCGAAGGGCTGCATAGCATCACACGTGCTGGGACTGTCGTCGGCAGCCTGTACTATGTGGCGCCTGAGCAGCTACTCAATCAGAAGCTGGATGGCCGCACCGACATTTATGCCTTGGGCGTCAGCATATACGAAATGGTAACCGGTAAACGTCCTTACGGCGGGCAAACCCTCACCGAGATGAGCCGCGCGATTATCTCCGCGGTAGCAGTTTCACCACGTGAACTGGAGCCTTCAGTGCCCTTGGAACTTGAGCGAATCATCGCCAAAGCCATGGCTCGTGATCCGAGTGAGCGCTATAACCGGGCCGGAGAGCTCTATCAAGAGCTACGGGCAGTACAAGCAACCCTCCCTCAACCAGCCTCCACACACACGGGGGCACTTTCGCCTCCTATTGGGGAACCCAAGATCCTGCGCAGCGCCCTGCGCCCAACGACACTCGAGCCGATGCCACTGCGTCCGGACTCGGAGAAGCGCCGCTCTGGACCGATCCTACCACCACACCAAGACCGATAGATCTGGGATCTATACCAGCGTTACCTCGCCTACGACAGACAGTTCGGCATAGGAGGGATGGGGTAACGTTGGAGCCTGTACGCGGGCCGTGCGATTTCCTGGCAAGTCCGCCGGTGAATCTACCACTGAGATGCCAAGCTCATTCATGATCATCATATTGCGCCGTGCGAGTCTTGGGTGAGGAACGAACATATACAAACGCGACACCATGCCGGCCAGCTGGCTGGCAATCTGGAGAAGGAGTATGACCGAAGTCTCGGCAGGCGCGGCGCACCTCCTGGGTCAGCTGGGAGTCGCTGAGAGCGAAGATAGCGTCGAGAGCTCGCATAAGATGGAAGCCGCGATTCAACATCACGCTTCGCCCATGCGCTAGACGCTCGGCCAGCGCGACATCGCCACTGGCTCGCGCTCGAGCCATCTCGGCGGTAATATCGGCGCACGAAAGATTATCGAGTTTTCTCTGCAGGAATTCCACCACCGACGCGGTATCGCCCTCTTGCCACACCTGCAACAGTTCTAGACAGTGCCTGCCGTCATATCGATCCTGCGCGATGGGCACGCTAAACAGCCTATCCTTGCGCTCGCAAATCCACAGAGCGTGCAGTAAGCGCACCGATTGCGCTACGGCAACCTCAGGCAGTCTTCGCTGTCCCTGTATTTCCTGAAGAAAGCGGAAGCAACTTTTGAATTCGGCCTCGAGATGCTGGAATTCGTCGAGCTTCTTCTGGATGAGCTGCAGTCTTTCTCCATCCAGGGCGGTATCCTGTCCACGGTCTAAGGTATTCTGGCCTTCTCCGCTCGCGCTCGTCACCATCTTGGCCTCCAGTTTTCGCGAAGTCTGTATTGCAATCAAGACTACCTCTCCCCTGCGCTAGCAGAAGAGAGGCCAACATGGAGGACAGCCACACTATGATGAATTGGGCGCGAGCGAAGGCTCAGCTTCTTTGATGGCGAGCACGCGCGGATTTCCGGCTGCCAGCCGCTTTAGCGCGGACCGAGCGCGGCAGCGCGTAGCCCGTGGGCGCTCGTGAATCATTCATACTCGCCACGCTTTGGCGGTGCTCTGCACGGGAAGGCGCCGGCGATGTGTAAGCCGGCCGAGCTGCAGCCCCATCCGGCTGCGAGAAACGATACCAGGCCAGTATGAACGTAATCAATGTCAGGATATGCACGCCAGTGCACCACTCACAAATATTGCGTAGCTGCACTATTTCCGCATATACCAAGTAGAGCACAAAAAGCATGCCGGCGGCCGACCAGAGAAGCTGGTAGAGTCGGAGCCGCGCAGGCTCCTCGTCTCCCCGAAAGGAAGAAACCAGACCGGCAACGGCCAGCCCGCCGCTCACGAGGAACCACAGCATCCCCGGTATAGTAATTGGAAGACTGGTACCTGGGACCGTCGAGAAACTGCTCTTGAGCACGTTAGAGCAGTTGATGATGCTGGTTACACTACAGACCGGCGCCACGTTTGCGTAATGGATAGTGGTAAGGTAGACCGCAATGCCAAAGCCGAGCACCGCGCATCGCGGCCATTGCCGAAAGCAGCGGCTGCCGCCGGACCAGCGCCACCACCTGAGCGCCAAGCGAACCCAGCTCGGAACGCTCGGCCGTGTACATCTCCCCCATGCCGCACCCTCCGATTAGCTGCCTGCCGGCTTGCCGATAGTCTTCTCCAGCGCCGGCATCGGCGCCGCGTTGCACACGCTCGCTGGTTTATTGCCCGTGGTCTGGCAGATGGCCGCCGTTATGTAATTGGCCGTCCCCACCACCGACTGCGTCACATTCGACTTCGGACTATTCAAGCCTGAGGCGATCGTCTGCCAATTCTGGCTGTACAATACGTTGTTGGAGTAGCTGGCACCTACCGCGACGTATTGATTGCCGAAATCTATGAAGGGAAAACTTTGACTGGCATTATATTTGGAAAATACCTGGCTTTGCGCGGAAGTCATGGACTGCAGCGGCTGCTGATTCCGATCCTCGGTCTCCACCGGCTGGAAGTCGATGTAAGGGCTGGTGTAGGTGCTCTTGTAAAACGTAAACGTCGGCGTGTTCGCATACGCATCGGTGGACGATGACGAGATGATGTGCAGATTGGAGAAAGTGCCGAACCGGCTGAGGGCAATCACCATCGACCAGCGCTCCGCGGCGCAGTAGGGACAGTACTCCGCGCCGATGTAGAGAAAGATGGGCTTGCCGGAGCTGTCTCTCAGGATCGGTACCTTCGGGTATCCGGAGGTCACGCCGGTTGTGATCCCGTTTCCACTCGCTATGAACGGATTGGGCACGTCACCAGTTGCGACAGTAGCAAACGTGGACGGGCTGACAGACGTCACTCCATGCAGCACAGCCACCGGCACCGGCTGGGCGTTGCTGCCTCCCGTGCTCGAATGGGTCGCTATACCGATGAAGATGGCCAGTACCAGTACGATGGCTACGATGGGAGCGCCGATGACGATCCAGGGCGACTGCCACCAGACAAAAGCGACCTTGCGGCGCCGGTTCTTGGAGCCGACTGCGCGCGCCGTGCGCATCCCGCCAGTCGCGGTGCCTCCGGTCCGTCTCGCCCCCGTAGTGCTGGCTGCCGGCATGGTTCGGGTACTCTTCATCGACTGCCGAGCGGCAACGGCTGTGCCGTTGGTGCCGTTGATGGAGCGGGAGCCCGCGCTTACGGTAGCTACACCGCCGTTGCTTCCGGTCCTTGAGATCGCCGTTCCCTTGGTGCCGTTCGCGGCGGAATAGCGCGAGTCGTTTGACGTGCACCCCCTGCCGCATCCGAGTTTGCCGGCCTGGTTCCGGGGGTATATCGCTGCGTACGCTTGCTTTTCGACATGATTTACTCCTGCTCAAATCGCCGACCGCGCCGTAGTGCCCCCATGCAACGGCTGTCTGTGGCCACGTCTCCAATGATATCGTCAATGCCTCGTGCATTCACAACTCGAGGCCCGGTATCTCAATCATTGTACCGCGTTTGGACGGCGTGTAAAGATAGAGAACATACCTTCTGTACTGCACTCACATTATCTATTACGGATACGGGTTTCCGCTAACCGGGGTGACGGATAATGTGCTATGCTTCGAGTAACGTGGCAAAGTTGCCATACCGTGTTGATCACCGCCAATGCCGGACAGGTGAATGCTCCGGCCGGCAACTAGAACCGATCGACATTAAGGAGCATGCTATGACCAGGGGTAAGGCCCCATCTACCCCACTACCAGGCACCGCAGCCTATGCCGTAAGCCATCCGACCAAGAGCGCCCCCAAGCCCAGAAAGTCCTCCAAGCGCTCTCCTGCCGCTCATCATAGCGCCGCACTGCCCTCGCGAGCCGACTTTCGGGCGACCATAGCCCGCATGCGCGAGGACGCAAGCGCACACGCACGGGTAGAATTCGCAGAAGGCTCGGCGCCGATACGGATCATGGCGCGCATGGTTGCCGAGGTTGAGTCGGCCGCTCGCGAGCGGACTATACCCGAGGACCTTATCAGCGCTGAGGTGGTAAATCGAACCATCGGCGACATTGATTTGCGTAAAATCAGTCAAACCGAGGACGGTCCCGAATATATCTCGCTCGCGGATGACATGGGGCTGGCTCTGCCAGGCGAGATGATCGCCGGCAGACGCTGTACCGGCGAAACGTATCGTTGGATACGCGCACGTATGCTCGACTTCGAGCGAAAGCTACTCGGGCGGCGCTTTGACGTCCGCATGTATGACATCTCCGGCACCGGTAACCCCATGCTGAGACAAATGATCGCAGACTATGCCTTGACGCAATGGGGCTGTCCGCTGCCTCCGGAGCAGATCTACCTGAGCTTGGGAGCGCTTGATGGCCTCGATAAGTTCTTTCGCGGCTTCGCCGTCAAGCGGCGGTCGACTGGTCATGCCGAGACCGCGGTAGTCTTTCCCGCACCCAGCTTCAACGTGCCCGAGTGGCAGGCGCAGTCTCTCGGCTTGCGCGTTCATCGACTCCAGACCAGGCCGGAAGATCATTTTAAAGTTACCCCGACGATGCTGGCTGATGCTCTCTCCAATAACCCTGATATTGCCGCGTTCTATCTCACCGTCAGTAACAACCCAACTGCGTTTGCCTATACTCCGGAGGAGCTGGAGTCGCTGTTTGCCGTGTTGATGGCAAGCGGCAGCGACGCAACCGTAGTGGCGGATCTCGCCTACATCGGCACTGGCGTGCCGGAAGAAGATCGAGCCCGAATGGGCGTCTTTCTCGCCCCCGATGTGCAGAGACGCTGCGTCTTCGTATCCAGTTTCTCCAAAACACACTCACTCACTGGAGATCGCTGCGGCTGGGTAGGCTTTGGCGACCCGTCAATGGCAAAGGCTATGGGAGTGGGATGGACCAATACCACCGCGGCCCTGCCAGCAGACTGGCAACTGCGCTATATGGCCAATATCGCTCTATTTCAGGATCGTCCGGAGCTCGGGCAGCGAATGCGGTCCTTATACACTCACCGGCGCGGTCGCTTGGTTCGGCAGTTGCATGAGATTGACCGGCACCTTGGGCTCTTTGCCAACGTCAATCTGGATGATGGCGGCACCGTGTATAATTGGAGCCAACTGCGGGCAGGAGCTGATGCATTCAGTCTTTTTGGTCAGACTGGTATTGCCGGTGTACCGGGCAGCGGATTTGGTTATTCGGATGATTTCATACGACTTTCGGTAGGTTGTATCCCAGTCTCTGCCGACGGCTGCGAGTAGTGCAAAACTTCAAACCAGTTGCGTTCGTACCTACTGGTAGAATGTATCAAGAACTGATGCATCCATCACGAGAAGCGTGAGCCGAGGGGTGGCGCGGCGCGGGCAATGCTCGCTAGCTTCGGCGAAATCACCAGGATAGTATCCAATGTTAGATTCTCTTTTTCAGGCCGGCTTCCGGGACGTTCGCAAGTCGCTCGGCACAATTATTCGAGCTGGATTGACCGGTGCACTGATTGGATTCTTAATGGCTGAGCTCAGCGGCCTAGTCATTGACGGCCAATGGCCCGCCCGAATATTCGTACACGTGGCGGCACTGGCGTTTGCACTCGTGCTTGGTTATGCGGTCTCACTCACCACCGCTACCGTAGTCACGCTGAGAGGGCTGCGTTCAGCCACACAGCACATCGAGCACTTGACTAGGTCAGCCATGGGATCGGGCTCGGCCTATGTGGATTCAGTGGTGGACGCCGACAGCGGCCAGAGGCACGCCGGTTAGGTCTTTATGTACGTGGGACGCAAGTACCTGCAAGAGACATGGAGTCGGATGCGCTCCGCCGAAGGATGTACACGCATGACACATGTAGGGCGAGGTAGAATAACATTGCTCCTGATAACCGCGATAGCGATTGGCCTCACGATTCTTGGAGCGAGCGAAATATCCAACCGGCAGCCCAGCATCGGAATTCTGGCGATCGTCGTTGGCGGTATGATTTATGTTTTGGCATGGACAATCGCGATTATGGACTGTATACTCGCTCGGCGCTTCCGCTGGTCGTTAGCGCTCGCCATACTGATGCCACTTGGCATAGGTCCGCTACTATATGGTCTATTCGGGCTGCATGGCTCGCGGAGCGATGAGCCGCCCGCCGAACCGATGGGCAGCATTGACGTTCCATAGGTGAAAGCGTACAATACTGTACGTAGTGAAGTATTAGGCCGGTGGCGGATGTTCGGTTGCCGGTATGTGCCATTCCTCGCCGGCGTGATGCCACACGCACATGCCAGGGGCGCAGCAAAAGGAGCCTGATTCAATGATTGAAAAGACAGAGACGCAAGAGACACTCGTCACGATGACTCCGTCTGCCGCTCTAAAGGTTCGGGAGCTTCTGGACCAGGAGAGCGAGGCAAACCTCGGGTTACGTATTTTCGTGGCGGGCGGCGGCTGCTCCGGCATGCAGTACGGCATGACGCTGGACGAAGTGCAGGAAGGCGACGCCGTCATGGAACTGGATGGCATTCGTGTACTCGTCGACGAGATGAGCGCCAGCTATATCTCCGGCAGTGAGGTAGATTACGTCGACAGCCTGATGGGTGCCGGCTTTACCGTAAACAATCCCAACGCGGTCTCCACATGCGGCTGTGGGCACAGCTTCAAGACAGCCAATGACGGTGGAGAAGCTCGCTCGTGTGGTTGCGGTCACTAGATCGAAAGCTGGTTCGTACTGGCTGCGTGGGTCTGGAATTGATGGCGAGAGTGGCCTGAATGGCGGACAAGACGCGGTATGACTTTCCCGTAGAGGGCAGTGACGAACCCAAAGCCTATCGAGATGGGTATGTGCGCACGTTGCGAGAGTTCGATTGGGCTCGTGAGCACGGATTCACGCCCAGCGAGCGCCTGCTCGTGCTGGCGCTCACGCAAGCCGCCAGGATTTACCAGACGGTGCGGACGGGAAAATCCATTGGCGGTCGGGACCCCGAGTGGCTTCGGGGTCGCGCCGACGCGCTGCGTGAGCTACTAGCTCATAGCGCGGGAACTGCGTTCCCCGATCAGGACCAATAGCCCCGAATCTCTCCCAGCGCGACAAACATTCAAGGCCGACTTGTTTGTCGCGCATCTTTCTCCCGCATCTTTCTCCCGCATCTTTCTCGCCTGCGCGTTTCTTCTCTCTGCTCACTCCCCTCTCTCATCTATGACAACTACCTGTATCGTGCTATACTGGTTCTCGTGGAAGATCCCGCCTCCGTAACCGCGCGACCACCAAGCCACAACGGCAGAGAAGCCAGTAGCAAAGGGCATGTATTGAACGATGGCAAAGCCAAGAGTGACTGCCACCGATAGACTTTCCAACGTAGTTGAAGTAGTGCAGATGGGCCGGCGAGCCGGTCTGCTCTCAGTTGAGCGTGGGGCCGGTTCCGTTTTAGAGGTCGGCGAAATCTACTTCGTCTCTGGAAGTCCAATCTATGCGTCACTGGCCGGTTTACGCGGGCGCGAAGCGCTGGCAGCACTGGCTCAATGGGGGCCATGCCGGTTTGCATTTGACGGCACCGTCCCACCACCTCTGCCCAATATTACCTCTACCGACCCAGCGCTGAAAACCCGGCCCGGCAGTCCAAGCACGCGATCTTGGGACGGCAGCCTGGACAATTCGCTATCTGCAGGGAAGCCCAGAGACACGATAACAGACGGCAGCGGAATCTGGTCGCTTCCAAGCGGAAGCACCGGTCGTCTGGGCAATGATAGACGGAACACAGGCAACCAGATCCCGACACGGCCCCTTACTTCCCCGGATGTCAGTACCCCGCGGCAGTTCGGCGGATCCGGAGCTGTGCCGCCCAGCGCTCCCAACCTTGGAAAGCGCCCGCGACGCGCGCCGGATGTACGAGACCTCATGCAGGTAGTAACCGCTTACAACCTTTCGCGTAATCATCGAACTGTTCTGCTCCTGGCCGACGGTGAGCATACCGTCCTCGACCTGGCCAGGCTGTCGTCTAAGCCAATCGATGAGATCACTACGCTGCTCGCGGAACTGGAGCTGCGCGGTCTGGTGTACTATTACTCCGCTGAATAGCATGGGAGGAAGCTGGCCAAAGGGTCTTCGCCCATCCGAGAACGTTGCCGAGTAGTCGGGATGGTACTCCTGAAAGTACCAGTGTGCTGCACTCCGCCGGGGCGACAATGGCACAATAGGTTGATTCGTTGCCTGACACAGCCATCCCCGATGCACCTAGCTTGAAAGAATTTATCGCAATTCATTAATACTTCATTGTCGCTAAAGACAGACGCTCGAAGTAAGGAGTTTTGCATGGCTAAAACCGCAGTCCGGAAGCGGGAGCGAGGGCGCCGTCTGCCGCTATCAGCCCGTCTCTCGCTTCTCGTGCTATTCGCCGCGATCCTTCCACTCGCCGCCGTGGTCGGTATCAACGACACATTGGCCCGCGCGACACTCGAACAGCAAGGACGAGCGGCTCTTACTACCGACGCCCAGGCAAAAGCGTCACTGGTGGAGCAATATCTCCATGAGCGGTTGCTTGATGGGCAAGCTCTGGAAACCCTGCCGACTGCTCCCGCGTTTCTCATTTGCGCCGAGTTGCCGCAAATGAGCGCGACCGAGCAGACTGCGCTGACGCCGCTGGCGACAAGCCTGAATTGCCAGACGCAGGAAGCGACCCTCTACGGTCCATCCAATTGCCGCGGCCTGAAAGTTGGGACCAAGCGTGACCCCAACTATACCGACTGGACGCTCTATGATGCGCGTGGCGACGCGCTTCTCTCCTCGAGCCACGAGTCAACGGACGAGACCCGTTGCCAGGCCAAGAGCGGCCCGGCCCCTAAAGACGCCCTGGCGGAGGTTATGCCTACAGCGGCTTCCTGGATCTCGCCCGTATACTCCGACGCGTCTAGACAGAACGCTTTTGTCGACGTCTACACCTCCGTTACGCTGGCGGCGCTCACTGGTACCAACGAGACCGTAGTCGGCTTTATACGCGCGACGCTCAATCTCAACTATATCTACGGAATCATGCAGGGTGAGGCTGGCGCCGACGGAGCCGGCAGCTACGCCTTTGTCACCGATTCGAGCGGCATACGAATCGCCGACTCGAACCGTTCTGACCTCTTTACCAGCATCATGCCGTTAAGCGCGACGACCCAGCAGCAAATCACCACCACCAATCGATTCGGCACCAATTCCCAAATTCAAGAGGATTCGCTACCCTCGGTGGCAAACTCGCTCCAATCTCCGCAAGATCCGTACTCCTTCCAGAGCGTGGCAGTACCGGGGAGCTCCACACTGTACCAGTTTGTCCGGGTCAATATCCAACTTCAGAATCCACTCACCAACACCGCGATCCCCATAGGGTGGTCGTATTTTGTTCTCAGTCCACTCTCGACCGTGACTGCGGTCGCTAACAACCAAATAAAGACGTCGCTCATGATTGCCGCGGTGATCGCCGTACTGGCTATACTGCTCGGACTCATAACCGGCAGGCAGCTCGCCAGACCCGTACACACGGCAACCGCCGACCTCGAAGAAGCGGCTGCAGCTCTGAAGATGCTCGCTTCTCGCCAGCAAAGCTCAGCTGGTGAACAGCAGTGGGTAGTCGACGCGTGCAAGACCGGCTTGGAGAGTGTACGCTATCTCTCCGACGCGATGAATCAGGCAGCACGGCGTGTCGTAGACGCCAGTAACTGGTTTAGCGAGTACTGGGACCGGCTGACTGAGGAACAGGCTCGCCGCACTGTGCAACACTTGCTGGAACTTGCTCGATATATCGACGAGGCCGCCCGCAGGCAGCAAGCGAGTAATGACCGGCTAGATAAGGCTATCACCGTAACCGATCAGGTATCCGACCAATTGGTCGCCGGCGCCACCGCGGCCACCGAGAGCGCAGAAGGGCTCGACCAAGTAGTAAGTAATCTGCAGCGGGTTGTAGGTGGCCGCCAGCGAGTCAGGCGGGAGCGTCCGCCTGACACGCTGGAGCCGTTTGACCAGGGCGAACAGCTTGGAATTCCTCGTCAAGCGCAGCTGCCGCCTCCAGGAGCGCAGTCGCGACGTCTGGAGTCGCCGGTTCCAATGGGCATGGCGGCGCCGCGTGCTCCGCAAGCGCCCTGGAATTCCAGCCATCCCAGCCAAACCTTCGACAATCCTGACGGTAGCTTCGGGTATCCAGGGCAACCCTGGCCGGGCACAGCGCTTCCTTCGCCGAACTCAGGGGGACGCGCCCCGCCGCACCGACTACTGACACCGGCAAGCAACGATCGTGTGTGTAGTTATGTTCCAAGACGAGTATGGCAAGACACGAGGATAGAACAGCGATGAGACATCGACAAGCGCGCGCAATTCTGCCACCGGCACTGCTCTTCTCGTTAGCCGTTCTTGGATTGGCCGGCTGTGGAGGGAGCACTCCGGCAACCAGCACATTACTCAGTCGAGGCGCAACACAAATTCAACGACACTACATCGCTACATTTTGTCATGACGGCGGACCACCTTGGCACAGTGCCCGCCAACAGTTACATCATTATAAGCGCCAACGGCGATGTGGCTCGTCCGAATCGGCTCAAGGCGACGGCGACAGTGGACGCCGGATTTCTAACTACCCAGATCCGGCTGATTATCGTAGGCAGCCAGCAGTGGTATACTGACCCCCTGACGGGGCAATTTGTTGCGACTACGCAGTTTGGCAGCTACCTGCGGATTTTCGATCCAAGTATCGGCCTGGGAGCTCTACTCGGTGACTTGAAGAACCCAAGCACACCGAAGGACGGGAGCGCGAACGGTACTCCATGCTGGGCCGTGTCGGGGGGCATCTCCATGGCGCAGCTCTCGGCGATTTTCGGCTCGGCCGTGGTGGGCAGTCCCAACCAAACGACATTTTGCATCAGCAAGAGCGACAACCAACTGCTGTCAGTGGTTCTCCAGGGCCGGGTACTTTCCGGCGACACCAGCGAGACAATACGAACGATCGATCTCACCAATTTTGATCAGCCGGTCAGTATCCAGACGCCAACCGTGTAAGTCTTTCCATGGCGAATGGCGCCTGATCTGCAGCCAACGGAGGTTGCCGGCACCGTCGTACTGCGGGAGGGATCATGCCTGGACCTGAGCCGCCGCTGGCTGCGCCCATATCACTTACTCTTGACACCGTAACGATACACGAGAGTGGCCGCATCCTTGTGGGCAGTAAGGGACAGCTTACCGGCCTCGGTAGGCTTGCGATGGCGGTCGTCCTTGTTGCGGTATTCTTGAGCGCGCTGGACCAGACGGTGGTTGTCACAGCGCTCGCCTCAATGAGCCAGGATCTAAGCGTACCTGTTACCGAGCCAAACCGGCTGGCTTGGATTGTAAGCGGGTATCTACTGGGCTATGTCATTACCATGCCGCTCATGGGTAGAGTAGCCGACGTCTATGGCCGCTGGCGGGTCTTCATGCTCAGCCTGGTTATCTTCGTACTCGGCTCGGCTCTTTCAGCGCTATCGGTGCCGCTGGGCTCGCCGATATCTCCAGACACTACGACACTGGGCGGCTTTCTGCTGGCACCCGTCTACTCAGGCGTCCAGTGGTTGCTAAGTCTTCTCGCGCATATGAACATCGACACATCGGCACCAGGCCTAGATGTACTCATTGGCGGTCGGTTTCTCCAGGCGGTCGGAGGAGGGGCGTTGGTGCCACTGGCTATGGCGGTGGTAAGCGATCTGTTCGGCAGCCGTCGTCGTGGTATCGCGCTGGGTCTGGTAGGTGCGATCACCGAGACCGGAGGCGTGCTCGGGCCGCTGTGGGGCGCATGGCTGACTTCTCACTTCGGCTGGCAGTCAATCTTCGCGATCAATATCCCCATGGCCGGGTTGCTTGTACTAGCCGGCTCGTTCTGTATACCACGTCGGCACGGGGCCAAACAACCGATTGACATTTTGGGGGCGGTACTTTTTGGAGCCTCATTGGTCTGTCTCACGATAGGCCTCGGCCAGCAGGCCGGAGCGACCGGTATTCTGTCAAAAGACGCACGGATAACTATCAACCCAGGCTTGCTAGTTGGGGCGGCAACGCTTTTCGCGATATTTCTGCTGGTGGAATTACGGCTAAAGTGGCCAATGGTCGAGATGAGGATGTTTCTCCGTGTGCCATATACCGCTGCGGCGGTGCTCGGGTTCTTTACGGGAGTGACGCTGATTACCGCACTGGTCGAGATTCCGCTGTATCTGGACTCGCTCCTGGCTTATTCGGCAATCGCCGCCGGGCTGGCACTGCTGCGCCTGACCATACTTATTCCGCTTGGAGCACTGGCGGGCGGCTGGCTCTCCAGCCGGGTAAGTGCGCCAGCGGCCGCGATCTGTGGTTGCTTGCTTGCCTCGCTAGGGCTGTGGCAGATGCATCTCTGGCCGCTCAACGTATCGCAGCTGATGATTACACTGGCCACTGCGTCGGCGGGACTCGGGTTTGGGCTCGTCATTGCCCCGATCAGCACCAGTGCGCTTAACGCGGCCGGTCCTGATCAGGCAGCAAGCGCTTCCGCCACCGTAACCGCTCTACGGATGACGGGCATGATAGTGGGACTTTCCGCCATTGTGGCCTGGGGTCTGTCGCGTTTTCAGACTCTCGCGGCGGCGATACGAGTCGAGGCCGCACCTGGCAGCCCTGCGTACACAACCGCGTACACCCGGGCACTTGATGGCGTGCTGCATCAGGTCTACACCGACATTTTCGCCGCAGCGGCAGTCATGATGCTTCTCGGTATCGTTCCAGCGGTGTTCCTGTGGCGGCACGGTCGGGCAGGAGATCCCAGCGGTCCTCACTATGAGAGCTTCGTCGCACCTCTGGGGTGAGCGCGCACTCCCACTTATTATTATTTTTCCGTTTATTGCGCTGCCGCTCGGAATAGTGCATTGCCAAGCAGAGTGACCCTTGGCGTCGCTTGTTGCCAGCCATGAAGCCGCAATGTTATAATGCCTTGGTGATTCAGCGACCCTCCAGCGACTTACCATCATGGAGGGCAGTTGAAGAGAGCCGGCCCAACAATATTTGGGCATGGCATACATCCATCCTACTCCGCTCAAGAGTACGCGACGCATGCGGGCGAGTACCATAAGAAGCGGAGCACACCCACAGGAGGAATCCGCATGGCGCGGGATTACGAACTGGGCATAGTTGTCAATCCGGATGTCGGCGATGAACAGGCACGTGCGATTGTCGAGCGCATCACTCACGTGGTCGCAACACTTGACGGTCAAGTTGTCCGGGTAAATGCTGTGGGCCGGCGGCGGCTCGCTTACCCCATTGATCACCATCGTGACGGGCTGTATTTCTACTTCGATCTCATGCTCGGGCCGACAAGTGTCACTGAAATCGAGCGCTCGCTGCGGGTGAACGAAGATATCATTCGTCACCTGATATTGGTACGTGACCCACGAGTAGTGGCACAACTGCGGGCACGCGAGGCCGAAGCGCAGGCACGCGAGGCCGAAGCGCAGGCACGCGAGGCCGAAGCGCAGGCACGCGCCGCCGAGAGCGGGGAGGAGACCAAGGAAACGCCGGCAGCCGCTCCCCTGCTTGAAGAGGAGACGGCTGAGGAATCTCCAGAACAGGTTCCCGTGGGCGAAGCGGAACCTGACGAAGCGGAACGAGGAATCTGACGACGAGGGAATCTGACGACGAGGAACCTGACGACGAGCCAGAGACTTGAGGCGGAGTCGGAAGCTGAATCTGAGGCCAAGGCATGAGCGCGCACAGCGCGAAAGCACTGGTGCGTCGCCGAAAGGAAGAGCGCGAAGATGCTTAACAAGATTATGCTCATTGGCAACCTGGGACGCGATCCCGACATGAATTACACATCAAGTGGCAAGGCGTTGACGAGATTCTCGCTTGCGGTGAGTCGCCGCATGAAGGACCCCGAGTCTGGGGAGAACCGTGAAGAGACCACCTGGTTCACGGTCGTTGCGTGGGAGCGACTGGCGGAGACCTGCTCGCAGTACCTGCACAAGGGTTCTAAGGTCTATATTGAGGGGCGTATGACTTCGCGCAAGTACACCAACAAAGATGGGGTGGAAGTTACCGCATGGGAAGTAATCGCCAGCAATATGGAAATGCTTGACACCAAGGGCGCGGCGGTGAGCAGCGTTGGCGATGATGAGATGACCGCCGATCAGGTACCGTTTTAGTCCGCCTGTCACTATAACTGAGAGTTCTACCTTTCGTTATACCGCTATTTCCGTAGTTTACGTGCCGGCCGCAGCGATCTCACCGACTGAGGCCGGCGACTCCATACGTAAAGGAGCATTCGATGCAGCAAAGACGAGATGTGAGAGATAACGACCGCCAACCAATGGGTCTTGGCGGCGGACCTGGCGCCGAGCGCGGACCGCGCCCCTTCAGCCGGGGGCGGGATTTTCGGTCGCGCCGCAAGGTCTGCGCGTTTTGTGTTGACCATGTTCGCGAGATCGACTATAAGGATGTTCAACGGCTACGCCGGTACCTATCCGATCGCGGTAAGATCGAGCCGCGTCGCAAGACTGGTACATGCGCCAAACACCAGCGTCGCTTGACGATCGCGCTCAAGAACGCCCGCTTCATGGCGCTGTTGCCGTATACGGCTTCACATATTCGGGGTGTCTAAGGTTCCTGAGAAGGAGACATCGGACAAGGTATGAGCAACCAGACGCTGAATAAACCGGGGACAAAGCGACGGGGGACGGGAAAGCCCTCTGCCCGAGCTGGAGCCTATCGTCGCCAGACCGCGCGTCTCGATGGACGCCGCGACGGCAAGCCGCTGATCTTTGGATGGGGAAAGCACTTAACTCGGGTACAGAAGAACCGCATCCAGACACGGACCGCTTATGGTTTTTTTGCCGGTGTTATTATTCTGTTGCTCGGCATTCTTATTTTCGGCGTCATCAACCAGAACATTCTTATCCCGAATCAACCTATAGTCAGCGTCAATAAACACAACATCTCCCAGGACACCTATCGTAAGCTCGTTGCATTTAACGCTCAGACTATATGGAATCAATACAATAGCTTGCTTCAACAGCAGGACCAATTGACGACCAAAGTGCAGGCAGGCGACGCGACGGCAACAACCGAGAATGACACGCTTACCGCTCAGATTCAAAGCGTCGAAGGGAATTATTCTCAGTCGCAAATCAGCCAGATGAGCACGGATCAGCTGGTGGAGGATCAGTTAATCCAACAGGGTACTGCACGACTGGTAGCGCAAGATCCCAAGCTCGCATCCAAGCTCGAGCCGTCTCAGTCTGCCATTACCGCCCAGTTGCATTCTTTCGAGAATGGGTTTCCTCAAGGGGAAACCTATCACGAATTCCTTTCTCAAGACAATCTCAGCACCAGCGATGTCAGAGCGGACATCACTTTGGAGCTTCGGCGCACGCTGATGCAGTCCTATCTTTCTACCCTGCTGGTATCGCCGACGCGTCAGGTTCATCTACGCCGAATCGAGACCAGTACCGCTGCCGACGCCACGAAGGTGCAGCGTCTTCTTGATGAGAAGAAGATTACCTGGGCGCAGGCGGCCAAGCAATACTCGCTTGACCCCAATACCAAGGGAACTGGCGGCGACATGGGCTGGGTTCCGCCCGGCACCGGGGACGCAGGCATAGCTCTGTGGGCCTATGCCCCGGGGCGGAAGGTCAACGACATAACTACTAATCCGATTAAAGATTCGTCGGGTACCTTCGATATCGTCCAAATTCTAGGCATTGACCCCAGCCGACCGGTAGACACCTCGACCTTACAGGCGTCGCAAAGTAACGCGCTGACTTTCTGGTTGAGCAGTCAGCGTGCCGATCCCACCAATGTCTTCACAACGCCGAACTCGACAATGATGAACGCGCCGTATAACCAGCCGACCTTACCCAATCTGAACGCTACACTCAAGAACGAGAATCCACCAAGTCCCAATCCGAGTATCGGCGGATAGGAAGCATATGGCGCAAGTGACACCTGTGACGAACAGGACGGCAGCGGCGGACGACAAGACTATGTCGTCCGCCGCTGCCGTCCTGTGGTGCGAGGATGCTGAGGCTCCGGATCTGCGGGGTACCGTCTCCCTCTATCTACACATACCGTTTTGCCATGTGAAGTGCCACTACTGTGACTTCAATTCCTATGCTGGCATGCTTGGTAGTCGGGGCAAATACGTGGAGGCGCTTTGTCGAGAAATCTCGCTGGCCGGCAGGCGCTGCCGGAGCGCGGATGGCGCTCCGCGCCGCTGCCGGACCATCTTCTTAGGCGGCGGGACTCCGAGCCTCCTCACTGCGAAGGAGGTGGCAACCATACTTGACGCGGCAGCCGACGCGTTCATGGTCGATCCTGGAGCAGAGATTACCCTCGAAGCGAATCCTGGTACGCTCGAGTATGGGCACTTGGCCGACATCTATGCGGCTGGAGTCAATCGCTTGAGCATGGGAGCTCAAAGCTTTGACGCCGGACTCCTTCGCTGGATGGGACGAATACATACACCGGCCGAAATCGAATCGGCGTATGTCGCCGGCCTGGAAGGCGGCTTTCGCAATATCAATCTCGACTTTATCTATGCGCTTCCCGGCCAAACGCTTTCGCTATGGCGAGAGACGTTGCTTCGCGCGCTGCAGCTTAGCCCAACACATCTCAGCCTGTACTCTCTTATCGTTGAAGAGGGCACACCACTCCATTCCTGGGTTGCCCAGGGACGAGTATCAACCATCGATGAGGATACGGCAGCCGATATGTATGAGCTCGCCGAAGACCTCATGGCAGATGCCGGTTACCATCACTACGAAATCTCCAACTGGGCTCGACCCGGTTATGAATGCGCCCATAACCTAACATACTGGCATAACCTTCCGTACGTTGGCCTGGGCGCTGGAGCCCATGGCTGGTATGCCGGACACCGTTACTCCGAAGCTAGGGGCATTGGCGAGTACATTGCTCGACTACAGTCATATGGCTCTGGAAACAGCGCTGCCGAGGATAAACTAACTGTAGAGGCTTGCGATGGGCAGCGACTGCCGGGGGCGGCGGTAGTCGAAGACGAAGCTATTCCAATGGCTCTAGAGATGAGCGAAACCGCGTTTCTAGGCTTGCGACTGCTTGAGGAAGGAATAGATCGCCGATCTTTTGAAAGGCGTTTCGGCCACGAATTCGAGACCGTATTCGGCCACGGACTAAGCGCCGTCCGAGCTGCCGGCCTCCTTGATGACACCGAGACGCACGTGCGCTTATCCAAGCGCGGCCGGCTCCTTGCGAACGAAGTCTTTGAGTGTCTGCTGTTGCCACAGACCACCTGACATCCTTAATCTGGATCTTCCAGGGACTCTGGACACTGGTCATCTAGCTTCCCATTTTCAAGGAGCCAGCGTGCAAATTCCAGGCGCCGATCGTCAAGCACGCGCCCGAGGTATTCGGCATGAGAGTGGAAGTTGCGACGCAGGTCATTAAGGCGGGCAACCTCATCTGCGGTAAAGTTGCCGCTTAGGGTAGTAGGGCGACCATTCCCATTGTGGGCAAAATCCTGGGGCATCATGGTCCGCACCTCCTCTCGAAATCTCTATCGATTCAATAACCAATAAGCTTAATTGGCTATAGCAGATATCAGCTGTTGTTGCGATATATTGCACGGGGCGTGCCAAGTTTCCGCATGTGGACATAGGGCAAATGATTTCGCTCAGAAGTACGTGCGGTAACAGGAGAGACGAAGATGGACGTATTTCCGTTTGCCCACTTGCAAAGATCCTGGGTAATAGCTGAGCGCCTGCCCGCAACCGAGCTGAATGTCGACGGCTTTACACCTCTACAAATCCAGATCTTACACAACCGCGGGATCAATAAGTCGGTGCGATCCGATTTTTGGGCGGCCGACTGGCACGGTACGCCGCCCTTCATGGCAGATATAGACCGAGCAGTATCACGAATCCGCACAGCTATTGCCGCTGAGGAGCGCATCGTGGTATTCGGCGAC
This sequence comes from uncultured Chloroflexia bacterium, assembly GCA_963810535.1. GTDB lineage: Bacteria > Chloroflexota > Ktedonobacteria > Ktedonobacterales > JADMIN01 > JAJPKE01. Next base: position 80,111 of record CAWENW010000013.1, read on the forward strand.
TACGACTGCGACGGCATCACCTCATGCGCCTTGGTTACTAGAGCGCTCCAGGTCCTCGGTGCCCAGGTCACGCCGTTTATTCCAACTCGTGAAGACGACGGGCGGGGCTTAAATCGCGAGGCCCTACAACTCCTGGCCGAGAGTGGAAACACACTGCTCATCACGACCGACTGCGGCACCGCCAATGTCAAAGAAGCTGAACTGGCTACCCGTCTTGGCATGCACGTCATCGTCACCGACCACCATCCGCTTCATGGCGCGCCTGCCCACGTGTTGGCCTTACTTAATCCACAGCGCCCTGGTGATGACTCGAGAAACAAGGACCTTTCCGGTGTGGGCGTGGCATTCAGATTGGCGGAAGCGCTTGCCCGAGGCACAGGCAGTGTGCCACTCGCAAGCGAATTACCTCGTCTACTTGATTTGGTAGCAATCGGAACCATTGCTGATGTAGTTCCACTGAGCGCCGCGAACTGGGCGCTCGTACGAAGCGGCATGGCTATGCTCAACACCGAGCCACGCCCTGGAATTGCTGCCCTCACGGAGCGCGCAAATCTGGCTGGTGGACGGATAACTGAGCGCGACATCTCCTTTGCCATCGCGCCACATTTGAATGCCGCCGGGCGTTTGGGCAGGCCAAAAGTTGCTCTGGACTTGCTGCTCACGCAGGATATACATCATGCCAGGAAGCTCGCGGCAAGTCTTGGAGAGTTAAACAGCGAACGCCAGCGCATGACAGATGAAGTCTTGGAGGCGGCAAAGCAGCAGATAGCTCAACTTCCGAGAGCTGCGGCACTTCCGCCGGTTTTGATTGTACGGGGACCTGATTGGCCGTTTGGGATTCTAGGCCTGGTAGCTGGGCGTCTGGCCGAGAGCCACTCACGTCCAGCGTTTGTTATCAGCAGCAATCAAAGCGAATCACGCGGTTCAGCTCGTGGGCAGAGCGGTGTAGACTTAGGCAGAGTCTTAGCCGACTGGCCGGGGGATTTCAAACGATTCGGAGGCCACGCGCAAGCTGCTGGATTTACCATTGCCAATGAGGACCTCGAGGACTTTACCGGTTATATCCAGCAGGCCTTCGCTTCCAACCGCGCGCCGAGCGCGACGGCGGATCCGGCTGGCATGATGCCGGACGCCGAAGGAGACCTCCGACCTGTAGTGGTAGATTGCCAGTTTCCCCTGAGCAGTATCAGAGAAGATCGGTATTGGGCGTTGCGGCAGCTAGCGCCGTTTGGCGAGCAATTTCCTGAGCCGGTATTCATCAGCACCGATCTCAAGATAGTGCGGTGCTGGCAGAGTGGCCCGGATGGCCGCAATTTGCGCTTGGCGATCAGAGATAGATCGAGCAAGGTAAACTTTCTCTGGGCCCGGCAGGGCAAACTCTTGGAAGCCGTCGAGAGGATACTCAGCCACCTTCAGATGGTAGACGTGGTTTACACACTCGACGGATATTGGAGAAGAGATGGAACCTTCGAGGTGATGCCTCGAATCATTACCATGGGACTATCAGCGTCCAAACAGTCTCAAGCTTGAGAGATTCAACCATCCCTTGACACTCCGCAGCCACTCTGGTATCATTTCCATACCGACCAGTAAGTATGTGAAAACCTCGCCCCTCGTCGCCCAGGATAAATATACGAACCGGTCGGTATATTTATAACTGAGCAGGGAGAAGGGCATATGCTACGCGAAGACATCGATAGCGTCTCGCCACAGTCCGACGGCGGAGCGAGCAATAAAGCGGAAACCCCACCTAGAACTACCCCACGATTCGCCCAAAACTCGCCGGAAAGGCGTTACGTTCTTCGAGCCCATGCGCATCGCCAACTTCCGACGATTGGTCGCTGGACAGACTATATCCCGGCTTGGCGACCAGTTCTACTTTATAGCCATACCCTGGTTGGTTCTGCGCGCCAATGGTACCCCGATCGCTCTCTCCCTGGTACTGGGCATCTCCTCCCTCACTCTTGGGCTTTGTACCTTGATCGGCGGTGTGCTGGCCGACCGCTACGGGCCTCGACGGTTGATGCTTGGCTCAGATAGCGCCCGCTTTGTCATTATGAGTGTTCTGGCTGTATTGGCTATACTTACCACCCCACCACTATGGATGATCGGCGCGCTCTCGGCATTACTGGGTATAGCCGGCGGCCTTTTCTATCCGGCGTCAGGCGCAATGACGCCGCACCTCGTCCCCACCGAGAATCTGCAAGCCGCCAATAGCTTCGACCAGCTGACTTTCCAGTCCAGCAACTTTATTGGTCCTGGCATCGCCGGCGTTTTATTAAGCGCTACCCGCCTGACGTTTGGATTCGTGGTCGACGCTTTCAGCTTTCTCGCCTCAGTCACCTCACTGCTCCTCATCAAGATGCCCGGAGGAGGCTCATCTGGCTCACACACTGGCGGAGGGACGGCTACGGCCGCGGAGCAGAGCCCAGTTGCCGCATTCGGCGCCGCTCTGGTTTTTTTGCGCCAGACACCATTTCTTATAACGCTCTTTTTGGTGTCATTCTTGGGAAACTTTGCCGTAGGAGGCATCTTTGAGATTGCCACGCCGCTGCTATTCAAGGCAAGAGTTGGGGTAGTCGCCGGACCCCAAGCCTTTGGTCTCGCAGTCGCTGGATTTGGACTAGGATCTATAGCGGGCGCAGTTGCCGCCGGCATAGCGGCCAAGATCCGTCATAAAGCGGTGATATCCCTCATAGCCATTTTTCCGGCAGTCGCGCTGACCTGCGCAGTACCATTTATGCAGGGGACCTTTACGATAGCCGTGCTGTTTGCTGGAATCGGGCTATTCCTCGGAATAAGCAATGTCCTGATCATTACCGTTGTCCAGACCCTCATTCCGCTTCACATGATGGGGCGTATGATGAGCCTGGTCATGCTGGGCAGCTTAGTTGGCACTCCCATCTCAATCTTCGTTTATGGTGCTGCCGCCAGCCTGCTAGTTCCGATTCCCTGGCTATTTGTCCTGGGAGCGTCGCTGCTGGGAGTAGCTGCCGCCATCGCTCTCTTTCAGAGAGCGACCTGGCAGAGCCTATAAACCGGAGCGAGCAGCCGTGCTAATAGCGCTGGGTCGATCTGTCGATCCTAATGCCAAATTGAGCGAGGAAAATGATTGGCCGTCTGCAGGTACATCGCTTCATCTGCCTCAATCAGCAGCTTGTGGGCGAGTATCACATCGGCCTCCGGGAGATTCTCAACCGGCTGCACGCAGAGCCGTTCGCACACATGTCCATCTTCATAGACCAGGACCTGGCCCGGTCCACGAGGAATCCGATAAAAGCGTCCAGCATGGCCGGGACTTGTCACGTCCAGGTAAGAGTTCGTGGAGAGCTGACGGTACTCGGCCGGAGTGAGGCTGGAGTGCAGCAGCGTCTCCGCCGCATGATCCGCCGCGACCGGCCACCACGATTGCTGTCGAAGCCACGGCAACATGCGGCCGTTGGTAACCGACCAATCGGAGACGATATTGAAAAACCAGAGTACGCCCATCATGGTAAGAACTACCGCGATGATTGGGCCCACGTTACTCATACCTGACTCATACCTGACTCATACTCTGGGTCGGCTAGCCGCCCACGACGCGGGGAACCATTAGTATCTGCTCGGCCTCGGGATCGAACTGATCGATACGTTCCGCCGGTTTACCCGGATCGATACGAACTGCGGTCGCCCCCGCGGCGCGCTGCTCGGCGAAGATGCGCTCGGCCTCACGTACGGCGGCGAGCGCATCGGGGTCTCCGATCTCCACCCCCACATTGTCCCATGTTAAGCTATCGTCACCGTTTCGCGACAAAACACGTAAACATCCCATAGCTGCAAGCCTCCTCATGGCAAACGTGAGTACAGACGAGCGCATCGCTGCAAGATGCGTATGCGAATGCGAATGGGTCCCGCTGCGCCGGGCACGCTGATGAGGAAAGCACCCGGTGGATAAAGGGGCCGGAACGGACTCCATGATCGGATCATCTACCGCGGACAACTCTTATCTCGTACGGTAGAGGTTCCCTACGTGTCTACCAAGTCAGCTTCTGAAAACGAGTGTAGCACATGCTTCATCGTGGTTTCAAGGCGGAGTTTACCGAGCGAGCTGGCGCCCACGACGCGCCAGAGCCCGCAACTCATCATCAAAGCCCCGCGGCGACAGCCACTCGCGCGTAGCACCGGTGACTACCACCGGGCGCGTCCGCAGCTGCTCGACCGAGGCTGCTCCGGACAACTGCATAGCAACCTTGAGTTCGGCTAGAAACTGCTCCAGCAAGTCCCGTAGAGCTGCCTCACCTTCGACAGCCGCTTTGAGAAAGGGAAAACCCATTCCTACCAGTGTCGCGCCCAGCGACAGCGCCCGAGCCGCATCCAAGCCACTTCGTACCCCTCCAGTAGCAATAATGGGAAGGCTGGGAGCACCGAGCTTCGTCTCTATGACCGAGATCGGCGTCGGAATACCCCAGTCCCGAAATATCTGACCAATCCGCGCGGTCCGGCTATCACCTCTCGACTCCGCCCGTACTATCTCCATCGCCGCCATGCTGCTTCCTCCAGCTCCACCAACGTCAATGGCTGAAACGCCGGCGGCGGCTAAAGCCTGTCCCTGCTCAAAGCTTACTCCAGCGCCGGTCTCTTTCGCTATAACCGGCACCAGACCCCAGCCCGCGACTCGACGCACCGCGGCAAGGCAGCCATACGCATTTCGATCGCCTTCTGGCTGCGCCGCTTCCTGCAGGAAGTTCATGTGCAGAGCAAGCGCATCGGCACGAATCATCCGTATGGCGGCCTCTACAGCGTCGCGTGTGAATGCCTCTCGCGTTTTCTGGGCGATGAGCTGTGGGACGCCTAAGTTGGCGATGAGAAACGCCCCCGGCGCCTGCTCACGCACAACATGATACGTGGCGGCAAGCTCCGGATTGACTATTGCCGCTCGTTGGCTTCCCACTCCCATTGCCAGGCCATACTCCTCCGCTACCGTCGCCAGGCGAGAATTAATCGTGGCGAGATCCGGATGGCCGCCGGTCAACGAGGAGATGAAAATTGGGTGCCGCAGGCGTTTGCCAAGAAAAGTGACTGAGAGATCGATCTGGTCGAGATCGATCTCAGGCAATGCCTGATGCACCAACTTTATATCCGCCCAGGAAGCTGATTGCGGCGCAGAGACATCGTTTTGCAGCGAGGCGGTAACATGCTCGACCTTGCGTTGCCTAACTTCATCCACCATGGCTCTCTTCACTTGCTTTCCCGTCCAGATCCGACCGCGGGATTCCCCGGGGAGATCCGGAACTCTCGCTACTGGCTTACCGTCTTACACGCATGACACGCTGCGCGTAACATAGCGCAGCGTGCCAACCCAGTAGTCAGCGAGACCGTCTACCTGGGAAGCCGTTTAGATAGTGTTGAGCTCGCCATCCACCGTCTCGAGACGTATCAGTTGCATTCGGCATACCGCACTCCGTCCATTCAGCTCGGTAGAGGCACCCGCAACGAAACTACGGGGCGCCACGGTCGCTGCAGGGACTGTAACACAACCAGCTGAGCGGAGACAATATAGGCCCATCGAGTCTTTAGAGCCATCACGGTGCATCGGCAGCTCGACTTCTGAACTCAGGGCAACAGTGAGTAGCCAGGCAGCGTGAGGAACTCGACAAACTGGTCGTCGGTCGTGAGATTGTCAAACAGCGTACTGGCCTCATCGAAGTGGCGGCCGGCGAAATCATCGGCGCCGCGGCGCTGCCGAATAGACGACAGCTCTTGGGCAGCTAGCTCGCGGAACAGCTCCACTGTGACTTTGCGCCCGTCGGCGAGCACCCCTCGCGGATGCCGGATCCACTGCCAGATCTGCGCTCGGGAGATCTCAGCCGTGGCGGCATCCTCCATCAGATTGTTGATTGGGACCGCGCCCTGGCCGCCGAGCCAGGCGTCCAGATACTGTATTCCCACACGAATGTTTTGACGCAGACCCAGCTCAGTTATCGACCCTTCTGGAACCACCAGAAGATCGGCTGGCGTAATGACAACGTCGTCGCGTCTGCGGTCGATTTGGTTGGGCTGCGGCATATACTCGTCAAAAACCTCTCGGGCTACCGGGACCAGACCAGGATGCGCCACCCAGGTCCCATCATGGCCGTCACTGGCCTCACGCTCCTTGTCAGCACGCACCTCGGCAAACGCCTTCTCATTGGCCTCCAGATCATTCTTTACCGGGATATAGGCAGACATGCCTCCCATAGCATGCGCGTTACGGCGGTGACAGGTCTGAATGCACAGAAGCGAGTATGACCGCATAAACGGCGTGGTCATCTTTACCAGCGCCCGATCCGGAAGGATAAAAGTTGGGTCGTTGCGGCGCTTTTTGATAGCGCTGAAGATATAGTCCCAGCGCCCGCAGTTCAACCCCGCTGAGTGTTCTCGCAGCTCATAGAGAATTTCATCCATCTCGAAAGCCGCCAGTATTGTCTCGATCAACACGGTTGCCTTGATCGTCCCACGGGGAATGCCGAGTTCTTGCTGCGCCAGTACAAAAACGTCGTTCCAGAGCCGAGCCTCGCGATGGCCCTCCAACTTGGGCAGATAGAAATACGGCCCATATCCCTGTGCCAGCAGATCCTTGGCATTATGAAAGAAGTAGAGACCGAAGTCGAAAAGACTCCCCGACATCTGTCTGCCGTCTATCTGCACATGCTTCTCTGGAAGATGCCACCCTCGCGGACGAACTAGTAAGGTCGCGATTTCGTCGCCCAGCCGATACTCTTTTCCGTCAGGGTTGGAATAGGTGATGGTCCGGTTGATGGCGTCTCGCAGATTGATGTGACCCTCAATATTGTTATCCCAGGTGGGCGAGTTGGCATCCTCGAAATCGGCCATGAAAACCTTGGCTCCGGAGTTCAAGGCGTTGATAATCATCTTGCGATCTACCGGCCCGGTAATCTCCACACGCCGATCCTGCAGCGGAGCCGGAACTGGAGCGATAGTCCAGCTGCCGGCGCGAATACTCGAGGTCTCGGACAAAAAGTCCGGCATTTGGCCCGCATCAATGGCTGCCTGCCTCTCGATGCGCCGCTGGAGTAGCTCCTCGCGCTGCTCGCGGAAGGTCCGCTCTAGCTTGGCAACAAAACTGAGAGCATCCGGCGTGAGGATCTCAGCATAGGTGGAAGTGACTGATTGAGTGATCTCGACTCCATCGGGGTAGGCTGTAGGCATATGGCTCACACTTTCGACAAGACACTTGCTGGGACCGACACCATGGCAAGAGTTGGGAGGCAGAGAGGCAGCCCTGCCGGAGCCGCCCTTCTACCCGGTATTCACTGGCAGTATACGTCACAGATCAGGTAGACTGGAGCACCACCCGTCTGCCACTCTGGACAAGTCGCGCTTCACGTGCCTGTGCCCTCGGCCACCGTGATCAGTGGAATTGGGATTCCTCAGTGGATCCGGTCAGCGCGGTTGTGGACGACGTTCCGCCGGCAATCACCTGCGCGACCTCGTCAAAGTACCCAGTTCCTACCTCTCGTTGATGCTTGGTGGCGGTATAGCCGGAGTCTTCGAGTTCAAATTCACGCTGTTGCAGATCGGAGTAGGCAGCCATGCCTCGGTCTCGATAGCCAAGCGCCAGCTCAAACATAGCGATGTTGACGGCGTGGAATCCGGCCAGAGTCACAAACTGGAACTTGTACCCCATATCCGCTAACTGTTGCTGGAAGTTGGCGATAGTCTCTTCGTCCAGTTTCTTCCGCCAATTAAACGATGGCGAGCAGTTGTAGGCGAGCAGCTTGCCGGGATACACCTCATGTATCGCCTTGGCGAAGCGACGCGCCTCGGCTAGATTGGGCTCGGCGGTCTCGCACCAGAGAAGATCAGCATAGGGAGCGTACGATATCCCCCGGGCTATAGCCGCTTCGATGCCGTCCCTGACTCGATAGAAGCCCTCACTGGTACGCTCGCCGGTCAAGAATGGTTGGTCCCGCTCGTCGATGTCGCTGGTAAGCAGGTTTGCCGCATTGGCGTCGGTCCGCGCCACCACGAGTGTCGGCACCCCCAAGACATCAGCCGCCAGCCGGGCCGACACCAGATGTTTTATGGCCATCTGCGTCGGCACCAGCACTTTGCCCCCCATATGCCCGCATTTTTTCTCCGAAGAGAGCTGGTCTTCAAAATGGACGCCCGCGGCACCCGCCTCGATCATGGCTTTCATGAGCTCGAAGCAGTTCAATGGCCCGCCAAATCCGGCCTCGGCGTCGGCAACTATGGGGGCATACCAGTTGATATCGCCCTTTCCTTCAGCGTGTTGTATCTGGTCGGCCCGCTGTAGAGCTTGATTGATTCGCTTGACGACACTCGGAACGCTATTAGCCGGGTATAGACTTTGGTCGGGATACATCTGTCCTGCCAGATTTGCGTCGGCGGCGACCTGCCAGCCGCTCAAATAGATGGCCTTCAGTCCCGCCTTGACCTGCTGCACCGCCTGATTACCAGTAAGTGCTCCCAGCGAGGAAACGAATGATTCAGTCTGGAGCAAGTGCCACAATCGCTCGGCGCCCAACCGGGCTAGCGTGTATTCAATCTGTACGCTACCACGAAGGCGCTCTACATCTGCCCCACTGTAGGGACGTTTGATCCCTTTCCAGCGCTCGTCAATCTCCCAGCTCTGCTGAAGCAGAGCCGCACGCTCTGCACTCACCTGACCACTTACCAGCGTGTTCATGTAAGTCTCCTCCCAAAGCAGCTAGCCTCAATGGCTACTCTCCATTTTTACTGGGCAGCATAACCAAAAATTGTTATAATATCTAGTATTGGTTTGTAAGTCTTGCCATAAGGGATCACTTACGGATATTAATCTACATCAGCTGCACATCTTTCAGGCGGTTGCCGAGCACGGTAGTTATTCACGTGCGGCCAACGCCCTCTATTTGAGCCAGCCAGGGGTCTCACTCCAGGTCAAGGCGCTTGAGCGCAGTATTGGTCTGCCCCTCTTTGAAAAGGTTGGGCGCACCCTGCATTTGACCGAGGCAGGGCGTGAGCTGCTCGGTTACAGTGAACGCATCTTCGCGTTGCTTGACGAGACACGCCTGGTCATGGAGGAGCTCGGGGGCGGACGACGCGGCACCGTCAAAGTTGCCGCCAGTACTACCGCCGGGATCTACATCGTGCCTCCTGCGCTGGGCGCTTTCCATCGCGACTTTCCGGAAGTGAAACTGACACTCGACGTAGTCAATCGATTGACGGTCCAGAAGCGCTTGTTGGACAACGAAGTAGACTTAGCGGTCATGGGACTCATCGAGGACGCGCACGACTTAGAAGTGGCCCAGTTCCTTCCCAACGAATTGGCGGTGATTGCCTCACCCCGACATCCACTGGCGAGAAAGCATCAAATCAGTCTGGATGAAATAAACCGGGAAACGTTCCTGTTGCGCGAGGCTGGCTCCGGCACACGTATCGATACCCAGCGATTCTTCGAATCCCAGGATCTGAATATTCATGTGGGTATGGAGCTGCGGAGTAGCGGTGCTATCAAACAGGCGGTAGCCGCCGACCTCGGCATTGCTGTCATGCCACTGGCTGCTATCGAGCTGGAACTGGCGGTGGGAAGACTTACCGTGCTCGATGTGAAAGGATTTCCCGTGCATCGCCACTGGTACATCGCCCGCCGGTCAGGTAGCCACCCATCGGCGGCGGCAACGGCACTGTGGAATTTCCTGGTTACCTACCGAAACAAAATGGTTATGGCCTACCAGTCCGGCACGTACCCACAGCAGCCCTTGAGCTCCGCCGTCCAAGAAGGCTAGGCGCCTTCCCGGTGCGACATGGCCCGCCAACGGGGCAACGCACGGGAAAGCGCCCAGGCTATAATGTGCGGGCTGCCTTCTTCCCACCCAAGGGCCTTGGCTAAAACAATGGCCTCATACGCCGTCTTGATGGGGCCCAGGCACTGAGCTAGATCGAACCCGTGCTCGCGTTCGACGAAGCTACCAAAAGGCAGCTCGGAAAGATAGGCGTCTCGTACCGCGCGCTCGGCAGGGGTGTAGGGCAAAGAGGTCTTCCGGCCTACCGGCGCAGGCCCAAACACGCGGAGAGTTTGCCCATCATCAGCGCTCTGTGCGCCGTCATCGTTACAGTCATCCAATAGCCGATCAAGTGAAAAGAAGGGACAGCTAATACTTGCTTCCTCCCAATCAAATATCAGCATACCGCCGTCAGGCTTCACGGCTACGTTGCCTGGGCGCAGATCCACATGATCAATGGACTCCGGCCAGTCTTGCGCCAGTAACTCCTCAGTCCAGGCAGCAATAAAGGGTCGCATCTCCGCCAGAACATCGAGTAAATTGGCGGGCAAATTAAACTGCTCCGCTAGTTCCCGCCCTTCACCGGTCCAGAATGCCCACTGGCGGCTCTGCACATCCTGGACGACCTTTTCATAAACCTCGGGAATCAATCGCACCGGGAAGCGGGGAAGCGAGCCGCGTTCCGCGGCAGGCAGACCAGCCACGGCTACCTGGATGCGCGCCAGCGTCTTCGCAATGCGGGCAAGTGTCCCCGCTCCTACTTCATCACCCAGCTCCTGCCCATCGAAAGCGGCAAATAGGGACCAATTACCTTCCCCTTTGGGTTCCCAGGCCAACAGCTCGGGCACGATACCTGGACACACTCGTGAGAGAAGCTCGGCCACTCGCGCTGATCCGGCAAAGAGCCATAGCCCATGTGCTTTGAAAATATACTCGTGCATGCCGGAGGAATCTGTAAGGGCAAAAGAGGCGGTAACTCCCCATTCTTTTGCTTGATAAACGGCAATTGGACCCCTGACTCGAGCTACCTCGGGAAGTACGCCCGCAATCCACTTTCGGGCCAAATCGAGGTCGAGCATCTCATCTGGCCATGCGTGGCTGGCATAGTCGTCCTGCTCGCTAGGCATCGTCTCTGCTCTCCGCGACTCCAGCGGCAGTGCATGAACCGGAGGCGTCACTCAATATCAAGAGTATCACGGCCAACCACACGCAGTTGCGAAGCGGAAAGCGTAGCCAGAATACGTACCTGGTTGGAAGCGGGATCAAGGAATTCAACGTCAAACAAAGTGGGTGTGCCCGGGCGGCAGTGCACTACCATGCCTCGCTCGCCGGAGCCTAGTTCGCGAATCGTCTCATCTGGCCGTATATACCACGATGGGTTGACAGTAACCTTCTCCACCAACTCGACCAGGTCCATTTCCTCAGGTTCCATGAACTGCTCCTGAAGGTAACGATGTACAACCAATGCAGTCAGAAGACGCATCGTCTACATCCCTATTGTACACACTCTGCGTGGCTCGTGCGCATCTGCCCGTACGCGGTAGCAACACGCCGTTAGTCGCCACTGCTGCGGGCAGATGCCGGCGCGCGAATACACAGATCAGTGGCTTGATTTATGCGGTGTTGCATGGTAACCTTGTTTATTGGGTGAGAATCACCCATGACAAGTGAACGAAGTGGTTCACGATGAGGAACCGTATGGAGGGTTTGGTAAGGGATCTATGCGAAAGTATAGTTATGAGAGCATCTTGAGCGCTGTTGGCCGAGTGCTGGACATTGCGGAAGCACCGAGCTTCGCAATTCGCGACGAAGAGAACGGGTTACTGGTGCAAACTTTCGACAGCTTTGGTAAACCGGATCTCACACTTAATTTCGATGTCGCGGATCTTGCCAGCTTGATTGACCGCCAGGCTCCCATTACCGATACTGAGGACGCCAGCCGCTACGATCTGGCTTACGTCGAAGAAGAGAGCGCTCTGCAGCGGCTGTTGAAGCGCAGCGAGCTCGTCGGCGCCGCACGCTAACACGATACGGTTCCTGCGCGGAGTGTGATGAGCGGTCCAAGTGCCTGGTAGTTTACGAGGAACTGGTTCTATAAGCGGACCGGTTCCTTTTATTATGGGTCCAGTCGCTGTGAAATACAGTGGCCGAGGACTTGACACGTTTGACATGGATTGTCAAGGATAGGCACAATCCTAATTGATGTTTTCGAAGAGGCATGGAACTCCGGTAGAGGATGTGCTTGCTGAAATTAAGACAATAGTAACGAGGGCAAATAATGCCTGCGAAGCGATCACAAAGTGTAGCAAGTGATACCCGCACTGGAAAGCGGGGTGTGCCAAGAGGTAGCGCCGAGGTTCGGGCGGCGTTTTTGCGTTTTTTTGAAGAGCGAGGGCATACGCAGGTGCCAAGCTCATCGCTCATTCCTCACAAAGACCCGACCGTTCTGCTGACCACCGCCGGCATGCAGCAGATGATTCCTTATTTTCTAGGACAGGAAAAGCCGGTAGCGTACTTGCTTACCTCGGTGCAGAAATGTTTCCGGACCACCGATATCGACGAAGTTGGCGACGCCTCCCATTTGACGTTCTTTGAGATGTTGGGTAACTTCTCCGTGGGGCAGTACTTCAAAAAGGAGGCTATCTCTTTCGCTTGGGAGTTACTGACCAAGACGTACGGGCTTCCGCCGGATCGGCTCTATCCTACGATCCATCCCGACGACAACGAGGCGGCAAGTTACTGGCAGGAGGTCGCTGGGTTTCCAGCCGAAGGTATCACACGACTCACCGACAACTGGTGGGGGCCACCAGGCGCGTCGGGTCCCTGCGGGCCGGACTCGGAGATTTATTATGATCGGGGAGCCGACCTGGGTTGCGGCAATGCTGATTGCGCTCCTGGGTGCGATCGCTGTGAGAGATACCTCGAGATCTGGAACCTTGTGTTCATGCAGTACTTTCAAGATACACAAGGTAGGCGAGAGCCTCTCAAGCAACGCAACATTGATACCGGCATGGGCCTCGAGAGGCTGTGCATGGTGTTGCAAGGCAAGAGCTCCGTCTTTGATACCGATCTCTTCCGGCCAATCATCGACAAGTTTGCGGCGCTCGCCGGCACCGTTTATGGTCGGGTACCGGAGCATGATCGCTCGCTTCGCGTGATCGCCGACCATGGCCGCGCTCTGGTCTTCCTAGCCGCCGACGGGGTCGTGCCCGATAACACCGGACGCGGCTACATCTTTCGTCGCGTCCTTCGCCGGGCGGTGCGTCACGGCAAAGCCCTAGGTCTGGAGGAGCCGTTCTTGGCGGAAGCCGCCGATAGTGTGATCGACCTGATGAAAGGGCACTACACAGAGCTCGCACAGCGGCGCGATCGCATTATCGACACGATCAGCCGAGAAGAAGACCGCTTCCGACAGACTCTTGGCATAGGGCTGGTTTTGCTGGAACGCGAATTGGAGGTATTACAGGAACGCGGCGAGCAAGTGTTATCGGGTGAAATCGCGTTTAAACTGTATGATACCCATGGGTTCCCACTGGAACTTACCGAGGAGGTTGCCCACGAGCGTGGCTTCTCGGTGGACCGGGCAGGGTTTGATGGCGCCATGCAGCGCCAGCAAGAGCAGGCACGCCAATCGGATGTGTTTGCTCACAAGCGAGAGGAGGAGGCATGGACGCAACTGGTAAAACGACTACCAAGCACCGAATTCACCGGCTACACCACGACAGTAGGCAGCAGCGAAATACTGGCTCTGCTGGTGGGTCAAGACCCACGGGAGAGCGTGAGCGCCCCAGACGAAGCGACTCTTATCCTGGCGGAGACGCCTTTCTACGCGGAGGCCGGCGGCCAGGTGGGCGACCAGGGGGTGATCGGCGACCAGGAGGGAACATTCCAGGTGATGGACACCAAGCGTCCAGTTCCCGGCCTGATCGCCCATTACGGGCACATGACCAGAGGGACGATTCGCGTTGGGACGGAGGTTCGGGCCGAGGTAAACGCGTCGCGCCGCCACCAAATCATGCGCAATCACAGCGCCACCCATCTGCTGCACCGGGCTTTGAAAGACATTCTGGGCGACCAGGTGCACCAACAAGGCAGCCTGGTAGCGCCGGATCGGCTACGGTTCGATTTCAATCTGCCCCGCCCCATGACCGCCGAAGAACTACGGGAGGTGGACCAGCGAGTCAACGAATGGATCCTCGAGGATCATCCGGTGACCACCCAGATCATGCCCTACCGCGAGGCGTTGGCGACAGGCGCGATGGCGCTCTTCAGCGAGAAATACGGCGACCAGGTTCGAGTAGTGACTATGGCTTCCAGCAAGGAGCTCTGCGGCGGGACCCACGTAGCCGCCACCGGACAGATCGGAATTTACCTGACCAGCCAGGAGGCCAGCATTGGCACGAGCGTCCGTCGTATCGAGGCGTTGACCGGCACCGGGGCGGAGCAGTTTCTCCGGACACGCAGCGCGCAGGTGACGCGCGTGGCCGAGCGGCTCCAGACCACTCCCGAGCAGATCGAGGACCGGGTGCAGCAACTCCAAGAGGAGCTCAACTCCGCCCGTCGCCAGCTGCGCAAGGCGGAGAGCGAGTCGGGCCGAGAAGAAGCGAGCCGTCTAGCCGCTTCACCCCGGATCGTGCGGGGAGTACCTCTGGTCGCGGCAGTGGTTACCGTTTCGGACGAACGAGCCCTGCGCGAGATGGGAGACCAAATTCGCAGCCAGCTCGGTTCAGGGGTGATATTGCTGGCGGCGGACCTCCACGCTCAGACGCGATTCATCGTGCTGGTGGACGCCAATTTGACGGAACGGGGGCTCAACGCGGGAAGTATAGCGCGCCAGATAGGCGAGAAGATGGGTGGCAAGGGAGGCGGCCGCCCCGACTCGGCACAGGGCGGCAGCAAAGAAACCGACCTCCTTCGGCCGACCATCGAGAGCATTCCTGATATCTTGACGGCGCTGCTCAGCTGACTGGTACAGGTATTGTGTAGCAACGCGGCTACCGACACCTGTACCAAAGAACATTGCCGGAAAGTAGCCAGCAGCGCTATACTTCCCCGCGGGGACAGCAAGAGATCGTGGAAGCTGCCCACCTTGGACCAGTAGAGAATAGACATGGCTGTTGACACAGAAATTTTTCGTAGCGTAATGAGCCGTTTCGCGACAGGTGTCACCGTGGTGACGACCGTGGCTGGGAGGGAGCGCCTGGGCATTACTGTGAACGCTTTCTGCTCAGTTTCGCTCACTCCGCCGCTTGTATTGATCTGTATTGAGCGCAGTAGCTACGTCCATGAGGCGCTGATTGACAGCGGTGTCTTTGCAGTAAATTTTCTTGGCCGGCAGCAGAGGCAGGTCTCGATCTGCTTTGCCGGCAACTCTCCCGAGCGCCGGGATACCTTCTGCGGTGTCAGCTCCCATACCGAAGCCACCGGTGCGCCGGTTTTCGACGATTCACTGGCGTTTGTTGACTGCCGTGTCGTCGCCACATATCCTGGCGGAGACCATACAATCATTCTCGGAGAGGTAGAGGCACAGGACGCACACGACGGCGAGCCGCTACTCTATTATCGAAGTAATTACCTGAATCCCGCTGAGCCCGCGTCGGAATGAACCACATACCGCCCCAGGAGGATATGAGCCGGCAACGACCTATCCTGGACAGGGTCGCTCCGGTGATGGCCGGTTCCCTTGCCCCCGGGAACCGGGAAAGTGCGCTACAAGCACTGCACAATGAAATTGCCAACTGCGCGCATTGTGTGCAAGCAGGCTATATTAAGGAGCCGTCTGGATTTGCCGGCTTCCATGGCCATATAGGTAGCCGACTTATGCTGATCGGTCAGGCGCCCGGCCGTGTCTCCGTAGAGCGCGGTTTACCGTTCGCCGGTCCGGGAGGCAAGGTACTCTCAGCCTGGCTTGAACGCGCCGGATACCCCGAAGATGCTCTCTACACCCAAGTCTATATCTCCGCTCTTAGCAGGTGTTATCCAGGTAAGAGCCGAAGTGGACGAGGAGATCGTAGGCCATCACCAGCCGAGTTGGCGCTTTGCCGGCCCTTTTTGCTACGCGAACTGTCTCTCGTTCGTCCGGGTGCCATACTGCTCGTTGGGAGCATGGCCGCGAGTGCGTTCATAGGTAGCACGCATCCCCTGTCTGAAGTCATCGGCAAGAGCTACCTGTATCACGGCGTTCGGCTCTTGCCGTTACCTCACCCTTCCGGGGTCAGCCGCTGGCTGAACCTGAAAGAGCACCAGCAATTGCTCTCGGCAGCGCTCGACATACTGGCAAGCTGGCGCAGCGAGTGGGAAAATCAGGACCGTCGATATCCCCAGGAAAGTGCTGACGCGTTGGATAACCAGAATACCAGTAGGTAATGAGGAGGCGAACCCCATGAGCGAAGAAGTGAAACCCGAGATGGAGCACACACGGGTGCTGATCGTAATGGCGCATCCCGACGATGGAGAGTTTATGTGCGGAGCTACCGTCGCCAAATGGGCAGCCGAAGGGCGCGAGATTTTCTATTGTCTCGTGACCGATGGGCAAGTTGGAGACGCGGGAGATGAAACGATTACGAGTGAAGAGCTGACCAAGGTGCGCCAGAAGGAGGCTCAGGCGGCAGCAGATGCCTTAGGCGTCCAGCACCCGGTAATCTTTCTGCACTATGTAGATTCGCAACTTGAGCCGACCCTGGCAGTGCGTCGAGACATTGCTCGGGTCATCCGCCAGGTCAAGCCGGATGTGGTGATCTGCCAGGATCCTACGGTACGCTGGCATGGCCAGGGCTACATCAATCACCCAGATCATCGAGCCGCCGGTGAGGCAACCCTCTCTGCCATCATGCCGGTTGCTAGTACTCGCCTCGCGTTTCCAGAGCTTGCCGCCGAGGGACTGAAAACCCACAACGTGAAGGAGATCTATATTGGAGGATCGCAAAACGCGGACCGCTGGGTGGATGTCGACGGATACCTCGAGAAAAAGGTCGACGGGTTGCGTGCCCACAAGAGTCAGATGCGCGATTGGGATCCTGGAACCGGTGTCACGGAGTGGGCCAAGGAGACCGGGCAGGAGGCCCGCAAACATGGACACGATATGACGTACGCCGAAAGCTTCAAATATATACGTCTGGAGGATTAGCCGGCTTTCTCTTACTCATGCTATGGGGCTAAATCACAAGCTAAGCTGTAGAGGCGGATAGACTCTTTAAAGATTGTCCGCTGATGAGCGCCGCCACGCCGACAATCCATGCGCAGCCCAGCAGAGGCATCAGGACATAGAGTGACACGAGCATGTTGGGGTTTGTCTCTCGCAGGTCGAGCACAAGCACCCTGTCGGCCACTACCAGCGGCAGAAAGGCAAGGATTCCAAGGAGAGGCAGTTATGCCGGCCGGGAACGACACTTTTCTCGGTGCGGTCTGCCCTGCGAACTGCCTTTGTGCCTCCGGCCAATGGCTGTAGAACAATGCGATGCCGAAGGCCGGTGCCGCTGGCAAGCAGAACCGGCACCACAAGGGCAAATGTAGCTACCGGCGCAAGAATATGCTTCGAGAAGTGAGCCTGGTTCAAGTAGATTGCGGTAAAGTCGGGCACCAGCAGCGCGTCCAGGACCAGGGTGACGAGGGCTATCATCAATTCAAGGACGACAACCCAGACCAATACCTTTAATGGGACTACTCCAAACTGTGCGGACTTCACAGTGATTTCCCGAGAACTCTGGTATCCTTCACGATGCGTCTGAACCCATGATGGGTGAAACCACCAGCTCAGACGCAAAAATTTTAGAGGTCGGAGGTTGTTTGTATGGCGTCTACAGTACGGCGCTTCTACGGAATCAAAGCAATCATCGTAGTAGGTCTTGTCCTGGGGCTTCTTGGGCTTGTCGGATGCAGCGGCACCACATCAACTTCACAGACGGCAAGCGGTACAAGCGCGGCTACTGCTGCTGCCACTGCGACAGCCAGCATACCCTGTACGCAATTTGTGCCTGGATCTACACTGCTTAGCACGGTATCTGGCGTCTCGGGCTTACAGCTTCCAGCGGGCAGCTACATCAACGCTGGCACGACAACCGGTGGAGGCACTGGTCAATATAGCGTGACTAGCTACACCATCTGTTTCCGGGGCAGCGAATCTGCGATCGATGGGGGTGTTCTCCTGCCGTCGACCACCCCAACCTCGAGTATTGGATACCTCGTTCATGATGGGTGGACGCTCAACAACCTGTTTCCTGATCCAACCAACTTTGCCTATCTGGACTATTGCAGTAACGACCACGACTGCCTCAACGACAAAGGTTCACCCAATCCGTTTACTTTTGTGGGATTCGACCAGTACGCATCACAGAGCGGCGGCTATACAACGTTTCGGCTGGAGGTGGCGACCATCGCGGCGCCACCGTGTGTTAATGACCCGAACTATTATTCCGGGACGCCCGCGTACGCAATCTACTATGACAGCAATAGCGCCGGCAACAGCAGCAACAATCATGATCACTTCTTAATGCCGCCAGGCACCCGGGTCAGCACGTATCAGGGTGGGGGCACCGCGGGGTCGACGTATGTGTATTTTTGCAGCGCAGGGAGTCAGTCCACTGTGGTCAGCTTCCTCCAGCAGTCCATGCAGAACATTGGCTGGGCAATCAGCAACAGCTCGGCCAGCGGCTTCACAGCCACCATCGGCACCAGCCCAAACATGTACACGATAGAGGTGGTAGTGCAGAATCCTGATAACTATTATCTGCGCGTCTTTATCCCCATGTAAGGACGTCCATCCCCTGTCTCCCCTTTTCCCCTGACGGGGAGGAGACGGGGGATGGAGCGAAGATCTTGCCTGCGCTCAGCCCTGAGCGGCGACCTCATAACCCACTCAATAAAGTAAGTGCAGTCAGGACTATGAAGAGCGTGGGGCGAGGCCTCCAAGTTATTTGGTGGAGGCTCTGCGCTGCATGTCCAGCTCGTGAATTCCCTTCTTGAGAGTGCCCAGCGCCACAGTTGCGCATGTGGGACGTGTCATCACTACCTCACGTCCAAGATCCTCCACCAGCGTCTCAAACGACAATTCTTCGACCTCATCCATGGTCATTCCTTGAACCAGCTCGGTAACGTACGATGCCGCCGCCATACTTATCGTACAACCTTCGCCCTCAAAGCTTACTTCCTGTACACGTCCGGTCTCGTCGACTTTGGCGTACATCTCCACACGATCTGAGCAGCCCGGATTTCCACCTGTCTGGTGGACATCCGGATTGTCAAGGGGACCTCGGTTGCGCGGATTTTGATAGTGATCAACCAGGAATTCAATTGCCTCCTGGCGTGACATGGTCATGTGACGCGAACTCGCTTTCCGCTATCGCATAGTGAATCGTGCTATGGCTTCTCGATCGGCGCACCAACCAGATTGCCCCACTCGGTCCAGGAGCCGTCATAGTTGCGTACCGAAGGGTAGCCAAGAAGCTCGGTAAGCACGAACCACGTGTGGGCGGAGCGCTCGCCAATGCGGCAATACGCTATGACATTCTTCTCTGGCGTGACGCCCTTGCCTTGATAGATCGATCGGAGCTCCTCCGCCGATTTGAACGTGCCATCAGGGTTGGCTGCCGTTGCCCAGGGAATATTTTGAGCTCCCGGGATGTGACCGCCACGGCTTGCACCCTCCTGTGGATAATTTACCATATGGACCAGCGCGCCGCTGTACTCATCGGGAGAACGCACATCTACCAGCGCGGAGTCGCCCGCGGACAGGTGGTCCTCGACCTGACGCCGGAAGGCTCGCAAGCTGAGATTAGGCTCGGAGGCACTGTAGCTCGTCTTGGCATATTCGGGCACGTCCTTCGTGTAGGCGCGACCTTCCGCCTCCCACTTGGTCCGGCCACCGTTCATCAGCCGGGCACTCTGGTGCCCATACAGCTTGAAGAGCCAGTAGCTGTAAGCTGCATACCAGTTGTTCTTGTCGCCATAGAAGACCACCGTAGTGTCATTGCTAATGCCGTAGCGACCCATCAGGGCCTCGAATGCCTGCTTATTCAGGAAATCACGTCGCACGGGATCTTGCACGTCGACATGCCAGTCCAGCTTGACCGCACCGGGAATATGTCCGGTAGCTTCATAGAGCAGCGGATCTTCATCAGCTTCGACGACGCGTATCTGCGGGTCGGTAAGATGGGATGCTACCCAGGCGGTATCAACCAGGACATTCGGGTGCGCATAGCCGGACTGTTCCGGTGGAGTGGTCTGTGTCGTGTCTATACTCATAACTTCTGGCTCGGCACCAGATCTGGTTGGATAACCAACCCGGCGCCGCTCCTTCCTTTCTTATGCTACGCTACAGTCGGACAGGACTGGCGTGACTGCTCTTCCACACTGTAGCATTTTTCACTTACTTTATCAACTAAGTTAACTACCCGCGAGCAGGGAGTTGCTATAGGAATCGTCGCCGTCGATTGACATGAGCTTTAGGGACCCTAAACGCTCCGCCAGTCCCGTGTTACGGGCGGCTACCGCATCATTCTCTACCGCTCGCCTGAGTGCTCGTGGCTCGCCAACCAGTACGCAGAGACGGCGCGCACGCGTAATGGCGGTATACAGAAGATTCCGCTGAAGCATGAGGTTGTGCTGGGAGACCAGTGGCAGCACGACACAGGGGTATTCGCTTCCCTGGGCGCGATGAATCGTCACCGCGTACGCGAGCGCCAGCTCGTCAAGCTCGTGAGATTCATAGGATACCGAAAAGGAACCAGCGTCGCCCACAAACTCTACCCACACGCGCTGGGTCTCATGTTCAACCTGGATTACCTGACCGAGGTCGCCGTTGAAGACGCCCGACGGCCCTTTGTCATAATCGTTGCGTACCGCCATGACCTTGTCGCCCAGACGGAAGCTGTGGTCGCCGTACGCGACGAAGGCGGAGGCCGAGCCTGGATTGAGTCTGGACTGAAGTACCCCGTTCAATGCGGTTACACCAGCTGGACCACGATACATTGGAGCCAACACCGCAATATCGCGTACCGGGTCAAAGCCGTAGTGTGCTGGAAGACGGCGGCCGACCAGATCCGCAATCAAGCTCTGGGTCGTTTGTGGATCATCGGCTGGCAAAAAGAAAAAATCACTGGCTGATTTGGGCTGCAATGACGGCATGACGCCAGCATGTACCGCGTGAGCGGTGACGACGATTGCGCTCTCGCGCGCCTGGCGAAAAAGCTCGGTAAGCTTGATTGTAGGAATAACTGAACTTGCAATAATGTCGCTGAATACACTTCCAGGACCCACTGACGGCAACTGGTCGGCATCACCGACTAACAAGAGATGAGCCTGTGCCGAGAGAGCTTTCAGCAGCCGGTAAGCCAACAAGATGTCCAGCATCGACGTCTCATCTACAATCACGAATTGCTGCGGCAGCGGTCGATGCTCATTGTACGCAAAGTCATTGTTGCTGGGCTGGAACTCCAGCATGCGATGCAGGGTACGTGCCGGCCGTCCGGTCGCCTCAGACATTCGCTTCGCGGCGCGACCGGTAGGAGCGGCCATAGCATAGGAGATTTTTTGCTCATCGAGGATGTCAAGTAAAGCACGTATAGTCGTAGTCTTGCCCACGCCCGGCCCACCGGTGAGCACGCTCACCTTGGACCGGTATGCCAGTCGGACCGCTTCTTTCTGCCGCTCCGCCAGATGAATGCCCCGCTCCCGCGCTAGCGCCGCGAACGTGGCCTCCCAGGCCTTGTCTCCAACGAGCGGAAGGGGACTCGGAGCCTTCAGAACGAGACGCAGACGGCGTGCAGTACCGTGCTCGGCATAGAAAAATGGCGCCAGATAGACATGATCATTCTCGGCAAATACTTCCTTCTCAGCAATAAGGCGCTCGAGCGCATCTTCTAACTGCTCAGGCGATGCATCTAGGAGCTTCGCGGCCCGGAGCAGCAGATCTTGCTTCTGCAGATAGCAATGGCCGTCGGAAGTAGCCATATCAGACAACACGTGCTTGATGCCGGTCATGAAGCGCGGCACACTGTCACGCGGCAGCCCCAGCTGAACTGCCAGCGAGTCAGCGGTTCTAAATCCGACGCCGTGGATGTCACGCTCGAGTAGGTAGGGATTCTGGCGAATAATAGTGATAGAGGCTTTACCGTACTGCCGGTAGATCTTGGTGCCCAGAGCGGGCGAGACGCCATACTCTTGCAGAAACAGCATAAGGTCGCGTATATCGCGCTGCTCGGCCCAACCAGTGACTATCTGCGTGCGCTTACT
Source organism: uncultured Chloroflexia bacterium (assembly GCA_963810535.1). Lineage (GTDB taxonomy): Bacteria > Chloroflexota > Ktedonobacteria > Ktedonobacterales > JADMIN01 > JAJPKE01. Next base: position 102,106 of record CAWENW010000013.1, read on the forward strand.
GGCGCTAATGCCTTTAACTTCTTCCAATCGCTCCGGCTCAAGCTCGATGACGGCCAGTGTCTGGTCCCCGAAACGATCGACGATACGCTCCGCGGTCTTGGGTCCAATACCCTTGATAACGCCCGACCCTAGATAGCGGCGTAGTCCGCCGGCAGTCACCGGAGTATGTGCGACAAAGCTGCTCACTCGAAGGTGTCGCCCGTGGGTAGGATGAGCCTCCCACTCCCCAGTGACTTCCATGAGCTCGCCTATATTGACACCGACCAGCACACCTACCACAGTCACCAGATCTTCGCGGAAGAGACGCCCCCGTGTGTCAGGCGCCAGACGTGCCACGGTAAAGTGCGTTTCTAGATTGCGAAAGACAATACGTTCAAGCGTTCCAGCAAGCGTTGGCATATCGCTTCCAATGTTGTTTAGAGGGACACTTCCAAATACTACCCTGACCTTTTGACCATTCCGTTCGTATTCTTGTTCTGAAGTAGTCGTAACATCATTCTACCACTGCCGCTCGCCCGGCTAGTGGCGAGCACACCTGGCTAACGTCGATGCGGCATGTTATCTGCTTGTACTTCGCTCTAACAGAGTTTTGGCAAAGCGATTTGCGCCATGCTATAACCAGCGTACCCGAAGAGAGAAGCAAGGCATATCGGAAGAGGGCGATGCATTGCCGGTACAGTGGCTAGGATTGCAGGAAGGAAGCACGAATGACCAAGACCAAAGATGAAAAGAGCGCATCACATCGTACCCGCCTCCGAAGTCGCGCGCAAGACATCCTGACGTTTTCCAACCTGACAAAGCTGCCGTCTAATTTGGCGGTTGCGCGCAAATTTATTAGCGTGCTTGACTGGAAGGCAGCACAATCGGTAATAGAGACCGAAATGCAGCACAAAGTGGCGTTACTGGGGCTCGCGAATTCTGGAAAATCTACTCTCTTCAACCAGCTGCGCGGGAAATACGCCTCGGCAGTCTCCGCGCATGCAGGAACGACAAAAACCCTGATACGGGGTTCCTTTGGGCCGTTTGCGTTGATCGACACACCGGGACACATGCCCTCTCTGCAAGAAGAAGCGGTGAGCGAGGCCGCCGCCATCATTTATCTGATTGATGCCACCAAGGGAGTACGCTCGCAGGACATCGACATCATTAACCAGCTCCGATCTGGGAATAAGCCGTTGGTGGTAGCTCTCAACAAGTGCGACGCGATGCCAGGAGACGCCGACGAGGCGGCGGCCAAGACAGCTGCACTGTTGCATCTCGCCGACGTCATTCCCATATCGGGTCGTACCGGAGAAAACGTCGGTGAAGAGCTGATACCGGCGATCATCGAAACCAGTCCCGAAGCAGCGCTAGCATTGGGACGAGAACTGCCTCATTACCGCCGTCAGGCCGCGCAGAAGCTGGTGAGATCGGCTTCCCTGGTAGCCCTGGTAGCTGGTATGGAGCCGATCCCGCTGGTTGATATTCCTATATTGCTGGGTAATCAGGTCCGCATGGTCATGCGTATAGCTGCCCTCTACAACGAGCCGCTATCCGGTGGACCCACTCGCGAGCTGATTGCCACCGTCGCGGGCGGATTGGTTTTTCGCTACCTCGCCGAAGAGGCGGCCAAGGCGGTACCATTTGGCGGGGACCTGGTGGCAGGCGCCATCGCCGCTGCGGGTACCTGGTCGCTTGGCCAGGTAGCGGCCGAATATTTCGACGGCGGCAAGAAGCTCTCACAGCACCAGATGAGAGATATGTTCACCCGCTTCTATCGCCGCTACCGTGAAGAAGGCGTCTATCAGCAGCTCAAGATCGAAGCGGCAGAAGAGAATCAGAAACTTCTACCCCAGGGGTGAATGGCATATGGCTGGATTATCACCAGTTGGTCGCCGCCCTATTCTATTGCTCAGGCACGGCTCTTTCTATACCATGAACGCCGATCGCCCCCGTGCGGAGGCGGTAGCGGTCGACAGAACATCAGGTCGGATTCTCGCTGTGGGAGACGATGCTGAGATAGCGTCATTTTTCAGGACCACTCACCGAGAGCTTGAACCTCAAGGGACGTACGGTACTGCCGGGATTTATTGATGCCCACATGCATCTGACGATGTATGCCAGATCCCGTCTGGAATTGGATTTGCGTGGGGCAGCCACTTTAGATGCCGCGGTGGAGCTCGTTCGCCTGCGCGCCGAGCAGGCACCCGCCGGGCAATGGATAATCGGCCGGGGATGGGATAAGAATCTCTGGTCCCTGGGGAGTGTTCCAAGCAGCGCACCGCTTGATGCCGTCGCACCACAGAACCCGGTAGCACTGTGGGAGTACGCGCACCACGCGTTGTGGGTCAACAGCCAGGCTCTTCGCCGCGCCGCTATCGACGCCGAGACACCCGACCCTGTCTCGGGAGCGATCGGTCGCAACTCCGATGGGACTCCAAATGGCATGCTGTATGAGTTCGGCGCGACTGACCTCGCAAGCGCCGCCATGACTCCCATCGATGAAAGCGTCCTGCAAAACGAACTTCAGCTCGTCTTGAACGAGCTTCCGAGTCGCGGCATCACCGGCGTCCACAATATCGAAGACGCGCAGAGCCTGCGGCTTCTGCAGAGGCTGCATAGCGCCGGCTCGCTCGGAGTGCGAGTTTTGCTGTATCTGCAGAACCGTAGCCTGCCACAGGCACTGGATTTAGGCCTCCAGGCTGGTTTTGGCGATGACTATCTCCGGTTCGCCGGTATAAAGCTGTTCATGGACGGCGCCCTTGGGCCGCAGACCGCCGCCATGCTTGAACCATATGAAAGTCAGCCGAGCAACCGTGGTCTGCTCACCTTGTCGGAACTGGAAGTGGCCGAACTGGTCTCGCGGGCAACCGAGGGCGGCCTTGGAATAGCCATCCACGCTATAGGTGACCGAGCGGTCAAGAGTGCGCTCGACGGCATAGAAGCGACGCTGCGCCAGCGCCGCGCTGAGCTGGTGAAACCGGCGCTCATAGTGCAGCGCATTCGTCTGGAACATGTCCAACTTGCCGCACCAGAGGATATCAAGCGCATGGCGCGGCTGGGCATTGTCGCTTCTGTACAACCTTTTCACGCGGTCGCAGATCGGGATACCGCTGAGCGGCATTGGGGAAGACGCTATCAGCGCGCCTATGCGTACCAGACCCTGCACCACGAGGGAATACCGCTCGCACTCGGATCGGATCTTCCAATCGATACCTATGATCCACTGCGCATCCTGCACGCGGCCGTAACCCGTCGCAACGACCAGGAGCCAGAGCGGAGCGCCTGGGTACCCGATCAGGCACTCACAGTAGCCCAAGCACTCTGGAGTTATACTATGGGTGCGGCATATGCGGGCGGACAGGAGACACAGCAAGGATCGCTGGAGCCGGGGAAGCTGGCGGATATGGTCGTGCTCGATGAGGACCCGTTTACTATGCCGGCAGAGAAACTGGCTTGCGCCGCAGTTGTGGCAACCCTGGTAGGCGGACATCTGCTCTATGGAAATCTAGAATAGCTGCCGAAAACATCAGCAAAGAGTCCACTGGAACTCTACGGATGAAAGCGAGTCTGATTGGCGCGCGCGTACGCCAGTCGGCGCCCAATCGAAGGATGACTGTAGAGCATGAATTCAATAATGCCCGGCGGCTCCAGCTCAGCGAGGTTTTGGTTCGCCAGACGAGTCATTGCGGAGATGAAGGCGTCCGGATCGCGAGTAGACTCCAGGGCGTATACATCAGCCTGGTGCTCAACCATACGGCTAAAGCCATTGGTAATCGGCAGCGATACCAGCGCGAAAATCACGAGCGCCACAGCGACCAGCGGCATAGTTGCCGGATCGGAGAGACCGCGGTAGAGCGTGACCATGCCGACAATAGCATGCAAAGCGAGATTCACCAGAGCTAGCCCTCCCAGGGTAGTCAGGGTTTCCACCAGAATGAGCTTGGGAATGTCGAAGTGCACCTGATGTCCCAGTTCGTGCGCCACCACGACCGCGATCTCATCCTCATTGTAGCGGTCCAGCAATGTATCTCCGAGTACGATGCGGCGTGTAGCGCCGAGCCCGATCACCATAGCGTTGGCAGCGGTGGTCTTCGAGCTCATGTTCATAGAATATATGCCGCGCACCCGCGTTCCGGATTGTGCCGCAAGAGCCAGGGCCCGCTCCCTGACGCTGCCCTCCAGCAACGGGGTCAGTTTATAAAATAGCGGCAGGAACAGGATTGGGGCAAGATTGGCCAGGAGCGCGGTTACCAGCAGGAGTACCAGACCCGCCCATAGCCACCACGTGTTCGGCGCAACCGCCAGGAGAGCATAGATGAACAGGACTGCGGCAAGCTCGAAGACAAGCGACAAGGCCAGGCTTATCACAGCATCCTTAGCATATGCCCATTGTGATTGAGTGCTCTGCCCGTACCGGCGCGGCAAGACAAAGCCGCTGTAGTAGCTGGCGGGCAGACTAATGATATAGATAATCAGGTACAGGACAAGAAAGTAGAGAGCAACCGGAACTGGGCTGAATCCGGCGATAGGCCGCCACTCTCCTGTCCCCGCAAGGGCGTGCTGCAGCGAAAAATTCAGACCAGAAGCCAGGATGGCAACCAGAACCAGCGCGGACAGACTCAGGTTGACAAGTGAGAGCCATTGACGCGCTCGCGCATAACGCCTTGCCAGACGCTGCCGTTCCGGGTCAAGTTGGACCTGCGCATCCTCCCGTAGAGACGCCCCGTCATTCTCGGCCACTAGCAATCGACTAGACGCCATAACCCGGCGGTAGAGCGTATACATACGGGGTTCTCCGATTGGTATTACCGGCAGGTATGGTACGGGAAATCAACGAATCAATTAGGGAGGCGACCCACAACTCCATGGCTGAGCTGCTCGGCGAGTACTGCGCCCTCAGCGAAGAAGCACAGTTGTTCAACGGTGACGGTCTTACTGCCGCCAAGCTGGCTATGCTGAATTTCGTAGAGGCCGGGGCGTCCTGCCGCCTCACGCACATCAAAACCCATACGGCGCAGAGCAATTTGCGCCTCACCTTCGCTTAGTACGCGATCAAGACGCATAATCTCTCTCCTACCTCCTGCTCCTGCAGCGAGTGACTACTTCGCAATCGTCAAGAACCTGCACCTGGCAGGCAAGGCGAGTCTGCGGATCGCGGTTATGGGGGAAGGTGCCGAACTGATTCATCGCTGATTCCAGCAAAGTCTTGGGACTTGCCGCGCTGGCAGGTGTGATACGAACTCGATCGGTCCAGCAGAGGCCATTGCCGTGGCAGTTGGCAAGCCGCGAGATACCAAACCAAATGCAGTAGAGTGGAACATCATTCTCCAGTGCCGCGTAACGAAGCGAGGCACCTCGCTCTACTTCAACAGTGCGCTTTTCGTTGACAAAGGTAACTTTAGGCACAAACTTTATCCTGTCTTTGCGCTCGAGCGGAGTCCGGACCCACTGGCCGGTTTCTCACCCTCACCAATGTAACCCAGGAAGGCAGGCGTGACAGCCCGCACTACTTCCACTACTTCTGACTCATGGTGAGTGTAGCATAGGGCGGCTACCTCGGTCAACGCGCCACTTCCAGCGATACTACGGTTCCCTTACCCGGCTGCGAAGCAATGGTGAGTTTGGCCTCGATGAGCGATGCTCGCTCAGCCATGTTGAGTAAACCCCAACTTCCCAGGCTTTCGTACTCTTCCTGCAATCGCTGCATATCAAAGCCATCACCGTCGTCGCGTACGGCAGTAACCAGCTTCTCGGGAGACTCGTGCACCTCAATCCAGCAATTTGAGGCGTTGGCATGCTTCATGGCATTGTTTACCGCTTCCTGCATAATCGCAAAGACGGTGAGCTCAACGTTATGAGGAAGCCGCTCGGTGTAGTTGGCAACCAAATGCATCTGGGGGCCGGCGTTATTCTTGAAGCGCTCCAGGAAATGTCTCAGCGCTACCACCAGACCACCGTTCTCCGCATCCAATACCAGTGGGCGCAGATCGAAGAGCAGATTGCGTATCTCTCGAGTAGTCGCATTGGCAAACTCTCGAATAGAAGCCAGCTCGCTGTGGAGTTCAGCAGGATTGGAGTCGATCAACTTCTCGGCATATTCGAGGGACATGACGATCTGCGCCAGGCGCTGGGCAGGTCCATCATGCAAGTCACGCCCAAGCCGTTTACGCTCGTCTTCCTGTGCTTGAATGATCCGATCACGCTCACTGGCCAGATGGCTGTAAAGCTGGGCATGGGCCACGGCGGTGGCGGCCTGTGCGGCCAGCGTGCGCAGGAGATCAAGGCTACTGGCGTCGAACCCCGATGTGTGATCGGAGTACGCTACCTCCAGCACGCCGCTCACCTCTCCGCTAAAAATCATGGGAACGGCGACAAGTGCCGTTGGCTGGATTCCAAGCAGTCGCGCATCGGCCGCAATCGTGGCTCTATCGAAGCGAGGATCCGCGTCAGATTCGTTGATCAAGATGAGATTCCCGGTGCTTGCCGCATGCCCGGCTACCCCGCTCTCCATGTCAATGCTGGGACCAAGGACCAGAGGATTTGCCGGAGAGCTCCACCCAGTCTGCTGCGACATAATTAGGTCGGCAGTACTGAACGCGCCGCTGTCTATCGTTGACTCCGCGGTTTCAACCGCTTGGACCGTCAACGACTGGCCACTCGGATGAACAAGATACACGATGCTCACCTGCGCCGACGTAAGACGCAACGCCGCCACGGCAATGCGACGCAAGAGACGGGTGAGATCCAGCTCAGCGCTCAGGGTATTGGCCACTTCTTGCAGCACGAGTAGGGCCCGTACCCGCTCTTCCAACTGCTCGTGGCGACGCTGAAGTCGGTCCGAATCCCGGCTTGCGTTAGTTGATGCCGATACCACATTGAGCGGCACTCCGCTTAGTGGCATTCCACCCGAAACTGGTTCCGTGGCCATGAATATTACCTTCTTGGCCTCGCAGAGCCGTCTTCCACACACCCGGTGAAGTCGGACCGGCGCGGCTTTCATTACCCGGCCATTATAGCGCCGGGGCGACAATTGTACAAAGGGTGACTGACCTCCGTACGGCGCCAGAGTGCGGCGTCATCTCCGGCCGATATACACTGGCGCTCAGACGCAGGTGTGGAAAAATACCAGTAGACAAGGCGGTGATTTTTTAGTACCTTACACGTAACGAGGCAGCCGCCCGCTTGACAATGAGTAGTTTGGCTTGCCTCGCCGCCTACAGTCTACTGGCGGGTTCACCGCCGGGCATTGTAAAGAAAGGTGACCAGAACATGGGTATGGACCCGCAGCAACCATCATATGGTAGCCCGCCGCCCCCTCCTCCGTACGGATCTCCAGTCCCTCCACAAGGCAGTCCGTCCAGCAAATGGGGGCCGACCTCGATGGGAATGGAAGCACATATCGCCGCCGGCCTTTCCTACATCTGGATCCTCGGACTCATCTTCTTCTTTGTGGAGAAGAGCAATCGATTTGTGCGCTTCCATGCCGCTCAAGCCATCCTGCTGGGAATAGGCGGCGTTGTCCTCTTCTTTATTTACGTCGTCTTGAGCATCATCTCTGCATCAATCGCGACTGTCGACCAGACCGGCATTGCTACGTTGGCGTTTACCTGTATCTTTTCCTGCATACCGCTTCTGCTCAGCCTCGGCTTGTTTGGCCTCTCCATATGGGGCCTCATCGCCGGGTTCACTGGCCAATACGTCAAAATGCCCATTATCGGCGACATCGCCGAGCGCTGGGCCGGCGGCCCAATCCCTGCGTAAATCATTCCTCTTCTCAAGTAACGTCAAGCGATCTACCAGTACAGTTCGATCGCTTGACGTTTTTGCTTTTCACAGCTCCCCTCGGAGTTTTCAGCTGAAGCTTCACCACAAGCAGACAGCCAAGCGCAAAGATTGGGAAATTTGCCCAGCCAGCCACTTGACTGTTACGCGGATTCCGGCTATACTGGTGTCATGAGCACGGCTCCCCACTTCTCTTAAAAGACAGAAAAAGTCAGCCGGAGCCTCACAGCTAGTTTGTTCCTCAATACCAATCGCATCTAGGACAACCATTCGTCGTCTACCCTTTTAGTTTTTCGCTTGGTGCTTGCGGTCTATCGCAGACAGGGTGAGGCATGGTGTTGCGAGCAAGAATGAAGTCCTAGCTGCTTCCACTCACACCCACTGTATCACTGCTGCGCGCCCCCATACCCGCTGGCTCTGATGGTGAAAATCTAAATTGGCAAGGCTGGGAGTCTCACCGCTCTCAGCAATCCGCATGTCACACAGCACGTTTCCTTCCAGCAAGCTCATTGGCCATTTCCACAAAACCTTGTGACCGTTGAACGTACATTGAGCGCACGAGGGGGCACCCACAATGGATTCTCAAGAAAGCCTGAGCCAACCACACGACCTCCCGGACCTTTCCAACGAAAGTACGACAGACACGACAGAAACACCCCTCCCAGTCGAGCCGGTAGAGTCTGCCGGCAGTCCAAGCGATTCCGCGAGCGCTGAGGTTGCCGAAACCGAGGCTCAGCGCGAGCCGCAAATTGAGCAGTTGCTCGAAAGCATGCATAACTCTCTAAGAGATCTCGCCGAACACTTCTCGGCTACTGTGAACCATATAGGTGGTCTACTGTCATCTACACGGCATACCACGGCGGCGACGGACGCCGACAGCAACGCTTCGGCAGCTGTCCCAGCAGGCGCCCCGGAGGAAGCTCGAGAGGAGGAGATAGCCCAGTATCCTACCGATAGCAGCGAAGACATCTCGATCAGCGCGGTAATGGTAGAGGAAGTGGAGACAGAGGCAGCAGGCGGAGAATCGATAACCGAGGCGGCGGCTTCGGAAGATCAGCCGGCTGAAGAGATACCAGCCACGGCAAGTGAAACTACCGAAGAGGCGGAGGTGGAAGCGCCGGCCGAGGTGGAAGCAGAGGCGGAGGTCCCAGCTGAGGCGGAGGCAGAGGCGCCAGCTGAGGCGGTGGAAGTAGTGGAGGCAGAGGCGCCAGCTGAGACGGTGGAAGTAGTGGAGGCAGAGGCGCCAGCTGAGGCGGAGGTGGAGGCCCCAGCAAGGAGGCGGAAGCGGTAAGTGACAGCAGCCCGGTGGCTGAAGAGGCGACCGGAGTAGCAGATATTGAAGCGGCCATCGTTGAGGTACCTGCGGAGCAAACGACCGAGACGCTGACCGAGCTCGCTGAAGAAGCACCCACTGCCGAAGTGGAGCTTAGCGAGCCCACCGATACAATTGTGGCAAGTAGCGAGGATGCGGAAGGAGACAGCGCCGATCTCGAGGAGGCTGTAGAGACCGGTGACGATTCTTCGCTGGTCTCAGTGGAAGCGCAGCCGGTCCAGCCAGAAACGACCGACTAATCAAGTACCAGAAACTGCCAGAGAGCGATGGAGCTTGCGATATCTGTGACGACCGTGGCAAATGAGCATTCTATCCGGGGGCGGAGAGTGCGCCGCAGGCGACCCATCGCCAATCGATACGCGTGACAACGACGGCTGGGGCGATACAACGAGGTATCGCCCCAGCCGTCTCTCGTGTCTCTCTCGTGTCTCTCTCGTGTCTCTCTCGTGTCTCTCGGTGGGTAGCTTGCGCTCGGAGGCCGGCATGTTGCATGCTTCACATGGTAGGACAGCGGAACACACAGCCGTGTCCGCCGAGATTCGTCCGTCTCTCGAGAATTTCTCGTCCGCCGCAGGTGAAAGGGTGCACATGAGTGAGAGCCACAACGCCTACCAGGCGTTCAGGGCGCGACTCGATGAGGTTCTGCGCCAGAAGAGTCCCGAGCGGTTGAGGGATTTTCTGGTCGCTGAGGGCCAATGGCCGGAACAGACGACAACTGATGTTGAAGCAGCGCTCTGGATGATGATCGCTACCAGCCCATCGCTGTCTGGCGATCACGCCGAGGCTAAGCGCTGGCTACTCTCGCACGGACACGAGAACGAGGCCAAAGCTATCTTCGGCGAAGACCGCAAGTCCAACGCCCCGCGAGCTCATACGCGTCATTCTCCTAAGAAACGGCCATGAACACCATGCAACAGACTGACCATATGCAAGATGCATCGGCCGGCGAAACGCCGCTGTCGCCGAGTACCAGGGCGTATCCGGCGCCATCGCAGAGGCTACTTCAACAGGTCCCCGCCGCCGTATCGGCTATGCGTCCGAAGCAATGGAGCAAAAATGGGCTGGTGGTGCTTGCGCTCGTCTTTTCACACAACCTCACCAACATTTCGGCGATTGGCCGGGTCCTGCTGGCCTTCGGGGCATTTTCACTAGCTGCTAGCACCATCTACATCATCAACGATTTAGTTGACCGCAACAGCGATCGCATCCATCCAACCAAGTCTCTACGGCCGATAGCTTCGGGCCGGCTGGGATTTACAGCTGCCTGTACCACAGCCGCATTCTGCCTGCTTGGCTCACTCGGATTCACCTACTGGCTGGTAGCGTTCGCCCTGCCAGCGGTCCCTGATCCCTTTCTCAACTGGGGAGGTGCGCCACGACTCTTTGCCGCAACCATCGTGAGCTATATCCTCATGAATGTGGCGTACTCGTTCTGGCTCAAGCACCAGGTACTGTGGGACATTTTCATCATTGCCGCGGGGTTTGTCTTGCGGGCCCTTGCTGGCGCTATCGCGATTCCGGTGCCGATTTCCCCCTGGTTCTATCTTTGTACGACGTTTCTCGCTCTCTTTCTGGCGCTGGGCAAACGCCGCGCTGAGCTGGTGCTGCTCAGTGATGACGCCGCCAATCACCGCAAGAATCTGCGCGAGTACTCGATCCAGCTACTCGATCAGCTTATGTCGGTGGTTGTGACCTGTACGCTCGTTACGTATTGCCTCTATACGTTCCAGGACCAATTCAGCAAACCAGCTCTTATGCTAACGGTTCCCTTCGTGTTGTTCGGGATGTTCCGCTACCTGTACCTTATCTACGTGAAAAACGAGGGCAGCCACCCAGATGAGCTGCTCTACCGAGACAAGCAGGTGCTGGGCGCTGTAGCCCTCTGTGTGCTGGTTATTTTGCTGGTGCTCTATGGCGCACCACTATTGCATGTGCATGGCTAGTCAAGAGTTTTTCAGAAAAAAAACTTAATCCGGATCGAGCACCCGCCGAAACAGATTGGTGTCAAAGAGGTGCGATGGGTCGTACTGGCGCTTTAACGCATGGAATCGAAATAGATCTTCAGCCGGATACATCCGCCTGGCTTGATCGGCGGTAAGCGTACTATCTTTGGCAAGATAGCAGCGACCACCATGATCCACAACCACCTCGTTTAGCTCATGCATGAGACGAAGGAGAGCAGTCTCCTGCCCCTGGCGCACTGGATAGTCGAGTGCCAATGAATAACCGTCTACCAGATAGGTCATAAGAAAGTCGCTGGTGCGATGCTTCTTCAATACGGCAAACGACGGGACGATACCAGCGGCATGTGAACGAGTGAGCACTTCCGTGAACGCGTGGGCCGCCGCCTCTCTTGGCATCATGCTCTGATGTTGTATCAATCCCCGTGGCCGGTATGTATCGCGCCAGTTCGGTATGGCGTCCAGCGGAAAATTGGCGCTGGTATAGGTTGCGTAGGTCATGGCGCTGGACTGCCGGCTACCGCGCATCCATTGCAAACGATTGGTCGTCCAGACGCCGGGACCGGTGAGCATGGGTTTAGCCAGCCGCGGAATGAGTCCGGTAGGTAGAAACTCCGGTATCTTCCGAAGAGATTGCGCTCTCACGCTCAGGCTGCTCTTCGGCGCGGGATCTTCTCCGGAAAGCAGATCTCGTCCCGCCTTGACCAAGCCTCTACCCAGACTCGCACCCGTCGCGCTCGTATCCAGCCAGCCGACGATATCCGTTGCCCAATAGGTTGCCTCTTCCACCGCCGCCAGCATGCCTTCCAGGGATCCATATGCTCGTTGCACCTCGGCTTGTACTCCTGAGTAGATTCGCCGAGCCTGCACTGTTACTTGGGTGACGACTCCGAAGAGGCCCAGGCCTCCAATAGCGGCACGGAAGAGGTCGCTGTTCTGCTCGCGAGAGCAGGTAAGACTCCTACCCGACGCGAGCAGAAGATCAAATGAGCGCACAGAGTCCCCAAAGCAGCCGATCCACCAGTTGTTCTTGCCGTGCACGTTAGAGGCCACTGCTCCACCCAGCGTCACCGCGCTGGCCCCTGGTACCACCGAAGGCCACCAGCCGTCTGCGATTATGCGCTTCCACAGCTCGGAGATGGTGACTCCTGGCTCGGCGGTAACCACCCCGTGTATGGAATCCCAGTCCAAAATGCGGTTTAAGCGGGAGAGTTTGAGTACGGTTCCTCCCGCATTCAAAGCGGCATCGCCATAGCTGTAGCCTGAGCCACGCAAACCCACGGTGGTACCGCTCTCGGCGGCTGCCTCAAGAATCCCGACGAGTTCCTCGATATGTTCAGGCTCGAGTGTGCGGCAGCGAGCTACGTCGCGTAGACCCCAGCCGACCAGCTCTTCCTCACGCCCGGATCGTACCATGAGCATCTCTCGCTGATCTTTCATAGGCAAGCTCCAGGTGGCTATTGCTCCTCCTGGAGTCTCGGCCCGGCGGCTGTTTTGCTCTCGGCTAGACCGGCAGCCGGACCATAACCCACGGAGGCAAAGACTGGATGATCCGCATGATCGGTCCCCAGTAGCCAGGTATGTATGCCACCGGCTTTCTGGACACACAGAGGCGGGCAATGTGTGCGGCGGCCGCATCCGCTGAGACAGTGAGAGCCCTTGGCAATCGGAGTCCCGCGGTCATGGGTGTTGCCACATAACCGGGCTTGGCGGTTATGACGCGGACGCCAGTTCCGTGTAAACGGTAGCGTAGGGACTCCAGGTAGGTTGTCAAAGCCGCCTTCGAGGCCATGTATGCGCTGTTGCCCTTACGCCCGCGGTCGCCGGCTACCGAGGATATGCCTACTATGGTGCCCTGCCCGATACGCTGAAGAGCCACCGCGGCAGCGCCAATCCATGCCATGGCGCCGATAAGGTTGATCTCCACCGTCATCTGTTCCTCCGGAAATCTCCAGCTTCCCTTCTCACCTGGAGGCATGATTCCGGCGGCATAGACAAGGAGCCTGAACTCACCACCTGACTTGCCGGCGTCCCTCCGAATCTGATCAAGCAGCCCCGTCACCGCTGTATAGTCGCGTACGTCATGCGGATAGGCCCTCGCGACCGGCGCAATACCTTCCTTTGCGTACTGAGTATTGAGCTCGCTAGCCAGGGAATCCAGGTTTTCAACGCGCCTGGCGACGAGTGCCACGTGAAAACCCATGCCAACCAGCCGGCGCGCCAGCGCAGCGCCCATGCCAGTGGAGGCTCCGACAATGATCGCAAGCGGCCTACCCGCCCGCGTATCTACCTGATTCTTCACTACCTGTTTTCCACGCCCCTGCCAAGACTCACAGTCCAACGCCTCAAGCGTATCGACGTTCTGACGTGTTCTCGGCCGCATCTACCACACGTGCCCCGCGTCGCGGTCCGCTATGCGCGGCAGTGCCGCCGCTGCTCCGAGCCGCGAGAGGAGCGGGAGACGAAGCCCACTCCGAGAGCCAGCGATCCAGCGCCTGAGCGCGATACTGTGCCTTTTCCGACCCTTTGATCTCGTTGCATTTGCGATGCGCCGGCACCAGATTGTGAGGTGCATGCTCGCCACCGTCGGCCAGAGCAACCACATGATCGAATGACAGATCGTTGAGTGTGACCACGCCGTGGCAAAGTGCACAGCGCCAGCGCCCGTCCGCGTCGGCGGACTTGTCAAGAATATATGCCAGGTCCACAGCGCGTACGGTGCCATGTACCCCGCGTCTCCGCGCCCCGCTGTTTAGCCTAAGCGCCCGGCGGCGTACGATGTCCATCATCCAATCATCAAACTGCGACGGCCACTTCCGCGGCTCGAGATCTCGAGCCGGACTCACGGCACCGAGCGACCCGATCGTTGTCACCGCACTGCTCGCCCGACGAGTAGAGGTTAGCCTTCGCCCGCGGCTGGCCTCTGGACGGTGGGTCTCTTGGCCGACAGGCAATGTCCTCGTCCGCTGCGGCGGCGAGTAAGTCGGCATCTCCGGAAGGGCCGGAACGTTAGCCGCAGGGCTCCGTTGACCCAAGTGAGCGTGTGTGGATGTATGGTTGGTGGAAACAAGGGCGCTTGCAAGCGCTTCAGACTTGGCGACGCGTGGCAAAGGGGGAAGAATAGCCGGATGACCAGGCCAAGCACTCCGGGCACTCCATGCACTCCAGGGGTTTTCCGCAGTCACATTCACGTAAGGATATTGGGAATATGTTACTGGGGTATTCAAATTATTAAACTTTCTGCTCCTTCCTGCAGAGACTTTGATTGGTTCGCTCGGCAAGAACTCATTACCACAGGCAAGAGTGCCAGACGCGCAACCAGCCTTATACTAGTACAGTATCGCGCAGATTTCCGCATGGTGTCAAGCATTCTGGCTGGAATCGCACAAAGTGCTAGCGGCCGTGACGAATGACAGACGGCAGAAAGAATTGCCTACAGCAGCAGGAGGCCCCGGCGCGCCGCGAGCGTCACCGCCTCGGTGCGACTAGCAGCGCCAAGCTTGAGCATAATGGACGAGACGTGGAATTTGGCAGTATGCTCGGTAATCCGCAGCCGTGAGGCTATCAGCTTGTTCGGTAGTCCCTCCGCGAGCAACTGTAACACCTCTAGCTCACGGGCGGTCAGAGCATCGGCGGATAGTGAGTCAGCCGGAATCCGTACTGGCATGTCGATCGCCTTCGGCTCATTGATGGCGAGCAGATCAGCAGCTAATCGGCGATCCAGAACGACCAACCCACTGCCTACCGCGCTAATTGCCGCAATTATCTCCTCCGTGGTAGCATCACGAGGCAGGGCCGCAAATGCCACTCCATACTCCTGGGCTGATCGAATGACCGCGTTCAGAAGCTGGAAGGCATGCGGAGCCTCTTGAGCCTGATTACGTCTGCTCTCACGCCCGCTCGGGCTGATGACAACAAGTCCATCGCTTGGGGCCAGCAGGCTAAGCCACCGTGCTATCATCTCCGGCTCTACCGAGCCGTCAAGATCGGCAAGAACGAGGTCAACCTGAGCCGTGGCATCGCTAGTCGCCAGCCCGGAAGTGAGCGGTAGCGCTTCGCGTGCCTCCGCGACCAAAGCACTAGGCCCTACCTGACCCACCACCGTCCATTCGGGCTGGCTCTGTACGAGCGATACCAGCCCCGTCCGTATGGTTGGGTATTGTGCTACGACAAAGACACGCATCGGCACTCCCGACTCGCTTCCTATTCCGCAGAGGTTAGGCGGCCTTGCGAGTTACCGGCGCCAGCGGGACTGCGACGCGCTGGCCTCCGCGCAAGATTGACAACGTGCGTGATGCGCCGCTCGTGGCTCCCAGGCTCAGCAGTCGCAACAACTGCCGCGCATCGCGAAGAGCATGGCCGTCCAGAGCCAGGAGCGCATCTCCAGGCAAAAGACCTGCAATCTCCGCCGGGCTTTCCGGTTCAACCGCAGTGATCAGCACTACCGTATCCTGATCAACCGGTACCTGGCGGCGCAGTGTCGGCGAGAGTGGAACCGTAAGCACCTCCACCCCAAGATAGAGCGGCGTGGCGAGCTGTGCAAGATCCCGGAGAAATTGCTGCACAACTCGGCTGGGAATAGAAAAACCCAGGCCGCCGCCCACCATGGCATTCACCCCAACCACACGACCGCGCGCGTCGGCGAGAGGACCGCCGGAGTTGCCAGGATAGAGCCGGATATCGGATTGTATCACCTCAATCCCTTGGAAGTGTGCACCCATCCTAGCCCAGCGATCGCCGACTCCATCGCCCTCAGCCGGCTCGAGAGAGACAGCCTCATCGGCAGGGGCCCGAGCTGCTACTACCCCAAGAGTTACTGCCCCTTCTCGACCGAACGGATTGCCGACAGCCATGACCAGCTCGCCGACACGCAGCGCCGACGAGTCGCCAATCTCCGCCGCATGAAGCCCATGCGCGGAAACACGCAACGCTGCCAGGTCGTATTCCGGCCGTATACCTGCTAGAGTCGCCGGGATGCTTTGACCCGAGGCAAGTTTCACGCGGAAAACTTCCTGGCGAGCTGCACGCACCACGTGAGCGTTAGTGACGATAGTAGCTTCGGCAGTGCCCGTACCGGATGGTTCCGCCGTGTGCCAGATAATGCCGGAACCGATGCCCCGGTCACCGACTTGCACCTGTACAACACTCTCACGCAGCTTTGTAGTTACCGTCGCAAGCGCATCGGAGAGTTCGAGTGGCATGGTCATGAGATTTTGCTCCCTGGGTACGAAAAGTTATGAAAGATTGACGCGATTGAGATAGATGCGACACACTGACTACTTGCGCTCCCCGATCGTGATGCTGATATCCTGGGGCTCGCCGCCGCGAAGGATTCTAATCGCCAGAGCCTGGCCCACCTTATCTCCGCCGAGTTGAGCTCGCAAAGAGTCAGCATCCGTGACCGGCTGCGAGTCCAGGGTAATGATCAAATCGCCCAGGAGCAATCCTCCCTGCTCCGCCGGGCTTCCAGGCTCAACGTTGAGAACGAGAAGCGCCGTCTCCTGTGTGAGTCCGACCTTTTCAACCAGCGCTTTAGGCAGTTGCGCTTGCTGCGTGCCAACTCCCAGATAGCCTCGCGCTACCTTACCGTGTGCGACCAGAGTACTGGCCACCCGTCGCAGAGTAGCAACCGGTACCGCGCTGCTGCTATGCCTTGTCAAATGTGAGCTGTTGAGTCCTACCACGCGACCGGCCAGGTCCACCAGTGGCCCACCGGAAAAGCCTGGATAGAGAGTGACGTCGGCGTAAATGACTCCCTCGATTTCGCCGCCTTGCCAAGAACGACGCGGCCCGTCGAGTGCGCTTACTGCTCCAAAAGATACTCTAGGGCCGTCTGATCCGGGCCGCCCGATCGCTACCACGAGATTGCCCACCTGCACATTGCCGCCGAGCTCTGCAGGCACACTAGCCTCACCAAGCGAGGTGTCGGCGAGACGAATAGCGGCAAGATCGGTACCAGCATCGCGTCCGATAAGCTGCCCCTTGGTCTGCCGACCATCGGGCAGCGTGACGGTAATGTCATCGTCTCTCTCGACGACGTGATCAGCGGTAAGAACGATAGTCTCATTGCCTTCCCGCCACAGAATGCCGGTCGCCGATTGCCGTGGTCGCGCCGCCAGAGTGACGACTGATCGCGCCGCTGTGGATACTAGGTTGGCCAATTCATCTGAAAAGGCAGCAAGCGTGTTTGCGGCGGATGAACTGCTACTGTTACTGACTGGAAGCTCATTTGACTCTGCCATGGTTCTGCGTACTCCTCTTAATTTCCGTCTCATGATTGCCTAATGGCTAGGCATAACTTGCATCTAGACGTCGAGACTCATCTTGTAGAAGATACGAGTAGTCGAGTCTGATCTGTTATCTCGTGGCCATAGCATAATTTAAATGGGGCATAGCCACCCCCCTCGTTGGAGCAGCGCCTTGGCTAGTCGTTCGGCTAGGCGCGCGGAATGGACCTTTGATCCGGAGTACGTCACTGACTTACCGGCGTCACATGTGGCTGGAGAACGAGACGCATTGCGGTAAGGAACAGCATAGAGGCGGAAGCGGCAAAGTAGATGGAGCGCATCCAGCCGAGGCCGGAGTCGCTCCCCGAAAGTAGCCCGTGCAGCGTGACCAGCACAAAAACCGCAAAACTAGCATAGTGGAGGCCGCGCCAGAAACTGCGAGAGGTGAAGCGCCGCAGCCATGAGCTGACCAGCACAATCAGGAGGGCATACAGTCCCAGCACGCCCAGGCTTATTCCCAGAGGCTGGTAAGGCTCACCAAACGGCACGAGTAAGTTGGCAAGCGAAAAAGTAATAAAGGGATCGAAGAGCAATACGCCCAGGTGAAGGGTGACGAACGCAGCGGCCAGCAGGGCAATAAACTGATGAGCTTCATCCACTATCCACGAGATACGCTCGCCCAGTTGCCGCGCCAGGCTGCTCACAATACCCAGGTCAACGACCACAGCCAGCAGGACATAGGCGGAGACTCCCGCCGCACGCGTGACATACCAGAGGGTGGGGTCGCTGGCTCCACTACTCGTTGCGGCAGAGCGCAGAAACAAGAGAGGAGCGGCTAAAAGCGTCAGGTGCATAACAATCGTCCCTACTCTGCTACCATCACAGACCTTGCCACAGAATACAGCTTACTTGGATCCAGCTACTTCGTGAACCAGCCGCCTTCCCGTCATGCGGGACAGATCAGCAAGAACGGGCAGTTCTGGCAGATATTCGGGTCCGGCCTGGGAGGGAATATACCCCCTTCGATTCCCGCTAGAGCGGTTTCGAGCTCGCCTTGAAGCTTGCCGATCCGGCGGGCGTCTAGTCTGACCCGATCCATTTCCCCAGTGGTGAGATTGTGCGAATAGAGCTCGGCGGCTTCAGGTCCGGATTCTTGGGCTGCCAACGCATAAAACAGCGCATGCAAATCTAGCTTGTCCGGATTGTTGCTCCCTAATCGATGCCGCACCAGACGTTGAGGCGCCGCACCTCGCTCCACCCTATCCAGAACCATGCTCAACTCACGTCCCTTGATCTGGAGCGTCACCTGCTCCTCGAAATGCGGCGGCTCGGAATTGATATCCTGACTATACATCTCGTCATCCGAGTGAGATACCCAGCGGTCAGCGAGCTGTTTCCATGCTCGCTCCATGACTTGCCTGCCATGGCGTAGGTAGAGTGGCAGGAACGGATCTCCCGATATACTGTCTGGTGAGGGCAGCAGATCCTCATCGACCGATCCTGCCACTCTATCCGCCGCGCCTTGAGTATGCCCTTCCTGTTCGAGCCGCTTGGCCCATTCATTGTCGAAAAGCTGTAACGCATCGTGAAGGCTGAGCGGGGCTGTCTTTTCCCTATTGCCACGCTGCCTCGGCTCTGCGAAGTGGAGCTCTAGCCGGTGAAGGGAGGCATGTAGCGCCCGGCGCAAGGTTGCCAACCCGATCTCGCGCGGCTGCAGCCGATACACGTACCGATAAGCATACTGGCGTGGACAGCGCTGATACGTTTCGACTTCGGAGTGGCGAACCGGCCCAGCGCTCCTGGTTGCCCAGGAAGAGGGCACGAAGGTCGAAACCTCACTCTCAAGAGAGCTGGGGTATTTCGTCCCATCACTTGCCGCTTCATTGCGCGGTATCCAATGCTCTATGGCCAGTCGCTCACCGAGAGCGTCTCGAATCGATTGGAGAAACGGAGACTCCTTATAGCGCATGCGACCGTAGTATTCTGCCCGGCTCAAGACTAGTTCATCTCGTGCGCGCGTCAGCGCCACGTAGAAGAGGCAGGCTTCCTCCGCGAGATGCGCATCCGGATCGCGAGCCTCGAACAGCTCATCCTGGCTGAGTCCCAACGGAAGGGGGATACTGGTGCCACGTCGCTGCATGGGGAAGCGCCTATCCGCCAGACCCGGCAGATATACGACCGGAAATTCGAGTCCTTTGCTTCCATGCACGGTTAGCACGCGTACACTGTCCGGCGCGGTACTCTGCCCATCCTCAAGGCTGGTAGTCTCCTGTCGTAGCACCATTACAACTCGCACGTAGTCCAGGAAAGCTGTCCAGTCGACTAGACTGTTCCAGCCGGATGCCTCGTCACGCCGTCTCTGTTGATCCAGAAAAGTCCGAGCAAGTGCAAGAAGCTGAGCTACACTGGCGACATCAACGCCGCTCGAGGAATCAGGTGCCGCCCCCCCACCCCGCTGAGTTCCAGCCGGTAAGAATACCTGGTCAATCATATGTTGCCCAATACGTGTATAGCTGAAGATGTAGCGGGATATCGCGATAAAGATGCTTGAGGCCTGCCGTAACTCCGAGAGAATAGACACGAGCGTGGACAGCCCTTTATGTCCGGCAGGCGTAAGTGCGCCCACCGTATCCAGCTCTCCAAGCAATACCGCGAGCGGCGTCTGGTGGGTGGACCGTGCGACCGCCAGGACTGCCTGCGCTTCCTGCTTGCTAAATGCGTGGTCGGGAATATTACCCGCTCGCAAGAGCCCGCTGCCGCTGGCGTCTCCGAGCAAGGACAGCACGGCGAGGATATCCTTGACGCCGTCCTTTTCCAGAGCGGAGGTAGCGGTTACGCTAGGGATGCCTTGGGCCGCAAGAGCGGACGCCACACGTTGGCACTGTCTGCGAGTCCGACACAGTACTACCTGATCACTATAGCTCCACCCCTTACTCGCTCGCTCCGCTATGTGGCGTCCCACTCCCGAGAGCTCAGAGGTTTCGTTGGAAGCCGTAGCCAATGTAATGGCGGCAGCTCCGTTGGTATCTCGGCCTTTAGTTCTCGCGGCGACCAGCGGGGTTCCGGTATCACCCAGTAATGCCCCGGCGACACCCGCAGCCGCTGCCAAGATCTCAGGAGCCGATCGATAATTGCGATGCAGCGTCTCAATGCGAGCCTCAGGGTAATCGGTGCTAAACTGCGCTAGATTGGCTGGTGATGCCCCACGGAAGCGGTAAATTGCCTGGTCCGCATCGCCTACTGCCCATAGGGAGGAGGATCCGCCGCTGAGGGTGCGGAGCAGCATTCCCATTGCTCGGTTGATGTCCTGGAATTCATCCACCAAAATCTGCTGGTATTGTGATCGAATCTGTTCCAGAATCTCAGTCCGCTCAGTCAGTAGCTGAACTGCCAGGCGAATCAGATCGCCGAAGTCGACATCACCCCGGGTCTGCAGCAGATTTTGGTAGCTCTGGTAAACCAGCGCCACTTCCAAAGCGCGCTCCCCGGCAGTTCGCTCCTCCGCGGTCTCAGCCTTGCTTAGCATGCTTTGCACGAAATCAGCATAGCGCTCAGGTCCTGTCAATTCGTCCTTGGCTCGTGAAATCGCCATCAGCAGGGCAGGAAAATGCAAGGCAGGAGCAGCCAGCGGCTGGTAGTGATGCAACACCAGGTCAGCGACGGCCTGCCGGAGAAGGAAATAGCCCTCCGCCTCGCTGATAAGACGAAAGTCTGGTCGAAGCCCCAGGACAGGGGCATACCGCCGCAAGAGGTCAGCGCAGAACGCATGCACAGTGCTCACGGTCGGCATGGCGGCACTTGCCGCAAGAGCTGTCTCGGCGCTTTCCTCCAGCCGAAAAAGCACGGCCAGCCGCTCACGCATCTCGCGCGCCGCCTTATTAGAAAAGGTAAGGGCCAATATGGCGTCGGGCGAAACACCACGCTCCTCGACCAAGTATGCGATACGTCCTATCAAAGTACTAGTCTTTCCCGTCCCGGGACCAGCAATAATCAGCGCCGGCGCTTTTGCCGACGCTGCGTATCGCTGGCTCTCGTCAAGAGGAACCCGCTCCAGCAATGTGGCTACTTCACGCGTGCCCAGACGCCTGTTCTCGGCTTCGCCGGGCCCCTGGCTGCAGGAAGGTGGCCAGACTCCGCAGGACTACGTCTTCCGAAACGCCGAATTCGCGGGCCAGTCCCCGGGTAATAGCCCCGCGCCGACCTGAAGCAAAAGCGGCCGGATGGCGGGCTCGAGCTATATATCGAGCCAGCAGGCGCTCTTCCGGAAGTAACAGGCTGGCCGCAAATAGATTGGCCTCACTCTCACGAGCCGCGCGCGCGCTGTACGCTTCGCCGGGCCGGAGGATTTCACCGGGAGGGCCCAGGGTCGGCAGCGGGGACTCAAGGTCCTCGTCCTCGCACCCGCTGTCGGGTTCCGACATGAGTAGGTCCTGAGAGTATAGCCCAGCCAGCGCGCCGGGTAATCGGTCCAGTTGCCTGGATCGATGCAAGACTGCATGGCCAATCTCATGAGCAAGCGTGAAGCGGCGAAGTGCCGGAGTGAGATCCTGCCGAAGAAAGATCAAATTCTCTCCCGGCTCTAGCCAGCCATAGGTTCCGGCGCGGCGCGCTCCGGGATGAAACAAAGCTATCTGAAGTCCGAGCAGATCTCCCAGCCGGTCAACCGGCGTAGCCGACCCTGGGTGAGGACCGTCCTGCTCCTCTAGCCAACCAAGGAGTCGTGCAGCCGCGAGGCGAGCTCGCTGTCCACCATCCACCTGCCAGTCTCCTTTTCTGCGGCCGCACTCCCACTCGCTGGTTCCATTTTACCATAAAGGACCTGGCGTCCTGCGATACACTCGCCGATATCTTGACTTGGATTGGCGTTGCGGAGCGAAAACCGGTATGCTGATCGAGACAGCATAGGCAGATAGAGGTTGGGAGGTATGTAGCCGTGGGAGTCAGCCAACAGGTATGGCGGGTCGCCCCCCACAGAGCGTTTCTGGGCCTGGGCAGCAATCTCGGGGACCGCCATCTCCAAATGCAGCGGGCGGTAGCCGCACTGAAGAAATACACAACCGTTGAAGCGTGCTCATCTCTCTATGATACGGCTCCCATGCTCGTTGTCGATCAGCCCCGCTTTCTCAATCTGGTCTGCCTGATAAGGACGCATCGCTCCCCCGTGCAACTGCTCAGGCTGTGCAAATCGCTTGAACGCAACCTTGGTCGCGTCTCCGGCCCACGCTTTGGGCCACGCGACATTGATATTGATCTGTTGTTCTACGACGATCTCGTGCTTGACGCACCTACGCTCACTGTGCCTCATCCTCGAATCGCTGAGCGCGCTTTCGTGCTTCTGCCACTTGCAGAAATAGCACCTGACTTTCGACATCCGGTGTTGAGCCAAGACATCGCCTCCCTGGCGCGGGGAGTTGACTGCGCCGATGTCGTCAAGCTGGGCCCCTTGTTTAGCGAGACATGCTAGAGTATAATTTGCCCCGTGACGGATCGGGTAAGCTGTTCGGTTACTGAGTAGGTATGTAAATGTATCGACACGTTTTCATTTCCCGGCCGTTGACATGCCTGCTGGTTAATGAATAGAGCATGCCAGTGTCAAGCGGTAGCGTCTTTAGTGGTCGGCTGGAAGAGTTCCGTCTGGTAGAATTGCTCCAGATGATGGGGCTTGGATCGAACACAGGTGCGTTGCATCTTCATCAAGATAACGGACTTACCGGGCTGATTTACTTCGACAATGGCATGCTGGTGAGTAGCACCGAACTCGATACTGAGGCATTGACGCTGGGGCATGTGCTCCAGCAGCTCAACCTTGCCAGCGCGGCCGAGCTTGAGCACGCGTTTCAGCTCCAGACACAGGATCCGCTGGGAAAGCGTATAGGAGAGCGCCTCATCGACCTCGGTATTCTCTCGCAAGAGCAGCTGACGAATGCGCTTAAGACGCAGACGCTGTGGACCGCTCGTGAACTGGCACTGTGGCGTTTTGGTTCTTACGAATTCCATCCCGGCGAGCATTTGCCCTCCAATGCCAGTGCCCATCGCATTGACTCGACTCGCGCGGTTATGGAGGTCCTGCGCTACGAACACGAGTGGGATAGCTTACAACCGTTTCTGCCGCAGGGAATGCGCACACGCGTCTCCATGGCCTATGAGCCGCCTGTCGGTCACCCGCTACTGTTTCACGCGGTTGCCTGGCGTGTAATCTCACGAGTCAACTCGCAGCACACGGTAAGACGCATCGCGACCTCACTCCACCAGCCGGAGGTCGAAGTAGCTCGCATGATCGGTCCTCTGGTTGAGGAAGGGTTACTGGTTCCAGTAGGGTCGGAGGGAGTGCCGGGATTGCCGGAAGAGGCAGCCCGTCTCAGCATGAACAACTTCGACCTATTCAGTTTACTGATAGGTATGGAACAGGATTGGCTCAAGCGAAAGTCACCGCTTGATCACCTGGTGGCGTTGGCCACATTCGTCAACCGAACTATGAAGGCGCTAGACGATGAGTGCCAGGAAAATGGACTTAGCCTGGCACAGGATACGCTGCTGTCTATCTTGTCACGCGAGGGTCTGTTGGGAATGGATGGATTCCACTTCCGCATCACCAATAATCGCATAGACATCGATCACCTAACCGCATACTGTCGAGATATACTGGAGAACTCGGCCAGAACTTCGATCGGCTCCGCCAAAGCGTTCTATGAGCAGTTTGCAGATTTGCTGCAGCGCGCGCTGGTGGCTGCCTTCCAGGCGATCAATACTCGAGTGGCCTCGCCTATTGAGCGCGCTCAAAATCAAGAAGCATGGGAGGCCCTATTCCTTACCCTCCACGATGAGCCTATGAATACTGCCTAGAAGCAAGCCAGATGCGGGACTGTCTTCGCTTGCCGTAACCTATCAAGAAAGGAATATACCTATGCTTCCAGTAGCACAGTCAGCAGTTTCTAGAGTGGAGCAGTATACAATGGAGAGTGACCCATCATTCCAACTAGGGTCGATAGAACCGACCATTATGTTAATTGATGACTCACTGGCAGTACGGCGGATTATTGAGGCCACCTTCGCCCGCATTGGGATCAGCACCACCACTTTTCCTGATGGACTCCTGGCGATCCAAGCGCTTGCTAAGCAAGAAGTCGCCGTTCCGGACCTTCTGCTGCTTGATATCGGTTTGCCCAAGATGACCGGTTACGAAGTAGCCCAAATCTTACGGGGGAATCCCGCTTTCTCCGATATGATACTGGTTATGCTCTCGGGCCATGACGGCATGATTGATCGTGTGCGTAGCCGGTTGGTAGGTGCCAAAGACTTTATTCGCAAGCCATTTCGGGTCTCGGAAGTCGTCAAGACAGTGTGTACCCTGTTGAAGATACCACTCCCTAGTTAACGGACGAACGTAGTACCCACTAGCAATGTTGGCAAGTCGCCATTGTCTTAGTCTGCGACCGGTACACGTCACTGTGCCGACGAGGGAATGTATATGGGCGAGGTTTTCGGCAGAGACCCGAATTCACCGGAGATACCTAGCTACCTAGCACAATTGCCGGTAGCGGCCCGAACCCATCCTGTCGAGTTGTTCGAGCACTTATTGCAGAGCGCCCGCGGCGGCGCGGCACAGGCAGAACCCCGCGACGGAACCGAATACCTCATGTTTACCTGCGCAGACATCCGCTGTGCGGTACCGCTCAAGTCACTTCGTGAGGTGCGCCCCTCACTGCCGCCGGTAGTGTCGCTGCCATTCAGTCCTGATTGGTTGATTGGCATCTTCCCACTGCGAACCCAGCTGTTGGCACTGGTCGACCCCGGTCCAATTCTGCTCGGCCGTTCTGCTGAAAATATCAGCTCTCTTGCCCCTCGGCGCCGCGCCGATTATTCACGCGGCGCACTCTCCAGACGCCTTGTCTCCGCACCACTGCGAACCGCAGCCTTCCCGACCACCGCGCTGCTGATCGGAGATGGCGAGAGTGTCTTGGCGTGGGCCGTTACTTCGGTTGGAGATATAACGCTCATACCAGATGAGCAGATCATATCGGCAAGCGCTATGCCGCTACCAGCGCCGGAACACTATGTAGCAGGCATCTATGCACCGGCCGCTGCTGAGGAGCGCTCTATCATACTCAATGTAGACCAGGTGATGGCCGACCTGCTTGCTCAGCTCACGGAAATGGAGCGGAGTGATGAATGAGCGGGATGAGTCGGCTCAGTCTATTGCGCAGCTGCACGAGCTGCTATCGATTACTCGGCGCCATCTCGACTCCATGGGTCCAGCCCAAGGCACGGAGGAGCGCCGTCATACGACCCAGGAACTAGCTCGTCTTGGGAGTGCTGCTGCAGAGATCTCTGCTAGCCTGGGCGCGGAAGACTGCGCTCAGGCTGCGGAAGTATTTGCCGAATGTTTTGCGGATCAGGACAGCGGGACCGAAGTCAATGTCGCTGTACTAGCCAACTGCACCGACCTGCTCACCTATCTGCAGTATCGCACCGAAGTGATGGGCCAGCATCGCCATGCGCTCGGCCCAACTGAAACCGATAGGTTAGCCCTTGCTCGTCTGATAGCTACTCTGCAACAAACACGTGAACAAGTCTCGCAGACCGATTCAAAAGACCCTGTAACAGTTTCCCTTCTCACTTCGGGGTTCCCTGGGCAGGCAGAGGTTGGCTCGCATTTAACCAAAGACGAACGTGACCTGCTAACGACGTTTCAAACTAGCGCGGTACTTCCGGGAGCACGGCACCTTGCCGCCGATGCTGGACAAGACGTGTCGGTTGGGCCGCTCGTCGCTTCCCCATCCCACGAAGTAACCGCCGAAGAGTTAAACCACATTCCCGCCGAGATGAAGCGTTTCTTTGTCGTCGAGACTCGGGAAGACATAGAAAATATTCAGCGGATGGTGCTTGACTTCGAGCGACACCCCGGCGAACGCTCCATCCTGTCTGAGATGGGACGCTTGGCGCACAAGATCAAGGGGGCGGCCGCCACCTTAGGATTCGATGTTCTGGCCGGGGTCGCGCTTATCTTCGAGGATGTGATTCGAGCGCTACAGTCGGCAACGGTAAATACGCTTCCGGACGTCGTAGCCACGTTGACCGGGCTCTTGGCTCACTTTGAAGCCGCTCTGGCGGTAGCGGCCCGACCGGACCCCCAGGTTCATGATGATACGCTGGCGAATTTGACGCTGCAGGCGGAAATCGCGCGGGATAGCCTGCTCTCCCACCTCGCAGCCGAGGTTCCCCAGTCGCGGCATCAACCCTTGTCAGCTTCGGCGGCCGGACTCGAACTGGCCGGATCGGTTGCTTCGACAGCCGCCGCACCGACCGGCGCCGGGGAGTCACACACACATTCCGCCGATATCGAGTCACTACTGCGGGTTGAGGTCGGACGACTTGACAGGCTCATGACACATGTGAACGCGCTGGTCCTAAATCGTGCCAGCTACATACAGATGCGCGACGATATCTTAAGTCTACAGAGCGAACATGAGCAGGCATTGGAGCGCTTGCGCGACGTCAGTCAGCTGGTTACCGATCGACTTCCCCATGAGGTGCACGCATCACTGCCGAATGCCCGACCTGACTACCCGAAATCTTCGCCTCCGGGGCTAGCCGCCAATCGACCTTGGGATGATCTCGAGCTAGAGAGATTTACCGAACTAGACCAGGCTTTGCGCCAGCTTACCGAGGTAGTGGCAGATACTGCCGCAGCCGCGAAATTCATGCGCTCAGTGCTCACTCGACTGGATCAAATTGGAGACGAGCAGGCCGCTATTACTCACGATATCCAGCGAGATGTAATCCAGATTCGCCTGGTGAGACTGGAAGACTTGATGCCGCGAATGCAACTCGAAGCCCGCCGCCTGGCTACTACGCTTGGGAAGCGGGTAGTGTTTACCGTTCGTGGAGAAATGACCGAAATAGATCGCAACATCAGCGAAGCGCTAGCTGAACCGCTGATCCAACTCGTTCGCAACGCGTTAGTTCACGGGATCGAGTCTCGCGACGAGAGACTCGAACAGGGAAAACCTGAGTCTGGAAATGTTTGGATACATGCCTACTATGTGGGCAGTGAGGTAGTCATTGAAGTCGGTGACGATGGTAGAGGAGTGAATCCATACCGGCTAGCCGCAGCCGCGGTGGCGATGGGCCTTTTAAGCGCTGATTCCGCGAGAGACATACCACTCAGCGAAGCGCTCGACATGATGTTTCTTCCGGGAATTACCACATTTCACGAAGCCCAGATGGTGGCCGGAAGAGGAATTGGACTCGATGAAGTGCGGACCGCTATCAGACGCCTCAAGGGCACAATTGCGGTGCGTAGCGATGTGGGAAAAGGAAGTGTCTTCCGAATCCGGGTACCCATATCGCTCAGTATAGTACGAGCGCTGAGCGTGCAGATAGCGGGCCAGCCATTCGCGGTTCCATTTTCTTCTGTACTACAAATGACCTCAGTTGCCCAGAGCGATCTCGCCCCTTTGTCGCAGACCGATGTTAACCAGAGCGGCCCGACCGAATTCGAAGGCGGCACCCAGAGACCACGAATCCGGGTCCGCGCCGCCGTTGCCTCGACCTTTGACATAGATAAGTCATCCGCTGAGACGACTCGTGATACCGGTGAGGACGAGATTGACTACGAGGACATACCTGCTTTGCGTCTAGCTGATTTGCTCGGATTTGAAGCTTCGATCCCAACAAATCAGCTCGCCTTGATTGTCGAGGTGGGACGGCGAAGGGCAGCGCTTCTCGTAGACCAGGTAGCCGCCGACGAGGAAGTAGTTGTCCAGACGCTTCCGCCGCACCTGCGCCGCCGCTCAATACGAGGCGCAACCGTGACTCCAGACGGGGTCGTGCAGCTGCTGCTTGATCTGCCTGAACTGCTACAGGGTACCTTCGACGGTCATGAGAGCCTGCCTCCGGTACGCCGTCGGATGAAGGCCACGGAATCAACACTCGGCGGCGCGCCGAGGGTGCTGGTCGTGGACGATTCTATGTCTATACGCAGCGCGCTTGAGCTGGCTTTATCTCGGGCGGGATTTGACGTGATGCTGGCTCGCGACGGCATAGAAGCGTTTGAGCTGATGCTGGCGTCGCTTCCCCAGGTCATGGTGCTGGACATTGAGATGCCCCGGCTTGACGGCTTTGAACTGCTTTCAGTGATGCGAGATACGCCCCAATTCGCTGGGGTCCGCGTTGTCATGCTAACGTCACGGGCCGCGGCGAAGCACCAGGCGCAGGCCATAGCACTGGGAGCGTCGGCGTATTTGATCAAGCCATGCCCTCAAGAAACCTTGATTGAAACCATACGAGCGCAGCTGCAGGGTGAGACAGTCTCACCTATCAACCCATACTAAAGCACTTCTATCTCAACCTCGAAGTTTGGCATACCCTCTGCTATGTCAGAGCGAAGCAGATAGATAAGAAATGTCATGAGCATTGTTGGGAAAGCAAGGTCTTTCAACGCCGGGCCCGGCTGCTCCTAGGCAAGTCCCAGGGGGTTTAGCAATGAATCAGTACGAAGATCTGTTGGTCGATGCGCTACTCGATCGGGGATTTAACGTTGATGAGGCATTACGATTGATCGAATTGCAAGACCACTTTGAGAAGGAGCGTCGAGAAGCTGAGAAGCGCAGCTCTGACGCTCCGTGGATTTCCGAGACGAGCAGCGACCAGTCTGTCGATGATTGAAGGCGATTTCCGATTTCCTACGAACGCTCCCAACTTTTCCATGTGGATAGCGCCATCGGTGTTGCTGATTGCCGTACCAGTTGGGCAAGTGATACGATGAGATAAGACGGGCCTATCTCTCCCTGCTAGCCAAGCTGCATGCAACCACTCCATGACTCTCCCGCCTCAGGCTACGCATGTATGAGAGATACTAACCCACACCAGTAGGGAAATGCCTTGCCAGCAATCGTTTTGACCTGGCATGAAAGTAGCACATACATGGCATCTGCCAACAGGCAATGTCAGCGTTGTCGGCAACGATAACCAGCACAGAAGCAAAAGATCATAGTCCTTTTCGAGCCGCTAGGTGACATGAGGAGGGTGCTTGGATGAAGGCTGTCGTGATGGCGGGCGGTGAAGGGTCGCGCCTGCGTCCTCTTACGGTGACGCGACCAAAGCCAATGGTTCCAATCGTCGGGCGCCCGGTTATGGAACACATTCTGAATCTGCTAAAAGCCCATAACATTACTGACGTGGTAGTCACCGTGCAGTATATGGCAAGCGCCATTGAAGATTACTTCGGTGACGGCAGCGGGTTCGGTATGAATATCAGCTACTCCCGTGAAGAAGTTCCTCTGGGAACCGCTGGCAGCGTTAAGAATGCCGAAGGATTGCTTGATGAGCCGTTTCTGGTTATCAGCGGAGATGCCCTTACCGACTTTAATCTGAGTGAGATCATCAAGTATCACCAGGACCATCACTCTTTGGCTACACTTACGCTGGCACATGTAGCGAACCCCTTGGAGTATGGAGTTATTATTACCAATGATCAGGGACGTATCACTCAATTTCTGGAAAAGCCGAGTTGGGGCGAGGTTTTCAGCGACACCATCAACACAGGGATCTATGTCCTCGACCCTGTGATTTTCAGCTATTTTGAGGGAAATAAATCCTTCGACTTCAGCCAGGATCTCTTTCCCATGATGCTGGAGAAGGGCGACCCCATGTACGGCTTTGTCGCCGACGGGTACTGGTGTGACGTAGGAAACTTGGCCGAATACATGCGAGCCAACGCCGATGTCTTGCAAAACAATGTCAAAGTTGAGATTACTGGATCGCATCAGGGCGGCGGCATATGGGTCGAGGATGGAGTTGAGATCGCGCCGGATTCACAGATTTACGGCCCGGTCTGGTTAGGTCACGACTGC
Organism: uncultured Chloroflexia bacterium; assembly: GCA_963810535.1. GTDB lineage: Bacteria > Chloroflexota > Ktedonobacteria > Ktedonobacterales > JADMIN01 > JAJPKE01. Next base: position 132,245 of record CAWENW010000013.1, read on the forward strand.
AAGGTCAAGAGTGGTGCCATCATTCATGGTCCAACCACTATAGGGCACTATACTATAATCGACAACCGTGCGCAGATTGATCGCAGTGTTGTGTGGAACAACTCTTATATCGGCGAGCGCACCGAGCTGCGAGGTGCGTTGGTTGGTACATCAACCAGCATCAAGAGTAAGGCGGTGATGTTTGAGGGAGCGGTTGTCGGCGATCATTCTATGGTCGACGAGAACGCCATAATACAGCCGGGAGTCAAGGTCTGGCCAAACAAGGAGATTGAAACTGGGGCCGTCGTTACCAGCAGTATCATCTGGGGTTCGCAGGGGCGCCGGGCACTATTCGGGCGCTACGGCGTGACTGGTCTGGTCAACGTAGACATCACCCCCGATTTTGCCGCCCGTCTCGGCGCGGCGTATGGAGCCGTCCTGGCCAAAGGCTCTGTCGTATGCGTGAATCGTGACGACCACCGGACGCCGCGTATGATAAAGCGGGCCATTATCTCTGGCCTCCCTTCAGCGGGCGTCAATGTATCCGATCTCGAGACGGTACCGCTACCGGTGGCGCGGTATTATGTGCGCACCACCGATGCGGCTGGCGGAGTACACATACGCCTTTCTCCGTTCGACCCGCGAATCGTCGACATAAAGTTTTTTGATCCGAGCGGCCTCGACATCAGCAAGAATTTTGAGCGCAAAATTGAAAATCTGTACTTTCGCGAAGACTTTCGCCGCGTGTATCTCGATGAGATCGGAAGTATATCTTATGCTCCCTCAGTCAACCAGCGCTATGTCGATGCCTTTCTAAAGGCCCTTGACCAGGAAATCATGCGGAAGCGGCGCTTCCGCATCGTGGTCGACTATGGGCAGGGAGCTAGCGTAGATGTGCTCTCGCCGGTCTTTAACGCTCTGAATGCCGACGTCATCGCGCTCAATGCCACGCGGGACCCGGCTCGGTACTCACGTACCGCTGAAGAATTCGATCGAGACATGCAGGTTCTTGCCTCCATCACCGCTACACTCAAAGCAGACCTGGGAGTTCGTATTGATACTGGGGGCGAGCGCATTTACGTCGTAGATGATCACGGTCAGTTGCTTGACGGAGGTAAGCTTCTCGCCGCCATGACTGAATTGACGCTGCGCGGACGTGGAGGGGGACTAGTCGCGGTGCCGGTAACCGCACCTAGCGTTGTCGAGACGGTCGCCGGAAAACTTGGCGGCGAAGTCATCTATACCAAGGTTATGCCCCATGCGCTTACCAGCGCGGCAACCTCACCCGGCATGGTCCTGGTCGGCGATGGAGCCGGCGCATTCGCGTTTCCTGAATTTCACCCCGCTTTTGACGGCATGTTCGCCCTCATGAAGCTTCTGGAAGCGCTTGCCCGGTTCAATACCGAGCTTTCATCGGTGGTAAATGGACTGCCTCCGTATCACTTGATACGAACTCAGGTCAACTGTCCGTGGGAGTATAAGGGCAAGGTCATGCGCATTCTCAGCGAACAATATCGCGAGCGGCGCGAAGAGCCCATCGATGGCGTCAAAATTGATCTAGGCGAAGAATGGGTACTGGTTCTACCCGACGCCGACCGGCCACTCTTTCATGTGCTGGCCGAGTCACGCTCTCGAGATTCGGCTCAAGCGCTTGCCGATAAATACGCGCGCGTTGTAAGCGGATTGCAGCACTAGAGTCTGTGTAACCCCGATCAGTAAAAACGAAAGAGCGAGGCAGTGTTATTCCCGGCTCTACCTCGGTAAGATCCAGCATACGTGCGCGACGGCAACACATCGCAGACACACCGGTAGCCGCGCCGCCGCGCTTGCTCGCCATCACCGTGCCACTGCGTCGCGGTATTGCCGGAGCAAGACGGTGGGTTCCAGGTGTGGCGCTCCAGTGGCAATTGTGGCTGGTGCTTGGCCTGGCCTGTCTCCTGCGCCTTCCGGCGCTGGCACGCTCGCCGTTCAGTTCGGATGACGCCTTACTCTTCCTGGAGGCGATACGTTCAGTACATGACGGTCTGCTTCCGGCTACCAGTATCTTTAGCTCTCTGCTCGCCTTGAATATGCCATTCTATACCTGGCTACTCCTACCATTCGCTACCCACCCGTTAGGAATGGCCATAATCACCTGCGCGGCGGATATCCTCACAGTCGCCGGACTCTATATCTTTGGCGCACGCTACTTTGGCCGACTTGCCGGGTTGATCGCAGGACTCCTATACGCCACGGCGATGTATCCAACGTGGTTCTCACAATTTATCTGGGAACCGACGATAGTTCCGCCTTTACTGCTCGGAGTCTTTTTCACGCTTTACCTGGGCGCGGTGGATGGAAAACGTCACTGGCTGCCTTTGCACGCTATTTTGCTTGCGGCCCTCATCCAGATTTATCCGCTGACCGCTACCCTCCTGCCGCTGACTTTGTTCGGAATCATATTTGGTTGGCGTGCTATTCACTGGCTCGATATTCCGCTCTCTCTTCTCGGTCCGGCGCTGCTCTTTATTCCTACCTATCTGTTTGAGATCGCCAGTGGCGGCTATGACGTGCATGTCTATCTGCAGTATCTTCAGCATCACCAGGCGCGAATAGATTCACAGGTACTCGCTATGCTGCAGCAAGCCATTGGGGCGCTGCCGGGAAATTACTTTGGCGACGGAACGCTGTATGCCCGGGTAGCTCCATCTTTTGCCTGGCTGGGAACACTCCTCATGGTTCTGCTTGGAGCAAGCGTAATTTGGCTTCTGTGCACCATACTATACCCTCGCCTGGCGCGGCGCCGGCTGGATAGTGCGCACGATTCCCTCGCCGACTCTCACAACGCGAGATCAGAGCAACCGGTGACGTGGCGAGAACGTGTGAAGAAAGCACTGAGTTTCCTCCGCGATCGTGGCTGGCGATCCCGGCTCTTGCTTGCGATCTGGCCCCTCAGTTTTCTCTCGGTGACCATCAGACACGCCCCTCCAATTTACATTCACTACGTATCCATTGTGCTTCCCATAGCGTATCTCATCATCGGTTTTGCGCTGGCGGAGCTACCTGCCTGGCTTGCGCTCTCGAGCGGAGGACTTACCAGTGCGGCACAAGCCATCGCTACCGGGAGCTTCATTCTAGTACTGGCCTCCGGCCAGGCCACCGCCGCGTCGTGGGGAGGCATCCCCATCGAGAGCTTTAACCAGGTGGCCAAAGTAGCCAACCTAGTAGCGGAGCGGGTCCACAGCAGCGATATCTATCTCGTCGCCGATCCCGGCGATCCTTACATGGGGCAGTATTGGGCGGAGGAACAGAATCTGCAGGGTCAGGGTGGCTCAACCGACTGGACCAGTTATGCCACACCTGACTGCGCGTTGACCGCGCCGGCTGGCGCTGGTGCCAGCATTATTCTCTCGATGACCCCCCCCGGCCCCGCCATGAGCGAACTCCTGAATCGTCCCGGCACGCATCTTATTGAACGTGTGCCCATGGCGCGCGGTGCGCAATACCCTGTGTATCAAATCGCGGCCAACGACGCCGGCACCGCCGCCAGGCACATTACCCTAAACGGCGAGCTGCAGCTCGACGGTGTGAGCCTCGCACCGGCGCGCGCCGGCCTCCCTGAGCGAATTGTGAGCGACTGGACAGTACTTTACTCGACGCCACCGAACGGAAACGCCGTCCCCCAGTATTCGTTCAAATTTGTGCTTAACGCCCCGACAGTCCACGGTCTCAAGGGCTACCAGGATGTTATTCAATGTGCGCCCAGCTCCTGGATAGCCGGCGAGGGAATAGTGCTGGTGCTTCCGCTACCAAGTGAATACCAGGCTCTTCCCAGAACTACTTCCCTGCAGCTGCGAATACATATCTCACGCGATACTCACTATTGGTATCAGCCCGAGGTCACATGAGGTTACGCTCGAAACCGCTAAGGAACTTACCACCCCAAGTGTACTGCTGCCGATCGGAACGAAGGTAGGGCCGGGCTGGCTCCACGCAACCAGGAACCAGGTCAACAGCTCTACCATCACCGCGCTATTTCACAATTAAACTCCATATTTAAACGGTGTCTTTTTGGTTGCTCTCAGTGCTCTGGCTCCTGCCTCCCGCAAGCCGCTCCGAAGCTTGATCTATCAGCTGGAGCAGGAAAGCAGAATTCATAGGCTTGAGCACTAATGGTATAGTGAAGCGCTGCAGCAATTCAACTACCGCTTGCGGAGGAATGGCGTCGGGAGTTGCGGTCATAAGGATAAAAGCATGCCGATCCCGTAAGGTGGGCGATGACTCCATGGCCCGGAGTACTCCAATACCGCCAAGCTTCGGCATAACCACGTCCAACAATACAACCATCGGATATGGGCTTCCATTGAGCAGCGCCAGCGTTTCTTCGCCGTCCGCCGCTTCGCTGACGATATGGCTGGCGTTGCGGAGTATCGGGCTGAGCATGTGGCGGACAGTAGGACTATCATCTGCAACTAGGACATGCGCCATGCGATTCAATCCTCCTGGCGGCTACTCGTAGAACACACCGCGTGCTTCTACAGTCGATTATAGACTAGCATGTCGCAGCACGATTTGGGCTAGCCGAATTGGAGAGATAATCTTCGCTCCGTGAACTCGAGGCTGACGGCAGCCAGCTTGAGGAAACGCGCGAGATCTCGCAGCGCCTGTGAGACACCTTCGGCTAGCTGGGCGTCCATGACAACATCCGGCTCCAGAAAGAGCGCACGCACATGCAGCATGCTCTGTTTGCGTACAGCTTTGACGTCGAGACGACCAACGATGCGACCGCAGTGCAGAATTGCCAGGCAATAATACCCGTAGCGCCGCTTCTCGGGTGCGACATACGCCTCAAAACAAACCTCGTAGCCAAACAGAGCCTGAGCACGCGCGCGATGCCAGATCAGACTGTCGAATGGCGACAGCAGCGTCGTGCGCAAGGGCAGCTGGCCGGAACGCAGCCGCTGCAAATCAGGCAGGCGCTCCGTTGCCAGATATGCCGGCTCACGGAGGCTTTCCACTAGAACCGGCAAAACTACTCCCTGCTCCGCCATTCTATCAAGCACGACCCGTGCGGCCGATCTGGCCGGCAGATTCTTGGTGCCGGTCGCCGCTGCCTGCAGTTGTGGCCGCATACGGAAGTAATCCCAGAGCCATGAGGGAGTCAGTATGCCAAGCGCGTGTATGGTAGCAGCCACGAAGTGGCGTGCCTGCTCCTCTATCTCCGGCAGCGCCTCATCACTCGGCACAATGCCGTCGAATATCTGGCTTGCCTCAGCCAGCACCCGCTCACGCACGTCGTAGAGCTTCTGGCCCTTGCGCCGGCCGGAGATCATGAGGTCTCCGGTCGTCCAGAGAACATGAAGAGCCCGCCGGCTTTCTTTAGGGCCATACCATTCCCAGGGCACACTTGGTCTGGAGACCCTCGGACTCTCGAAGTCCGCCGAGCCAATAGGACCTTCCCGGCGAACACGTTCGAGTGTTTCGGCTATAACATCTGGATTTTTGCGCATCCACTGATGAATGCCGCTCCACAGATGGTATTCATAGCTACGAACCATGTCGGCGCGATAATAGGGATAATCATGCATGGGAATGAGAGAGGCGGCGTGGCTCCAATACTCAAAAATAGCGTGGTGCTTCGCTAGCAGGGTGTCCAACAAGGCGGCGTCATAGACGCCGAGGCGGCTCCAGAGGACAAGGTACTGCGAGCGCGCGACCACGCTGATGGTATCGATCTGCACAACCCCAAGCCGCTCGATGATTCTCTGTATCTCCGCGAGATCCGGCTCCTCCGGCGGCGGATCAAAGAGACCCTGAGCCGCAAGCATCACACCGCGCGCCTCATCTAGAGTCAGCTGCATCTCCTGGTCACAGTGCTTCTGACTGTGCGGGGGCATGGTGTACTCCTTGAATTCTCCCTAGTATTTCCGTCAACCAGCGGGCGGGCCACAGACGCGGCAAGGTCGACGTCCACGGCAGCAGCAGTATTGTAGCACAGAGGTTCTACTCCATACTCCAAAGCAATATCGTGAGCATTTTGCATGTGGGAGGTCGTAGTCAGGCAGCGGTCTATGCTTGGCGGGGGGGGACGTGCTTCGTCGGGGCAAGTGAACCAACTAAGAAAGTATATGATCAGGAAGAAACAAGAAAGAAGAATATACACAAACAATACTAAAAATAAATAATCGCGAACACATGAATGGGGCGGAGATGGTACCTCCACCCTCATTTTCAAAGCGCTACGGTGTGACACTTCAGGAGAAACAGCCTCCGGCGCCACCTGCGACGCATGAGAAAATCAGCCTCTGCGTCTCGCATTCGCTGGCGTAGAACGGGAAAATCAGCCCGTATCGCCAACTACGTGTGAATGGATATCAGCCCACTCGACACGGTGAACGGGGGAGAAATCAGCCTACCCCATCTGCCTGTAGCGGAGAGAAATCAGCCTGCCCCACTCGGTGATGACCAGAGTATACCCTGAACAATTCGCAAAGTCCAGCATACGTTTTTAATAATATGTATTTATAATAGTTTATACTTCTGGATGACCTTATGGCACCTCTCTGGCAAACGCGCGGGTGGTCAGCTCCAGTCCTTCGCGGAAGCCGACACGGGGTCGATAGCCAAGAATAGCTTCCAGGTTGGTTATATCCGCTAGGCTGTCGCGGATATCTCCAGACCGCGCAGGAAGGTATCTCGGATGTATGTCGCGTTCAAGAATCTTGCCAAGCTCTTGGCAGAGCTGATTGATGGTAACATTGCGCCCGGTGCCGACGTTGAGAATCTGTCCGGCCGCCGCGGGCAGAGTGGCCGCCAGCAGGTTGACATCTACGATGTTGCCGACATAAATGAAGTCGCGTGATTGGTTCCCGTCTCCATAGATCTGCGGCTGATCTCCTGCCAGCACAGTCGTGATAAACCGAGGAATCACCGAGGCGTAGTCCCCACGCGGGTCCTGACCGGGACCAAAAACGTTGAAATAGCGCAACGCCACTGTCTCCAACCCATAGAGCGCATGCCAGACTGGGCAGTACGCTTCGCTGGCCAGCTTTTGTACCCCGTATGGAGAAAGTGGGCGCACCGGCTGTGTCTCAGATTTAGGGGAGTAGGGCAGGTCTCCATACACCGCCGCGGAAGAAGCGATCACTACACGACGCACTCCCGCTTTCTCTGCCGCGACCAGGACGTTCAGTGTTCCAGTGAGGTTCACCGCATGGACCATCTGCGGTTCCATGATGCTTCGCTGGGTGGAGACCACCGCCGCTTGATGGAGGACCACCTCAATCCCTTGGCAGGCATGCGCCACCGTGTCCTGATCGCGAATGTCGCCGTCGAGCCACTCCACCGTGTCCAGTATGCCAAGGAGTCGCTCGCGGCCCCCGGACGAATTATTATCCAGCACACGGACTAGCTCGCCGCGATCCACCAGCGCCCGCACAATATGTGACCCAATAAATCCGCCACCGCCTGTCACCAAATACATGATTACCCTTTACTTGCTAAGAGCCTGATCCAGGTCTTCGATGAGATCATCCGGGTGCTCTAATCCAACCGACAACCGCAGCAGATTTGCCGGAGTCGTCGACTCCGGCCCTTCGATGGACGCTCGATGTTCAATGAGGCTCTCTGGCCCGCCCAGACTCGTTGCCCGCCTGAACACCCGAACTCGGGCCGCCACTTGCTCGGCCGCTTCCTGTCCTCCCCAGACCTGCACCGAGAGCATGCCTCCTGGTAGAGACATCTGCCGCGCGTTGAGCTCAAACCCAGGATGAGATGGTAGGCCAGGATAATGCACTGCTTCGATGGAAGGATGCCGGAAGAGGTAACCGGCTACGACCTCGGCGTTTGCACTATGAGCGCGCATCCGGTACGGCAACGTCTGAATGCCGCGCAAAGCCAGCCAGCAATCGAATGGTGAGGGCACCGCACCACCACTGATCTGGAGGCGCCGCACCGAGGCAAAGAATGCGCTCTCCTCCCGAGCGACAATGGCGCCCCCCAGCAGATCGCTATGCCCTCCCAGATACTTCGAGGTCGAGTGCATGGCGAGATCTATACCTAGCTTGAGAGGCTGCTGCAAGATTGGTGTCGCCCAGGTGTTGTCACAGACTGAAATGGCTCCCACCTCACGGGCGAGTTCAGCGATAGCCAGGAGATCGGTTATCTTGAGGAGTGGATTGGAAGGAGTCTCCATCCAAAAGAGGCGAGTACGTGGCGAGAGCGCCGAGCGTATCGCCGAAATTTGCGTCATATCCACGAAAGTAACCGACAATCCCCACGGCACAAAGGTCTCGCGGATCAGCTTGCCGGTGCCGTGGTAGGCCTCGCTTGCAACCAGCACATGATCTCCGGGCGCGAGCGACTGCATCACTGCCATGACCGCTGCCATACCCGACGAGAACGCCGCCGCCCCAGCTCCACCTTCAATCGCCGAGAGGGCCTCTTCCAGCGCCCCGCGATTAGGGTTTGAGGTTCTGGCATAGGTATGCCCAAGCGGAAAACTGCCATCGGCGGCACGCTCGAACGTAGTGGAGAGATAGATTGGCATAGCCACCGCTCCGGTGGCGGGATCAATCGCTCTACCGGCATGAACTGCCAGTGTTTCTTGCCGCAAGGCTGCTCACCGTACCTTTCCGAAATGTCTGGCGGGCGCCACCAACCCACTGGCGCGAGTGCCGGACCTACCTGCGACGCTTATGTCCGGCAGATCCGGCACGCCTGACCTGCCGGCGACGGTTATCATTACTGATCTGTTGCTGCGCTTCAAGTACCGTACGGGCACGTTCAAGCGCACTCGTGGCCCGCGCCTCGAGAGCATGGCGCATTCGGTGTGGTACGACCAGTGCGCCGACTGCCCCCAACAATCCGAGCCGTAGCTGGAGAGTCATCGTCACTTTGGTGGTGCCGGCCTGTGGTCCAGGCTGAAAGCGCAGCTCCCAGGTATGGTTGGTGGCCCACCTGCCTGCTTCAGTTGCCCAGACGAACCGCTCTGACGGCTGGTACTCCTCCATACGGACTCGGAGCATTCGGCGAGTCTGCTTGGTCTTCGGTAAACGCCAAGTCAGTCCCTGAGCCAGCTTCCTGCCCGGCGGCTCCAGCGGTGCCGCGCTCGCAAACCAGTATGGGCCATTGTGTGGATTGGCCAGAAAAGCGAAAGCGGTAGCGATATCCACCTTCGCCACCGCCTCGCCACTTCCCTCTAGGACCAAGCGAGTATCCATTGATTGCCAGTGAGCGCCATCGATTACTATGAATTACGGTCTGCCAGAGTCGCCTTTCTCTGAGGCCGCTCCGACTGGTGCCCCAGATGGGGCCCCGCGGCGATTGCGCATGGTGCGCGCCAAGGAATAGGTGCCGAATATCAGGAGCGCTACCAGCGAAATGATCGTAGAAACGCCGGGCTGCGGAAACGGCACCCTCTGCGAGATGCCGGTAAGCGAAAACAGTGCATTAAATCCGGATAGAGCCAGGGAAAATATCCAAAACGTCAACAGTACGGTAAGCCCTACCAATCCCAGCAAGCGCAGCGAGTTTTCAGCGACTCGCCAGCGGTATATCAAGAGAGCCGCCGAGAACACGATGGCGAGTACCGCGACTATTCCCCAGAGAAGTGCCGACACCGGGGCGACGAACTGTACATGCTCGCTGATCAGCCGCTGCACGGCGCCGTAATCGGGACACTGGCTGGTGGAGCAGGTACGCTCATCGCTCTGCAAATGCAGGTATTGCTGAATATAGCGCGCCGATGCGGCGACCGCAACTACTCCAAGGAATATCAGACATGGCCATACGACTGTCCGAAGCGACCCTGCCAGGCTATCGAGCGCGACATATATACGCCGGTTGAGCGCACTTCGCAAAGTATCCAAGATCGCGATACTGACCTGGCCACCCACATTCACCGCGCTGGACTCTTCGGTCCTGATCGCGTCCGCCGGAATCACATTCCGCGATGACGAGGCCCCAGGTATGGGATTGAGTATGGAGAGGCCTTGCAGTGTGGCATAGAGCGCCAGGATAAGCAATCCTATAGTCAGATAGATCAGCGCCTGAATGAGATCGATAAAGGTCAAGGTCGGTGGATTGAGTATTCCCGCCGTAGGAGGCACCGTGCAATAACCAGGCAGAGATACGGTGCAGATTGTGATAGGATGAGCAGTCACCACCTGCAACGTATGCAAGAAAAAGCTAATGACTTCCTGCCGCAGAACCAGCGCCAGTATAAGGGTCAGAAACGCTCCCGCGAGCAAGTCTCCGGACACTAGCTCCGACATGCTGGGGATCTCATCTTTGTTGGCCGCGTACGTCATTTCTCCCGTCGTGAGATCGATGCGGCGGGTAGGAGATTGCTTGCGCAAAACTCGAATCCAGCGCCGGATAGTGTCTATCCAGAAGATCCCGATGATGAGGAAGTTTATGACGGTATACGTCCACGAAGACGACAGAAATAAATGCACGCCAAAGATCCTGGTGAACAGGTTCTGCAGCAGTGACGTGAGATCGGAAATCCAGGTGGGGTTGTAGTACAGGACTCCAAGGAAGATAACACTGAAAACAGTGACGATAAGCGTTGCTGTGAGCTGTGGGCGTAGCGATGGATGGCGTAGGATGGAGATCTGCGAAACCAAGATAAGAGCTCGAGAACCAGAGGTACAGCGGCCATGGCTCGTGAAAAATCGTTCCGGTAAGCGCAGGTTCAGCAGAGTCGCGAAATCCCAGAAACCCGGTGAGCATGAAGACCAGTACACCGGAGAGACCAAGGGCCACCACCAGCCAGACTGGATATCGCACCAGGAAAGTGTGATTCTCCTCGTCGTACACATCGGTGATAGCGTGTTGCTGCGCATGCTCCTTTGAGCTCAAAAGTGCTCGCATACGTTATCCGCCTTTCGAAGGGGCGAAAGAATACCAACTATTAACGTGGCGGCTCATTCTGTCGACCTTCTCCAGCCACCCCTTGCGTAGTCCCTGAATCCATACTTGCCGGTTGGGATGCCGCATCATTGCCCCCGTGAGGAAGTTCTGCCTGCTCTGGCGGTATGGATACACTCGTGGACACACGAAAGGAGGAGCTGTTAGGCACGGCGCCGGGAGAGGTCACGCCTTTTGACGGCCGTGCCGACTGCGCCGCAGCCGGCTGGCGGCGTAAAGTTCGGACGCCCCAAAGTATTCCGAACATCAAAAGAGCCAAGGCCGAGATCAATGTGGTGATGCTGGGCGGATCAAAGGGGTGGCGATTGGTAGCGTTGGTTTGCAGCAGGAGCTGATTGAAGCCCCACAGAGCCAGTGAGAAGATCCAGAACGTCAGCAGCACGACAAAACCTACCAGGCCCACGAAGCGCAGCGTATTGTCGGCGACCCGCCAGCGAAACAGGAGCAGCGCCGCCGAAAAGATCACGCCCAGCATCGCGGCCAATCCCCAGACTAACGCAGGTAAGATATACGCCAGAAAATCGTGGATGTCCTTTGGGTTGTGCAGATAGTTCTGGATATTGGTAGCAAGCTGTGCCAGTCCGTAGGTGGCAAGAAAAATCAGGAACGGCCAGCCGACCATGCGCAGTGACAGCACGAGATTGCCTATCAACACTCGAAGCCTGCGGCTGAGCGCCGCCCTGAGAGTGTTCCAGACGGTGGTCGTCACATCCACTGCTATCGGTATAGCGCTGGACCTCTCGGCACTCGCGAGTGCCCGCAAGTGCCCCTGACTTGCAGAATCACCTACCCCCTGTACCGCTTCGAGGCCGCTTACTGTAGCTGCGAGTGCCAGAATGATGAGGCCCAGTGGTAGGTAGATTAGTGCCTGTATGACATCGATAAATGAGAGTGTAGGCGGATTGGCTACTCCGCCCCCCGGCAGCGTACAGGCGCCAAATGGCCAAGATACCGTACACGTGCTGAGAGGAGGTGTGGTGTGGATGATTTGCGCGAGAAGCTGCGAGTCGAAGAGCAACGCCAGAACCAGCGTGAGCACCGCGCCAGCGATCAGATCCCCTGAGATCAGTTCCTGCAGCGAGGGCATGTCGCTGGCATCGTAGGAAGTACTGATCGAGCCCCAGCCGATGTCAACTCGAGGGCTGGGGGGCTGCCCTCGATAGCGCCGCACCCAGCGGCGAATGGTATCCACCCAGAAGATGCCGATGAGGAGAAAATTAATGAATGCGTAGGTACCGGATTGGGTCGCAAGTGTCGCCAGATTTATGTCATTGAGTAGCTGCTTGAGAAAGTCCGGCAGGATCTGGCTGAAATAGAACGTTCCTACGAGGATGATTGCCAGACAGGCAGTCACCAGTATAGCAATCAGGCGACCGCGCAGCGATCGATCGCGAAAAATAGATGCGAGCAGCGTCAGCATCAGCGCGCAGAACCACAGGAATAACTCCCAGGGCTGCAGAAACGGCCCATCGGCGGCGGTGGCCGCGATCGGATTCTGCAGAGTTGAATGACTGGCTGCATACCCTAGAAAACCGGCCAACGCAAAAGCAACGACACCTGAAAGCGCCAGTAATAGAACAAACCAGATAGGGTACTGTATAAGAAATGTGCCGTGCGCTGCATCATAGAGGTCGGTCTTGGCGTGGCGCGAATTTGCTACCCCAAGCTTTGGCCGCATGAGAATCTCCTCTGTTGTGCCGGTCTGCCCGGCATTGCCGTCCGTTCAACCTCTCCCACGGATGCGATGCTATACGGCGAGAGAAGACTTAAGGCAAATATCGTCACGTATCGTTAGGCTCCCGTACTATAACGATTGACGAACGTGTAGGAAGAAGGGCGGTTTTTTATACCTAGGGCTGAGTATATCACGACTTCCATTATCTAGACATCCTGTCTGTGCCGGTGCCGCTGACTGGGGCAAATTGCATATACATCGATGCAACGTGGCATCCGTGCCAGGAGACAATTCACGTCCTAGGTGACTACTGCTGCGGCGGCAACGTTATCGGTCCATTGATTACTTTGGGAGTCATCGAGCCTAGCGGTGAAACCGTGGCCACACCGGCTGAGATCGGCAAGATTCCCATGCGCATCTTGAGAGTCAGAATTCGCCGCACCGAATCGTCAATACGTGCCTTCGTGATTTGACCACTGCTGATGGCAGCTTTGATGGCTCCTGTCATCCAGGCTACCTCACCGGACGTAAAGGCACCAACCAGCATGTCATCGCCGGCTTCGATCCCCAACACTCCCGCCTCGGCCAGACTCCATTTGGCCGAAATACCGGCCATGTAGAGCGCATCGGTCACCACTACACCGTTATAGCCCATCTGCTGGCGCAGGACACCGTCGATAATGGTAGGAGAGATCTCGGCGGGCAGTGTCGGATCGAGAGCAGGCATCAATAGATCTGTCGTCATAATCATCCCCACCTGGCCGGTAGCGATGAGGTTCCGATAAGGTGCCAGATCGACCGATTCGATTTGGCTGAGTGAGCTCTTGATAACCGGAAGGTCCATGTGCGCATCGGTGGTAGCCGACCCCAGCCCGGGGAAATGTTTGAGGCAGACCGCGACTCCGGCGTCTTGCATACCGGTCAGATAGGCTCCGGCCATCTTAGTGACCTGGTCGGCGGTAGTTCCAAACGTACGAGTGATCTGGTCAGGCCCATTTACCAACTGGACGTCGACATCCGGAGCAAAGTCGGCATTGAATCCAAGCACTGACATATCTTTTCCGGTTTGAAGCCCTTGTTGCTCCGCATACGTCGGTGAATTGGTATCCCCGATCGTCGTCGCCGAGGGACGAAATCCGTAGAATTGTTGCAACCTGTCGACGTAGCCGCCCTCCTCATCGGTCATCACCAGCATTGGAATCTGCGCGTGCGCCTGCGCGGTGGCGATGAGGTTTGTGGTCTGGGTCTTACTCGTCATGTTAGCGGTGTACAGAAGCATGCCGCCGACACCTTCCTGCTCGACCATAGCTGCATTGTTGGAGTTGAAGTCCGTGTCGGTAAAGGCGGCAATGATGAGTTGACCTAGCTCCTGGTCTAGGCTCATGTGTGAGATGTACTCGTCGGCGACCGAGTAGAGCGAAAGGGGCCGGCTAGGATTCCAGTGCAACGGATAGCTAGTAGCCTTGTACCCCCCAGTAGATCCGCCATCGACTATCTTGACGGCGGGTGAGCTTTTTATGCTACCCGGATTGGTGCTGCAGGCCGAGAGCGCCAGTAGCCCAAGGAGCGGCAGTACCCGTATGATCAACGCCGAGTGCCCGCCGAAGAATCGCCCGCTAGCCGCTCTGTCCAGACTGCCCGCCCTGCCCATATGCCTCATATCTATTCCTTCCGCATACCACAGCGACTGGAGCCCACTGCGCTGCTATAGCATTCTATGATCCAATGCTTCGCTCCATCGGGTAGTGAAGCAAGGACTATACCTACTTGATTAGTTTATCAGTCCTGTAGAATGAGACGCCTGAGAATACCTATGAGTTACCCCTGAGTTACCCCTGAGTTACCCCGCGACCGAAAATTTTACACCGGGTTGCCAAAACCAGCAAGGAGTTCTCTGATGTAGTGACGAGCCTACCTTCGACTTCGGCAGCTTGACACTGTTTGTCGAGCTACCCCATAATTGATCTAGAGGGACAAAGTACTCATCGATGCGACAGACACCAGACAGACCTACATCAGAGCAAACAGTGGAGCACTCAGATCGCAGCACGCTACGTTGGCGCGGTGCAAGTCTGTTTCTCATAAGCATTGCTCTTCTATTTCTCCTAGCCTTATTGCTATTCCTACACGGCTCCCCGAGTGCAATGCCGCACCACGGCAATGCCACTAGTTCCCACGGAGACTCAGGTCTCCCGAGTACATACCTCGGGCACAGCGCTTCGGTGGTACCGGCAAGCACGCGCAACTATTCGCTCAACCAGCCAGACGTCGGGGTAATGCAGCCGGCGGTCGATCAGGCGGGAAACATCTGGTTCGGCGAGATGTTCGACAACGCGCTTGCCCGTTTAAATCCGCATACTAATGCCGTCTCCATCTGGATACCCCCACATGGCCGCAACAACATTATGGAAGTAGCAATCGATCACCAGGGTGCGGTCTGGTTTACCGAGCAAGCAGCAAACTATATTGGACGCTTTGACCCTTCCACCCAGCGATTCACCACGTACCCACTTGGTCAGGTGGACGGCAACAGCTCAGCTCCGCAGGATCTCAAGTTCGACGATAAAGGCAATCTCTGGTTTACGGAAGTCAATGGCGCGCGCATTGGAAGGCTAAATCCATCGAGCGGCACCATCGATACCTGGCCGGTACCGTCTCCCGCGTCTGGAACTCCTTCTTTGCCTTTTTGCCTGGCAGTTACCGACTCTGGACAGATCTGGTTCGGTTACCTCTCCGGCGGTGCGATCGGGGAGATCGATCCGGCAACAGGAGCCGTGCACGTCTATCACCTGGCTAGTAGCCAGACTCAGGTGTATGCCATGAATGTCGGTGGAGCTGGCACGATTTGGTTTAGCGAGCTGCAGGGAGGCAACCTTGGGGAGATCGATACCGGGACCAGCCATATCTCGGAGATACCGGTGCCCCGTGTTAGTTCCGGACCGGCGACGGGAATGTATGACGTGCAGATTGGCGCAAATGGTACTGTCTGGCTCGCGATTGCTGGCGACAATTCTCTGGTGAGCTACACTCCGAGCGAAAAGGCATTTACCTTCTACCAGCTGGCGACTCCCGGCAGCGTACCATTCGGCCTCGCCTTCGATGGCACTGGACGTCTCTGGTTCACGGCTTCAGGCACGCCCAACTACATTGGCGTCGTGCAGCCACTATAGTCTTTTCACCCGCTATCTTCATGCCCGTCCTGGCTCGGAGCGGTCGCATGCTTGATATATTGACATCAGAGTAGGGCAGATGCTATGCTACTGAAGATTATCCGGAACTAAGCGGGCTGAATTGACTGGATATAGCCGCTATCGGGACAAGAGAAAGGCAGCACTCCCTTACAATGGTAAAAATTCGCCTCATGCGCATGGGTATGAAGGGCGCACCCAGCTATCGCGTTGTCGTGGCTGACGCTCGCTCTCCGCGCGACGGCCGTATTATCGAGAATATCGGTTGGTACAATCCACGTACCGAGCCATCAACTATTGAAATCGACGCCGAGCGTGCACGGCATTGGCTACAGGTAGGCGCCCAGCCCTCAGAAAGCGTTCTTTCCCTCATGCAGCGCGCCGGCATTGTTGAGCGCCCTACACGAGTCACAGCCGCCACGAAATGACTTCAACAGCCTCGGCTGCACAATGTAGCGAGCTGCAAGTGTCGTGCGTCTTCATCGGAGTAGATCATGCAAGGTCTGATCGAGTTTCTGGCACACAATCTGGTCGATGATCCCAGTGCCGTCGAAGTCCGTGAGATCCGCAATGATCGCTTCGCAACGGTAGTAGGGTTACGGGTTGGCCCGCATGATTTGGGAAAAGTGATTGGCCGGCAGGGTAGGGTGGCGAAGGCGATGCGGACGCTTATGCGTGCTTCGGCAACCATGCAAGGCAAACGCCACGTTGGCCTGGAGATAGATGAAAACCCCCTCATTGCCGATGGCGAGCTTGGTGAAGATGGCGAAGAATGACATGCCTGCCTCATCGCCGGTAGAACACAGCGCCGAGTCTGAGTGGGTGACGGTCGGGCAGATTGTAGGGGCTTTCGGCGTACACGGTGAGATCAAGGTGGACCCATTCACCAGCTTCCCTGATCGCTTTGCCGCGACAGAGACGCTGTATGCCGGAGCAAGGCACACCCCATATACGGTACTCGGCGCCCATCGCCACAAGCAACATGTTCTGCTACAGCTGGCGGACGTGCACGACATGGATGCCGCCGAACGCTTGCGCGGACAAACCCTCTATATTCCATCGGCGGAGATTCATGAACTTCCAGAGGGCCAATTTTATCTCCACGATGTCATCGGTCTGCAGGTACATAGCGTCGATGGGCGCCACCTGGGTAGCGTCAAAGACATTGTTCAGACCGGAGGTGCCGATCTGTTCGTAGTCGAAAGCATCGGATCTAACCGGGAAATGCTACTCCCCGCGGTGCGCGAATTCATCAAGTCTGTAGACGTAGCCGCCGGCGTCATGACGGTAGATCCCATTCCGGGACTGCTCGATGATGACGGTGATGTTGCACAGTAAGCTTACGTCACCTTCGATATTGCCGGCCAATGGTTCCCACTGGCGCGCCAGGCTCGCTTGACCAGCCGTTCTTGCCTATGTTATTCTAGACCTCGGTTGCTGTCGGCCGGTAGCGCGCCCGGCTGGAGATCAGCGACGCTTACTCTATGTCTGGTGAGGCTGGTGTAGGGACCCGTGACCCCTAATAGGAAAATACGTTGGTTGCGTGACATTCACACGTCCAGTTGATACAATCAACGTGCGGACGGGGCCGAGAGGCCACGCTCGTCGTGCGGTAAGTAGGTCAACTGTTTGTTTTTGATGGCGCTTTCTCGCCGGCTTTAAGTACTGGCGCCTGCTCGTAGCGCAGCACGGATCATCACGAAGGAGTAGCTGGTGCCGCAGTCACCATCACAAACAACACTCCCACCCGGCACAGTAATATCAAAACGGTATCGTATCGAGCGCTTGATCGGCAGCGGCGGCTACGCAAGCGTTTACCGAGCGACAGACCTGACGCTTGGGTATGAGCGAGCCATCAAGGAAGTCTCTGATCCCGATCCAGGTGTGCGCACGCAATTTCGCCTTGAGGCAGAGCTGCTTATCAATTCTAAGCACCCCAACATACCGCATGGCTATCACCTCATCGAAGACATGGGCCGGCTCTTCCTCATCATGGACTACGTTCATGGGAAAGATCTCGAAGAGTTACTCAATGAGAGTCTGACTCAGCGCCAGCGCGCCCTGGACGAGGCTGAGGTTCTAACCTGGGCCATCGATATCTGCGACGCGCTTGACAAGATGCACAATCTGAAGGTCCCAGTCATCCATCGAGACATTAAACCGGCGAATATCAAGATCACCCCCGAAAATCAGCCCATCTTGATTGACTTCGGCTTAGCCAAGCTTCAGCAACGGGGAGCGACACTCACCGCTGCTCAGGGGGTGTCGCCAGGGTTTGCTCCACCTGAGCAATATATGGCGAAGGGCCGCACCGACCCACGCACCGATATCTATGGCCTGGGCGCGACACTTTACGCCTGCTTGACCGGAAAAGATCCGCCAGAAGCGCCTGGTCGATTGCTTGCTCAGACCGGAGCAGGCGGCAGCGCGGGGATGCAGCTAGTGCCACCTCGAAAACTCAATCCACATATCAGCGAAGCCACCGACCGTGTGATTGTGCGTGCCCTGGAGCTTTCTCCCAACCATCGCCAGCAATCTGCCCATGAGCTTCGCATGGAGATGCAGGCAGCTCTGCAAAGACTCACAGGCGCCAGCATGTCAGCAGCCAGCTCTGGCTCGACTATGGTGATGGGGGTGCTTTGCCCGCGCTGTGGCACACAGAACCGTCCGGATGCTATACGCTGTGCTCAGTGTGGCACCTCGCTACGAGCATATGAGCTGCCGATCCGGCCCACCGGTCAACATCCAGCGGCAAGCCCGCCGGAGAACTCGGGCAAACATGCACGTCCGGTACCGCCGGCGGGTAACCGCACTAACCTGAACAATGCCAAGTCACCGGCTTCAGGCGTTAATCGGACATTGGCCGCGGGGATCGAAGCCGAGCGCAGTGGGCGAACCGGACAGATGCCAGCCGCGAGTTCTTCGTGGACGGGACAAGGCCCCGCGGTAAGCCGCGGACAGCAGCCGGCGGTATCTACCCGCAGCGGAAAGCAGCCGGCGGTAAGGACAGGCAAGCAGGCAGCGCTTGCCCTGGAGTCTTCCAGTGGTAAGCAGCGGGCAGTAGGTTCCGGGGCTGGAGCGGTTGCTTTGCCATCCACGCGGGCCACCGCGGTTGCGCCGGTAGTGCGCCCTCTCGGCCCAAATAACCAGCCAAGCGATGCTTCCCCAGGGTTCAAGACCGACGCAAAAGCCAGAGACGGTGCCTGGATTCGACTGGGCGAGACCGCTCTTAACGGGTTTGACAAAGTCATGCTCACTCTTGCGGGAATCGAAGTGCTTTGGGGAGCGATGATTCTGGCGCTCGGCGCTGTAGCCTTCGCTACTCACGGCAATGCGCCAGTGCCGCAGTTGATCGTCGCCTGGGGTATAGTAGTGTTGCTGGTGAGTATTCTGGCCACCCAAGCGCTCTCAAGACCCATGTATCGGAGAGCGAAGATGAGCGGTGTCCGGCGCTGGCTGCAGGGCGCGTTCATCTTTCTCTACTCGGTTGTGGTCCAGGCGGCGGGAATCTGGGGGGCTATTGTCTTCCACAATGCTGGTCCTACTGGCTCGTCTGTACTGGCGGTAGTTGCGTATGTGCTCTTTGGAGTTAGCGCTTTGATTGCCGGTATCTTCGGCATCTCCACTGTCCTGGGATGATGTCGGAATTACACTCTCATGGCACGTAAACATTTCAATGAACGATTTAGCCAGCTCAGCCGGCAAGCGCCAAACCCAATGTTTCGGATTGCCGCGCAAGTTCATGGCCGAGACGACATACTTCACCTGGAATTCGGCGAGCCGGATTTTGCTGCCCCTGCTCCAGTCGTCGAGGCAGCCGAGCGATCGATGCGCGACGAAAAGCAGGGGTATGGACCAGCCGGTGGGTGTCAGTCGTTGCGCGAGGCCCTGGCTATACGAGTAGCTCGCGTCAACCGGTATAACCCTTCCGCCGAACAAATCATCGTCACTGCCGGCGGCACTGGAGCTTTAATGACTTCGCTCCTTTGCCTGACTTCTCCTGGCGATGAAGTATTGATTCCCGATCCCGCCTGGGCTGGCTATGACGGCATGCTGGCAGTAGCCGGCGTGCGAGGAATACGCTACCCCCTCATCCCCAGCCTGGGATGGCAGCCAGATCTTCCGGCCCTCCGGGCGAGGGTTACCGACCGGACCCGTGTACTCCTGCTCAATTCACCCTCTAATCCCGCTGGAGCTGTGTATCCGGCGGACACTATCGCCCAGGTTTTGCAAGTAGCCCAACAACACGACCTGTGGCTGCTATCTGATGAGTGCTACGATGAGCTGGTGTATGAGGGTGAGCATGTCAGCCCTCTCGCTCTCGACAGTGATCAGCGAGTAATCACCGTCGGCACATTTTCCAAGACGTATGCCATGACTGGTTGGCGAATCGGCTGGCTAGTCGCTCCTCCCACACTCGTTGGCGCTTTAACCGGTATCGTGGGGGCACAGGTCAATAATTTACCGCTTTTTGTGCAGCGAGGGGCCGAAGCCGCACTACAAAATAGCGGGCAGAGCGCAGCGGAGATGTTTCGGGCATATCGAGGCCGGCGCGACCTGACCCTTGAGATCTTGCGCTCACGCGGCCAGTATTCTTATCGGCCCGAAGGTGCTTTCTACGTGTTAGTCAACGTATCTGGGCCAGCTGGTTTGACTTCCATCCCGAACGGCGAACCTAAGCCAAGGTTTGACGGCGTGCGCTTTGCGGAGTCGCTCATTGCCGAGCGCGGAATCGCCGTGGCCCCAGGAGTAGCGTTTGGAAACCAGGCCGCAGCGTATGTCCGCATCTCACTCGCCAGTAGTCCCGAGACCCTGCGCGCGGGGATTAACGGACTCTTGGATTTCGCCGCAATATACGTGGATCGCGCTTGACTGCGCAAGACGTCACTCACCTTTGCGGCCACTAAGTTTCCGGTGTCGGATATGACCAGGGGATCGGCGACGGGGCCGGTGGTATCGCTTCCTGCTCAAATCCCCAGTCGAGGAGATTTCGCATATCGGTGATTCGTACCTGCCAGGACGGTTCATTTAACACCGCGCCCACAATCAAATGCCCATAGCGGATCGCGGCAAAAGCCTGGCAGTACCCTGCGTCGCCGGTATATCCAGGCTTGACCCCAATCGCTCCTGGATAAGGCGAGCGAGCACCGGGAATAAGGTCATCGCCGGTCATAAGGTCGTAAGCCTTGTGGGTATGGGTCTTAGGAATTTTGTATTCCATCGTCGAGGTAATCTGCACCAGGATCGGATTCTTCATAGCCGCCGCGGCCAGCACCGCCAGATCGCGCGCGGTAGTATAATGATTCGTCTCACCCAACCCATCTGGATTCATAAAATGTGTTCGGGTCAGTCCAAGTTGCTGCGCGCGTTGATTCATCAGTGCGACAAAGGCAGGTACACTGCCGCTGATTCCGTCCGCGATCGCGACGGCTGCATCGTTGCCAGAAGGCAGCAGTAGCCCGTATAACAAATCGTGAAGTGTCAGCTTCTCACCCGCACTGAGGCCCATGAAGCTGCTATCTGGCCGAACCAAAGCCGCAGCATCGGCGCCGACCGTGATCACTTGATCGAGATTGCCGTGCTCTACTGCCAGCAAAGCCGTCATTATTTTGGTGCAACTTGCCTGTGGAAGCTCCATGTCCGCGTTTTTCGCGAAATAGGTGAGACCGAGCGTTGGGTCGTAGACGTAGCCAGCTTCGGCGGTAATAGTTGGCGGGTTGCCTATCGAAAATACTGCCGAGCGACTCAGTGACTGAGGCTCGATGACTTGAGATACACCAGCGGGACCCACAGAAGCAATTTCGGCGATGATCACGATCAACACCACCAGCAACAAGGTGAGAAACGTCGACCAGGTGACAGCGGTTACGACGAGACGAGATTTGTCGGACTCTTGGTCCTGGGGGAATGATCCAGCTCGCTCTGCATCGTGTGGTGATCCCATGGTTAATATGGTCTTTCCGTACCGGGAGTTATACCCGGCCTTGCTGGCGCGTCCGACCCTGCCAGTGCAGTCTAGTGCACGGGACATGCTGGAGTCAACCATATGGGAATCTGAGTATAGGCGTCGTGAAGAGGGCAGACGCCAGAATCTTTTGTTGGTGCCAAGGGGCGGAATCGAACCGCCGACACCAGCATTTTCAGTGCTGTGCTCTACCGACTGAGCTACCTTGGCGAAGGGCAAGTGATCGTTGTCAGCCGCGCAAGAGACATGCACAGTATTCGGTAGACGCCGACTGACGGGCCATAGTGTATCACCAGCCGCAAAGCCATGTCAATGACGTGAAGTGGCGGGGAGCCCGAGGCGCGAGTTCTCCGCCCCAAGAGCACAGTTGCATACCGACACGCCACAGGTTAAGATGGAGTCGATCGTTAGGCTCCATGCAGCAATGGTGAGGAGCTGCTGGTTCCCAAGTGACAAGGGAGGTACGGGGTGACGGGACAAGATCGGCGAAACATTGAGCACGGTACCGGTACCAGCGTAGTTACGGAGGAACAGCGCAGGCATAACCAGCCGATGGGAGATCGCTGGTCGGCAGCTTCTGAAACCAAGGATCATCTGGCCTCCCTTGAGAACGTGTCACTTTTTGCGGGATTGGACGCCGATGGGCTGCGTGAGCTTGCTGCAGTTATCAAACGGCGCAGCTTTCGACCCGGTGAAGTAATATTTCATCGGGATGATTCCGGTCAAGTCCTCTACGTGATACGCGAAGGAAAAGTAAAAATCTACATTACCAGCCAGGATGGCCAGGAGGTTTCCCTGGCAGTATTTGGTGCAGGCGATTACTTCGGTGAGCTCGCCCTCCTCGACGGCCAGCC
Source organism: uncultured Chloroflexia bacterium (assembly GCA_963810535.1). Lineage (GTDB taxonomy): Bacteria > Chloroflexota > Ktedonobacteria > Ktedonobacterales > JADMIN01 > JAJPKE01. Next base: position 154,817 of record CAWENW010000013.1, read on the forward strand.
ACGCTCTGCCAGCGCCGTCGCCATTGAACCAGTCGAGACCTTTGCGTTGCAGCGCCCCGACTTCATCAATGCGGTTATGCATCACCCGCGAATTGCCATCGAAGTCATGAATGTACTTTCCCGGCGGCTGCGGCAGACCGACGCCATGATCGAGGACTTACTCTTTCTGGATGTTCACGGCCGGGTAGCCAAAAAACTGCTGGAGCTGGCTGAGTTGCATGGAATTCGCACGCCGGAAGGCATTCGGATTGATTTACGACTGACGCAGGGGGAGCTTGCCGCAATGGTTGGTGCGTCGCGCGAAAGCGTCAACAAGGTGATGGGATATTTTACCGACAAGCGCTTTATCTCGACCGACAAATACAAGATTACCATAATTCGTTTGGCGGAATTGCGACTTCGAGTCTACTAGTCAGAGGATTCCTAAGAGAACTATGCGCTATGCAGCGATATCCTGATGTCCCGAAATCTCAAGAGGAGATTGCTCCGAGCGACGGCAACGTGAGCGATCAAATAACCGTGCGAGTTCCGGCAGCTGACCTGCCCGGCACCCAGCCTATCGGACTACCTACAATCGAGCCGCTGGGGGGATTCCATACTCGTCTGGGTGAGCCCAATCTGGGAACGGACCGTGCCGAAGCCGCTCGTGCCGCGCAGGCGAGAGCTCATCAAGATGTTGAGTCGGCCGCGGGGAGCCTGGCGGCAATCGCTACCGTTCTGCACGCCCACGCGAAAGACCTTGAGCGCTTCGTCGAGGGTCCGCACGCCAGCGACGTAGGCGACCCGCGTGTCCAGATGCTCTCACGGGCTTTACAGGTAGCCAGCGAAGCTGATCTCACATTGGCGCGACTTGGCCATGTGCTGCTCCGGCTCACTACCTCGGTGGAGGTCGCGACCAGCAATCTCGACGCGCTTCAGCAAGAGCGTGAGCGTCTCTCAACTCTGTATCACATAGCGCAACAACTCAACACATCTCTTGATCTCGAAGAGCTGCTCGGTCAGGTCATGAACCAACTTGTCGAGGTTGTGCGAGCCGAGCGCGGCTTTCTTATGCTGTGGGACGAAGGCGAGCAGAGGCTCCGCTTTATGGTGGCCCAGGGAGCGGACCACCGCCGGCTGGAGATCGGCGACTTTAATATTAGCCAGGGCATTGTCGAGGGAGTCTGGCAGAGCCAGAAGCCGCTACTGACACTGGACGCCCAGGACGACGCGCGTCTGCAGCAACGGGTGAGCATCGTTGCCTATGGCATCCGTTCCGTGATGTGCGCCCCGCTCAGGGTACACGGTCATGGAGTCGGCATCGTCTATGTGGATAGTCGCAACCAATCGGCGCTCTTCGATGCCTCGCACCTCGATCTGCTGGCCGCGTTCTGCAACCAGGCGGCGATCGCCATAGATAACGCCCGTCTCGTCACCAATCTGCGCCAGCGCATCCGTGAGATCAGCTCAATGAAGGCGTACACCGACATCATCTTCGACTCGATAGCCAGCGGAGTGGTCACGACCGATACTGTCGGGCAGGTCACCACCTTCAACCACTCGGCCCAAAAGATCTTCGACCTGCAGGCTGAGCAGGCAATCGGGCGTACCTATCGGGAGGTTCTGGCAGGCATCGGAGACGAAGAGTTATCCGAGATCATGCATGACGCCGTCGCACGCAGCGAGGTGACCCTTGGACACGAGATCGAGCGAGAAGTGCCCGGGCGCGGTCAAGTATTTCTGCGGCTCAATGTCTCGCCACTTCGGGAGAGTGAGAGTGATAGCGAGACTCTCGGCGTAGCTATGGTGGTTGACGATTTGACCGAGCTGCGTCATAGCCAGCGACAAACTCGAGAGATACAGCGTCTGTTCGGCCGCTATGTGCATCCCGCCGTAGTACGCCAGCTGCTTGCTGACCCGAGCGCCGTCCATCTTGGCGGAGAGACTCGCGAGATCAGCGTCGTATTTGCCGACATACGTGGCTATACCAGGCTTGCTGAAGAGCTGGCACCGGCGGATCTCGTGCGGATTCTCAATTCGTACTTGAATATTCTGACTGAAGCGATCTGGCAACAAGAAGGCACTGTGACGATGTTTATCGGTGATGCCCTGATGGCGATCTTCAACGCACCTCTGCCGCAGCCCGATCATGCGGAGCGCGCGATACGCGCGGCCTGGGCGATGAGAGAGGCGCTACAGCGCCACACCGGCGAGCGTCTCGCCGGTGAGCCTCCCGTCGAGTATGGAGTAGGTGTGCATACCGGGCTGGCGGTTGTAGGCAACATCGGTGCCCGGGACCGATTACAAAACTACACTGCGATAGGAGACGCCGTCAATACGGCGCAGCGTCTGGAATCGAATGCCAGTGCCAACCAAATTTTGATGAGTGCGGGAACCTTTGCTCGAGTTGCCGACATAGTCCAGGCCACCGAGCTTGCTCCGCTACAGGTAAAGGGCAAGGTTCAAGCGGTATGTGTATACCAGTTGAACGGTCTCATGGTGTGACCAATATCCGGAGGCAGATTACCCAGAGCCGGCGGCAGGAAGAAGCGCGCGCTCGAGCACGAACCCTCGTCCGTAGACCTTATGGAAGCCGAATCGCAGGTAGAGCGACTGGGCCCGGTGGTTCTTCTCGTCCGCGTTCAGCACAATCTTCTCGACCCGGTGCGCCTGAAAGTAGCGAACAGCCTCAGCCATGAGTCGGGTACCGATCCCTTGGCCCTGTACGCGCGGATGAACAGCGATACGCACGAGATACCCGATCCCCGCCTCTACTGTATTGTACTGATAGCCAACGATTCCATCCGCATCTTCAGCAACTACAAAATACGGATAGTAGCGCCGCACCTCGAGAAAGCTGGCGGCGTCGTGTCGCCACAGCTGCTCGAAAGCGAGATCTTCCACAGCCACGGTCGCTGGCGCGTCCGCTGGCTCAAACTGTCTGACCAGTAGGTGGATATTCCCCTCGTCTGGAATGCTGAAATCTTCCTTATCATAGGATCGGAGGGTGGAGTGGAGCAGAAAGTTTCGCGCTTCCAAATGGCTGCGCAGCCAGTCAGTGTCGAGGTCACTTCCGGAATAATAGAGGGTACGAGCGCCCCTGTCCGCCGCCAGCTCCTCGAGCCGCGGAAGCAAGAGATCAAAGTACTCCAGAGCGATATCACCCTCACTCTGTACGACGCCGAATCCCCCCAGCCATGCGCTGGGGGGCACCAGCCAGTTCACCAGAAGAAACGCTTGGACCGTCGTGTCCGAGTGCTGCCGTTGCTGTTGGCTGCTGGGAACAAACGCTCCCATAGAAGGCATGCTGTCAACAAGACCGGGCAATTCTTCTAATCCAGAATGAAAGTAGGTATATTCAGATCTTTGCAGTATTCGCGCAACTGCAGGGAGGTCGTCGCCGCTGAGACGTCGAAGGTGAAGATGGCGATCCTCTAAGCCTCATCATAATCGACTCATCCTGCGCCGGCTTTAGGCGCTCTACTGCTGAATTTTGCGTTTGGTTGGCGGCAGTAGAGTCATTGTGGACGCAGCCCCGGATCATCGGCATCGGTAGTTATCGGGAAAAACGTCGCCGGACCGCGCCTCTCCAGTAATTGCCTTCGACCGGCCAGAGGGAGGGTTTTGGCCGATTGATAGAATTCACTTTCGGCGAGCGAGAGCTTGCGGGTAGACACGCTCTGGAGCTTTGGAGCCGGCTGCCGTCTCCGAGAAGCGGTATAGTGGAAGAGGTCGTCGCTCTGGGAGCGGAGCCAACGGCTAGCATCTTCTTGCAGCAAGATAGCGCGAACCTCACTTGCCAATTCCGCCCGCTGTCTCTGCGGCATCGTGATCGCCTGGTAGAGAGCGGCCGCGGTGCTGTCCACGCTCGACGGATCGATGCCAAGTACTCCAGCGCGTAACTGCTCATAGGCACCGGCAGTTCGGGATAGAATAATAGCCCCATCCCGGCAATTGAGAAGCCCGCCTTCCTTGACCACTAGATTCATCCCATCTGCCAGTGGATTGACCATCAAGACGTCGTAGTACTGCATACACGCGAGCGCTCGGGCATGATCGTTGCCGAATATCGCGGCAATCGGCTGCCAGCTCTGAGTGCCGAACCGCCTGTTTATATGGTCAATGGCACATCGCACCTCATCCGCATAGTGCTGATACTCCGCAAGGCCCTCTCGGGAGGGTACCAGCAGCGCGAGAAAGGTCACTCGCTCCAAAAGCTCCGGGTGCCGCTCTAACACCTGCTCATAAGCGGCAAACCCACGCACGATATTCTTGGTAGGTTCCAACCGGTCGACCCGCAAGATTAGCTTGCGCTGTCGACCAATTCCCATGTCGCGCAAGATCTGCTTGGATACGGCCTGCGCCTCCTCGGTTTGAGAGCTCGCATACACCGCCGCCGGAGTAACAGCGATGGGATAGACCCGGATCTGCGTCCGGTGCCCTCGCCAGAAAATCTCATCCGGCGCCCGCATAATAGTCGCTCCCGGCAGAAATCGCTGTGCCCCGTCGAGAAAACGAGCCGCGTCTCCTTGCGTCTGGAAGCCGATGACGTCATTCGCCACCAGGCCTCGGTAGATCGCGAACACGTAGTCAATAGGGACGCAAGACCACTCACCAGCACTTGGCCAGGGTACATGGACAAAATGCAGTAAACAGGCGTCCGGCCTCCGTTCGCGAACAATTCTGGGTGCAAGGTAGAGATGATAATCCTGGAACATTACCGGGGTCAACTCGTCGGTGCTATCTAGCTCGTCGATGACCGCCTCGGCGATAGCTTCATTTACTGGGCAATAGCCACAAACCCAATCGTTGTGGGAATCTGCGGTGACACTGTCGGGACGGAGCATGCCGTGTTGGGCGAACCAGAGAACTCGGTTGCTGAAGCCGTCGTAGTAGCGCCGGTACATATCTAAAGGGACCGATACCAGCCGTGAGGTCAGCTGGGTCAGTCCGGCGGGAGCTTCTATGACTCCGCCGGCTAATTCATCGGCTTTGATACGATCTGCATCCGTCATTGCCAGTGAAATCCAAGAAATTGGGCGGTCATCCGCCGCCCAGAGCAAGCCGCTTACCACTCCGCCGGCGCCTCTTTGCGCCGTTGTTTCGCCGTCGGCTCGAAACGAGTGCTCGATGGGGCCGCGATTAGTCACAAAAATAAGGCGTTCCGCATCACGAGAGGCTTCTCCCGCGCGGCCCGCCGCAAAGGTATACGCATTCGCTTTACTGGTATTCACAGGTGCAGGCCTCCCTTACATCCCCTGCGAACAAACCGCGGGGTGCCACCAAGAACCAGTATTCAACACCCAGGTAAGATCCAGGTGATAGAATCCTGAAATGAAGCTAAGAGCTTCATACTCTGCTTATCAGGCCAGTCAACCGCGCTAACGAGCAATACCTGTGCCGGAATCCAGAGGAGTCATGCCGCTCGCAATGTACGCATAACTCACGGATGGCCCGACCGTAGAAACTTTACAGGAAGCGGGAGGGACTATGAAAGCCCATATTCTAATCGTAGATGACGACCAGCATATTACCGGGGTGCTGCGCCGTGCGCTGGCGTATGAGGGGTATAGTGTGGAGGTCGCTAGTCGCGGTGACGAGGCGCTTCATAAAGTCATTGAACATCCGCCTGAACTGATCGTTCTCGACATCATGTTGCCCGGCATCGACGGAATAGAGGTCTGCCGGCGGCTGCGGGAATCGGGGAACCATGTGCCGATTTTGATGTTGACTGCAAAGGACTCGATTCCGGATCGTGTTGCTGGCCTGGACGAGGGAGCGGACGACTACCTGGTAAAGCCAATGGAGCTGGAAGAGCTGCTGGCTCATGTACGGGCGCTACTGCGACGCCGCAATCCTGAACAGGCGGAGGTTCTGCGCTTTGCTGACGTGGAGCTCGACACCGGCACGCGCATAGCCAGGCGCGGCAGGCGCGAGATCAGCCTATCCACCACCGAGTACGAGCTTCTGGCACTGTTTATGAGGCGTCCACGCCAGGTACTGACGCGAGATATTATCATGGAGCGTGTCTGGGGCTATGATTTCGAGGGCGAGTCAAATGTACTGGAAGTCTACGTCGGTTACCTGCGCAACAAGTTGGAGGCCGACGGCGAGCCACGAATCCTTTACACTATACGGGGAGCTGGGTACGTTCTTCGAGAGAAATCCGATGTCTGATCGCTGATGTCGTTTCTGGCGAAACGCCAGGATCAGACATCGGTCGAGAGCGAAGGCACAGGAGACATGCATGCCGGCACCAAAGTTCGTTGAAGATGTACGTCAATGGACACTCAATTCAATATCCATCCGTCTACGCCTCGCGCTGTGGTACGGCACACTGCTCTTTTTGACTCTTACCCTCTTCAGCATCGTCGTCTTTGCGGTCGCCGAGATTCAGCTGGAGAGCAGCGTGGACCAGAACTTGCAGGGCCGCGCGCAACTCCTGGCTCAGACTATTCAGGGCGAGTTGCGACGTGACGGCGCGGTCGGCGGTACCGGGGTCCCCACGCTGTCGCCGCCAGCCGCCACGGCAACCAATAAGCCGGTACCCTCCATTACGGCGACTCCCGGCGCCGCCGTCCAAGTGACACCCACGTCGGCCGCCACGCCGGCGCCGACGGTAGACCCCGCTCAGCAGAACACCATTCAGAAGCAGCTCCAGTTGAATAAGAGCGCGCAAGACCTGCTGGGACGGATCGATCTGACCTTCGAAGTTCTCAACGCCAACGGGACCATCGTATACGAGGCCCAAAATATCCGCCCAACCGGCTTGCCGCCCAACCAAGGCGGTTATCAGCACAGTATTGCAGACCGGCACCTGCAGTGCATACGATGCGACGCAGGTGAAGACCAACTCACAACTGCGCGTCTATGTATACCCGGTCACCAATCCGTCCAGCACCAGCCATGGCTCCACGACCATCCCCTCAGCCGACAATCAGTGCATGGGCGGGACAGGGGCTCAGGTACTGGGCGCGGTACTGGTGGCGAAAACCGTAGACGATGTGAATGGATCGCTTAGCACACTTGGCCGTCTACTTGTCATCGGCGTGATAGTCGCGACTATCTTTACCACGATGGGTAGCTGGTTTATTGCGGGAAGCAGCTTGCAGCCCATTTCCAAGGTCACTCGTATCGCTCGCGCAATCGCGGTCAATGCCCACGCCGCCGGACTAGGCAGGCGTGTCGGATATTCGGGGCCGCGCGATGAGGTAGGAGAGCTGGCAGGCACATTCGATGACATGCTGGCCGCTATCGAACACGTCACCAGCGCCCAGCGCCGGTTTGTGGCCGATGCCTCGCACGAGCTGCGGGCGCCTTTGACTTCGATTAAGGGAAATCTGGAGTTCCTGCGTATAGCCCGCAACGCCTCCGAAGAGGCGCGAAGTGAAGCCGTTGAAGATGCGTACGCCGAAGCAGAGCGTATGACCCGGCTAGTCAATGACCTGTTGCTGCTGGCGCGCGCCGATGCCGCCGCTGGGGGCAGGCCGGGCGGCGCAGCGGCGAGACTGGACGATCAGATGCGTGGACGCCGGGAACCGGTCGAGCTGGACCAGCTGGCTATGGAGATTTTCCGAACCGCGCGCGCTCAAATCCAGGTCGGTCGAAAGACCAAGCTGCAGCTCGGCATACAGCGGCTGGAGCCTGTCGCCGTTCTAGCCGATCCCGGCCAGCTGCGCCAGGTGATGATGATTCTGCTCGACAATGCCATCAAATATACCCCGGAGGGAGGTAAGGTTCGAATCTCGGCGGTGCGTGAGGACGGCCAGGCCGCTATCAGCGTCAGCGACACCGGCATCGGCATCGAGCCGGAGGTGATGCCGCATATCTTTGAGCGTTTCTATCGCGGCGATTCGGCACGCGCACGCGATGAGCACGGCAGCGGTCTGGGTCTGGCGATTGCCGACTGGATCGTACGAGCCCATAGTGGTGAGCTCCGTGTCGTCAGCGAACCCGGCAAGGGCAGCACCTTCTCTGTACTGCTTCCAGCGTTGAAACGCCCTGGAGAGCCTAGCAGCGCTAAAATTCCGGTGCCGCGCGTCCATAAACCAGCGCGCAACGCGATGGCCGAGGCGATGGCGCCGCTCGCCCGTTTTGCCAATAGCGTGTCGCGTCCCCGATCCGATCATTCCAAGGATAGCCCAAATACGAAAAAGTGAAGAAAGGCGTGCTATGCCAACCCACTCATACGATGCCATAGTCATTGGGGCCGGGCAGTCAGGTGGCCCGATCTCGACCGAACTTGCCAAGTCGGGGCGCAAAACCGCACTCATCGAGCGTGCGCACGTGGGCGGCACATGTATCAATGAGGGCTGCACTCCCACGAAGACGATGGTTGCGAGCGCACGTATAGCCTACCTGGCGCGGAGGGCTTCGGACTATGGCGTCCACACTGGACCAGTCACCGTCGATATGCAGGTGGTTCGCCAGCGAAAACGCGACATTGTGGCCAGTTGGAGCCAGGGTAGCCAACAGCAGATTGAGCAGACTCCAGGCGTCGACCTTATCTTTGGCGAAGCACACTTTACTGGGCCGAAGACCATACAGGTGCAGCTACGAGACGGCGAGGTCCGGCAGCTCACCGCCGACATATTCCTCATCAATGCCGGAGAAAGGCCCCGTGAACCGGCCATCGACGGATTGGACCATGTGAGCTACCTCAACTCTACTACCATCATGGAACTTGGAGAGGTACCTCCGCATCTGCTCATCGTAGGCGGAGGATACGTCGGACTAGAATTCGGCCAGATGTTTCGCCGCTTCGGCAGCCGGGTCACCATCATCCATCGCGGGAGCCATCTGCTCGCCCGCGAAGACGACGATGTAGCCGATGAAGTGGGCGCCATACTCCGTGAAGACGGTATCAATATCTGGCTGCAGTCAGAGCCGGTATCGGTGGCGTATCGCATCCCTGGTGGGCCCGTGAGTGCCCAAGACGCAGAAGCTATTCAGCTCACCGTCAAGAACCAGAGTGGAGCTCATGTCATCGCGGGCTCGCATCTCCTCGTAGCCACCGGCCGCAGACCCAACACCGATTGGCTGGTTCCAGAGGCGGCGGGTATTCTGCTTAACCCGGCCGGCTATATAGTGACCAACCCCGCTCTCGAAACCAATGTGCCTGGCATCTACGCACTCGGCGATATCAAAGGAGGACCGGCCTTCACCCACATCTCCTACGATGATTATCGCGTCCTGCGAGCCAATCTCATACATGGCGGGCACAAGACCATTACCGGACGTCCGGTCCCTTATACCGTTTTCATCGACCCACAACTGGGCCGTATTGGCCTCGGCGAAGAAGAGGCGCGTAAGCTGATTTTACCCATTCGGGTGGCGAAGCTGCCGATGTCGTCGGTTGCGCGTGCCATTGAAACCGACGAGACTCGCGGCTTTATGAAGGCAATCGTGCATGCCGAGACCGGGCAGATACTCGGTGCGGCGGTACTCGGCATTGATGGCGGGGAGATCATGAGTGTGCTCGAAGTAGCTATGATGGGCAACCTACCCTATACCGAGCTACGCGATGGCATCTTCGCTCATCCCACACTTTCTGAGTCGCTGAACAATCTGTTTATGGCTCTGGATGGGGAGTGAGGCCCGTCGCCCACGAAAAGAAGCGGCGGCTCACCTAGGCCGAAGCGGATGTATACAAGACAATCTGACATAGTCGATTCCATGTCGTTGCTGCCGCTGACCTTGCATAACAAATGAAAAACGGTTAACCGCCAGGACCGAAGCGACGTCCTCGCGCGGGACAATCAGGATACCCCAAGTGGAAGAGTTGAAAGCGATCTCGGCTGAACAGGTTTTCGATGTTGGTTTGCAGAACCGAATCGGCATCCGTCGAGCCAAGTAGAAGCGCGGCGAGATAGTCCGCGCAGTACTCATCCTCGTTGGCATCCTGGATTTCGTCCGGTATCGTAGCGGTAGGGTAGAGCGAGACGACCTGGTTGCGCTCCTCTACAAGCCGGCCGACATAGTCGGCGGTAGCCCGCGCGTTGACCAGCGAACAGGCAAGCAGCACATCAGCATTGCGGGCACTGATCGCTCCCCGCGTGCCTGCTCCGGTGCGCTGAATAATAATCCGGCTTCGAACATCAGCCTCCGACATCTGGGCAGGCGAATTGCTGAAGTCGAAACCGGGAATCTTCCGCCCGCCTACCTCTCCAGCCAGCAGCGCTGCTGGCTCGAGGTCACGCAGACCGAGCGCTTCTTCAACCTCACGCACCAGCCAGAGCTCCGCTGCGCCGCCAGCAAAAGCGTAGGCCGCGACGCTAAAGGCACGAATCACATCGATGACGATCACTATCCCCTGGCCTTGCTCCGCGGTATCGTGGTTGATCCACCGAATCTCCATGATGATGTCTTTCCTCTGCGATAGTTTCGGTTTTACTTATCACTGGTACTTTGCTTGTTTATAGGGCCCACTGGATGGCAAGAGTGCGGCCCATATATCCTGCGTAATTGCTAAAGCTCGTTACCCTAGTTTATACTAGAGCCGCAGTTGCTGCCTTTCCTCGTTTCTTTGCGGCCTCGGGCTCCAACACCCAGTAGATTGACATGGTCTCCAACAATGACGTTGGCAAGGGTGCGGAGTGCCACAGCTTAGGGAGAATGGCCGCAAGGGGCGTAACGGAGACGAGCCAACGTTTTAGAGGATAAGTATCAACCAAGGACATCATGGCGAGGTGATAACGGCATGACCGATAATCGTAGGGATTATGGCAACGAGGAGACCTGGCGGCTACCGCCGGGCCGATCGGATCGCAGCCGGCGGACACAGCGCCAGAACCCTACAGAATATTCTAGGGATCCCGATCCACGCGACCCACCCGCCCGCTCAGGGCACCGCACCCAGCGCCAGTCCTCGGATCGATCCTGGGAAGCTGATAGTCGTGACGAGCGACGAGCCTCGGGTGCATCCCATCGAGATGGTCGTGATGGTCGCGATTACCAGGATTCCCGGGACTACCGTGACCGGCCGGATCGAGACGCGCGTGATGACCGCGGTAGGCGCAGCGGACCCGACCGAGACGCTGCGCCCCGCCACCGCAGCTCCAGCAGCTCCCGTCGCGAACCGCCGCCCTACCGCGAGGAGGGGCGTGCCGCCTACCGCGACGACCGAGAAGTAGCCTACCCGGATGAGGGAAGAGAGAAATTCGTCTCACCACCCCGCCCGCGTACTACCCCGCCTCCGCCTTCGCAGCAGAGTCGCTCGCCGCAGGGCAATCGGACACGGGCTTTAAGTGATCGCGATCGTGACAGCGCCGCATGGGAAGATGAAGAGAGGCGAGCCGAGTCACGCCGTCAACGGCCCGACGTCGACCGAGAGCGAGACGGCAGACGGGCGCCGGGTCCGAGAGGGAGTGGTGTCCGCAGCCGGCAGATCGAGAGCGAGGATGATTATCTGGAGCCGCCGGTCCGGGGTAGGTCCGGCAGCCAATGGCGGTCGCGGGAGTCGGTTCGCGAATCGGACGCCGAGCCTCCGCGAGACAGACGGCAACCGAGCTGGGATTCATGGGACGATGACGAAGCGGGTCATTTCGAGAATCAGGATAGCGTCTGGGCCCCAGCCTGGCAGCGTGAACAGGCCGCAGAGCCCTCAGCTCGCGGAGGACGACCTGGGAGGAATCGGGGTGCCGGTGGTCCTGCCGGGGAGATGCGGGTGGGACGGGGCGGTCGAGTTGGCGATCTGGGACAGCGTTCAGCCGACGTCGCTAAGCGCGCCGGCACGCTGGTACAGACCAGCTATCAGTCGGCAATCAAGCAGCAAAAACGCATCCTCAGCACCCGCAAGGGGCGTATCATCTCCGCCATCGTCGCCGCAAGTCTGCTGCTCGGGATGTTTGGCACCATCGGGCTGGCCTATGCCGAGTACCATCATGTCAAATCGCAAACCACCGTGGCGTTGGCCGATCTCAAGGCCGCCGAGGTCGATCTCAAGACACTGCAGACCGACCCCTTCAATACCACCGCTATCACCGCGGCCCATGACAACCTGGCCCAGGCCAACGCGGCTTTTGTGCAGATGAATGACACCCTGCAGCACATTCCCGGCGTGCTAGGCATTACCCCTATAGTGGGTTCTAAGATCTCCTCCGTGCTCCAGCTCGGCCCCATTGCGGTGGAGGCTACCCAGGCCGGCATGCTGGGCTGCGACATCTTAAGCATCCTGGCTCCTGCGCTCAAGAATCCGCTGGCAACCAACATTCCGGGTCTCACCAGCGCCGATATGAATACCGTACAGTCCAAGTTCTCCACAGTCTATTCCTTAGTTTCGACCATGTTGGGCCAGGTGCAGAACTTACCGCCATCCGCGGCCAGTCTGGACCCACGTCTGGGCTCCTTGCTGGGGACGCTCAGCGGGAACCTCCCCGCATTCGAGCAAGGTCTGCAGGATGTCAAGAATGTCGTAACCGATCTGCCACAGCTTCTGGGAGTAGGCAAGCCAGCCAACTACCTGCTGGAGGTCATGGACTCCACCGAGCTTCGCCCAGGGGGCGGGTTCATTGGCAACTTGGGCGCCATCACTCTGAGCGGCGGCCGCATGCAGGGTAAGCCGCAGATCAAAGACGTGGACCTGCTGGACAAGCATGACTGCGCCCTGGGAATCAACCTACCAGCGAACCTCTCCTGGTTCACCTCCGGCTGTCCCACGACGCTACTATTCCAGGATTCAAATCTACTCGGCGATTTCCCAAGCGACGCCGCGCGGGCTCTGACGCTCTACACCGTTGCTGACGGCTCGTCTGTCCTCGACAACAATAGCGCCGGGCCTATCAAGACATTCCAGGGAGTTATCGCGGTCACACCCCAGCTCATCGCGAACGCGATGGCGATCACCGGAAACATTACGTTACCGCAGTATGGCGGCTTAGTCGTGACTCCGCAAAATATGAGCAACGAAATTCACTATTATCAGCTCCACCCCGGGCTGGGTGGATCCGATACCCAGATCGATCCCACTTGCGGGTCCTCGCAACGTAAAGTCTTTACCTGCTATCTCTTTAAGGCTTTCCTCTCGAAGCTGGGTCAGGCAAGCTCTACCAACTTTGGTGCGCTGGGCAAACTGGTAGAAAATGCCATTCACAGCAAAGATATCCAGTTATACTTCAGCAATGCCAGAGACGAGGCCCTCCTGCAGCACCATGATCTGGCGTCGGCGATCAATGCACCCAAGACCGGGGATGGTCTTATGGTCGTCGACGCCAACATAGACGGTGTGAAGGCCAACAACTTTATCAACTACACCTGGAACGATAAGATCAGTATCGATTCTGCGGGGAACGCTACTCATCACCTCGTGCTTACGTACGACTATGCCAGCCATGATGTACAAGCCGCCATAGCCAACTCCTATCCCTCACATGCCGCAAACGTCGGCTGCCCTAGCGTTTGCTATCAAGACTATGTACGCATCTATATTCCATCACAATCGAACCATATCTCACCATCTGATAACCTGGATTCGCTCGGTGGCGCACCAACCACAACGTCTGAGTTCAACATGGCAGTAGTGCAAGGACTGATCTTCTTGCCTATAGGAGAGAAATTCACCGTCTCCACCAGCTGGACCGTGCCTAATGCCGCAGTGCAGACCGGTAACGGATGGCTGTACCAGGATACTATACAGAAACAGGCCGGCATTTCTTGGCCGATCAATGAGACGGTGACCCTGCCTTCTTCCTGTACCGGGATTCCGACCAGCTCACAAGGGTTCACCAAAGTATCGGGCGACTCCGCCGTTGCCACCGAGCCGCTTATGGCCGATACCACCATTAGTCTTCAATATGCATGCTGAGCAGCGCTGTACCCTTTATCAAAGACCTATCCACTGGCACAGACATAGGGTATACTAAGCGCGCAAGCGCCGAAGTTCTGCGCCTGCCTAGTAACAATGCGTCTATCACCGACAACAGCGGGACCGGAGGCCGTGGGTAGCTCGGCCAAGGGTACCCGAGAAATAGGGAAGGTGCCTGGTATGGTGGTGTGTCCGTGGTGTGGCAAGAATTCCCCTTCAACCACCCATTGTGTCTCCTGTGGAGCCAAGTTTCCGCCTGCCGAAGACGGAGCGATATCGGAGAGTCAGACGCCCGGCTTCGCCTCCTTCGTGACGGCGATCAACCGCGATTGGCCGGAGCTACAACTCGAGCACGGAAACTGGTCCTGTGGCTCAAGTGAGCGATCAGCCGATATTCGCCGCGCCCACCGACCTACCGGCCCAGGATGATTCCGCGGAGGTTGGGCATGTCCTGGTCCGGCTAAAGCCGGAGCACCTGAGCGAGACCGGCAATAACGATGAATATGTGATTGACCTGACCGGGCAGGACGTCATCGTTGGGCGACTCCCGACGTGCGAGATCTGCCTCGACGAGGATCCCCTGGTCTCGCGCTATCATGCCAATCTCAGTTTCCGAGACGGCGTCTACGTTCTTGCCGACATGGGAAGCAGCAACGGTACCTATCTCAATGACGCTCCTGTGACGGAGGACACCATATTGCAGGCCGGTGATGAGATCAATGTGGGCATCCACGAAATACTGGTCAGGCGGGGGCACAATTTCCCCGAGCAGCTGCGCCGTACTCGCCACCATCCTGACAAAGCAGAAGCACCCGCAGTACCAGACGAAAATACCGACCCCGGGCCACCAACGGCCGAGCCTGAAATCGCCGGAAGTGAGCCCGCGGACGGCTGGCATTATCCCAGCCGCCCACGGTGGTAGCTGCCAAGCCTGCGGCGCTGCCAATCCTGGAGACGGCGACACCACGCCAGCCAATGAGTGAGGCGCCTTTCGATATTCACCAGCATGACGTGGGAGCACTGCAGTCCCAACTGGAAGATATCGCGCGGGTATTAGTGCGGCAGGCTGCCGAAGAGGCACGCGTTGCCGGTGAGCTGCGCAAATCTCTGGAATCGGCGCGGGCAACCCTCGCAAAACTTCTGGCTACCGAGCTCGAGCCGCTTATGGAGCTGTTTTCTCCCGACCTGGGCGATCTAGTCGATACCGCCCAGCAGGCTGCTGAAAACCCACGGCATGTGGATTACGTTACTGCACTAGCGGCTCGGGCTGGAACCATCGCGGCTACGCTGGGGGCGCTCCAGAGAATGCAGTCGCAGACAGGTCTTCTAGCCAATTTGCGCGCGCTCTATGCCGAACTGGACGCCGCTCTAGAATAGACAAATAGGTCCGGCGCCAAGAGCCGTCCCCCTAATAGGCGGAGCGAGGCAATTCCCGCATTGGTGGTTGCCAGCGTCCGGCTCCAGCGTGTATACTCGAACGAGTGTGCCGAAAATTTGCCATGTGCAGACCCATGCCAATACATGCCGATTCTGTGATGATGCTAGCAATGCCAAGTTAGGCCAGTTAGGCCGATGAATGCTCACGTCGTGGCGCACATGGATCCATGGCGGCAGGAGGGAACAATCAAGTGAAGGTTATTTTGTTGCAAGAGGTGCAGGGTCTTGGTAAACCTGGCGACGTCAAGGATGTCGCCAACGGCTATGCCCGCAATTATCTGCTACCTCGCCAATTGGTGACGGCGGCGACCGGTAGTGAGATGGTACGGCTACGGGAGAGAGTGGCGGCTGCTCAGCGACGCGTACAGCAGCAGCAGGCGACCAATGAGGCTCTGGCTGAGCGGCTCAGGGCGGTGAGCCTGACCTTTGCGGTACGTGTAGGACAGGGCCAGCGTCTCTATGGCTCGGTGACTAACCAGAATATTGCCGATGCTCTGCAGGAGCAGGAAAGTTTAACTGTCGATCGTCGCATGATTCAGCTGCGTGATCCACTCCGCCAGCTGGGCGAATTTGAGGTAGGTATCCGAATTGCTCCCGGAGTAGAGCCGAAAATCAAGGTACGGATAGTGTCGGCCGAGTCGCTTGCCTCCTCTCAGGAGAGCTCGGAATCAGGCGAAGTATCTCCGGCTACTCCAGATGATCCCCAAGCGACTCATGAATAACCATTACAAGTTTATGTAAATTTGCGTGTATCGCCGCCTGCTTGAGCGGTGTGGCACAGAAGATGCGCTCTTGTCTACGTGTGCTGCTTTGATGTCTCTAGCTTCACCCCTTGCCTGTTATTGCGAGCCAAATCCGAATAAGCTAGAAAGGCAGCCGCTCACGTAGACGAGAGGCGGTAGTACTCACAATGTCCCTAGATCTCAACCAGCTGCCTCAGCAGGTTCCCTTACGCGTCGCATCGCCCCAACTAGTAGCTGCCAACCATATTCTGGCACTCTCCTCTACCGAACTCCAGACCCTCATTCATAAAGAAGTTGAAGAGAATCCAGCGATCGATATGGAGGAGGTCGAAGTTTGCCCGCACTGCTCGCGGCCCCTGCAGGGCGGCATCTGCTCGTACTGTAGGGGTCTGGCTCGCCAGGAGCCGGGAGCCCAGTCGGACGATGATTTTACCGACGAGGCCGGAATGTGGCGACGCCAGAGTAGCGGCGCCGATGATGAGTTTGACCCTACTACCCGAGTAGCCGCACAGATGAGCTTAGCTGAGCATCTCACCCTATCGTTGCAAGCTCAGTATACGGACAGAGACGCGCCGATCATCGAGTACCTGGTCGGCAATCTGGATGAAGATGGACGGCTGCACTGTAACATCGACGACATCGTAAATCTTTTCGACGTCAACGAGAGTCGCGTAAAGAGTATGATTCGCTCGTTGCAGAGCATGGAGCCGGTAGGAGTGGGGGCCCGGGATCTGCGCGAATGCCTACTGATTCAGCTGCACTATCTCGAGGCGCAGGGGGTACACCAGCCATTTGCCCGCGAGGTCATCAGCCGCTTTCTTCCCCAGCTGAGCGAGCACAAGTATGGACATATAGCCCTCGCGCTTGGAACCACCACTGAAACCATTCATGATGTCAGCGAGTTCATCCGCCGCAATCTGAATCCGTTTCCGGCTCGCGGCTATCTAGGAGCCAATCTTGCCAGCGGCGGCGAATCCAGTACGCCCATCGTGCCTGACGTTATCATCAGTAGGCGGTCTCTCCCCGATGGATGGTGCACGTACGACATTGAAGTGGTGGAGTCCAAGCGCTTCTTCCTAGGTATCAACCCCAGCTATGCGCAGCTATACGCCGACGCAAGTCGAGGTCAAGCGCTACTGAGCGAGGACGACCGCCGGCACATACATCAGTATGTGGCTAGAGCCAAGCTGTTCATCTCAAACATCGACCAGAGGCGCAAGACCCTGACCAAGATAACTCGCCACCTCGTTGATTTGCAGCATGACTTTCTGGAGCACGGTATACGGGCGCTCTTGCCGCTGACTCGAGCCCGAGTGGCTGTGGACCTGGGTATGCATGAGTCGACAGTGAGCCGGGCTACCGCGGCCAAGTACTGCATGCTCCCGAGTGGGGAAGTCATTCCCTTCAGCAACTTCTTTGTGGCCAATCTCGGGGTGAAAGACATGATCAAGGACCTCATCGACACTGAAGACCGGCCCTTGACCGATCAGGATCTGGCGGGCCTTCTCTCGGAGCGAGGAGTTCCGGTAGCTCGGCGCACCGTTGCCAAGTATCGAGAGCAACTGGGGATTCTGCCATCGACGCTCAGGTAACCACGACGACTTGCCAAACCGATTTACGCCTCCAGGTTGTCCTTCGCCCGGACGCCGTTCAATTTGCCCGGTACAGCTGGCGGCCACAGCTCCAAGTGGTCACCCGCAAAATGGACCCGTGCCCGCCCGTTGAAGTCCAGTACATCCAGCAGTTGCCTCGGTACCTGAAGGCGGCCGACGCTGTCGATAATTACCGTCTCTTCCGCCTCTTCCGTATGCACCAGTTCAGTGCTGGTGCGGCCGTCACGTATAGCTACCGACCGGTCCATCGCCTGCGCCACCAGTTGGTCATGAGTCACCACGATAGTGGTCAATCCGAGCTCGAGGTTGAGTCGGCGCAACAGATTGAGCACTTCCTTCGCAGTTACGCTGTCCAGCTCACCAGTTGGTTCGTCAGCCAGCAGTAGGGGAGGATCATTGGCAAGCGCTACGGCGAGGGCACCGCGCTGCTGTTCTCCTCCCGAGAGCCGATCCGGTTTATGATGAATCCGTGGCCCCAGTCCGACTAACTCCAGCAGCTCAGAGGCATGTCGCCGCCGCTTACCAGCGGGGTACCCCGCCAGCACCATCGGCACCATGACATTGTCGAGGAGCGTCAAGTCGCGCAGAAGATTCCTGGTGGTTTGCTGCCAGACGTGACCGACGATACGCCGGCGATA
Organism: uncultured Chloroflexia bacterium; assembly: GCA_963810535.1. Lineage (GTDB taxonomy): Bacteria > Chloroflexota > Ktedonobacteria > Ktedonobacterales > JADMIN01 > JAJPKE01. The sequence goes on from CAWENW010000013.1 coordinate 173,028, forward strand.
GAGCAAGCGCTCTCTCGTGGTGATGCGGGTGAGGTCGACACCAGCCACTTCACACCAGCCGGCGCTGGGTACGTCCAGCCCGCCGAGGATATTTAAAAGGGTGCTCTTACCGGCGCCGGAGGGGCCAACCAGCGCAAGCATCTCCCCTACCGGCACCTGAAGATCGAGTCCTTGCAACGCCACCACCTCGAGATCGGCTGCCTTATAAATTTTTACCAGGTTATGGCTCTCAACCAATGTGTCAGCCACGTTACATATGTCCCCTTTGCCCTAATCTTCGCCGAGCCGCAACGCTTCTCCCAGGCCCACGCTGTTGGCATAACGCGATGCTATCAGCAGAGCGGCGAGGAATGCCAAGAGAAGCGCAATGTAGAAGTAGAGGATTGACTGGCCGTTGAAGGTCAATATATAGGGAGGAACTCCCACAGTCGCAGGATCAACGGTCGTATCGCTGAACTGTAGAAACGGCAGAGTAGCGGTAACGAGAAGCAAGCCCAGCAACGTCCCACCGACCAAGCCGAAGAGATAGACTACCACCTGTTCGCCAAGCAGCACGACTGTTATCTGTCGCCCTGACATGCCAACGGTTCGCATCACGGCAAACTGCCGGGCTCGCTGCTGGGTAGCCAGCATTGCCTGCACGATACTGCCGAGAATTGCCAACACCGCGGCGGTAACCGCGCCGACGAGCAGAAGACCGCGCATACCGGCTGAAACCGGATTGGAGGCATTTTGGCTCGCCTGATCGGCCAGACTATAGGTCGCGACGGAGGCGTTCTCCTGCGGAATGAGTGTCGGACTGGCCAGCGCCCTCAGGAGGTTGGCATGCTGGCGCCCATTCGCGGAAGTGCGCATCCAAAACTCGTTTGCGCTGATCGTGTTGGGATTGGTTCCAACCGGAGCGTTGTTACGAAGTGCAGTGAGATAGTCGTTCAGATCCATGACGATGAATCCGCTGGGGTCGCTCTCCGGATATAGGGTGGGGAACTCATTTACAATTGCTCCCACCACAAACTGGACGTTGTCGGGACCGGAGCCTCCCACTTCGAGAGTAAAGTGGTCGCCTACATTCACCTGATACAGTCCCGCGAACTGGGCGCTCACAATGGTCCAAATGGGGGCTGTCACAGAGCCAGCCGCTTTCCCAGACCGGCTGTGAACCCTCATTTCCGCGAGCAGTGTTGGCAACGGCGTGCCTGCGTAATCACTGCGCCAGGAAATCACTCCGGCATCCTGCTGAAACGTGCCTGCATCTATGCCTAGCGCGTCTAGCTGATTGCTTCCCTCGTCGGGCGTGGTGAAGACCTGATCTCGATAAGCCTGGCTAACCCCCTCCACACCGGGCAGCTTCAGCAGCCGATTCACGAGGGTAGCCGTGTCGCGTACCCCGATGCCATCACTGTTCACTGTAGTTGCGCTAAAGCGGATGTCGGATCCCACCGCATAGGCAGCTCGTTCGTAGTCGTTGGTCACGAGCGATGACGCGAAGGCAAGCGCAAAGAGCCCAAGGCCGACCGCCAGGACCAACAGTAACGTTAACCGGCTGTAACGGGCGGGATTACGCTCCACCTGCGAAAAAGCAAGCAGAGGAGCTAAGCCTCTGCCGCGCGCGGCCAGGCGGGAACAGAGCGCGGCGCCATAGGGAAAGAAACGCAGGACCAGCAGGGCGCCAGCCAGGAGAAGGAGCAGGGGTGCCAGCAGCAACAAGGGGCTCGTGCTTCCGCCCAGCTGCTCGCGAATTCCGGCACCGCCGAACTGATCAAGCTCCAGATATCCAACCAGGCACAGTACCGCCAGAAGGAGGTCGAGGTAATAGCGTTTCCAGAACGCAATCCTCGTGCTACGCCCCTGCTCACGCCGAAATGCCAGAACGTCAAGGCGTGACGATTGCCAGGCCGAGAAGGTCACGACCGCGGCTCCCAGAATCGCCCCCAGGGCGGCCGGCAGAATGACTGTCCCGGGACTCGCGAGCTGGCCGAAATAGCTCGACCCTACTCCAGCTCCCTTTATGATGGCAGGCGGAATAAACCAGCGAATCAAAGCCAGCCCCAGCAGTGACGCCAGAAATGGTCCAGCGATCGCTGCCAGCAAGCCCAGCAGAACTCCCTGGCTGGTGAATGTGAAAAGAAGTTGGGTTCCACTCGCGCCGCGACTCTTCAGGGTAGCGATCTCCTGGCTCTGGCCCTCGATCAGGAGACCGGCCATTGCGGCCACAAAAAGCAGAGCAAGGCCTGCGATCTGGGCAACGACGATGTAGAGCGGCAGCTCCAGCAGCGATTCCTGGGATTCTATATTTGAAATCGTCGAGTCGAGGCCGGTCTGTAGCCCAACGCTGGAGACACCGGGAAGTGAAAGGGCTTCGCCGTTGAGACGGGAGCGAAAGTTGCCGATTGCGGTGGCGACATTGCCCATATTGCCGGTGTTAATAGCGCCGGAATCAGTATAGAAGATCCAGGTCTGCTGCATACCCACGCCCGGGAACGCACCGAGTTGGTTGAAGAAAGTATCATCGGTGATGAGCAGCCTGTACTCCACTGTACCCCTAATGGAAATGCCAAAAGTAGCGCCGTTCCAGAACGGATCACTGGGGTTGGGGACCCAGATTCCCGCTACGGTGAAGGCAATGGTTCGGCTATGGTTGCCAAATTCGGTTCCCACTATCTGGTCGCCGACTTTCAAGTCGAGGTTTTGTGCCATTTGCTGGGTCACCACCGTCTGCGGAATCTGTCCCGGAGCGGTTGATTGTGGTACGCCGCCTGATACGAAGTGCATATGTGGCCCAGCAGTGCTGTAGTCAAATGCTTCGAAGATGAGATTAGGTACACCGAGACTGGCGGGATCGAAGTGTTGCTGTCCAGCCTGAAGCATCAACATGTCGTCCGAAACTGGATAGTAGATAGATTTTGAGGAGGTAAAATTCTTGAAGTAGCGGTCACCTAACCCACTCACCACCCGGTTCGCTTGGTCACGTGCCTGTACTGAAATCTGGCCGCTGTGTACCGTAGGCTGGAGATTCGTCACGGTAGGATCGCCGGTATTGATCGCTCGTTGCAATTGAATATTGGCGACCAGCGAATCATAAAGAGGTACCGTACAGATGAGGACGACCGCTACCAGGATGCCCACGCCGACCACCACGAGCAATTTCCAGCCACGACTGAGCCTCATGACCGCGAGACGGATCGACGAGAGAACCGTGCCGTTCCGCACACGCCAAGCATCAGGCCGCTTTGATTTTTTTGACCCTCCTGGCTGGAGCCGCCCGCCGTGGCCCGCATTCGCCCGCTGAGTGACGTCCACCCGCATCCAATACTCCTTCTTGTATTCGGGCGGTGTTGGTGCTCACCACTTCCACCCGTGATACCAAGCCATGTCCTGTCAATTATCTCACGCCAGTGTCAATAGGACGCCAAAAGCGCTAGAGAATTTTCAAGGGCTACCCACGGGTGGACGGCTACCGGCGGGCTATGGGGAAATCAGCCGCGCTGCAGAGATTTATACGCCTGTTTCAGCATTTCAAAAGCTCGCTTGCTTTCTCCATGCCGTTCCAGGTACTCGGAGAACTGGGCATAGGCCTCTCGCAGTGCCTCACCCGTGCTGATGGGTGGCAGCGCTTGCAGGAGATCGATCGCACGCTCATACGTCGCCGCCGCCTCACTGGCCTGTTTGCGGGTCTCTTCCACCCGAGCCAGCACCAGGAGCGCCTGGGCCTGCAAGGTGACGTCTCCCGAGCTCGCTCGGCGGACGAGCAGAGATTCGCGGGCGGCGACGCTCGGCCTCGCTCGGGCGCTTCTCCTCAAGATAGATGAGCGCCAGGTTGCGCTGTGCCTCAGCGATTCCCAGCAAATCCTGCTGTCCCGAAGCCACGGCGTAGGCTTGATTCAGCTGGGCAATCGCCTCCTCACTCTGTCCGGCTACGGGCGTACGCGGTACCCAGTCGCGTGTGGACCGCGGCCACTGCCCTCCGGTTCTGCGCCTCATCATAGGCGGCGACGCTTCGCAGGGCATAGCTCTTGGCGCCCACATGATCTCCCTTGGCAGAGAGTGTCTGGCTGATATTCCAATACGCCGTGCCCAACAGGTCAGGCGCGATCACCTCCTGCGCCACGTCCGCCGCCTGCGAGAGGAAGTCAATGGCCTGCGTGTCATCCCCCACTCGCCAGTATTCCTCGCCGATATGAAGCAGGACCTGCAGCTCGAACGCCGGGTCTCGAACGGCGTTGTCTGAAACTGCTCGCAGGCAGGCTCGAAACTGCTCCAACGCCGTCTCATGGCTATGCATCAGACTGAATGCGCGACCGAGCTCGAAGCGCAGCCGCTCAGCTAACTCCCGCTCCAGAGCCCGCTCCGCCACCGGAATCGCGTCCTGAGCCACGCGCCGTGCCTCTTCAGCCCGTCCTTGCTCACTGTAACACGACGCCAGACACAGCTGAAGTGTCGCACTCTCGCGTGGGGAGAGATGCAGGCTCTGCATGCGCAGCAAGAGGCCGATCGCCTCGTCACTCTTGCGTTGCTGGCCGAGAATCTGCGCTTCGCGCAAGGCGCTCTCTACTTCTTCCCGATGACGCTCCGAGGCGCTCTCACGGTGCTCGACAGCCGGATAGGCGTAGCGCGTCTCGAACTCGCCTTCAGAGAGCAGCTCGGTCACCGGCACTTGCAGCCGCTCCGCCAGCTTTTCCAGCGCCCCGAGCGACGGGCGTATCTGGCCGCGCTCAACGGCCGAGACGTAGGAGACGCTGAATTGATTCTTGGCGACTTCGCCTTGGGTCAGATTGCGATTGAGCCGCGCTCGGCGAAGTCGTTGCCCCAGACGCAGGGTAGATTCGCGCGCGGGATCGCGTGGATTCAGTGCCACCTGATCTATACTCATTGCTTGATGGTCCTTCTAATATGTCTATATGTGACGTATCTTGCACAGGGATGTATCTTGCACAGGCTCGTGATGGTGAGTTGGTCAGCGCTTCCATTGGCCAGGCTGTCGCCAGCTAAACCAACAGTACCATCACGAGCACACGACCAACGTATGCGACCAGTGAGTGGCACATAGAAGACTGCTTACTTTTACCATTATGAGAAGCACTTGCTACTGGGGAGATACTAGTCTAGCAGCACGCGAAAAGCCGAGGCCCGCTCCGTCCACAAGGTAAACCACCGAATCGTGTTACCAAGAGACCAGGCTTGAGCGGTCATGCTCTTTAAGCCCCTATCGCTTACTGTCGACGTGTCCAGCGATAGCATTTCCATTTCCATTGCTTATCGAGTCCGATCGGCTTGTCGATCCAAGAGATACGCCATAACTACGAAAAATGCTCCGGCAACCAGCTCTGAAATTCTTCCTTGGTTCTTGCATCGCTATCCTCATAAGCTCTACTGCATATTACACTGAGGCAAGAGCGACGTCAACACATTGATCGAGTATCTCTTAAAATATCTCCCCGCTACAATGTATCACCATGACTGCCGTCTTGCTACATGCCATCCTGATCGGATCATAGTGCTACGGAGTGTTATACTAAAGGCGCGATACGAGCTAGTAGGACTCATGTGAACCGCCGCCACATTTCGCAGTATAGTGGCGACCGTTCCGTTGCAACGACAAAGCCTGGGGGACTGCTGGACTATTTGTCTATAAAGCGCTCAGCCTGGGGTAGATTTTGAGTTACGTACAGTATGCCAATCAATAGTCAAGTCGTCTATTCAAGCGACGGCGGCAGGGTCAGATTCTGCCGAAAGTGCCACCAACCAGAGGATACATGTCGCTGCCGCGAAGTAGCGGGTCTGGGACGAAGCAAGCTCGCCAGCGACGGCTTCGTCCGAATCTCCCTCGACCGCAAGGGTCGCTCCGGAAAAGTTGGAACCCTTCTGGTAGGATTACCGCCAGATGAAGCTCTGCTCGCCAGCATTTGCCAGTCTCTCAAGAGATTATGCGGATCCGGCGGAACTAGCAAGGAGGGTGAGATATTTATTCAAGGCGATCACCGCGATATCATTGAGAAAAAACTGGCCGAACTGGGATATAAAACCAAGCGCTCCGGTGGCTGAAGCCAGGCTGGACGGCGATTTTCCGGTGGTTGCTTCAGCTTGACAGGCAAATCTGTCCCGGCATACAATCAAAAGACGTGCCGCACGTGACGTGCTGGAGACTCCGGCAAACGGCGGCAGCCAAATACTTCGGAGCATGAAATACCACCCAGCTAGACTTGCGGGTACGGTCTTTTTAGAGCTAAGCGCGCAGCATCGCGCGCGGGAGAAGTTACAATGATGAGCAGGAAAGATACCGCCCAAGAGCTGGATCGGCCTCATTACTACTCACAGTTTTGGATTGACGTTGCACAGGGGAAGCGGGACCTCGCCGCCATTCGCTCCGGTGACTCCGATGCTGAAGAAATAGAAGACTCGGATGTTGCCGGCGTCAGCGCTGAACCAGCTTTCGCAACCGATTCACTGGCTCGAACTAAAGCGCCCAAGGCGCCCGAGAAGAAGCCCGAGCCGGTTGCTCGCCCGGTCATTTCATCTCTCGCCGACTTGGCCAATATCGACCTCCTTATGAAAAGCTCGGCGGAGATGGACAACGACGAAGTACCGGACATCGAAGCCGGAGCAATCGACGACCTGGAGCCATTTAGCGAATCAAGCTCTCCTGCCGAGCCCAGCATCGTCACTGATTTCGACCTGGACGATATCGAGGAGGAGCCGGAAGCAGAATTGGCCGAAGATAGCCTTGCCGATGACGAAGACTTCGAAGAAGAAGAAGAGGACGATGATTGGGGCTCGACACGCAAACCTTCCAAGCCCCAGAAGGCACGCCGCCAGCCACGCGAACGCCGCGGCTACTAGTCGCACGGTCGCGGAGCCCGCGCTTTTGCCGCAGGCTTCATGTCAGCCTCGGACCCGGGTAGCCAGCTGGCTACCCGCGTCCGAGGCTGACCTCTTCGGAACCACCAATCGCGGCTACGTCCTTGGCGTCGTGCTTGCGTCCGGAGAAGAGCTCGGGCAGCAATTCGGGTTGATTCTTTCTGGCCGCAAGCGAAGGGTGCGGCCGGAAACTGGTGATTACCACGATACTCAAGACAATGACAGCTGCCGCCAGTAGTGTCTGCCATGTGAGTGGCTCATGGTCGAAGGCCCATCCCAGCAGCACCGCGACGATCGGATTTACATAGGCATAGGTTGCGACCCGCGTTACTGGTACGTGCTGCAACAGCCAGATGTAGGCGGTGTACGCCACCAGTGAGCCGAACACAATGAGGTACGCAAGCGAAAGCGCCGACCGAGTGGAAATGGCGCCCAGATCTACCTTCCCTAGCTCGCCGGTCGCCAAACCCAGTGCAATGAGGACGGCTCCCCCAACCAACATCTCCATGCCAATACCCAGTAACGGCTCATGCGGCAGACTTGCCGACCGGGAGTAGAGAGAACCAGCCGCCCACGAGATAGCGGCGACGAGCACTACGAGGCCGAAAAGTGGATTGCTGGACCCGCCGGTCGTGACTCGCTGGCCAGCGTCAAGAGTTAGCAAGAGCACTACACCGAGAAACCCGAGGAGCAGTCCACCAGTGGTCGCAAGCGAAGGGCGCTGCCGCTCTGGTCCGGCCCAGGCAAGCACAGCAATCCAGATGGGAACTGTAGAGATAAGGAGGGCCACCAGGCTAGAGGGTAGAAACTGCTCGGACCAGACCACCCCCCCATTGCCGCCAACCAGCAGCAGCACGCCAACCACTCCAGCGGATCTCCACTGCCTCCGCGCCGCCGGTTTAGCACCGTGGACCCGTGCCCAGATATACGCAAGGGCACCAGCTACCAGGAAACGAGTGCCTGCCATAAGGAAAGGTGGTAATGTCTCATCAGCGAAGTGGATAAATAGGTAGGTGGATCCCCAAATCACGTAGACCGCCGCAAAAGCCGAGACCAGCGGCAGGTAGCGCGACTTGTGAGGAGCCTTGTGCCTGGTAAATCTCACTAGCTCGCCTTACTCAATTTGCGGCCTGCCACAAGCGTATTGTGCCGTCTTGCGCTCCTCCGCACGAGGCGATGCGTTGTCCATCGCTAAACCAGTGGACCCCAAGGACCCAGTCAGTGTGGCCGGGTAGACGGGCCACCGTACGGCCCTGCTTGATATCCCAGATGCGCACCAGCTTATCGGCTGAGCTTGATGCCAGCGCCAATCCGCTCGGCTGCCATGCCAGCTGCAACACATAGCCAGTGTGACCGGTCAACGTTTGCAGGAGCTCTCCGCTGGAGAAGTTCCAGAGCCGCACGCTCGTGTTGCCCGAAGATGCAAGCATCTTGCCGTCAGGAGACCAGCGGACGCAGTACGCGACGCCGTTGTGGCCGGTAAGATTATAGATCTCGGAGCCAGACGAGGCACTCCAGACTCGAACCGTGGCATCTCGCGACGCCGAGCCGACAAACTGACCGTCCGGAGACCAGGTTACGCTGTTTACTGGAGCTGAGTGCCCGCGCATTGTACGAACAAGCGCTCCGGTAGGCATGCTCCAGATCCTTACCGTCTGGTCGACCGAGGCCGAGGCAAGGTAGCGATTGTCGGGTGACCAGGATACGCTAGTCACGCCACCGGTGTGCCCCTCGAGGAGAGAAACCTGGGCGCCAGTTTCCGGGTTCCATATCCGGATCCGTTCTCCCAGCGAGGCGGAGGCCAGCAGACTTCCGTCGGGAGACCAGGCAACCGAATCCACTCCCTCAGTATGCCCGAGAAGAGTTCTCACTTTCTGCGACGTATGCGTGTCCCAGATGTTGACTGTCTTGTCGTAGGAGCCGGAGGCAAGATAGTTGCCGTCGCTGGAGCCGGCCAGGCAGTAGCAGCCGCGTCCATGCGCGTGAATGATGGTCTCGTCCTCCCACTGGGTCGGTATCGGCGCTCTCACCGTCGACTGGGCCGCATCGGAGATGCCAAGTACCTTGAGAAGATGACCCAGAGCCGCATCATAGGGATCTTTGAAAAACTCGATACGATGCATGCCGCGCAACAAGAGTGGGATCTCGCACTCCTCCGCTATTACTGGGACAAAATAGTGGATCTTCCCTTCACGGCGCAGATCCCAGGCCGCCTGCCGTTCATCCTGGACCCAGGGCGAAGCCATAGCGTGTGGAGATAAGATAATTATATAGGAATCGGCTGAGCTGAGTTCCCGCTCTATGATTTCGGCCAGATGTCCTGCTCCCAAATTCTGCTCATCGTACCAGACATCCAGACCGTGGTCTGCAAGCGATTTCACCAGCCGGCGCGAAAATTCGTTGTCGGCGTGCGAATGCGAGACAAATACTCTCTTGGCGGCAACTTCAGTCGACATAAAAAATCGCCCTTTCTAGCCTGGCTAGAGTGGCTAAAAGCGAAAGCCATTACACCTTGTCTGCCGGAGTGCACCCAAGTATATGACAAGTTGTAGCTCATGCTCAAGGGGGGAATTACCCAATCGCGGAGTAGCGCGATAAGGCGGTCCGCTCCTTGCGGTAGCGTAGTACCTCTGGGCGAGTCGGCGAAACTTGCGGTGATACCATCACTGAAAGTCTCTTGCCGAAACCAAAGTCGTCCGCGAGGCGATTCCGACTGTATATCGACACGTACCGAGGTCGACCATGTCTGGACAACCCAAATATGTCGCGCTGCTGCACCGAGCGTCGATCGGAGTGGTACTGTTACTGGCTGCCTGCAGTGCGACATCCACACCAGCGGAGGTGGGAGGCACCGCCGCTACCGGTCAATCTGGCGTTTCGCCGGCCCCGGCAAGAAGCACCGCCACCAGCCAATCTACCGCCCTTCCCACCGCTTCGCCGACGAGCGCAGTGCCAAGCGGTCTCTCTAGTACTCTCCCACCCGGCTCACCCTTGCCAACCGAATCGCAATGCGCCGCGCGCGTGCAATCCACGTCGTTTGAGATCAGGCCGGACAATTCTACTGCTAACCATAGCGTGCCAACCAAACAGCAAATTGCCGGTCTCACTCCGTGGGGGGCAGACAGAGGCATGGATCCGCGCGCTGATAGTCTACGCACGCAGATAACTGGTGATTTTACCGGAACTACCGACCAAATACTTGAGTGGGTCGCCTGCAAATGGGGATTTGATCCCGACCTCGTTCGCGCCGAGGCGGTGGTTGAGTCTTATTGGCACCAAAATTTTCTCGGCGATTGGGCGACTGACCAGAGTTACTGCCCACCGGGAACTTGGACCGGTACCGGCTGTTATCAGAGCTACGGCATGCTGCAGATCAAGTGGCGCTATTTCCAAGATTCCTGGCCGATGATCAGGGACGACACCGCCTTTAGCGCCGAGTATATGTACGCAAATATTCGCGCCTGCTACGAGGGCTGGACACCCTATCTCGAGGATAGAACACCACTCCCCGGCCATCCACGCTACGCCGCGGGCGATCTGTGGGGCTGCGTTGGGCGATGGTATAGCGGCTCATGGTATGACCAGGAAGCATTGGACTACATTGCTAAAGTTAAGACTGCTATGACCGAAGCGCTCTGGCTGTCTCCCAACTTTTGAACCATGCAAGAGCATTAGCCCAGCTCAACCGCCGCGATGCCGGCTGGCCGCCGGTCGTCTTGGCCCTCCGGCCAGGGTACTTCTAGTCGCTCCCAGGAACTACCTGCGTCGGCCGAGCGGTAAAGGCCGTGATTGTTCGCGGCATAAAAGACACCTGGCTCAGCCTGATTCGCGGCGAGCACAGCGGCTAACATGCCAGACGCGGCCGGCAGGCCATCCTCCACACGCTGCCACACGCTCCCGCCGGAGCGCCGGTAGATGGCCGACTCGGCCGCCAGGGGATTGTGCGCCTGGTTGGGACTGTGCGCCGCCGAGACAATCACCGTTTCTGGGTCGCCGGAGATCAACCGCCAGCCCCCATAGGTAGTTGTGCTCCAGGCCTGCACCGGGCCGATCCCAGGTGTCACCCGCGTCGCGGCTCTCTGCGAAGCCCTGGCCGGGACGCATGAACCCATCGCCCGCCGCGGAATAGATGCGGTCAGGAAGCTGGCTCGGCAGACCGAGCGTGTGCGTGTCGAACGGGCCGTCCGGTCTACGGTCCTCCCATGTGTCTCCACCATCTGTGCTGCGGACCAGCGCACCCGCCTCGATGGCGACGTAGACCCGACCGGAAGCGTTAGGATCCAGACCGATCGCGCGCACATGGCTTGTGTAGGGCCGGGGTGGGAAGCTCCACATTGGCGCTGACGGCAGGGCAAGCATCTCGGCCAGCTCGCGCCATGTCTTGCCGCCGTCCTCCGAGCGGTAGAGCGCGCTCGGCTCTGTCCCGGCGTAGGCTACCCCATGCTCACCGGCCCGCTCCAGGCCGCTCACGGCCACCGACATGACCTGTGGCGAACGGAAGACGCCTTCGCCAATCTGACCCCAGGTCGCACCCGCGTCACCGCTGCGCCACAGCCCGCGGCCGAAGGTTCCACAGAAGACAATCTCGGGCCGCGATGGGTCGGCCGCTACGCACTGCGCGGGCAGGCCCTCAAGCCGGCGCTCGCACCGCCACGCTCCTTGCTGCCGCCAAACGACAAATAGCGCGTCAGGCATAGCTATATAGACGCATATCATAGGTGTCTCCTCCTGGCGGGTCTAGCTCACCCCACCAGTAGCCTAGCAGACCTATCTTACGCCTGGGTGGCGCCAAGTAACAATTCGCTTTCACCATTGACAAGGCCGCACGCTCAAAGTGAGATCTCACGCCTGTTCCATCCCATTTGCACAGGCGTTGGTGTGGTACTCTAACAGTTGCTTTAACAATTGCTTTGAAATATTTCCAAAAAAAACGGCTCCAGACCTGGCCTGGAGCCGTTTGGAGCGGGAGACGGGATTCGAACCCGCGACCCATTGCTTGGGAAGCAATTGCGCTACCACTGCGCCACTCCCGCATGCACACCGTGTACACTGTGTACAGATGCAGTATACTCAAGTGCGGTAGGCGAGTCAAGGTTCGTCGCTCGTCTCACCGAGTTTTTCTGTATAGACGTGGGTTCAGGGGGTAAAAGGAATTGGGGCGACGTGTGTCGGAACGCTATCCACCGCGCAGCTTCTGGTGGCTAGCAGCGGCTGGTCTTGCACTCACGCTGCTGCTCACTGGTTGCAGCGCCGGTGGAAACTCAGGCAACAGCAACATCTCGCTGGGACTCGCCGGATCAACCGCCGACCAACCCAGCGCACCACCGGCGATAGCGACGAACGGACCAGATGATACCTATGCTTTTGTCTATCATGATCAGGTCTGGGTCCATCAACAGGGAACCGCGGCCCCGGCCCAGATTACCCATCTGGTACTCTCGAACGGCGCCGACATTAGTTTCGGCCCACTCGCCTGGTCTCCTGACGGCACACAGATCGCATTCGCCTTGGTGCAGAATCTCGCCCCATCGTCACCCAGCCGGACCGATGGACCAATCTACGTGGTGAGTATCAAAGACGGCACCACCGTCGTCACTCCGGGCATTGGCAGCATCTACGGACACTCCTATGCCTGGTACGGCCTACGGATGCTTTTCTATGCCAGCGGCAACGGCATCTCTATGTACGACGTTGGCGATCCGGACCCGCGAGTCTGGCCGGTAATCTCGGGCATCTCCAGCCAGGACGGTGACGTGACATTCAGTGGCTCGGCCACTTTTGGCGACATCGCCACCATAGCGGGCAACTCTTTGAACGGCCAGCTCTTTTATAGCGCAGCCGAGATTAGCAATCTGGGCAGCACCGGAGCTATGGGTACGGTAGGACTCTACCGCGAAACTCTGCCCTCCCTCGCTGCCTATAACGCCATGTATACGGCCGATCATTCAAATACTGAGATTGCTATTCCCGAGTGGCTGTATGAGAATTTTCCGCCGGGAGGCACCGCATTTGATCAGTACCTTCCCCTTGACAGCCTCGGCCAGGCGTACTCTGATACCCTGGGTAACATCACCATGGGCTCATGGCAACTGAGCAGCGACGGTATAACTCTGGTGTATCAGGACGTCAGCAAGGTCGATGCCACTGGCCAGACCGTCTCATCCAATTTCTGCGCGGTGACAGCGTCCAGAGGCTATTCGGGATGCCAGGCGGTACTTAGCAGCGCTGGCACCTGTCCGCAGTCAGTACATGGTCAGCTCAGTCTCTCATCCAACGCGCAGCGCGTCGCCTACACCTGTAACGCCCTGTATGTGCAGAACACCAGCGGTGGCGGCGATGGCAAGCTTGACGCGGTCGGATGGACGACCCCGGCGGCAATGAACCCAGCCGGAACGCTCACGGTCGGCACCAAGATCGTTTCATCGTCGACTGATTCCAGCGGCGTCGTGCGTATTCAGACTGATCTGGTGGCTTTTAGCGGCTCCAACAGCTACGTGTTGGTTCACGGAGCCGAGAGCGCTTCCTGGCAGTAGTGGATGGCTGCAAAGGAGCACAACTCGCATGAGAGCTATAGACGACGATACCGAAGCCAAACTGGCAGTGCTGCGAAAACTTCAGAAGTGGGGTCCACTTCCGGAGAGCGATGTCTCGCGGATGCTGCGTCAGTACTTTTTAATAACCGACGACTATCGAGCCATGGCCGAAGAAGGGCTTATCGACATGGAAGTTGCCGGCGATGAATACGTACTCAAGCTGGCACTCGTCGGCCGTCTTTTTATAGAACAGTCTGAGCGTTAAGCATCGCGAGCCAGCCTCGACAGCACCTCCTGCCCGGCGGGCTCGAGATCCGGAACCATCCGGAGCTCAACCTGGAGCACGCGGAATTGTTCCTCAGTGAGCCCGATTTGCATGGCAGCGCGCGTTGAATCACCGTCATTAAGCCGCAAGGCCGCGGCCAGCATCTCCCGCTTGACTTCCCGCAGTATCTCGTCGAGAGGCGTGCTTGCACGTACTTTCTGCTCGACGTCAAGGACGTAGCGGTTGAGTTCATTCTGGAAGACTATCTGGTCGCGCGAGATGATGTTGCCGCGGCTGAGCACGACCGCCCGCTGAATGATGTTCTCCAGCTCTCGCACGTTGCCGGGCCAGTCGTACTCCATGAGGATATTCATGGCGCTCTCGGTGATGCGGGTAGGTGTTGAAGCTGAGCTATAGCGATGCTTGTCCAGAAAGTAATTGACCAGCGCCGGTACGTCATCAAGCCGCTCGCGAAGTGGCGGCATATGGATCGAGATGACGTTGAGCCGGTAGAAAAGATCCTCGCGGAACCGGCCAGTAGCCACCTCGTCACGCAGTGTGCGGTTGGTGGCGGCAATTACTCGAACGTCAACTTTGACGGGTGCAGTGCCCCCGACCCGCTCAAACTCACGCTCCTGCAAGACCCGCAACAATTTTTTCTGGGTACCAAGCGTCATCTCACCCACTTCATCCAGGAATATCGTGCCCTTGTTGGCGGCTTCGAAGCGACCCTTGTGTTGGGTGATGGCGCCAGTAAACGAGCCCTTCTCATGCCCGAAGAGCTCACTCTCCAGGAGAGTCTCCGGCAATGCGGCGCAATTTACCTTAACAATCGGGCCATTCCGTCGTTCGGATGCGTTATGGATGGCCTCGGCCATAAGCTCCTTACCCGTTCCAGTCTCGCCGGTGACCAGGACGGTCGCCGGGGTGCGCGCTACCCGCCCGATGGTCTTAAAGATCTTGACCATATCCAGGCTGTTGCCGACGATTCTCTCCGAGGGGTCAATCTTGGAGGCAGGAACCAATTGTTGTCCCTGTCCACGCTTGAGATCCTCATAGCGCAGCACCCGCTCGACATCAATGATCACTTCATCCAGGTCTGAAAATGGCTTGGCCAGGTAATCTGCCGCGCCCATCTGCATTGCCTTAATGGCAAGCGTAGCAGTGGTGTAGCCGGTCATCAGTATGACGGGAACATCCACTCCTTGGTCCAGCATTCGCTGCAGGATGGTGATACCGTCCATGCCCGGCATCTTGATATCCAGCAACGCGAGATCCGGGCGATCGGATTCGGGACAGGTGAGAAGGTCGAGAGATTCCTGGCCCGTTGACGCGGTAACTACCTGATACCCCTCTCCGATCAATAACTGAGAAAGGACGTCACGAACGCCGCCGTCGTCGTCTCCCACCAGTATCGTTCGCTCAAGTGTCTCACTCCGGTTCGGTTTCCGCGATGAATGTGCCATGCAACACCCTCTCTTGATGTACCTGCGCCGACGCGTATAGGTGCTCGTATCGAGCAAGCGCCGGCCCGGTTATTCGGCTCTATCTATTTCACCCGGTACATCGGTAAGCAGCCTCGCAGCAATTTATATGCCTCAGTTGTAGTGAAAGGCACGGCCTTCAGTATATAGCAGGAAATTGTCGCAGCGCAAAGGCGGCAGACGCTCTTGGGGCAGCGCGGCCGAGCGGCTAGAGTGGCGCCGACTCTGGATTGTGCAGGGGCAATTCAATAGTAAAAGTGGCGCCGCGCATCCGCTCGCTTCCGGATCCGTTACTTACCGTGAGGTGGCCGCCATGCGCGGCGACAATGCCCTGTGTGATGTAGAGACCAAGCCCGCTGCCAGCAACATCAGATTCCTTATGCAGCCGGGTAAAAGCTTGAAAGATCCGGGGAATTTCCTCCGTAGGAATGCCGGCGCCATGGTCGCTCACGCTGATATTGACGGCTTCGTTGGTATGCCATACTCGCACTCCTACATCGCCGCCTTCGGCCGAGTATTTGACCGCGTTATCTACCAGATTACGCACCGCCTGGACGATGCGATCTCGATCTATCTCGGCCATCACGGGTTCAGGAGGACGCTCAAAAGAGAAGTGGCGCTCATGCACTGAGGCGACGAAGCTGTCCATCTGCTCCGCTATCGCGGCAGCCACATCACAGCTATCGCGACGAAGGGTGAAGTGGCCAGTGCTCAAGCGTGTAGCAGTCTGCAGATCGTCTACAAGTCGGTTCAGACGATACGCCTGTTCCATGATGATGTCAGCGTAGTGTTCCAGCGTCGCCGGGAGCACGTTTGGACGTTTGGCCAGCTGTGCATAGTTGATGATCGGATTCAACGGTCCTCTCATCTCATGAGCCACCATGGCTACGAAACGATCGTGGTCCTCCTGAGTCTGCCGCAACTGGCGGTTGGACTCATCCAGCTCCTGCAGTCTGCGGCGCAGCTCAGAGGTCGCCCCATCCACTTGCTGTCGAAGCTCAGCATTAAAGGAGAAGACGCGCGCGTGTGCCTCTTCTAGCTCAACGACCCGTAAAGCCAGTTCGCGTCCCAGCCGGTAGTGCTCAAGACCACGCTGGACCCGAATTCGGAGCTCATCCACATCCACTGGCTTGACGATATAGTCATATGCGCCGGCTTGCAGCGCATAGATCGCAGCATCATAGGTCGAGAAGCGAGTAAGCACGATAATGGCGAGCTCAGGGAAAGCGGAGCGCGCCGGCTTCAGCAGGTGCTCACTGGTCTCCTCTCCGCGTAGATCGGCGAGGAGCAGGTCGAAGGCCCCCGCCTGGAGCATGGCTTCAGCATCCGAATAGGTATCGGCGGTCGCCACCATATAGCCATCGTGAGACAAGATCGCGGCAATAGTCTCGGCGATTCCGCTGTCGATATCTACGACCAGAATACGTCCCGAGCGGCTGTTTTCCCGGCCGAGACGGATATCCTGTGACTCACCGGCAACTTGCATGACATCTCTTTCTGGTGGAGCTTCCGACCAAATATGCTAGGCAGTATAGCACCTGTCCTGGCCCGCATAGCCCACTAGGACTAGAGTAGAAGGGAGTGGTATAATGCGCTGCCGGCCCGGCGATTCCACTTCACCACAGCGACGGTTTGGCAAGTTCGATGAGGAGCTTTGAATGGACTTTTCGCTCAGCGCTGAGCAGCAAATGATACGTGACCTGTGCCGCGATTTCGCCGAGGCTGAGATAAAGCCGCAGGCGGAAGAAATGGATCGCACTGGAGCATTCCCATACACGATAATCGGCAAAATGGCTGAGCTTGGACTCCTGGGCCTGCCGATTTCCGAAGATTATGGGGGGGCTGGCGCCGATTATCTCTCGTATTGCCTCGCTTTGGAAGAGATCGGGCGTGGCGACGCATCAGTCGCCATCACCATGGAAGCTCACACTTCTCTCGGCTCCACTCCTTTTTATCTCTACGGAACGCCGGAGCAAAAAGAGCGCTATCTCGTCCCGCTGGCACGCGGGGAGCAGCTCTGGTCATTCGGCCTGACCGAACCAGGAGCGGGGTCCGACTCCGGCGGCACACAGACGCACGCCGAGCTCCGGAACGGCAGCTGGCAGATTAACGGCTCTAAGAACTTCATTACCAATGCCGGTACCCGTATTACCGGTGGCGTGACCATAACCGCAGTCACCGGGACAGATGAGCAGGGCCGCAAGCAAATTACCAATCTCATTGTGCCAACTGGCACACCCGGCTACACCATCGGCAACCCCTATCACAAGATGGGATGGCGTGCGTCGGATACTCGTCCGCTCTCATTTGAAGATTGCCAGGTACCCGAGGAAAATGTCCTGGGCGAGGCCGGGGGCGGTTTCCAGCAGTTCATGCATATTCTAAGTCTCGGACGCGTTGCGATCGCCGCTATGACGGTGGGCCTGGCACAGGCCTGCTACGACGAAGCGCTCACGTATGCGGGTGAGCGGCAGCAATTCGGCCGTCCTATCTCCACTTTCCAGGGCATCCAGTTCAAATTGGCCGATATGGCTATGGAGATTGAGCTTGCTCGTCTTATGTACTACAAAGCAGCATGGCTGCATATGCAGGGTGACTCGTTCACCAAAGAAGCGTCGATGGCCAAGCTCTTTGCTTCCGAGGTCGCCAAGAGGGCCGCGGATCAGGCGGTGCAAATACACGGTGGATATGGCTTTATGGACGAGTATCCGGTGTCGCGATATTGGCGCAATGTCAAGGCACATGAGATCGGCGAGGGCACCAGCGAGGTGCAACGATTGATTATCGCCAAGCACTTATAGGCCTGGTGAATTCGTGCGATGCGTGCCGGCAGTTGCTGGTCGTGCGCCGGAGCGCAACGACCAGAGTGGGAGGCGGGCCTCATGAGAACAATTCTACGCGTCGGCACCACGGTTGGCGTCGTGGCATTTGTTACTCTCTACGCATTGCAGGCAACCATTGCTCTGGCAGTGGTTCCCGGCATCCTATTCGCCGGACTTTTCGCCGGCCTGGGAACCGCCAAGTGGCTTACACGTGCGTGGTACGGGCGCCAAGCGGCGGCGGGCCTCCGAGCCGGAGCAATCGCCGTCGGACTGGCCGCCGGCGGAGTATTGCTTGCTGCCCTTACCCAAGGACCACAAACCACCACCTCACTAGCGCAACGGTCTCATCTCTCGCGTCTCGACATGGGGCCGGTGATACACATGCTGGCAGCCGTCGGCTGGATTGGAATTGATATCGTCGCGGTGGTAGCAGCAACAGTAGCCGGTCTGGTGCTGTGTGTGGTCGTCACCGTCATCGTCGCCTGGAGCAAGAACCGGCGAGCCATAGAGGTAGTGAATCAGGCCAAGCTGGCCGCGCAGACCTCGCTGCAAGGGAGTAGCGCGAGAGTGAGCGGCATCTATGGGGTACCGGCCGAAGCTTCCACACCGCCAACGCCAGCTTATTCCGCTGCCGAGTCATTCACAGCCGGTGTGGCAGTGGCACCTAGCCCGCAGGCACCTAGCCCGCAGTCTTGGACCCCGCTTGCAGCTTCGCCGTTGCCGCCACTTGATCCGGTTCCGGCGCCGCTACCGTCCACCGCCTCTCACCAGTCGCAAAAGCGGCGCCCAGTCAACAGCCAGCTTACCCAGGCGATGCGAGAAGCATTGGCGACCTGGGCGGGTGATATCGGTGCCGGTGCCGGTGGGAAATGAAGACCCAGAGTCCGACGGATCATCTGCTCCAGGCCCGCGGACACCCCAACCATCCACATACCTGAACAGCACGCCCCCGCAACCCGCCAAGCGCGCACGTAAGAAGCAGAACACTGACTGGTTACGTTGACTGAGGGTGAGCCTGACCTGACCGTTTGGCCAGTTCTCGGCCCCAAATTCAGCGACCCGCCAGAGAGAATCTTGACACGAGCAGTTACTGTCGGACTATTGTGGTAGCAGGGTTATTAGATCACACCATTGGCTCATCGATACCGGCCGGATTATGGCCGTTTTGGCGGGCCGCTTTGCTCGCGTGCACAGGTAGGCGCGAGTAACGTTAGCAGCAAGGTATGGAGGAAATCCCAATGGCCTTTGAAGTTCCGCCCTTACCGTACGATTATGCCGCCCTCGAGCCGCATATTGACGCGCAGACCATGCAGCTTCACCACGACAAGCACCACGCCGCATATGTCGCCAATCTCAACACCGCCTTGGCGGGCCAGCCTCAATTTGAAAGCATGAGGGTCGAGGATATTCTTCGGCAGATCAACAGTGTGCCTGAGAATATTCGCACGGCGGTTCGCAATAACGGCGGCGGCCACGCCAATCACTCGATGTTCTGGGAGATTATGACCCCTGGAGGAAGCGCCCAGCCCACCGGCGAGCTGGCTACCGCTATCGACCAGACGTTCGGATCCTTCGATCAGTTCAAGGCGGCTTTCAATGATGCCGGGGTCAAGCGCTTCGGCTCTGGCTGGGCCTGGCTTATTCTAGGGACCGATAAAAAGCTGCAAGTGGTCTCAAGCGCCAATCAAGACAGCCCACTCATGGATGGGCTTTACCCAGTCATGGGTAACGATGTGTGGGAACACGCATACTATCTCAAGTATCAAAATCGCCGAGCCGACTATCTCAACGCCTGGTGGAACGTTGTAAATTGGGATATCGTCGGTGCCCGATATCGACAGGCCCAGAGCGGAAGCTAGGTCTTTCAACTCCGGTTTTCTGCCCAGTGGCCTGCCCTGCAGGCCACTGGGCAGAAAAATCGCACGTAAGGACGCGTCCATCAATCCATCAATCCATCAATGGCTGCTCTTCCGGCCCCATGATCGGCATTCGACATGTCATTCGGTAACATACAACTCAATCCTGGAGGTTGTCTCGCCTGGGTAGTAGCCGCACTCATAGCCGGCTGGATCGCTGGACTGATTACTCGTGGCCATGGATTTGGATGCCTGGGGAACACGGCGCTTGGATTGCTTGGAGCTTTTGTAGGCCTCCTGGTACTTTATCTGGTAAAGGCTCCCATCTCGGGTCCGCAGGGATTCCTCGGGACAATAGTGGTGTCCTTTACGGGCTCGTTTCTTCTCGCGCTGATTGGCCGTCTGATTGGGGGACCGACTCGGTCATACCGGAGCTAACCTCTGAACCGGCCGCGCCAGCGGCATCTTCGCCAGCGGCATCTTCGCCAGCGGCGAATTGCTCGACTCGTCTTGGTGCGTCAGTCGGTTGCCCCGGCAATAGTGTGGGCCGCGTGAGATAAATGCCCACGGCGACGAGCCAGAGCGCCAACGCGAAAAAACCAAGCGAAGACAGCGAGGTCTCGGCGGCGTCCGGTAGGGCGGCGAACTGCAGGGCAGTAATCACGAGGAGTGCGGCTACCAGGACCGAGAAGTACCCGAGCCAGCCGGGCAGTATCTTCTGACTACTGAGCATCAGCTGCGCACCGATAATCATGAGTGCCACCGCCACCAGAACACCGCCGATGACATGAGAGACGATATTCTGGAGGGCAAACAAGGTACCGAAATTTGCCGCCACCGCGGCCCGCGAAGTCGAGCTGCCGGCAGCGGCGTAAGAGCCCGCGTAGTTGCCGCTTATCAAGAGTCCAAGCAATACCGCCAACGCATAACAGCCAAAACCAACCTGACCAGAAATTCTCGCAATCCACCCTGTGACCGAATGCGTGGCCCACAACAGCTCCACCAGGATCGCCGGCAAGGCAAAGATCAGCAGGAAAGCCAGGAATTGCACGGCATGGAATATAACGTCGGTTTCCTGGTTCTGCCCAACCCAGGTCAGGTATGGTGCGAAGTCACGGTGATTGGTAATCTGATTGACCGCGCTCAAGTAGCCAGTATCCGCCAGGATGCTTCCCTGGAAGAACGGAATGACGATAATGATAATGGCGCCGGCAATAATAGCATAAATGCCGCGTAGCTTTGCGCGCGCCTGCAGTATGGACATGTCGCCTGCTCCCCTGCCGGGAGAAATACGTTCCGCACTGCTGCACCAAACATTTCCCCCAGTACCCATTAACTGTATCAATTCTCGTAGTCAAGGGCAAGACCGACACCTCATGTGCGTCGAGACTGCGGGGCTCCCGGTGCCCAGGTTGCGACTTACCTGCCGGCGGACGTTCTGCACCGCTCCGTGCCTGAAGTAGGCCTATGGCACTGTGCTATAATTCAGCACGCGGAAAGGCTATCCGGCCTCTCCAGTACTCGTCTGGTTGCGATAATCATCGGCAGCATTCATCACAGGTTGCAGGAGCTGGAGAAGCTATGGACGCTGAGACTGTACTGGCAACCGCACGCTCAGGCAACGCCCCCGACACGTGGGTGGTCTGGCCGCTGCGACGTAGCTATTTGCGCAACTCAATTATTCGGTGGTTGGCGGTTGCCGTGGTCGGATTTCTCCTTCTGGTGCCGGCGTCTTTGAGCACGGTGCCAGGCATCTTTAGCCTGCGGGGATTCGCATTTGTCCTTACCGGAATCATCTTGCTCGCTTTAGCAGCATTGGCATTCGGCGCGCTTGGTATTATTCTCTATGACGTCTGGCGTCTGCTCCATGCCGACGACTACTGGCTGGTGGTTACCCCTGACGAGTTCGTTAAGTCCATGCCAGGGGGCAAAGTCATCCATGTGCCTCTCGAATTTGTCGAGTCCATCACCCTCAAAGGCGTCAAAGCCCCGATAGAAACCGCCGAGACTCCGTTTGACGGCACCCGGGCCGTGTTGCCCGGATTCCTTGGGGGAGGCGTACGGTCGGTCAGATATCGGCAACAGCGGGCAACCTCGCCATCGCTGGCCTTTCTCGATTCGCGCACCGGCCGGGGAGTGATGGTAGCGTCCGACACCTCCTTTGACGACCTACGGGGCATTGAATACGTGCTCAGCATGCAGGCGGATGCAAAACAACGGCAGATCAATCGCAGCCGCCCCAGTTGAGTGGCATGCCGCTCAAGCATCACTGCAGATCTGCCTGGGAGCCATTTTTGTCATGATCCGAGATACCATAGACCAGTTAATACGCCATTCTGTCGCCCACCTTGCCGAGTTGGGCGAACTTCCCGATGTGCCGGTTCCGGCCATTGAAATCATGCGACCCCAGATACCCGAACATGGGGACTACGCTACTAGCATTGCGATGAAGCTGGCGGCAGCGGCGAGAGCGGCTGGATCGAAGTCGAATCCGCGTGCAATTGCCGACCAAATTGCCCGAGAGATGAACGAAACCGCGCACCTCGTGCCGGCCTACTCCCTGGTAGAAAACGTCGAAGTGGCCGGCCCCGGCTTTATCAACATTCGGCTCAGCCCAGCCTGGTTACTTGCGCAACCTACCGCCATTATCGCGCTGGGCGACCGCTTCGGCGCCGTTGTGGTAGGAGGCGGTACGCGGGTTAATCTCGAATTTGTCAGCGCCAATCCCACCGGTCCAGTTACGGTAGGGAACGGGCGTGGCGCATTCATAGGCGATACACTGGGAAGCCTGATGAGATACGCTGGGTTCCAGATCACGAAAGAGTATTACTTTAACGACTCGGGAGGTCAGATCGATAAGCTGGGACGGTCGGTTGAGTATTATGTGCAGCTCGCCCTTGGCGACACCTTGGCGCAGAAACCTGAGGAAGGCTACTTTGGTCCGTATTATGAGACCGTCGCCGCTCGGCTTCTCGAGCGAGACGGGCGCTCACTTCTTGAGTTGCCGGAAAGGGAAAGAGCTACCGCGATAGGCAAGATGTCGGCCCAAATCATCATGGGCGATATTCGGCATACAATGGCCAGCCTCGGTATCGACTTCGACGTCTACTTCAACCAGGCATCGCTTGATTCCAATGGTGAACTGGACGACAGCATCCAGTATTTGCTCCGCGGCGGATACACCGAGGAGCGAGAGGGCGCGCTCTGGGTTAAGACCACCGAATTCGGCGACGACAAAGACCGGGTCATCTTGCGCTCCAACGGCGAGCCGACGTATTTCGCCGCCGACGTCGCCTACATGCGCAACAAATTCAATCGCGGCTTCGAGCGCCTCATCATCGTTCTCGGCTCTGATCACCATGGATATATTACTCGGCTGAAGGCAGTAGCGCAGATGCTTGGACATGCCGCCGATGATCTACATGTGCTGCTCTACCAAACGGTCACGGTCAAAGGCATGCGCATGGGCAAGCGACTGGGCAATGTCATTACGCTCGACGATTTGGAAGAAGAGGTGGGATCGGATGTTACCCGATTCTTCTACCTCATGCGTTCTTCCGACACCTCACTCGATTTCGATCTCGATCTGGCACGGAAACAGACCGATGAGAATCCTGGTCTCTCAGTCCAGTACGCTCACGCCCGCACAGCGGGAATTTTCAGGAAGGCGCACGAGCTCGGGATCTCGGCCGCGGAATACGAGGATGCTGATGTGTCGGTCTTGATCAATGACCCACCAGAAGAACGTGACTTCGAGCTGGCGCTTATCCGAGCGCTGCTACGACTGGAAGAGGTCGTGGAACGGGCGGCGTTGCTGCTTGAGCCGCACCTTCTGACACGCTACGGCATGGATCTGGCCGATGCCTTCCATCTCTTCTACGACCATTGCCCGATGTTGAAACAGGGAAGTAATGTAAACCTTGAGGTACGCAATGCGCGTCTGCGAGTCTTGCAGTCCGCGCGACTGGGGCTGGCCCGAACGCTCTCGTTGCTTGGCATGAGTGCGCCGGAGCGCATGGAGCGAGCAGATACCGCTCCAGATGAGTGATGCCTGAGACGTCATTCGAAGCTCAGGCACTCGCCAGAGTCACCAGCATCACCAGGACCAAGAGCGAGATAACCAAAAAGGCGGCGCGTGTGAGTGAGTAACGTGGCGACGGCAACAGCAGCCGTACTGCTGAGAGCAGCAGCGTGGCCGCCGCGATGGCAAACGCGAGGATGATAACCGGCCGGTTGGGCCAGATAAAAGCCGCGAAGGCTGCTAGGTCGAGCGCTACAAAGAGAGCGTACTCGAAGATACGCACCGGTCTATCCGCCGGCTCATACCTGCGAGTTGGTGCTGGTTCCACCAGTTTGTTTCCTTTCCTGATCGGCCACTCCAACCGAGCGAGCCAAGCGGCGGGCCACCAGAGGGCCTTCGTAAATCAAGCTCGTATAAATCTGCAAGAGCGCGGCTCCAGCATCAAGCATACGCTCGGCATCGTTCGCGGTGAAGATGCCGCCGCAGCCGATAATTGGCAGCTGGTCGCCGCATCGCCGGTGCAGCAAGCTCACTACCGAAAGTGCTCGCGCAAGCAGCGGGCGGCCGCTAAGTCCGCCCGACTGCGTAACGGTGGCGCTCGCGCGGAGCCCGTCGCGCGACACGGTGGTATTGACGGCGATAAGCCCGCTGACTCCACGATCGACGCATACATTCGCTACTTCATCGAGCTCGCTCTCCCCTAGATCTGGCGCTATCTTTACCACTAACGGCTTGGGGGCGGCACGCGGCGGGGAGTCGCTCTCGGCTAGCTCGGCGAGTCGTGCGATGAGTGCCGAAAGGAGCGGCTCGAGCAGCGACGCTTCCTGGAGCGCGCGCAAACCTTCAGTATTGGGCGAACTCACGTTGATGGCAAAGTAATCGGCATACGGATAAAGAGTGTCGAGAGCATGTAGATAGTCCTGTACCGCCTGCTCGGCAGATGTGGTCTTTGACTTGCCCAGGCTCACCCCTACCGGCACACGCACCGGATTCATGCGAGCCAGATGGGCCGCTACCGCCAGGGCGCCCAGGTTGTTAAATCCCATTCGATTGATGAGCGCCTGGTCAGACGTCAGGCGGAAAAGGCGCGGTCGGGGGTTTCCGGGTTGTGGGCTGGGAGTGAGGGTTCCGACTTCGATAAATCCAAACCCGAGCGCGGCCAGCGCCGGAACCGCGGAGGCGTTCTTGTCGAACCCCGCCGCCAGCCCAATCGGACTGGGAAAATGCAGTCCAAACACGTCTCGTGACGCGTAGGCTGGTAGGGAGCCACCAATAGCGGTTGAGAGCAGCTCCAGCGCGCCGGTCAGGGTTCGCGAGCGGGAGATCTCCGACAGGACTTTGAGAGTAGCCTCATGAACGACTTCCGGATCATCGCCGCCCATCCCAAATATTACCGGTCGAACGATCCGGCGATAAATCATGGAGTAATCGTCCATTCACTGTGCGAGGTATTCTGAGACTTGTTGGTAGGTCGTCTCCTCAATAGCGCCGGCATCGCGCCAGTAACCCAGAAGACGACGAAGCGGCCAGACCGAGTGGAGACGGTAGCCAGCGGCGGCCAGTTGCGCCTCACCGCCCTGT
Source organism: uncultured Chloroflexia bacterium (assembly GCA_963810535.1). Classification (GTDB taxonomy): domain Bacteria; phylum Chloroflexota; class Ktedonobacteria; order Ktedonobacterales; family JADMIN01; genus JAJPKE01. Next base: position 198,445 of record CAWENW010000013.1, read on the forward strand.
TCGCGATCCACCAGCACCGCCACATCTCGCACCACTAGACCATTCGATTCCAACACACGGATGGCCTCCAGCTTGCTATCGGCTTGACTGACAACATCGTCGATGACCAGAACGGTCTCCCCGGGTACAAAATCGCCGTTCACGGTTTCCACTCGGCCATGTGTCTTGGGCTCACGAGGCGTGATCATGGGGACCCGCGTTCGGTGCGACAGAAGCGCCCCGAGAGGTGTCGCCGCCAGCGGAATAGCGGCATAGCGGGCGCATGCCACGGAATGCGTCTCGATAAGTTCAGCCAGGGCAGCGACGGCGGCATCCAAGGCATCGGGATAGGATTGGAGAACACGTAGATCCACATAGATGGGCGACAGCGGAGCATCCGGGTGCTGCTCATGGAGCTTGAGCCGGAACGCGCCAAACTTTACCGCCCGTATAGACAGCAAGTGGGCGGCAAATGCTAGTTGGCGCTCGGTCAGCTCAGGCTGCTTACTCAAACTCTGAGCTCCCCCGAGCGCGTGCGCTCTCGCATCCGGTTGATCTCCAGATTGAGATGCTTGGCCTGGTGCCGTGCCGCCTGTGCAAAATCAAGGTCACTAGACGCATAGATAATACTGCGCGAGGCGTTTATCAGCAGGCCTTGACCCTGGCTGTCAAGTCCAGCGCGCACAGTAGCCTCCAGATCACCGCCTTGAGTCCCAATTCCGGGTACCAAGATGGGCAAGTCGCCCACTACCGACCGCACTGTGGCAAGATCGCCTGGAAACGTTGCTCCCACTACCAGGCCGCAATTCCCATTGACGTTCCATTCCCCACATACCCGGCGAGCGACCAGCGCGTATAACGGCTCCTCAGTACCCCCGTCCGCCAGTCGTACCGTCGCATCCTGCAATTCAGCTGAACCAGGGTTGGAGGTGCGGCATAGCACGAAAACTCCCCGATCGCTGCGCTCCAGAAACGGTGCCAGCGCATCACCGCCCATATACGGCTGCACCGTTATTCCGTCGGCGCCGCATACATCAAACGCGGCGCGGGCGTACGCCGTAGAAGTGTTGCTGATATCGCCCCGTTTGGCGTCGAGAATTACCGGAACCGGTGCATACCGCGCGTGAATATAAGCGATCAGGCGAATCATGGCCCGAAATCCCGCTGGGCCATGAGCTTCGAAGAAGGCCGAGTTGATCTTGAAGGCACACACTAGATCGGCGGTCGCATCGATAATGGCTTGATGAAACGCGATCAGCGATCCTTCAACGCCGCTGCCGGCTCGCTCGTCATCGAAGGACAGCAATCCAGTCTGTGCTCCGAGCACCGATGGCGGCAATCGTTCAAGCTCGCCATCAAGTCCGACACATAGCAGCGTCTGGGCATCACGCCAACGGGAGCGCAACCGCTCCATAAATGTCTCGTCTGCCGCTGATACCTTCAATCATTTCTCCCTTATACAGATCGCCCGACGATTGGCTCACTTCTGGAGCCGAAGGTAACAGAAAACCTCACAGCGAGTATAGACTACCAGAGGTATAACCTCTCCCATCCGCTATTATCAGCGGCTTGCTGACCGCGGTGGTAACTCCGGCAAAGACAGAACTAAATCGAAATCATCGTCGGCGGCGATACGGTTGAATCGCTCAAAGCCACAGCCAAGGCAACGATGCACGAGAACATGCTCTCCGTTGCGGCGCGCAAATACACCAATAGGAGCCATGAGAGCCCTGCAGCTGCTGGATCGGTCCCCACTGGTCTCGCCGTCTACATGGCGGGAGTAAAGACAAATAGGGCAATGGTTTCGGTAATGACCGCCACTCGGCAAAAGACCAATAAACCGCTTACAATGGCCGCACTTGAACCCGTGCTCCGAGGACTGGCGACCATGCCTGTCTTCTTCTTTACGCTTCCTGGCCGGCGCACCGCTCGGTACCTGTCGTTGCCGCCGAGACGGCCTCCGGTATGCTTGTCCGCTGCCTTCCGCGCCCATCTCGCTGTCCCCATCCGGCTCATATTGCATATCAACCGGTCGCGCCGGATTGCGCCTACGGCTGCTCGCTCCATTGATCGGTTCGCTCATTGCTCTTGACCAACCCAAGTACACTGGTCCAAGCGGCACCTGTAGATTGTCTGCGACCGAGCATACAGACCCTTGGGCCCCTACTCTTCTGACTAAGTATCGCATAAAAGTCTACCGGTATTCGCGGTCCAGTACCGGCTATGTGAGATACTATCTCACATGTTGTCAATGATTTCCCTGGGAGTTCGCTATGCGATATTCAGTATCAGTAGATGGTCGGCAACACACTGTCGAATTGGAAGAAGATGGTCATCTTCGCCGGTTAACGCTTGACCAGCGCTCCTTCGTGGTAGACTGCCGCCGCGTCGGCTTTGACCAGGCAAGCCCGCCTTCTAGCGAGACACCCGCCGACCTCTACAGTTTACTGGTAGGGAACCGGTCGTATACGGCGTATGCCCGGGAGCTTGAAGATGGCGGCGGCGAAGAGCTCACTGGTCGCCGAATTGAGATCTCATCGCGGGGTCACCCGTATACCGTTGAAGTGCAGGATGCTCGCGCTCTGGCGCTTGCCAGCCTGGCCGAAGGCACCCACCCCGGTGGAGAAGCCGGGATTCGCGCGCCAATGCCGGGGCTGGTAGCCAACGTACTAGTCGCCATTGGCGATGAGGTGCAACGGGGCCAGACGATCGTGGTGTTGGAAGCGATGAAGATGGAAAATGACTTGACTACTCCCCGAGCTGGGCGTGTGCGTAGCCTTCGTGTCGTCAAAGGCCAGGCGGTGACACAGGACGAGGTGCTTGCAACAATTGGCGATCCCGACTCCGACTCCGACTCCGAGATTGGAGCGAGCGACGGCATGCTCCATGCGTAATGACCTACCGTAGCGTAGATGTGAGCCTGCGCTACCCGCGTGATCGCCAAGATCGACTGGATCTCTGGGAGCAAATGGGGCCACATGGTCGGCAAGCCGAAGGAAGTTCACCTTATGGCGCGACTGCTGCTTGACCGCCGTTATGCGGTAGGCAAGCTACTCTGCCAAATCGCCTACCAGCAAGACTACCTGGCCTGCGATGTCTCTCTCGACATTCCAGTGCGCGTGGCAGCCGTAACTTCTCCCAAAGACGAGTGGCAGACTGACCTCGCGCATTTCCGTAGCTGTGCGGTCCAGGCGGCACCGCTCCGACATCCGGCTCTGCCGAGGCTCCGCGATTTCTTTAGTAGCGAGCAACACCCCTTGGAGCCTGTAACCGGCTACGCAGTATTTGACTTCTGTCCGGCAATGCCATTTACCACTTATCTGGAGCGCCGCCGCGTGAGCGAAGTCTGCGAGGCACTGGTAAACGGTCTCACACTCTGCGATGCGCTTGATATGGTAGAACGGCAGGCACCTCTTCTGCTCTCCCACATCGTTGTCTCACCCCGCACTCTCTGCGTCGGTGGGCATGGCCGCATTGGTCTCCAGGAACTGGGCGTGGCAGGCTGGCTGCTACCGTCGATGTCCTTGATCCAGAGCGCGCAAGATGGCATCTACGCTGCCCCGGAGGTGTTGGAGGGACAGACCAGCTCTGGACGGTCGAGTATGTACAGCGTCGCGGCATTCGTCTGGCATACTCTGACCGGTACTCCTCACCCCGCCGGCACACTAGGGCAGCGCCAAGACCAGACGGCTTTCATGATTCCGCTGGCTGTTCTGTCGGTCCTCACCACCGCACTTGAGCCCAACCCTTTGCGACGCTACGCGAATATGGATGCCTTCGGCAAGGCACTGGCTCAGGCGACGGTGCAGGTCCTTCCCCCGTCCATGAAGCTCACTCGCCGGCCTGGGAGACCTTTTACGCCGCGGACACTTACCTCGTCAGTGGCGGCGCGTGTCTCTTTCTCGAAGTCCTAGTGATACACTGGTTGTGGCCAAAGTCATACCACCGGCGGAGGTCGACCAGTTTCGTCATTCCCTAGGAGCGATCGCTGTCTATGATTGTCTTGGACGACTTTATTGCCGCGACTGGCTCAGCAGTAATCAGCTACGGCAGCCGTACCAGCTGTGAGGGGTTTGCCCATGATTCGCGTGCCACACTGCCAGGAGACTGCTTCGTGGCTGTCGGTGGCGTGCATGGAGATGGGCATGACTACACTATCGATGCCATCGAACGAGGCGCTGCCGCTGTGGTCGTGGAGTCCAGCTGGTTAGAGCGCCATTCCGCCACTGCCGATACCCTGATCGAACGAGCTCGCCGCTCGGGTGTTAGTATACTGGCAACTTCGGAGACACGAGCCGCACTGTGCCAGTATGCCAGCAGCATCCTCGCCGCCTGGAAGCCTACCGTTATCGCGGTAACTGGGAGCACGGGTAAGACGACCACCAAGGAAGCCATTGCCGACGTGCTTAGTCTGCTGGCGCCGACATTCCGATCCTGGCGCAACTACAACGACCGGCTTGGACTGCCACTCTCGCTAGGGCGACTCGAGCCCGATCATCGTTTTGCCGTACTCGAGCTGGGAGCCGACCATCCCGGCGAAATCGCCGATCTCTGCGCGATGATACATCCAGATGTTGGTGTAGTCACAAACGTTAGTCCAGTCCATCTGCAGTATTTCGGCAGCACCAGCGCTCTTGGAGCGGAGCTGGCTCAGCTACCGCAGATGCTGCCACTCGGCGGTCTGGCAGTGCTCAACGCCGATGACCCGGCTACCCAGATGATGTCAGAGACAACTCGAGCCGCGGTACGCTTCTTTGCCCCGATAGGAGAGCGGGTAGCGGTCCTAGACGATCGACTCACCGTCCGTTGTCGCCGTAGACCTATTGCCACACTAGACTCACCAGCTCTTACGCTCGAAAATGAGGAGGGATCTCGACGCTTTGTCTTTCCCCATCTACATGCCGATCATTGGGCCTACGCTGTTCTGGCAGCTGCCACCGTAGGCGCATATTTTGGCATCGATCGCGACAAGGCGCTCACCGCATTGCTTCTAATGCGAACCCTGCCGGGTCGAATGTGCTTGCTGGAAGGCGTAGAGAGCATGGAGCTGCTGGATGATTCCCATAACGCGGCACCCGCAAGCGCCCAAGCGGGGCTCGAGACCCTGGATGCCTATGGCAGTCAACGCCATGCCGCACGCATCGGGGTATTGGGAGACATGCTCCGCCTAGGTGAGCAGGAGGAGGCAGAGCATCGCCGGCTCGGCGACCTCGCCGCCAAGCACGCGGACTACCTCGTTACTTACGGCATGCGGGCGGAGACCATCGCACAGGCGGCGCTGACGGCAGGTCTGGCGCCAGATCGGGTCATCCGCGCTCAGCTGGCGGCGGACACCGCTCGTGCCGTGCGAGAGTTTGCGTCCAGCGCGCGCCTGGAAGGCAAGACAGCACTCGTGTACCTAAAGGGGTCGGAAGAAATGCGTATGGAGCAGGTGGCGGCACCGCTTCTGGCCCACCCAGATACTGCTGAGCGCTTATTGGACCGTCAGACTGGGGCCTGGCAACGGGTGGTGGTGATGCGACCTGACCGGCCTACCTGGCTAGAGATCGATCTCAGCGCCATAGCGCGCAATACGCGGCTGGTCGGAGAGGTCGTTGGCCGGAGAGTGGCGATACTGGTCAGTCTCAAGGCGGACGCCTATGGGCATGGCGCCTTAAGAGTGGCACGCACTGTGCTCCATAATGGGGCATCGTGGCTGGGTGTGGCAACTGTGAGCGAAGCCGAGCCATTACGAGCGGCGGGTATTAGCGCGCCGATACTGGTTTTTGGCTATACGGCTCCCTGGCAGGCGCGTGAGGCGTTACGCTACGACCTTCGTTCAACGGTCTATTCCTTGGAGATCGCTCAGGCTCTCTCACGAGCGGCCCGCGACTTGGGGCGGACTGCCCGCGTCCATGTCAAAGTGGATACCGGCCTGGCCCGGTTAGGCCTGCGTACCGAAGAAGTCAGCAGCATAGTCGACTTTGTCGCCATGCTTCATGATCTTCCGGGCTTGGACGTGGAGGGAGTCTTTACTCACTTTGCGACCGCTGATAGTGCCGACCAGAGCTATGCGCTCATGCAACTGGCGAGGTTCCAGTGCGTAATAGACGCTCTAGATCGCCGAGGGTTGCGGCCGAAGATCGTGCATGCCGCCAACAGCGCGGCGCTGCTTACCCTTCCCGCGGCCCATTTTGACATGGTACGACCAGGCGGCGCGATCTATGGACTGCCGCCAGGCGACGAGATGCGACTGCCACTGGGATTCCAACCGGCGCTATCTTTCAAGACCCAGGTGGCGCAGGTCAAATGGATCCCCGCTGGCGAAGGTATCAGTTATGGGGCGACCTACGTCACCGACCGTCCAACCAGGATCGCGGTACTACCGGTAGGCTACGCCGACGGCTTCCGGCGCGCTCCCACGAATTGGGGCGAGGTGCTGGTACGCGGAAAGCGGGCGCCCATACTGGGCCGGGTGACTATGGACCAGTGCATGATCGATATCACCGGGATCTCGGATGTCGGCATGGGTGACGAAGTTGTACTCATAGGGCGCCAAGGAGCCGATGAGCTGACAGTGGCAGAGGTAGCCGGGCGCCTAGGTACCAACACATATGAAGTCGTAGCTGAGCTGCTGGCACGCGTTCCCAGAATCAGCTAGCCAGGCTGGGTAGCCTGGAGTTTGTCTTGGGAGATCGTTTGCTCCCGTGACTCATATAAGTTCGCGAGCGTATACTATAAGAGTCTTTGTTGGAGTACTATAGGAGAATTTGGTGAAGACGAGCGCCCTTTCGGCCCTGCGAGTGCCAGTGCGCATCCGTGAGTGGTGGATGGATTTAGCCGCGACTCTGAATCGCCTGCTCACGAATTATAAGTTCGCATACTCAATCATTCCAAGTCCATTCGGCCGAGTTAAGCGGACCCGCGGCTCTCTGCCGCCAGTTGCACCGCGCGTTCGAATCATCTGCAACCCCGCGTCCGGTAGCGGGCGCAGTTCGAGTGCCGCGCGCGACCTTGAGGAGACAGCTCGCTGGCTCAGTGAGCATAATCTACCGGCGGAGGTCTGCGAGACGGAGGGCCCGGGACATGCTTCCAAGCTCGCGCGTGACGCGGTCCAGCGAGGCATGGATATGGTGGTAGCGGCCGGCGGTGATGGCACGCTCAGCGAGGTCATGCAAGCCCTTGTGGGTCAAAGCACCGCGCTTGGCGTGCTCCCTATGGGGACCGTGAATGTCTGGGCTCGTGAGACCGGCATACCGCTTCGATTGGATCAGGCGCGCGAAGTGCTGCTACATGGTGCACGCAGACGCATCGACGTGGGGCGGGCGAACGACCGCTACTTTCTGCTGATGGCCGGTATCGGCTTCGACGCCGAGGTGGCCCGGCGGGTACAGGATGGCGCACGTACTCAGATAGGCCTAAAACTGGTAGATTACTTTGCTACCACCGGTTGGCTTGCGGTGACCAACCAACCGGCACGAGTAACTATTCGCTTCGACCAAAGCAGGCGGCGCAGCTTCAACGCTCTCATGATCATCATCGGCAACACCAGGCTCCATGGGGGCGTGATGACGTTTGCCAAACATGCGCTCGCCGACGATGGGGTCTTCGACGTCGTGACCATGGAAGATGGTGGACTTTTCTATCGCCTAAGCGTGCTGGTGCGGGCATTCCTTCGCCGGGCAAAACTCGGCCCCAAGACTCGTACCATACAATGTCGCACCGTGCACATCGAATCTACCCCACCGCTTCCAGTTCAGGTCGACGGTGATGTTATCGGTCGCTTGCCTATGACCTTTAGCGTAGTGCCTAGCTCGCTCACGGTAATTGTGCCTGCCAGCTCGCCAGAGGACATTTTTAGCCGTCCACCCCTGATATAGCCAGCGGCCGGCGACGGAAGCTGGGGCTAGCGCGAAGCGTGGAACGCAGAGTATACTCAAGGTGTATATCGACTGCGGCCAGGAATATGCCGCCGGAATAATCACCCGAAATCGTGTTCTGAATCATCAAGCGCCGTGGGCCTATGGTGAAGAGAATTGGGAGCAGCAGAGATGGCACAAACACGGGAGCAGAAGTCGCCGAGTGCGCGAGCTCCGGAGACCAACGAGCACAAATCTTTCTTGAGTCGCTTTAGCCTTACCCGGACCGATAAAACTGAAGTCTCCAGCGGGGGCACTCGCGGCGCCAAGCCCGCACGGCAACAGTCGCGGATGGGTAAGCTGATGTTTGGTTGGCTGATCTTGCTGCTGGTGGTTGAGTTTTCGTCTTTCATCCTGGAATATGTGTCCGCGAAATTCGCTCCAGGATTGATGACTCCCTGGTTCAACCCCAAGACTCCTGTTGTCGGTGCGCTCAATTGGTCATTCGCCGTCACCCTTCTGGTTATCGTGGCGGCGTACTACTTTCTGGTGCGCTTCGAGCTTATACCTCGAGACCTATTTGGCAACGCAAACTCAGCCAGGCGTTCTCAGACCGCGGCGGCAAGCCAGCCGGGAAAGCCGTCGCCGGATGGAATGGGCAAAGCCCGCCGTACGCGAGCCGCCCGACGGCACACCGGCACTCCCGTTGCAGCAAACCCGCATCCCACTGCTCGACGTAGCGCCCCCACGAAGACGCAGCCACGCGCGCTGCAGCTCAGCCTGCGGCCGCATCGCCCGGCGGACATGACGATGAGTATACCAGGGTCAAACAGGTTCAGCGGCAGTTGCGCCGGCGCGAGGCCAGGCGGTAAGAGAAGGCTTGGAGAGGCGGCACTATGCTGGAGGACTTACATATCGGTACACCGGTTACCAGCGATGACGGGCGTCACATCGGCAGGCTGGAGCGCATAGTGCTGGGGCGCGATAAGCAGCATGTCACCCACATCGTTGTCGACCCCGGTCTGCTGGAATCTGGTAATCTACTTGCTCCCGGTGGCTGGGAGAAGCCGCGCGCCCGTGTAATTCCCGTATCGGCGATCAAGAGTGTGGGGACGGAATCGATCGCGCTGTCACTCGATCAGCAGAAGTTCGATTCCGAGCCTTTCTTTGAACAGGAATTCTATGTCAACGCGGAGGACCCACAGACCGGCGAGATGGGAGGAACGGAAGAAAAACCTCGCTTTCGCCTGGGTGAGCTGATCCACTATATTGCGACCGCCGCCGGACTTGGAGCGGCGCCTTTTGAGCCCGATACCGAGATCGGTTTTCGAAAGAGCGGTGACTCAGCGGAGATCACCGCCGGAACACCGGTCTGGCGGCGAGAGCCCCATGAGGAAATTGGGGTTATCGAACACGTGCTGGTTGATGCGGAAACTGAGAAAATAACCGCATTTGTCTTCCATCAAAAGGGGCGGGCTGGCAAGTTGTTAGAGTTACCTGTCGAGTCCGTTTCTGATGTGGAGGACGGCGTGGTGCATGTGACGCTCGGCAATGACGAGCTCGCGCGGCTACGACCGTATCAGGCCGAAAGCGGTGGAGCGAAGTAACGTACGGATGGGGAACCAGAAGGAACCACTGGAGGCGGGCGAAGCCGCGAACGACAGAGTACTGCGCGCTGTGCTCATAGGACATCCTATCAGGGACTCCTGGTCCCCACCTATGCAGACCGCTGCTTTTGCCGCTACTGGAATCGGCGCACATTATGAGCTGTGGGACACCAGTCCGGAGCAGTTGGGAGAACGCGTAGCCGCCCTGCGCGGGCAGGACATGTTGGGTGCGAATATCACTATTCCATACAAAAATGATGTGCGGCCGCTTCTGGATGCCGTGTCCCATGATGTGGAACTGGCTCTTGGTGCAGTAAATACTGTCGTAGTCGAGAAGACCGCGGCTGGACCCCGGCTGGTTGGTCATAACACTGACGTAGCGGCACTTCGACGTATTCTCGACGAGGAGCGGCCTGGACCCGGCAATAACAATCTTCTCGTGATTGGTGCTGGAGGCGCGGCTCGTGCAGCACTGGCGGTCGCATGGGAGAAAGGCTTCGGCACCTGGCTGGCGGTACGCAATCCGGAAGCCGGTCGGGATCTGGTGCGGGCATTTCAGCAGCGACAGGTGCTCACCACCTTGGAGCGTGAAAAACTCCCAGGCATGGGGACCTGGGCGACGCCGCAGATCGTTGATCTGGCGGATAGCGCGGCACTATCGGCGGTGATTGCCCACACGAGCATTGTGGTGCAGTCCACTCCCATCGGCACCGGCGACCGAGACGCGTCGCCGGTGCCACTGCCGCTTATCAAGCAACTTCCTCCGTATGCGTTCGTATTGGATGTAGTCTACAACCCGCCTGACACGGCTTTGGTACGCCAGGCATTGTCACAAGGCTTGCATGCCATAGGCGGCCTAGCGATGCTACTCTACCAGGGAGCCGATGCTTTCTCCTTGTGGACCGGGCTCGCGGCTCCGCTGACAGAGATGCGGCTGGCGCTCGAACGCCTTACGGTGCTGTCCCGGGACATACCCTAGAGGCGCGTCCCCCTAGAATCGTCGCGCCCAGGGGAGTGTGGCTCGAGAAAGAGAGATCAGGTGCGCCATGAGCCAGGTCCATCGTCCTCGCTGGCACTCATATACTGCCTTCGTGCTGGCTGGTGGCGGGGCGCGCGGCGCGCTACAGGTGGGGGCGCTCCGAGCTCTCCTGGAGGCGGGAGAATACCCCGATGTCGTGGTTGGTACGTCGATAGGCGCATGGAATGGCGCGTGCCTGGCGCTGCACCCAACTCCCGACGGCGTCGAATGGCTGGTGGGTGCCTGGCTCAGCGCCACCACGAACAGGTTGTTGCTGGGAGTAGATCCGCGACTGAATGCCTCACCACAGGCGGTGAACTTCGGCCGTGTCCTGGCGGCGCTTAGGCGTCTGGCTGCGGGCAACCCATCGCTCTACAGCGATGTAGGGCTCCGCCGATTCATTGATCGCTATTTGAAAGATGTTACCTTTGATGACATGGCTATCCCCTTACGCATCATCGCCGCTGACATCACAGCCAGCACGCGCGCTATCTTCTCCACCGGCCCCGTCGTTCCCGCGGTGATGGCATCGGGAGCCATTCCGGGAGTCTTCCCTCCAGTCACCATTGACGGCCATATCTACGTGGACGGTGGCGCACTGGATAATGCGAGCATTGAAACGGCGCTCATGCTGGGGGCGCGACACATCTACGTGCTAGATGTGGGCTACGATGATGCGAGCGTCGTCAAACCGTTGCTCCCTCACGATAGCGAGGATCGACATCGGAGTCCGCAGTGGGCCAGGACGTCCTCGGTGCATACTCTGGTGACCGTGCTTGAGCGCACGGCGCAAGTCATGAATCGCTACCAGCTTTCTCGCGCTCTGGAACGGGTACCCCGCGGTATCGATATACATGTCCTGCGGCTGGGCGCCAATGTGAGCGGGGGGACCCTGGATTTTGACAAAGCCGGCACCTGGATCGACATTGGGTACGCTTCGGCCAGCGAGTATTTGAGCAAGCTACATCCACAAGGTGGAGCGATAGCCCCGGCCTCTCCCGCTACCGAGATAGCAGCCGGCGAAAGATAAAAGATTTGTGTGTTTGCTCCGGATATGCTATTCTTCCCCGCAGGTTACGTGTAGCAGCCGAACCTGTTACTGTCAACTACCGTGATCTGCGCACCAGTGAACAGAGTACGCTTGCTGGCGGGAGGTTAGCACTCGATGGTGGTGAATTGGGTACAACGCCGAGGATCAGACCGGGACATCGAGCGGCGCACGCGCCAGCTCAAAGAGATCGTGCGACTTGGCTATGAATTGCGAGCCGAGATAGAGCTTGATCGAATTCTTGGTCAGGTGGTGGAAGGCATCACCAGTACTCTCGGCTTCCGTGCGGCGGTTCTCAATCTCATCCATCCAGATCAGACGGTAGAAGTTGCCGCCACCTCCGGGCTCAGCGAGGCGGAGCGCAAGGTACTCCAGCAGTCGCCGCCTCTGCTGGCGCGCTTGCTGGCGGTTATGCGGCCGGAGTTCTGCGTGAGCCATTCGTACTTTATCAGCCACGAATATAAACACCTGCTTGACGGCCTGGAAGTGGTCTCACTCTACAGTCCGGCATCCTCTTCCCCGCAGCGGGGAGCAGATGCGTGGCATCCCGATGACGCCCTCTTTGTACCGCTCCTCAGTCCCCATAAAGATCGGCTGCTCGGCATTATCTCGCTCGACCAGCCTGAGGACGGCAAGATTCCATCCCTGGAAACTATCGAAATGATTGAGATGTTCTCCGGACAGGCGGCACTGGCTATAGAAACCTCGTACCTATTCCAGGAGCGTGAGACTGAGCGCAAGGCACTGGAAGGGCAGCTGTTCGAGCTGCTGTATCAATTGGAGCAGGTACGCCAAGGTGATCTCGGAGTACATTTCCAGCTCAGCGGCGAGACGCTTGCGCCCATGGTAAACTCATTGAACGTCGTGTTTCAGGCCCTGGGAGGCCTTCTCCGTGACGCTCGCAGAGCGAGTGAAGTGGTTAGCGCCAGCGCCAGCGAGAGCCGCAATGCCGCCGCTCGTATGGCCATCAACGCACAGCATCAGGCCCAACAAATCATCGCGGTCTCAGGAGCGGTCGGTGACATGGCGAGTAGCGTGCAGACAATTGCCGGCGTGGCCCACGATGCCTCGCAGGTCACTGAGGAAGGCATACGGATAGCCAAAGAAGGGCGCGAAGCTGCTGAACGGGCCGCCGAAGGTATGAGCGCGGTTCGTGAAATGGCGCTGCAATCGGTAAAGAAGATGAAGCGACTGGGTGAAAGCAGCCAGGAGATCGGGGAGATCGTCCAGATGGTCTCCGATTTTGCCAGCCAAACCACCTTACTGGCACTGAATGCGGCTATTGAGGCCGCCCGTGCGGGGGAAAATGGGCGAGGGTTCGCCATCGTGGCCCAGGAAATTCGTAACCTAGCCACCAGTAGCGCTGAAGCTACCAAGCATATTCAGGCACGTATCAAGAACATTCAAACTGAAACTAACAGCGTGGTCATCACGATTGAACACAGCACCCAGCAAGTTGTTCTCCAGTCAGAGCTGGCATCTCAGGCGGGCGCCGCCCTTCAGGCGGTAGACGCGGTCACCGGCCGCATTGCCGACGCGGTCAAAGGCATCAACGAGACCGCTACTCAGCAGGCCGAGGCGGCGGCCACCATATCTCAGTCTATGTCGGGGATCGCCGACATCACATCGCAGACACAGGGGAGTATGGCGCAGACTGAGACAGCCATGGACCGGCTGGTTGAAGTCGCTCACTCACTGCTCAACTCTATCAGTGCATTTAAGCTGGCAGGAAACAACCAGGCCCAGACCCATATGCTACCCGCTCCAACCACCGTAGAATTCGGCCCGGAAGTGGCGACTCAGCCAATGGCGGCGCTCCGCAATGCCAAGGATGTGACCGCGAGTCCGCGGCAAACGAAGCACCTCACTGCTCCGCAGGACATGGCGTATGCCGCGGCAGTAGCCAAAGGCAACATAACCAATACGCTGGGTCCAAGTCTGGCACCCATACATCCCGCTACCCAGCTAGACGAGCACCCGAGTGAGCAAACGGCGGACGAGCTTCAGGCGATGGCCGAGATCGAGCGCTGGCAATAGGGCAATAGCGGTGTGCTGGAATGGACTAACTGGCGATCACCTGGGGGACCGCGGAATCCATGGACGTCACTCCAAGCAACTCGGATGTGGTGGCGCTTAGAGCGATGGTTAGCCGACGCAATACATAGGGTTGAGGCTCTTCCTTGCCGTGCTCAAGATGAGTAATGGTATCCCGACGTACATCTGCAAGCTCAGCCAACTGGCTGATGCTGAGGCCTCGGCGCTGACGCGCCTGGCGCAAACCACGCAACTTCACACTGACCCTCCTCGTTGAGGCTCACAGCTACCATGACTGGCGACTCTGCCAACCCACGACCACATCATAGCAGCAGCGGTGCCGGCTGTAAAGGGTGATCAGCCGGTTAAGCGCGCTGGCGGCGTAAAGTTAAGAAAAGACTTAGATTCTCAATCTACTGGCCAGGGAAGTGGCACCCAACCTCCTGCGCTCCGGATGACCGCTTCTCTAGGTTGGGGTAGACTTCGCGACAGATTGCCTGAGCTTTCCAGCAGCGTGGATGAAATGGGCAGCCGGAAGGCGGATTTACCGGGCTGGGCACATCTCCAGTTAGAATGATACGTTTGCGAGTCAGCTCCAACTCTGGATCGGGAAACGGGCTGGCGGAGAGTAGCGCCACCGTATACGGATGCTGTGGATTGTTGTACACATCCTCCGCTTGTCCAAGCTCAACGATATGGCCCAGATACATCACCGCGACACGGGTGCTGACATGCTTGATAGCGGACAGATTATGCGCCACAAAAAGATAGGTCAGCTTGAATTCGTGTTGCAGCTCACTCATGAGGTTGAGAACCTGAGCCTGAATCGAAACATCCAGCGCTGAAGTAGGTTCGTCCGCAACAATGAATTTGGGATTGAGCGCCAATGCGCGAGCGATACCGATTCGTTGGCGCTGACCGCCGCTAAATTCGTGCGCGTACCGATTGAGAACGTTGGGATTCATTCCTACGGTGCGCAGGAGATACCGAACCCGCTCGTCTACCTCTTTCGGCGTCCCGTAGTTGTAGTTCTCCAGCGGCTCGGCAATCACACGCCCAACCGTAAAGCGAGGATCAAGCGAGCTGAATGGGTCCTGGAATATCATCTGCATATTGGCGCGGCGCTTACGCACCTCACTTTCACCCATGGTCATCAGGTTCTCGCCCTCAAAGAAGACGGAGCCCGCCGTAGGCTTGATGAGCTGAAGAATCGCCCGACCCAAGGTCGACTTGCCGCAGCCACTCTCACCCACAAGTCCTACCGTCTCGCCGCGCACGATCTTCAGGTCAACTCCGTCAACCGCCTTCACCGAGGCAACCGTCCGGCTCATGAGCCCGCCGCGAATGGGGAAGTATACCTTGACTCCACGTAGATCAATGAGTGCGTTGCTGTCGGTCATCGCCGGCATGTCCGGCGGCATCGTCTGTGTTGCCAATGTAATGTTCTCCCTAGTCTTCTAGTATGGATAGAAACAGGCGGCTTGCTGGTCCGGACCTACGTTCGTCAGCGGAGGCAGCTCGACGCGGCAACGCGATTGTACTTTGCGACAGCGTGGAGCAAAGGGACAGCCGGGTGGAAGGTTGACCAGGTTGGGCGGCTGGCCACCAATCGCCGCCAGTCTCGAACCACGAGCCATGTCGGCGCGCGGCACCGCGGCTAGGAGCGCCTGCGTGTAGGGATGTGCCGGTCTGGCAAACAGAGTCCGGGTGGGAGCGGCCTCGACAATACGGCCGGCATACATGACGTTGACGCGATCGCAGCTGCCTGCCACTACTCCCAGATCGTGAGTTATGAGCAGCGTGGCAGTGCGAAACTCCTGAGCCAAACCCTTCATGAGGTCCAGCACCTGAGCCTGAATAGTCACATCGAGAGCCGTCGTCGGCTCGTCGGCAATCAGAAGCTGCGGGTTGCACGAGAGTGCGATGGCGATCATTACGCGCTGGCGCATGCCGCCGCTGAACTCGTGAGGATAATGATCAAGACGGCGCCTAGCCTCTGGAATCCGCACCCGGTCAAGCATTTCCACCGCGCGGTTCATGGCGGCTTTGCTGTCCATCTTCAGATGCGCCCTGACCGCTTCCGCTATTTGGTAGCCCACTGTGTAAACTGGATTCAAGGAGGTCATAGGGTCCTGGAAAATCATTGCCGCCTTGCCGCCCCGTAACTCATTCAGCTCGTCACGGGACATTTCCAGAATGTCCTCACCTTGAAAGAGCACTTTGCCTCCAACGATCTTTCCGGGAGGGCTCTCAATGAGGCGCAAGAGTGAGAGCGACGTGACACTCTTTCCGCAGCCGCTCTCACCAACCAGACCCAGGGTCTCACCTTCATCGATAGTAAACGAGACATCCTCCACCGCCTTGACCACACCCGCTCGGGTGTAGAAGTGGGTGCGAAGATGCTGTACTTCGAGCAGCTTCTCTGCCATTCGTGCCTCTAAATCTCTCTTGAGTGCTACCTTATTCTCGCGCCTGACCGCTTTTCTCGCGTCACTTGTCCAGTTGCTCGAGACAACCGCTTCTGTCAGTCGCGGTTGTCTCCAACCTTGCCTGCCGCCCTCGGTGCGCCGAGCACGGCCTCGTCCCCTGGGCTAGTCTTTGGTACGGGGATTGAAAGCGTCGTTGACACCGTCGCCCAAGAAGGCCAGCGACAGCACCAGAATCGCCAACGTCACCACCGGCCAGATCACTTCGTTGGGGTTGATATAGAGCCTCTGCACCCCATCGCTGATCATCAGCCCCAGACTCGAGCCCGGCGGCTCCACGCCCAGGTTGAGCAGCGAGAGCGTTGCCTCCGCGATAATAGTGCCGACCACGTCCAGCGTCGCCGCCGCCACCACAATACTAAACAGGTTGGGCACGATATGCTGCACCATGATCCGCTGGTTCGAGCTACCCGACATGCGCGCCGCCTCGACAAACTGCTGCTCCTTGAGCTGCAGCGTCTGCCCGCGTACAAACCGCGCCATCTGCGGCCAGACCGTGATCCCGAGCGCGATACTCACTAAGATCAACCGTCCCTCAGGCCCAAACGTGTTCACAAATGACGGCGCCAGCGTCGCTGATGCCAGAATCGCAAACAAGAGCGCTGGGAACGCGAACATCAAATCGGTAAAGCGAGCCAGGAAGGTATCGATTATCCCTCCAAAGAAGCCCGCCAGGACCCCTACCAAGACCCCAAGTACCACGTCAAAGATCTCTACAAACAGCGCCACCTGGATCGAGACATTGACTCCCGCCATTAACCGCGCCAAGATGTCGCGCCCAAGCTGGTCCGTCCCTAAGGGGTGGGCCGCCGAACCGGGCGCGTCCAAATCCAACAGCTCCTGATGGGTCATGTAATGATACTGCTGCGGCGGCACCTGGCTGGTTCCCGTCACGCCTCCCTGGATCACCGGGCCTAGTTGCAGGTAGAACATCGGCACAATATAACTGGCCGTCACCATGATCAAGATGATCGCTACACAGATCATCGCCCGCCGGTCGCGGCCCAGCCGCCGCAGCGACGCTTCGGTCGGTGAGATTGACTGGCCCTCGGTAATCTTTTCCCCACTCTGAGCTGAGCGCAGATCCAGCTCGCTCTGCAACAGTGTCCCCGGCTCATCCATCTCCGGAACCACCTGCGCTCCCTGCGCCTCCAGCACCGCTTCCGGCGCATAAAACGCCGTAGGCTGCAGCTTCGACTCCGGATTGAGTCCGTACCCGTCATCAAAGGAGCCCACCGGCTCCGCGCTCTCGTCGATTCTCATCGCTCCTGCCCTCCTCGCTCCTGGGCGCTGTGCGTCCCGTGGTGCGCTCTGTGCGGTCTCCCGGACCGATACTCCCGCGTGGTGGCTCGCGCATGGTACGTAACCACGTGGGTCGTCATGCATCCCCACAACGCTGGAAGGTGACTTATTCGGTCTTTATGCGCGGATCTGCCAGGCCATAGGCGATGTCGGTCAATAGATTGGCAAACGCAATCGCCACCGCCAGCAAGATCACCGTTCCCTGCACTATGGGATAATCCCTCTGGAAGATCGCCGTCAGCCCCTCACTCCCGATCCCTGGTATGTTGAAGAGCTCCTCCACCACAAACACTCCACTCACCGCGAACGCCAGCGCTGGCCCAACTGCGGTCAAGACATTGATCAATGAATTTCGAAACGCATGCAGCCAGATCACCCGCCGCTCCGAAAGCCCCTTGGCCCGAGCCGTGCGCACGTAATCCTGCCGTAACACCTCTAGCATGCTCGCACGCGTGATGCGCAGAAAGAAGGCAAAGATACCTACCCCAAAGATCAGGATTGGGCCGACCATCGCGTCCCAAGTGTCCCAGCCCGTCACCGCCAGGCTTGGCAACCCGTCTTGGTGCAAGGTGATCATGAGCAGTTGGTAGATTGGAATCAACACAAACGTCGGCAGCGCGAAAAACACCAGGCTGGTGGTCTGGATCGCGGTATCATACCCCGTGTTCGAGCGCACCGCCGCATACAGCCCCAGTGGCACCCCCACGAGCACCGCTAGCACCGTAGCCGTCAGCCCCAACTGCGCCGAGACCGGCACGTACCGGCTCAGGATCTCGACTACGGTCTGGCTCTGGTCGATGTAGGAGTAGCCCAGGCTAAAATGCAAGAGCAGATTCAGAAAGCGCCCATACTGCTCATACCAGGGCAGATTAAAGCCGTAAAAACGCTCCAGGGCCAGGATCGTTTGTTTGCTCGCGTGGCCTCCGGTCTGGGTGAAGACGGCGTTGCCGGGGGCAAAGTAGCCCAGGATGAAGGTAATGAAGGTGACGCCGAATAAGACAAAGATTACACCGGCGATGCGGCGAATCAGGAACCGGGGACCTACCCGGATCGCCGCGAATGCGCAGATGCCGACGATCACCGCCAAGGCGACGATTCCCGGCAAGTTCTGTGAAAGCTGATCCATACCTCGCCTCTCGTGGATGTCTCTTGACGAAGCTATGAGCCTGCTTGCTCATACGCTACCTTGGACCAATGACTACTGGGACTATTGCTTAAGTGTGCCCTCGGGATACGCCGCCGGTCCAACTCTACCGATTGCTAGCTTGGGGAGTGTAGCTAGCAATCATTTTTCACGGCAACATATCAGATTTGTTGCATACCATAACACAAAATGTGGCGTAGGGAAAGATCACGCCTCCTTTGTCAGATGCTCCCCTCTTCTTACTCGACCCGAAAGGCTGCTAGTGATGTGCGATGTAGATGCCTTGCCAGACCATTAAGGGCGTCTGACCGGAGGGCGCCACCAGATATCCCTCGACATCTGGCGCGCTTTCCCACCAGAGCTTCTCTTGATCAACTGGAACCCATGCTACTTGATTGACCAGCAGTTGCTCAGCACCCTGGTAATCAAGTATACGTGCGGTCGTTTCAGTTTCCCCGTCGGCGCGTATCATCAACGAATTAGCGGCGGCAAGATTGACTCCGCTGCTGTTGTACGCGCTGCTAGGCAGGAACTGCAGTGAGAGCCAATCCTGGGGATCTGGATAATCCGCTACCCAGTATGCCGCCCAGAATTGCAGCGCGGGCGCAGTGACATTTCCAATCAAGGCATCGAGAAAAGTTGTGTAGTCGATGGACGCCACCGATACCGGATACCCGGGCAACGCAGCCTTCCACTCAGCTAGAGCGGCCTTCGCCAGAGCGGCCTCCTGCGAGTTCCCACTCGGAATAGTCAGAGTTACCGCCGGGCACTGGCTGACATTTCCGCCGCACGAACTTTGTACATATGACTGTTCAAGCTGCTGCGCTTTTACAACATTTCCGGTGACTGTGGGTTTTCCATCCGGACCAGTCAACGCCGGGTTATAGCCTAGCATCCCGCTCGGTATAATATGGTTGGTCGGTATTGCGGTGCCCTGGAAGACAGTTTGGACGAGGGACTGCTTGTTCAAAGCAAGGGCAAATGCCTGCCGCATGCGCACGTCGTTAAAGGGGGCGATGTGCCAGCTCATAGCAAAATAATCTTCGGTCAGATCGCCCACCGTATGGAACTCGTTTTGCCCCCTTGCCCCCGGAAACGCTGCTGCTGGAGCATACCCCACGTCGAGCTTGCCGCTTTGAAATGCGCTGTATGCCGCGCTTGCCGTGTCTCCGAGTGTTACATCAATCTCGCGCAACAGGGGCTGAGTTCCGAAGAAGTGCGGATTGCGCATAAGGACCAGCGTATGACCGCTCGCCCACGTGGTCACCACATACATATTCGCCCCGAAACCGATCGCACCAGCCAGGTGGCTGGTCCATGCCCCACCATACCGAGATATCAGCTGCTCCGGCACGGCGGCGCAGGCGACATCGCTGAGTTCAGTGAGAAAGTACGATGATGGTTGGGAGAGCTTTAAGACAAGAGTCGTTGGATCAGACACTATAATTGCGTCGTTGAGCAGCGTCTGTATTTGACCGGAGACCTCGGGCGCACCCCCAGCACCCTGTACGCAACTTTCATTGTTGAACGTATAGGCGTCCTTGAGAGGATATAGGAAGTATCCCAGACGAGAGCCGGTGCAAGGATCGAGCAGCCGATTGAGCGAGTAAGCGAAGGCCTTGGCGTCCAGTGGAGTACCGTCGCTCCAGGTAAGGCCGGGATGGAGGTGAAAGGTATACTCGAGTCCATCTGTGCTGATGTCGATGCTCTCAGCAGCCCAGGGATGTGGCTCCCCTGTCTGGTCGACAGTCACCAGCGTCGGCCAGATGAGCTGCAAGATTCCGCCGGCGCTTGAATCTAGCTCTAGAGCGGGATCAAGCGTATCCAGCGAGTGTCCCGGCAGTAGCGGCATGCGTAATACCTGTGCGGCATCAGGGGCGGGCGCTGGGCCGGTGCTCGAGACCACGTGGGTGGATTGCCCGGCGCAACCGGCAACGAGGATCGTCAGCGCACAGAGAAACCAGCAGGCGCGTAGAGGCACATGATACCATGGTGGACTCTGTTCCATCCTAGCACTCCTTGAGAATTTAAGAATGTATATTGGGCGAAGGAATCCAGCCGGAGACCGAGGCAGAGAATTTCGGGTGCAAGTCTAGCCTACCTGCCACATAGATATTAAACGTTCAAACGTCGTTGTTATCGCTCACACCAAGTACAAAGTGTAAATACTGTGCAAAATACGAAGAATACCCGACCTCTCCATTCGAGGTCGGGCATTCTTTGATGTACACCGCCTGCCGGTTCGTTGCTCATGAGCAACGAACCGGCAGGCGATTCGACCTACCTGAAGAGCTAACTACTGACTAGTGGCTGCTCAGGTACATCGTCGTCCAGGAGCTGGCGCCACTCAGCGGCACCGTACCCAGCGAGTTGAAGCTAAAGTTGTGTACATAGGTCGGCAGGTTATAGAAGACCTTCTGCTGGTTGAGCGGTATCCAGGCGCCCTGGGTTACCAGCAACTGCTCAGCCTGGTTGTATTCCTGGAAGCGCGTGGTGGGATCCAGGTTGCCGTCAGCCTGAGTCATCAGGGCGTTGGCCGCAGGCACAATTCACGAAACCGGTGTTGTTGATAGCGCCGGTGCCGAACTGCAGCGAGAGCCAGTCCTGTGGATCAAGGTAGTCGGTGACCCAGCCGATACCGAAGATCTGCGGCACGTTGGGGCTATAGATCTCCGAGATCTCGGTATTGAAGTCGATGAAGCTGGTCTTGATTTGCAAGCCTGGGAAGGCCTGCTGCCACATCTGCACCGCTGCCTGGTCGGCGGTCACGATGGACGGATCATTGGCATCGACCAGGGTGACCGGGGTACACTTGCTGATCTGGCCGCCGCACTTGTCGTTGGCATAGGACTGCATCAGCGCCGTCGCCTTAGCCACGTTACCAGTCAGGTTGGGGGTGCCGTCCGGTCCATTTAGATTGGTATCGTAGCCCGGCATGCCCGCGGGCACGATATGGTTGGTCGCGATTACCGTTCCCTGGTTCACCTGATCGGCGAGAACGGTTTTGTTGAGGGCCAGATCAAAGGCCTGGCGTACACGGACATCGTCGAAGGGGGCCTTGGTCCAGACCGGCTGATAGTAGCTGATGGCCTCGAACGGACCTTCGTGATAGTCGGAGCGGGCCTTGGACGTTTTGTACTGAGCCGAAGGGGCGACGCCCTGATCCAGCTTGCCGTCCAGGTAGTCGGTATACTCGGCCTGTACGGTCTGGTAGATCGTGAAGTCAACCTCACGAAGCTGCGGCTTGGTGCCCCAGAAGCTGTCGTTACGGATCAGATCGAGGTGGCCCTTGTGATCCCAGAGCTTGACCTTGAACAGATTACCGCCGAAACCACCGTTGTCAGTAAGGTGGTCGGTCCAGTTCTTACCGTACTGAGAAATGAGCTGCTCGGGCTGGGCAAAATTGGTCGGATAGCAGAGCGCCTCGAGGAAGTACGGGGCGGGTGCGCCCAGCGTGATTTGGAGAGTCTGGGGATCGGACACGACCAGGGAGTCGCCGATCAGGGTCTGAATCTTGCCCTTGATGGTCGTGCCATCGGAGTTGCAGGTCTCGGTCGAGAACGCCTGCGGCGTCCTTGATGGGGTAGTCGTAGTAGGTGACTACCGAGGCGGTGCAGGGACTCAGCGCGCGGTTGATGGAGTACGCGTATGTATTGGCGTCGATCGGCGTGCCGTCACTCCACTTCAGTCCCGATCGGATCTTGAAGGTGTAGGTGTTGGTGGCCTGATCAAACGTCGGCATTGCCGTAGCTGCCCACGGTATGACATTGCCGCTGGGATCGAGTTCGACCATGCCAGGGAACGTCATGTAAATGGGGAAGTAGGAGTAGAAGTCCTGGTTCTTCGCCGGATCCATCGTCTTGATGTCGACGGCATTGGCGTTGATGGGCATTCGCAAGATTTGCTGAGAGTCAGGCAGTTTGTTGGCGCCGCTGGAGCTCGTTCCACAGCCGGCCGTCATAACTACTGCCAGCGTGCCGATCATGACCACCAGCCCAGGCCATGTGAGTTTGCGTAATCCTAGTCGCATGCAATCTCTCTCTATTTGATAGAACGCGAGCCGACGAATCAGCTCGCCCCCGATGACCAGGGACCCAGCACCTTCACAGAAGCGCTACGACACCCGACACCACAGCGCTCGAGAAGACGGTGGATCTCCAGATCACCAGACTTGCCAGCTTGAAGGCGGCAGCACCATGTGCGCCCTGCCGTCCTCATCTAATAGCCGTGATGTTTCGGCTGGTGTTTGCTGATGAAACGCCCACAGTCATGTTCCCAGGCATGACTATCGGCCACAGTCCACCAAACGAAACATCCTGTCCAGCTCGATGGGCTGGACAGCTACAATCTCCAAGGGGGGAGCCTGCCGTAGCACGCGTACTGTACATGTAACGCGTCGAGGCATCTCTAGAATGGATGGCAGGTCACCCCCTTTCGGAACTATCCTAGGGCGAGTGCGGTCGCCAACACCGCTTCAACACCCACCCTCGGAACAACCAATCACTCTGCCGCCGGCTCTTCGCTTGCGGCAGATCGGCCCGGCCTTACGTGTAGACTCCTCTTCCCAAGATTCGCTTCCACGGATCACCGGTGCGGCGGCGGAGGTCGCCGCCGCACCGGTAGCCCTACAGGAACTACTGGCAGATGGCCAGAGACTAGTTTCCAGGATCAGATCCATCTCCGGTACTGGTGCCGGAGAAGACGAATTGGCCAGCTCCACTGGCAGGCGAAATGCCAGCGGGTACCACCAGATACCACTCGGTTCGCAGCGGATCATTCACAGAAACGACCAGCGAAGCAGCCGCCATCAAGACCCCATGATAATTTAATCTGAGGGTCGGAGGAGTCACACCTACCATCTGACTGGCAATACTCGCCATAGTCTCCGCATTCAAGCCGTCGCGTGGGTCCCCCGCCATCCAGATCACTACTCCCTGCCGCTCCAATATCAACATGCAGCGGGTTCCGGTCTGCCATGTGGAGACGACTGTACGATCAAGCACGCGTTGCTCCCACATGCCGCTGACGTAAACCGCCGGCGAACCGTCGCCAAGCGTCACACTGGTAGCGTAACCCGCCTGCACTACCTGCAAGACGGCGGAATTGGTCGAGCCTACTTGAAATTCGCGTATATCGAGTGCGCCACTGCCTGCGCCCGTCTCCAGTAGACCGTATTGCAAGTCGACAATAGCGCCCTTAGACCAGCTGGTTCTCTGCTGCAGCTGGACTCCTTGGTAGGCATACCCGTCTGCAACCCGACCTGGCCAGAACAACGGCATACTGGGGTCAAATCCAACAGTGGCGTCGGGATCAGAAGCGCTAGAGCCTTCCTGGTTCCTGTGGTGCTTAGATGGTGATGCACTCGGGATAGAAGGCGGCTGCACCTGAGCCGCTCCGGTTTCTCCCAGGATGATTCGGAGGCCCTGCGCAAAGGACGGTGTAGCCATCACCACCGCTGTGACCATAAACACCAAGAAGAGGATGGCGGCTATAGACATGGGCCGATTGATATTTGAAAGGCTGGTTCGAAGCGCTGACCAGAGACGCTCCGTCAGGGCAGTACGGCGAGATTGGCGGAGATGAGTGTGCTGGACGGGGCGCGATGGGGTAGCGCAGATGCTGGAACCGCTCGGCAGGATCTGCCTTGAGCTCCAGCATGCCAAATACATGGTCAATGATTCGCTGCTCAAAGTCGACGTCTAAGATGGGGAAACGCTCTTCCTCCAACAGTGTCTGCGCATAGAGCGGCGGCAACTCCTCGTCATCAATGGCGAAGAATTCATGTAGCTGCTTGGCAAATGCCGCGTCTTCAGGTGAAAAATCGTCCGAGAACTGCAATTCCCTGGCATCTGCCCAAGCGCTGTAGGCGTCACTGCGCTCGAACTTGCTCATGTCTCAGTTCCTCTATGGCATTTTGCAGAGATTTACGGGCACGCCACAACCTCGTGTCTATGGCGTGACGGGAAAGATGCATACGCGCGCATATCTCTTCAGTGGGAGCCATTTGAAAGTAGCGCATGTACACTATGGTCCGGTCTTGTTCGGAGAGCGATTCCAGCGCCTGCCTGAGCTCTTCTCGCCGCTCCCGCTGCTCAAGCAGGCCCTCTATGCTATAGTCCATTGCACGCAGCGCGGATCGATCACTTACATACGAGTCGCCATAATGATTGCTGCCCGACTCAGCGCTCTCCAGAGAGCTCATGATGATAGTCTGGCGTCGCTGAATCTGCCTGCGGCGATCCAGTGCGATATACTTGGCCCGCATGGTAATCCAGGTACTTAGACTACCCCGGCTCGGGTCGTAGTTCCCAATATCCCACCAAACAGTGGCGAACAGGTCGCTGATGCACTCCTCTACATCCTGGGCTGTGCCCGAATTCTCCAGTACACTTCGGATAAAGTACGAAAGCTCACGCGAGCTAAGTCTGATGAGCTCTGCAAGCGCGGTTTGATCGCGGTTGAGTATTCCCTGGTACAGGGTCTCCTCAGGCCAGTCGTCACGCACCGTGTCACACTCCTCGCGTTTTCCATCGTTTGGCGCCTTTGCCGTACCACCGGTATCCCCGCCGGCGGATAGGATGGTACTCTACGGTGTCTCTCTATATGACAGGTGTGCATAGTCTTTCAAAGTACTACGCAACCCAGTCAACAAATCTCACATAGCCGCCCGATCTCGTACTCACGATGGTGGAATCGGTACGCCGAATTTTCACCGACCTCTTCGCAGTTGTCAAGAGTCTGACGTGTTTTTCCGCCGCGTCATGGGCCAAAACCGCAGGCTGCGCTGTGCTCACCGCAGGCGCCAGTGTCCCGGCATCGACATCATGTGTAACGGCTAGTGAGTCTGAAGGAAACTCCAGGACCGTAAGTCATGGTCGAGGTGATAACGTAACGTAGCCTGCAAGGCGCCTTCGATCTCTTGCTCTAACTCCGGTTCCACTCGGAGCTGCGGCACCGCTTCCCACTCAGTCGTCTGAAGCAGACGCAAGACTTTGAACGCGGGAAGCGACAACCGTCTCTGCGCGTAACGCGAGCAGGATTCGCACAGCACTCCGCCCAATTCGGCGCTATAGCCGTGAGGAGAGGGCAGAAGCGGTGTCTCGCACCCAGCGCAGTTGTGTAAGGCAGGGCGGTACCCAAGCTCGTCGAGGAGGCGTAATTCGAAGTAGCGAAGTCCCAGCCAGCAGCGGCTCTGCCGCTGCGAATCGGCGGCGCTTTGGTCGAGCAGGCGAAGCGTCTGGATATAGAGAAAATAGAGTCGCGGGTGGGGATCGGCGGTTTCAAGAAATCGGTCAATCAGCTCTGAGCAATACCAGGCTGCGCTCATATGCCAGGCGCTGGCTCGCAGGCCGTCCAATCGCTCACGCCCCTCCGCCTGGGTAATGACATCAAGCTCACGTCCACGCGCCAGCAACATCTCGGTGCGGGTAAACGGCTCCAGATGGCCTGACAGCCGGCTGGTGGTACGGCGTACCCCCTTGGCTATCGCGCGAATCTTGCCATGTGCTGGAGAAAAGAGCGTGAGGATACGATCGGCTTCGCCGAGATCGCTGCGGCGAAGTACGACAGCCTCGGTAGTATAGACACGTGGATGTTGGAACGGCATGCTGTCATCTACTGTCTTCTGGCAAATATACGCCTGGCGATCGGCGTTCCTTGGCATCTCAATAGGTTTAGCATACCATTCTTGCCGCGGCTCCCATGAGCGGTGATGAGGCGATATCCCAACTCCGTCCAGCGGCTCATGGGGACAGAACGGGATATCGCCTCATGAGACCGCAAGACGCGGATAAGCTAATCCGAGCAATTTATGGCGGAGTTGTTGTAGTGCCGTGCCGGAAGCTAGCGTGGCGGTCGCACTAGCCGTGCCGGAAGCGGTAGCCGTGGCGATAGATGTGGCGGTTGCGGTTGCCGCCGGCTCATAGTAGATCGTCACCGTCGAGCCAGCAGGAACCTGAGTACCTGCGGACGGAACGGTAGAAAGGACGATATCCGGCGGTTGGCCCGGTTCGGACTTGGCTATAGGATCAGACTGCAGGCCTTGTTCCTGAGCCGGTTGCGGCTGGTATTCAAAAGCACCGACTTCGCTTTGTTCAGCGTATCTCCGACAACGTTGGGCACCCGTATCATGGCGACGGCAGTGGCGAGAGGTATCCGCGGTCGGTGTCGTATTGGACGTAGTCGCAGTAGGCTGAGTGGTTGGGGCCGGCGGTTTGGTTGCCGCCCCGGTATTGGGGCCCTGGTTTAGCAGCGGACCTAGTGCAAGGACGAGTACGACGCAGATCACCAGTAACACCACGGCGCCGCCGATGATACCGGCG
This sequence comes from uncultured Chloroflexia bacterium, assembly GCA_963810535.1. GTDB lineage: Bacteria > Chloroflexota > Ktedonobacteria > Ktedonobacterales > JADMIN01 > JAJPKE01. The sequence continues at coordinate 225,222 of CAWENW010000013.1, forward strand.
ATGAGCGGGACGTTGCGTTGCTTGGTCTCATCCGGTTTCTTCGGACCGCCCAGACCCGGAGGTCGACTGATCACCGCTCCGCGCGGCAGCGTCGCGCCGGCGGGAGGAAAGGGATGGGTGCCGATGCCGCCTTCCCCGGTCTCGTAACTGCCATCGTAGGTAGGAGCGTCGCCGAAATCGTCGCCTAATCCGTAAAGTCTGGGATTCGAGGCACGAGACACCCGGCCACCGCCAGGGCCAAGCGGGTTACTGGAAACCGCCGGACCGCCGTAGTCCGACGCCCGATCCTCCTCTGCCGGCGACTTGAGATTGACCGGGCACGTTCGCCCCCACGCGGCTGGGGAGCCCCACTCCGGTACCGGGCCGTCCCGGTCGCCCGAGATTTTCAAGCGCGTAGGCCAGGGCGTTTCCATCTCGATAGCGGTCTTTGGGATCTTTTTCCAGGCAACGCAGAATAATGCGCTCCAGCCCAGGAGAGACACGCGGATTGTAGGTGCTGGGCGGCTCGGGAATATCCTGGATGTGACGCATAGCTACCGTAACCGGAGTATCGCCGTCGAAGGGGGTGCGGCCGGTGAGCATCTCGTACATCACGATCCCCAGCGCGTAGACATCCGCGGCCGGGGACACGATTTCTCCCTGCGCCTGTTCTGGAGCATAGTATTGAACGGTACCCAGCGTCATGCCGGTGGTGGTGAGACGCTCCGCCTCCGCGTCCTTGTACATGCTAGCGATACCGAAATCGGTCAGCTTGACCAGGCCCTGGTCGTTCAGCATGATGTTCTGCGGTTTGACGTCACGATGCACGATGCCCAGCTTATGGGCGGCGCCCAGCCCTAGCGCCACATCATGGGCAATCTGAACGACGCGATCGTTGGGCAGTAGGCCGTTCTTTTTAAGATAGCGGCGAAGATCTGAGCCCTCGACATATTCCATGACGATGTAGTAATTTTCGCCGCTCTGACCGTAGTCATATACCTGAACGATGTTGGGGTGCTGTAGAGCGGAAGCGGCGCGCGCCTCCCGCTGAAAACGGGTAACGAACTTGGGGTCGGTGCTGTATACCTCGCGAAGGATCTTCGCTGCTACGACCCGCCCCATACGCAGATCGACGGCACGATAGATGGTCGCCATGCCGCCTCGGCCAATTGGCTCCTGCATCTCGTAGCGATCGCCTAGCACTTCGAGTTCCATCGCGCCTCCCCACCGCGCGCCCGGCTGCATCGAGACGGCTCATCCGGACCTGTATGTCGCGCCGACTTTCCCGGCGTGGTACGTCCCCGGCTGCGCTTGTGGTATTTCACGTTATCTTATCAACCACATACACACGCTATACAGCGTGATCCAATTACCAGAAGTAGCATGCCTACTCTAATTGGTACGAGTGCACATGTCAAGCGCACAATGGCATAGCCCACAATGGCGTATCATGAGCGACCGGACAAGCGAACTCTGCGTGCCCGCAGCCAGACGCGAAGTCTCAACGGCTCGCAGCGGCACAGAGATGATGCTGGACATCAGATGCTCGGCCAGCAGTGTAGCACACCGAGTTGGATGTTGTGCATACATCACCAGGACGGACTATTTCTAGCGACGGCGAGACACGCCACAGTAGCGTGTTACTGGCTCCGTCGTCTCTTTACACGCTCTTGACATGCACTTTAGGACAGGGCTATACTACTTCTGCCTTGCGGGCATACCAAAGGCCTGTCTTTCCCTGCGCCGATGTAGCTCAATGGCAGAGCAGCTGTTTTGTAAACAGCAGGTTGTCAGTTCAATCCTGACCATCGGCTCCCATGGTCTGCTCGACGGAGGCAATGGGTGTAGATCATTCTGGGCAGTTACCGAAGTGGCCAAACGGGACTGACTGTAAATCAGTTGGCTTACGCCTTCGGAGGTTCGAATCCTCCACTGCCCACCAGCCCGGCGACACGCTGCAACGACGTGCTTTGCCGGCTTTGCACCGCAATGCCCACGTGGCGCAGGGGTAGCGCACAATCTTGGTAAGGTTGGGGTCATGGGTTCGAATCCCATCGTGGGCTCCGACGGTCCCGTTGCCGTTCGACACACACCGGCACAGATGTGTAGCCGGTTGCTGTAGTGACGAATGCGCACTGGGCCGTTTCGTGCGTTCTAGAGACGGTGCAGCGGGTATCTTCAGGGTATTATCGGGTATTTCGTGCAGCGCAATCATTGTTTGTAAGGAGGAGTTTCAGCGCTCATGGCGAAGCAGAAATTTGTGCGGGACAAGCCGCATGTGAATGTGGGCACGATCGGGCATATCGACCATGGGAAGACGACGCTGACCGCGGCGATCACCAAAGTGCTCGCCAGCGCGAAGCTGGCCAATTACACGTCGTTTGACAACATCGACAAGGCGCCGGAAGAGCGGGAGCGGGGGATCACGATCGCGATCGCGCACGTGGAGTACCAGACCGAGAAGCGGCACTATGCGCATGTGGACTGCCCGGGACACGCGGACTACATCAAGAACATGATCACGGGAGCCGCCCAGATGGACGGGGCGATTTTGGTGGTGAGCGCGCCGGATGGGCCGATGCCGCAGACCCGCGAGCACATCTTGCTGGCCCGTCAGGTGGAGGTGCCGGCGATGGTGGTGTTCTTGAACAAAGTCGATATGATGGATGATGAGGAGCTGCTGGAGCTGGTGGAGCTGGAGGTGCGCGAGCTGCTGAGCCGCTACAACTTCCCGGGCGATGACGTGCCGGTCATTCGGGGCTCGGCGCTGCAAGCCCTGGAGAGCACGGGGGATCTCTCGCGCACCGATCCGGGGGCCAAGGCGATCTGGGAGCTGATGGACGCGGTGGATTCCTACATTCCCACGCCACCCCGGCCGGTAGATAAGCCCTTCCTCATGCCCATTGAGGACGTCTTCTCCATCAAGGGACGAGGCACGGTGGTCACGGGCCGCATCGAGCGGGGCACGGTGAAGGTGCAAGAGAACGTGGAGATCGTGGGCTTTAGCGAGCAGTCGCGCACGGTGACCTGCACGGGGGTGGAGATGTTCCAAAAGACCCTGGATCAGGGGGAAGCGGGCGATAATGTGGGGTGTTTGCTGCGAGGAGTGGAGCGGGCGGAGGTGGAGCGGGGCCAGGTGCTGGCCAAGCCGGGCTCCATCAAGCCGCATACGCGGTTTGCCGCGCAGGTCTATGTGCTCTCCAAGGAGGAGGGGGGACGGCATACGCCGTTCTTTAACGGGTATCGGCCGCAGTTCTACATTCGCACGACCGATGTGACGGGGGCGTTGCATTTGCCCGAGGGGGTGGAGATGATTCTGCCGGGGGACAATGTGACGATCGAGGTGGAGCTGATCACGCCGGTGGCGCTTGAAGAGGGCAGCCGCTTCGCCATTCGCGAAGGCGGTCGCACCGTCGGCGCCGGCGCCGTCACCAAGGTCATAGCCGCGGGCTAACCCCTCACCGGGCTTCCCCACGCGAAAACCCATGTAGGGGAGTTCCTGCTCCGTCTCCGAAAGATGGAGCAGGAACTCCCCTCCGACTAACCGCTCCAGCCGGACTATGGGCTACATTCGCTAGACACCGCCCAATGAATGGGATAAAATAGATTGGAACCGGAGCGCAAGCCGAGGATATGAGATGATACGCTCGGAAGATACCGTGAGGACGTTGTTTGGATGGCAGCAAAAGGCAAAGAGAACCGCATAGTCATTACGCTGGCATGTACGGAATGCAAGTCGCGGAACTATGTAACGACAAAGAATAAGAAGAACGATCCCGACCGGATGGAACAGCGAAAATACTGCGTCCGATGCCGGAATCATCAGCTGCATCGTGAGACCAAGTAATCGACGACTATGGCGTCCAAGACCAGGTAGGCAGGGTCACGCGAAACCATGGTACTGAACCAGCCTGGTGTCCCTGCATGTAGGAGAAACTCTGTGGCAAAGACGGCTGGCAAGGGTAAGGCCTCTGGTTTCCGTGGGCCCGTCTCAACGGAACCCGAGACTGACCTCGACGATTCGTCCAGTGGACGAATCTGCCGAAGAGGAGCTTCTGGCCCCCGAAGACGACGAGTCCTTCTCTGATACCGCTGACGAGTTACGCTCGGGCAGCTCGGTTCTCGCGCACACTGATATGCCGTCAGAGATTCGACATATCGAGGTGCGGCCCCGCACGGTCCATATCCCCGAGTGGATGATGGGCAACTTTTTCACTCGATACGCGGCGGAATCATTTGTCGAATTGTATTCGAATACTACCTGGCCAACCTGGCGCGAAGCCTGGAACTTTACGTTCATCGTCATCGTCATGGCGATTGTCATCGCCGTTATCCTTGGGATAGCCGACCTTGGCCTGACTCAGGTACTTAATTGGTTTGTGCACCTAGGGAAATAACGGTGGAGGATAAGGTCATGGAAACGCACGAGGATGTAACGCCGTCCGGCGAGGAAGTAACGCCTCCATCGGAAAAGATTCCCGGGCGCCATTGGTATGCTATTCACACCTACTCGGGCTACGAGAACAAGGTCAAGACTCACCTGGAAGCTCGTATCGTGGCTATGGGAGTGAAGGACAAGATCTTCCATGTGGTAGTGCCGACCGAGGATGAGATCGCCATCAAGGGGGGCCAGCGCCGCACGGTGACTCGTAAGGTGTATCCGGGTTACGTCCTGGTAGATATGGTGCTGGACGAGAATACCTGGCATGTCGTGCGCAATACCCCTAATGTTACCGGGTTCGTCGGAGGAACCAGTACTGAGCCGGTGCCCCTCCAGGAAAGTGAGCTGCGCTACATCCTCAAATCCGCAACGGGTGACGGGGAGAAGGTTCGAGCGAAGCCCAAGGTTACCTTTAACATTGGGCAGAGCGTGAAGGTCACCAGCGGACCGTTTGCTGAGTTTCTGGGGACGGTTAGCGAGGTACATCCCGATCGCAATAAGGTTACGGTGCTGGTCTCATTCTTTGGCCGTGAGACCCCGGTTCAGCTGGATTTCCTGCAGGTAGAGAAAGCCTAAAAACCACTCTACCAAATCGTCCAAGGCAACTTGTAGAGGGAGGGTGACAGTTTCACCCGGAGACCTCATTTTTCACTTTAGGAGAAATCATGGCAAAACGCATCAAGGCAATAGTCAAGCTCCAGATTCCAGCTGGAAAGGCGACGCCGGCTCAGCCCATCGGCCCGGCGCTTGGTCAGCACGGTATCAATATCATGGGCTTCTGCAAGGAGTACAACGAGCGAACCGCGAGTATGGCGGGCAGCATTATTCCTGCGGTCATTACTATTTATGAAGATCGCTCGTTTACTTTCATTACCAAGACCCCACCGGCGGCCGACCTCTTGAAGAAAGCAGCTGGCGTCGCTAAGGGCTCAGGCACGCCGAGCAAGACCAGCGCGGGCACGATCACCCAGCAACAGCTACACGAGATCGCCGAACTGAAGATGACAGATCTCAACGCCACCTCTGTCGAAGGCGCCGAGAAAATCGTGGCCGGAACCGCGCGCTCGATGGGAATCGCCGTACAGTAGTCGCGCCGGAGTTCCGCTGAGAAATCACGGGGCATCCGACAACTGCGATGATACCTCACATACAACGCTAGGCTAGAGAGCCCATTAGTCACTTGGGCATGTGCCACAAGGAGGGCATTCGTACAATGTCGCATCACGGAAAACGCTACGTAGAAGCAGCAAAGCTGATCGAGCCAGACAAAATGTATGAGCCGGGCGAAGCGATCGACCTGCTCAAGAAAATTAATTCGGTAAAGTTCGATCCCACCGTAGAGCTCCATATGCAGCTTGGGGTGGATCCTCGCCATGCAGATCAAATGGTACGCGGGACCGCTAGCCTGCCGGCTGGGACGGGAAAAATGGCAAAAGTGCTGGTCTTCGCGCAGGGCGACAAGGCGAAGGAGGCTGAGGCCGCTGGCGCCGACTTCGTCGGTCTGGACGATATGATCAAGCAGGTCAACGAGGGGTGGCTGGGTTTTGACGTAGCCATCGCCACTCCCGACGTCATGAGCAAGGTCGCCAGCCTGGGCCGGCGCCTGGGCCCACGCGGACTAATGCCGAATCCCAAGACCGGGACGGTTACGTTCGACATCGCGCGCGCGGTAAATGAGGTGAAGGGTGGTCGGGTTGAGTTCCGGGTAGATAAGACCAGCCTGATTCATATGCCGATAGGAAAGGTCTCGTTCACCGAGGATCAGCTCATGCAGAATCTGGCCGCTTCCATCGACGCCATCGTTCGCGCAAGGCCCTCAGGCGCCAAAGGCCAATACGTCAAAAGCGTCGTCATCTGCTCGACGATGTCCCCAAGCGTGCGCCTGGATGTTCCAACCGCGTTGGAACTGAAGGTCAGCTAACCTTGACAGATTCTGGCAAAAGCTGGTAAACTGACCAGGAGTACCAACGAACAACCAAATATGTGCCCAAGACAGCAGGTGCGCTTTCCCGATATGATGGCAAGCGCTTAAGCTTGAGACAGGCCTGCCGAGGCGAAGTATCCACACAACCAACTACCGCACGCCAGGCATTGTCCGGCGTCTTAGTGTGGGCCTTCGGGTCGGCGACCCGAAGGCCCATTTATTTTTGTTTTCCACGTTTTGTTGGCACTTCCATCGAGCTCCGGAAGATATGAGCGTATCCGGGCAAGCTCATCTATTGCCGCTCTAGAGGGGAGAGACAGGAACTATGCCAACCCAAGCCAAAGCCGCCGTCATCGATGAAATGACCGAGAAGCTAAAGGCTTCGCGAGCAGCGGTATTACTGCAGACCGAGGGCCTGACAGTCGCCGAGATGCAGGAGCTGCGCAAGCGCCTGCGCGCAGCCAAGGTCGAGCTATACGTCGTAAAGAATACGCTGTTGCGTATCGCTTCCGAGCGCGCCGCCTATCAAGACATCTCCAGCATCCTGACTGGACCAACCTCCATAGCCTTGAGTACCGAGGACGAGCTGGCACCAGCCAAGACGATCTCAGAGTATATGCGCCAGGTGAAGACTTCCAAGCCCGTGGTTGTGAAAGCGGGAATTCTGGAAAACAGCCCCATTTCCGCAGCGGAGGTAGATGCGTTGTCGAAGGTGCCGCCTCGCGACCAGGTCAGAGCCGAAGTCGTCGGCTCGATACAGGGTCCGCTGAGCCAGACCTACAGCGTCATAAACGCGCCGCTACGGGACTTGATCAATGTGCTTGAGGCGCGTATCCGTGAACTCGGGGACGCAGCCGCCTGAGCACTTAAGCGCGCCTACCAACTTTTTACCCGTCATCGCTGCTACATTGAATCCGGAGGAATACGTCATGGCAGATACCGTCGATACTATCATTGAACAGCTCAGCAATATGAGCGTGCTGGAGCTGGTAAAGCTCAGCAAAGCGCTCCAAGACCAGTGGGGAGTCAGCGCCGCCCCAGCTATGGCAATGGCCATGCCGGTTGCGGCGGCGCTGGCGCCGCCGAGGCTGCCGCACCGGTTGAAGAGCAGACCGAATTTACTGTCGTGCTCAAAGAAATCGGCGCAAACAAAATCAATGTCATTAAGGCGGTACGTGAGCTGACTGGTCTGGGTCTGAAAGAGGCCAAAGACCTTGTGGACAGCTCACCCACCAATGTCAAGGAGAACGTCACCAAGGACGAGGCTAACGCCGCCAAAACCAAGCTCGAAGAGGCCGGCGCCAAGGCCGATATCCAGTAGCCAACGAGAGACATGAGATGGCCGCCAGCGGGCCTCGGCCCGCTGGCGACCATCTCATGTCTCTTCACACTAGTGGTCTCGTTTCACCCGGCTCACCGCACGATGCTGAAGGTCGGCGGCAGAGAATGCTGACCAGTCAACCGCTATACCGCGTTCCGACAGTACATCGGCTGCGAGGTCAGCGGGAAAGCCGCGCTCTGCCTGTAATTGAAAGAGCCAGTCACCACGCGCCATCCCCCTCTCGTCCAGGACGGCATCGGCGAGCAAAGGCAACCCTACTCGCAGAATTTTGGAATATCGCCGCTCTTCCAGGTTTACCACTTCCGATACTTCCGGCACACGTTGGCGCTCCGCTTCGGTCAACAGCCCATGGTGTGCCTCGGCAAGCACTGGAACCAGCGCACCGAGAAACGGGTCGGCGATTCCAAGCAACCGCCCGCGAGTGGCGGCGCGACGGATGAGCCGGCGCATGACCGATCCTCTGCCGTTGCGTGTCGGCACACTTCCTTCTACGCCCAGCAAGAGCGCCGAGCGCATATGGTCCACAATCATTCGCTTCGACTGAAGGCGAAACTGGGCCTTCTGAACGTCACCGTCTGCCTGCGGCGGCGGTGCCTGCGTCTCTAGATAGCGTAGCGCCGAAGCCAGAAGATCGGTCTCAAACACGGACCGCGCACGTTGCAGTACCATGGCCACCCGCTCAACCCCCATACCGGTGTCGACACTCGCAAGCGGTAGAGTTGAAATGCTGCCGTCCTGATGCAGCTCGAATTCTATGAAGACTAGATTCCAGATCTCCAGGAAACGGTCACATTCGCACCCCGGCCGGCAAGTGGGACGGCCACAGCCTACCGCCAGTCCGAGATCCGCGAGATCGATAAATATCTCTGAGTCGCGACCACATGGCCCGGGACCGCCAGTGCTCCAGAAGTTGTCCTCGGCCGAAAGAGCCAAGAGACGTGTCTCGGGTACGCCCACCCGCAACCACTCAGCCTGAGTCTCTTCATCAGGAGCGAGATTCAGCGCGGCGTCTCCGCCGAACGTGGTGACCCACAGACTTTCTCGTTCGATACCCAGCAGGCCGAGTAACTCTACCGCCAACGAAATCGCTTCGCCGCGCCCACAGTCCCCGATGGACCAGCTACCAAGCATGTGAAACGCCGAGATCTTGCGAATGTTACTACCGACCAGTTCGACGTCATCAGTGCGCAAGCAGCGCTGCAGATCGGCAAGACGTGGCGCCGGTGGAGACTCGTGACCGCTCAAGTACGGCATGAGCGGTTGCATCCCGGCTATGATAAATGATGTCGAGATACCCGCCGTAGCCAGCGGAGCTCCCAGTATCCGCCGGTGGCCGTGCCCGGAAAAGAACGCGAGAAAGGTTTCGACGATCTGCTCGGATGAATTCGGATACGACCACTGCGATGAAGCGTTTTTCATACTCAGCCTCCAGATTGATTTTTACTCATGAATACTCCGCTACAAAGGTGCGAGCAGTGGCCGGTGGTTCTTTAAAGTGATATGAAAAGGCCCGCCGCGAGCCACTGCTCGGGCGGGCCTGTATGGGTCCGTGGTACCACCTAGCTTGGCAGCCGGAGAAACAACTCGATTACCGGCTACCCTCTTATTTGTCGAGTCACACACAATGCCCCACACTGCGAGAATATTAGTAACAGCACGGACATGTGATGCTCGGTCCCATGGTAACGGAGGACTACCGGCAGAAACTACTGACCGGCACATCAGAATTGCCGGCGTTGGTCCTGCGTCGCGATTTAGCAAGCCAGGCAGGCTGCAAAAATCAGAGGGCGGCTTCGAGACGCGAGAAAAAGCTGCCGAGCTCCCACTATCCCCGGCTCGCTGTGCTCTATCCGCGAATCTACTCGTCCCTCACACGACGAAGCATTATACTCTCTATTGTTTATAGAGCTGTGCTCTTGTAGTATATAATCCACCTGCTGTACCGTCAAGGCTCCGCTTTTACTTCTCCACGTTTAATTCCCTCGCGGTACACCTCGTGCGGAGGACGGGAAAACAGGTTCTCGGGCGTGCGCGACGCACGCTGATCCCTCTCTATCCACCGCCGCGCAGCGCGGCGTAGTCGACACAGACCAGAGCGAAAGATGGACTGGATTATGAAGACCACACGCCGTCATCCCGGCCTCATCGTACGGCGTCTGCTTCTCTGCCTGCTTTTGGGGGTGCTGCTGGTCTGGACGTTCTCACAGATACGATCGTATATAGCTCTACACGGTATCCCGAACCCAACCTCGTTGATACATCAGCTTGTGCCCAGAGATTCTATCGGGATGCATACCCGTCCTACCGCCATGGAGTCCGGAACAACCAAGCTTCAATTCTGGCAGGTAGGTCTTGAGGCAGGTGTGGAGGATACAAACTCCCTGGGCGCACGCTCGACCATAGAGACGCGACTGCCGCAACAGGTCAGCAAGGATACCACCAACTACTTCTGGGTAGGAGCGTACCTACGCGACGGCAGCTTTGTACAGGCTGGCTACTACGTCCCCTGGTTTGACAGCGCTCAGGCCGGTTGGTTCTATTGTGCTTTCTACTCCGATGGACGCGAGGGTCCCTGTGTCTACGGCGCTCTCGGCAGCGCCGGCAAAGATCAGACCCTGCATACCTACTCCATTGAAGGGGCAACCACAGGCGGCAAACCCTACTGGCGGGTTTGGCTGGATCGGACGCTGCTCGGCAAGTTCGACTGGACAGTGGCCGACACCGGATCCAATGTAGCTATGATCTATGCCGAGTCGTCGGGATCGGCTCCGCATCTGGGCACCAGCCGGCTGGGACCAGTCGACTTTGTGGCTGGGCTAGATGTCCTGCATCGCGGTGCGACCAAGTATCAGCCGGCTTCAGAGCTGCTGGTTGTGTACAGCGCGCCCAGTGTGTGTCCACCTTATGGTGTCAACACAGATAACCATGGAGGCGTTCTCTTAGGAAGCGGATTACCTTGTCCCTCTCCCTATACCACCATCGGTTGACGGAGCCCGCGGGCGCCGCTGCGCTGGCCCTGCCAGAAGATTCGTCCCGTTAGCCGCGCTTCACCAGCTACGCTCGGTGAGTGCCAGCCAGACGAGGAACGAGCTGACCAGGATGGATGTAGCTGTCACCAACCCTACCCACACTGCCGCTACCAGCTCGAGAATGGGGAACAGTATCTGGAAACTAGGCGGCCAGAGCCGGAGCGGCATCGAGGCAATATTGTGTACGAGAACTACCATGGTCAAGAGTCCCGTCCAGGCCACGGCAAGTAACACGATACCTACTAGTGCGCGGAGAGGGCGTATCCAGGTCTCCTCCGCGGAAACGGGCTGGCGAGCCAAAACGGGATCAGGGGGCGGAGAGTCTTCCGTCGAGTAGGTGTCCAGGTCAGCCTCACGTTGGTTCAGCCGTAGCGATGGTGTGGGGTGCGATGCGCCCGCAGCGATGTCTCCTTGATACACGTCTCCGGCTTTCTGGTCAGTCATCCATTCCCTCACACGTGCCAGCATAACACAGCCTGGCAATGCATAACCACAGAGAGGCAAGACATACTCAGCACGATTTCTCCGACTGTTATTCCTCCAGCGGCTGTGCGGTCCGATTGATTCTTCGGCGTCCAGTGCCCAGCGTCCAGGAGCCAAAGTCGCCACTCTCAAGTCGTCGAAGTGCGAGAATGGCAGCGCCAGTATCCGGAGTATGCAGAGGAGCGCAGAATACCGGATGCGGGACACGCTGCCGTACGATCTGCTGGAACGGCTCTAGCACCCATCGGTCGGAGCGAAAGACCCCGCCTACCGCTGCGACCAGGAATTCCTCTTGCTCCATTTGCAGAGAAAGAGCGACGGCAAGCGCCTGGTCGGCCAGATCCTTTGCCGCCTGCGCCAGGATGGCGCGACCGGCGGCATCTCCGGCGTCCGCAGCCCCCGCAACCGCTTGGGCGAAGACAGCTGTCTCCAGCTTGCCAAAGGGGCGGGAATCGACCAGCCTTCTCATTTCTTCCGCGCTCCCGACACTATAGGTCACTTTCAATGCTTCGGTAAGCAAGGTCGGGGCGGCGCGCCCGTCAAGCGACTTCATGGCCAGCCGGATACCGTTTCGGCCAATGTCATAGCCGCTTCCCATATCGCCAAGAATGTAATCCCACCCGTCAGTTCTCCGAAGCTGGCCGCGCTGGTTCATGCCTAGCGCAGTCGACCCGGTACCAGAAATGACCACTACTCCCGGCTGCATTTGAGTGGCGCCCGCCCAGGCTCCCACAACGTCGTTTTCTACGATGGCCACACCAGTGTAGCCAAGAAACCCAAGCGCCTTATTGGGTACGTCCAAATCGAGGTCGGTATCGAAGCCAGCCAGGCAAAGTCCAATTCCTGAGACAGCATCCAGTGGTAACCGGGCGGATTCGAGGGAGTCGGCAATTACCCTAGCCAGGTTGGCACTCGCAACCTCAGTACCTACCGAGCGCGTATTGGTTGATCCGGTAATCGCGCGAGCCATGATTCGCAGGTCGTCAGCTACCACCACTGCCGACGTCTTAGTGCCGCCTCCATCTACTCCAACCACAAAGCGCATGCTATTGCTCGCTCCTTTTATGTGCATGTGGCCCACACTAAGCTACCCAACATGCCCAAATGCGTCATCGACTGCGGCCAATATCTCCGGAAGTCCTGGCGTCCGGAGGTCAGCGGGCCGCGGGTTCTCCGACAGGTCGTCTGTCTTCAGTTTCGTGAGCCAGAGTAGATACTCATGGTTGCCATCCCGCCCGGTAATGGGCGAGACAGTAAGCCCTCGTGTCGCAAGCAGGCCTTGCTGGGTTATAGCCACCAAAGTGTCGCCAAGCACTCGGCGATGAACAGCTGGGTCTCGCACGACCCCACCACCTCGGCTCACCTCTCGCCGGCCAGCTTCAAACTGCGGCTTTAACAGGCAAACAATCCAGCTGGATGGGGCGAGCAGCGAAGCCACCGGCGCCAAGACCAGTCGCAATGAAATAAATGATACATCAATTACCGCACAGGTGGGAGCTTCTGGGAGAGAGGTGAGATAGCGAATGTTGGTGCGATCCATGACTACCACGCGTGGGTCGGTTCGCAGTTCCCAGGCCAGCTGTCCATGACCTACATCCACCGCATAGACTCGGCGGGCACCCCGCTGCAGCAACACATCAGTAAAGCCGCCGGTTGAGGCGCCGACATCCAGGCAGACTTGGCCGGAAGGATCAAGCTTGAAGACGTCCAGCGCTTTCTCCAGCTTCAGCCCGCCACGACTGGCATAGCGAAGCTCTTCTGGCTTGGAGACCAGCTCGCATACCGCGGTGCGGGAAATCATCGTACCACTCTTCTCGACCGGGCGGCCGTCCACCAGCACATGCCGGGCCATAATGAGTGCTTGCGCTCGCTCACGGCTGGGAGCCAGGCCGCGTTCAACAAGTAACGCGTCTAATCGGCTTCGGGCCAGCTTCTCGCTGCCTGTTCCCAGTTGTGCTGACGGCAACTCACTACCGCCTCGGCTCCCACCCATACCTTCAGCTCGCTCCTATCCACTTTTGGAGAGCTTTGTTATAGTCTTGTCGTACACGCTGTGTGGTCGTGATCGACTTTTCATAGATTGCGCCATCTACACATCCTACACATTATGCGCACGGTACCACCACGCTGAGCCAGGCTCGGGTACCGGTAGGCGAGTAACCCAAGGGTTAAGACGACCGCCGGAAGCCGCGACAGGAAGAACCTGCAGGTAGACTGGCGAAGAGAGACAGGAGACAGCAATGGCGGCTATGACGGCAGGCGGTCGGCCAGAGGATCAGCCCAATTCCGGGCAGCTTCCGGAGCAGAACCCCGGGCCGGTAATCCTGATCACAAACCCGTATGCTAGGCATGCGAGCTATGAGCCGAGCGCGCGTGAAGTACTCCAATCAGCCGGGATCGAGGTCGGCCAGCAGCTGAGCGTGCTCGACCTCGATCCCCAGGACCCACAGGGCTGGACGTGGCGCCAATCTGGTTTCACCGCTGCCGTCGCGGCCGGCGGCGATGGAACCATAGGCAGTGTAGCCACTCAGCTGGCAGGCAGCGACATGCCTCTCGGCATATTGCCTCTGGGAACTTCGAATGATGTGGCGCGGTCGCTTGGTCTGCCTCTCGATCTGGCACAAGCGGCTCGGGTAATCGCAAGCGGAACCGTGACATCGGTCGACGCGGGCAAGGCACGCACGCTCAGAAATGCGGAACAGGAACCTCGCTGGGTCTACTTCGTCCATGCGGCAACGCTAGGACTGAACGCCGAATTTGCGCGTCTGGCTACCGATGTGGCCCATAGGGAGCAGTGGGGAAACCTTAGTTATGCGACCGCGGCGTTTGAGGCGCTGCTGCGCATGCCGTCAATCCCACTCACCATACAGTTCTCCGGTGTCCGAAACAGCGATGTGGGAGGAAGCGGCTCGGGGACAGTAGGGTCCACTTCTCCTACGCTGCGCATCGACGCAACACAGGTCTCGATAGTGAATACCCCCATCTTCGGCGGCCGCATGAATCTGCAGCTCCCGCAAAGTCAGCCGCGAGACCAGTTGCTGGATTTCGTCATCATAGAGAGCCTGGGTCCACTGCGTATGCTGGAGATGGTAGAACACCTGGTGGCTATGCTCGAACAAAATCTGCCCTTTGGCCGCACGACATCGGATGAAGACTTTGCGCGGCGTGAGCGTGCCGAAGAGGTCCTAGCCACGAGTCGCATTCTTCCTGGGGTGTGGCAAATTCAAGCCGAAGCCGCCCAGATATTGACCGATGCGCCCACGGACGTGACTCTGGACGGAGAACTGGGCCTGCAAACGCCCGTAGAAATTCGAGTGGCCCAGGATCCACTTCGCGTTCTACTGCTCAAATGAGAGCGATTTTGCCTGGCAAGGGTGATCTTGCTGTGAGCTGGTTCTCACTCAGAGATGCGATAATGAAGCAACGGGGTATCTGCAGGACGCCACCGGGCGATCACACCTAGCGAGAGAGAGTATATACGTGAGTGCCAGAGAGAATCCTGAGGGCATAGGCAAGGCCTCTGATCTCACCCAATCATACTGTGAAACCATCTACAACATGGATATGGAAGGGGAAGTGGTTATCGGCGCTCGCTTAGCAAAGAAATTTAATGTGGCGCCCCCCACAGTCACCGAAACCCTGAAGCGCATGGTACGTGACGGATATATCCAGATGGATAGCCGGCGCCAGGTGACGCTGACGGCGCAGGGAACGGAACTTGCCGAAACCGTGCTCAGACGTCACCGGTTGACTGAGCGCTTTCTCGTCGACATGCTTGGGATGAAGTGGCATGAAGTGCATGAAGAAGCGTGCCGCCTCGAGCACCATATATCGGGGGCCGTAGAAGATCGTGTAGTCAGGGCACTGGCACAGCCTACTACGTGCCCACACGGCAATCCTATTCCCGGTCTGGTTCCCAACGCGCGCACCTATCTGAAAGACCAAGGGGCTGTCCGCCTGCTTTTTGCGGATGTTGGGTGCCCCATGCGCATCCTCTGTGTCTCCGAGGTGGTGGAAGATGAAGAAGAAGTGATTTCGTATCTGCATGACCGGAATCTGACCCCGGGTACTATACTGTCTCTAGCTGAGCGGCCAAGCGCCCGGGAGTATTTACCGGCAGCGTTCGACACTACGGACACCACGGCGACACTTCGCGCTGGTGAGTCAAGATATCGTAGTATCCGCTCGGGTAGCACACGCTCTCTGGGTTGTGCCCGTGTCTGTAGACGCGTAGCCCTGCTTTAGGACTCCACCTCTTGATAGACCGACGGCTTCAGCACGCCGATATACGGTAAGTTACGATACCTTTGCGCAAAGTCGAGTCCGTAGCCCACGACGAAACGGTCAGGAATCGTGAAGCCGGTGTAGGTGGGCTGCATGCTCTGCTCGCGCGGTTTTTGTTTGTCAAGCAGCGTACAGATAGCAAGGCTCGCCGGGTTACGGCGCTTGAGGTTTTCAATTAGGTACTCGAGTGTGAGGCCGGTATCCAATATATCTTCGACGATCAAGACGTGTTTTCCTTCGATCGACTCATCCAGATCTTTGAGAATACGCACGACCCCCGTCGACTCGGTGCTGTTTCCATAACTGCTGATTGCCATGAAGTCGAGCTCGAGAGGAATGGCGAGCTGGCGTGCCAGATCAGCCATGAAAATCACTGCCCCGCGGAGAATGCCCAGTAACAGGAGCTCAGTACCGTGGTATTCAGATGAGATGAGGCGTCCGAGCTCGGCGACACGCACCTGCAGCACGGACTCCGAGATAAGGATTTCCTCTATGTCGTCGTGAATATTAGCCGATACCGCCATCGGTTTCCCCCTTTTCCCTTCTGGTTATAATGGCTCCATGCTAATGGTCAGTATACGCTTTGTCTCTGTAGTTACACGCACCCGGTCGTCCAGACGTAGGCCAGCGACCCAGAGAAGATGCGCGGGATTTTCCACCAGCGGAATCTGGTGACGTAGGCCGCGTGGAATCCGAGCATCGACAAAGAAGTCATGCAGCTTCTTCTCCCTCTGCATGCCGAGTGGGCGAAACCGGTCGCCGCTTCGCCAAGTTCGCACGAAAAGCTCGCTGCCGGCAAGGCCCGCGTCAAGATACGCGGATGTTTCGATCGGATAGACAGCGCAAGATTCTGTTCCCGCCGCTCTGGCGCGGTGGGCGGCGATATGAGCCTGCGTCTCTAGTGGCACATCCGAAACTGTGGTACGAAAACGCCAGCCGAGTTCGGGTACAAGGCGTTCTCCGGGCACTGGAAGCGGCAGCCGTGAGGCAGGGGGAGCGAAGTCCGGCTGAGGAGCCGCTGAAGACTCCTTTCTGAACGCCAGTGTAGAATAGCCAAGTTCAGCTACCAGCCCCGACGGTAAGCTGAGGCGAGCGCCGGTGTGCTTCGACTGGAAAAGCTTCTCGATGTCGAAGATGTGCTTGGCTTCGAGCAACCCTTCGCCATTCTCTGCATCCAGCCTTACTGCGGCACGGCGAATAACCAGGTGGGCGAGCGCCGGAGCAAGCTTCCGTAATGCGGGTAGATCGAGGACTACCGTCGTCGCGCTTTGCAGAAGACACACCGCACTATAGGCATGATCGGACTCCTGGCGGAGGTAGGCTTCATCTCCGGCAAGCAGCTCGGCATTGCGCAGTAATGTCTGGCGCAAGTTAGGATTATAGCTCTCCAGATATGGCAGTAATTCGTGACGTATGCGATTTCGATAGTAGCGGATTTCGTCGTTGGTCTCATCTTGGCGGGGCTGCCAGCTGCGTTCCCGGCAGTAGTCGAGAGTATCCGCATGCCGAATACAGAGCAGTGGCCGAGCGATACCTTCACGCAATGGCGACATGCCCACGAGTCCTCGCAGGCCACTCCCGCGTAACCAGTGCATGACCATCGTCTCGACCTGGTCGTCGGCGGTATGACCGACACAGATGCAATCGGCTTCGCTCTGTAATGCGATACGGCGAAGAAAAGCGTATCGGGCCTGACGAGCGGCGTCTTCAAGAGAATGGTGAAGGGAGCGTGCCAGAGACGCCACGTCGCTGCGCTCGCCAAAAAATGGCAGGTGCAAAGACTCCGCCAGCTCCGCCACCGCTTGAGCGTCCGCGGTGCCGGACGTGCCGCGTAGTTCGTGATCCAGATGGGCAATACCAAGCCAAGCGGGCGCGAGCTGGTGTCCGCTGCTCTGCATATCCAGCAGAAGACCAAGGAGGCACAGTGAATCTGCTCCCCCCGAGACTGCGACCACCAGCCGTGCTCCCGGCGGCCATGGCATCACTTTCTCGATATAGTCGAAGACTACCGAGGCGATAGTGGATGTTCCCTTAATTGCCGCAGCTCCATATGGCCAACTCGCTAGCCGATCACCTTCTTAACCGCGAGAACAATGTGGCGAGCGCTGATACCGGCGGCGTCCAGCAATTGATCGGGAGTTCCCGAGCCCGGCATGCGGTGCACGGCAAGCTTGGTGATCTCCGGGACCGAGCTGGCCGCCGGCGTGACCGCGGTGCCCGCGAAAGCTTCCAGCACGGCGTCGCCAAGTCCACCCTCCATCCAGTGATCTTCGACCACGATGATGTGCCCATGGGTTGCCTGAGCGGCCTCGCGAAGCCCTGAGACGTCAATCGGCTTGACCGAGTACGCATCTATGACACGTACAAAGATGCCCTCGGATTTCAACTGCTCGTAGGCTTTTAGAGCCTCATGCACAGTGATACCCGCGGCAACGATACTGGCACGGTCCTGGTCTGACTTGTGCAGAATCTTGCTGCCTCCAACGGGAAAGGGCTCATCCGGCGGGTAGATGACCGTCGTCTTCTCACGCGTAGTACGCAAGTAGGAGATACCCCTATGATCGGCCATGGTCAGTAGCAGGTGTCCTGCCTGGTTGGGATCACTGGGGTAGAATACCAGGCTGCCGTGTACCGCACGCATCATCGCCAAATCTTCCAGCGCCATCTGCGATGGCCCGTCTTCACCAATCGAGACTCCAGCATGTGAACCGCAGAGTTTAATATTCGCACGTGAAATAGCGGCCATTCGAATAAAATCGAAGGCTCGCGTAAAGAACGCGGCGAAGGTCGAGGCAAAGGGTTGGTAGTCGCGCACGGAAAGACCGACGGCGGCGGCGACCAGTTGCTCTTCAGCGATGTACTGCTCGAAAAAACGATCGGGATGTGCTTTACCAAAGATCTCACTGTAGGTCGAGTTGCTCACCTCGCCATCCAGCGCGACGACGTCGGGACGCGCATCACCAAGCGCTTTGAGCGCGTCACCATAGGCGCTTCGGGTGGCAACCTGGCTTCCGAGCTCATAACTTGGCAGCTTTACCGGTTCGGCTGCGGGACGGGGGGCGACGCTTGCCTGCTCCGGTTTGGCGACGCTGACGACTATATGGCGCTCCCCACCCAACTCAGCAATCGCCCGCTCTGCCATATCTTTGGGCAGTGCCTTGCCGTGCCAGCCGTCCTTATTCTCTATCTCGCTAAAGCCTTTGCCTTTCAACGTGCGGGCTATGATGAGGCTAGGGACATCTTGTCGTTCGGCCTCCGAATAGGCCGCCTGAATCTCCTGCAGATTGTGGCCGTCGATCTCGATCGGGTACCAGCCGAAGGCACGCGCGCGTGCAGCGTACGCCGCACTGTTCCACCCCAGCATTGTCTCTCCGCGCTGTCCAAGCCGATTCATGTCGAGGATGCCGATGAGATTGCCGAGGTTATAATGCCTCCCCAGTTCCAGCGCCTCGTAGACTGAGCCTTCCGCCATTTCACTGTCGCCCAGCAGAACCCAGATTCTGTACGGCAGCTTATCCAGGTACTTGCCAGCCAGCCCAATACCGACACCAATGGGCAGACCCTGGCCTAGCGATCCGGTCGCGACGTCCACGTACGGAAGTAACGGAACGGGATGTCCTTCTAGCAAGCTGCCGAACTTTCGAAGTGAGAGCAGTTCCTCGTCGGAGATTGCGCCAGCCGCTTTGTACACGGCGTAGAGTAATGGAGCGGCATGACCTTTCGAAAAGATGAGATGATCGTTGGCGGGGTTCTTGGGTTCGCGGAAGTCGTAACGGAGGTGTTCGTAGAGCAGTACTGCCATGAGATCAGCCGCCGACATTGATGATGTCGGGTGTCCTGAACCGGCGGTCGTGGTTGCGCGAATGCTGTCGACACGCAGTTGCTGTGCCAGCTCATGCCATTGTTCCTGTGTTGCCATTGCTACATGCTCCTAATTTCGGCTTAGTCACCAGTCTTACGATAGAGTATCGGTTTCACCAGTAGTCCCGAGTCCGATATTGGGTGATGAGCTTTTCTGCTCCTCCCGCTGCAGCGGCGCTGAGCGCGTGCAGAGCCACACGGGGCAACTGATTGGAGAGTGTCGAGTTGGACAGTACACGGCTGGCCCCAGCACGACGTGCCTCCTCCTGTGTAGCCACGTCAACATGGGGGCCATACGCGATACATTGAATATGTGCGTCGTGCGCCGCGGCAATGGCTAAGGCCCAGCTGCGGTCGCGAGCGGCCGTGTTAACCAGTGCAAGCAGCGGCGGATCGGCGGCCAGGGCCTTGACAAAATCGTCGAGGCGGCGCACGGTTCGAGTCTGCACTCCAACATGCCGCAATGTCTCGGTTATCTTGACCGAGAAGAACAAATCGCTGTCGAGCAACAACGCGCTTTGCACCCCGCTCTTGCTCCTTTAACCGGTCCTGATGACTTTTGTGGTCCGCTCGGCGTGAAAGAACCCACCGAGCCGTCAATCGTCGGAACGCTCGTAGATTGGATGCCTGAATTGATCGGCCAATTCGTGATTGATGAGCCCGATATTGCGCCACTGCTCGGGAAGAAAGACATGATGGCCACCGCGGCAGTACGGCTTGTCGCAGCGGCGTTCATGGCTGGTAGCAAAGACCAGATTGTCACCTTCGACTGTGATCCAGATGTGCTTTCGTGAGTAACCATCGCCCCACTTCAGCAATATACCCTGCCGATACTCGTCGAAGCGACCAAGCCCATAGAGATAATCTCGATTGAACCGTTGCAGAATATCGAGAACACGGCTCTCCCGCACCACCCGCGCGACCTCTTCCGACATTGCGGTGGTTGCCTGCTCATCCAAATCTTCAGCGGGAATGGTGAGACGTCTGGAGGACCCTTGCGTCTCGAGAATCATCTCGGTTATACTCTGTGCTTCTTCATCACTCAGCGCGTGTGGTTGACCGAGAATGTGCTCCTTACGCGGCCGGCGATCAGATGTATTGCTGCTCATGCTGTCCCCTGATTGTTGTATACCAGCGCGGCCCTCGGGCACCTTTCCGGGATGTCAGCTGTCTGGTGGCGCCGGCTTCCACTACCTTCAAAGTCTACCACCCCTAGCGCCGCCGTCGCCAACCGTCACGAGAAAAATTGAGCGATTACGGCTCTCTTGCCGAGCACCACAATTCAGTCAGTCCATTCTCTAAGGCTAGCCCGAGCAGAATACGCGACGCATCAGGTGCAAACGCGAGTGCCGTAACGGAGGTCGCCATGTGCCACTGTTGCAGGTGCCGTCCCTGCCGAGTATCAAAGAGATCCAGTCGATGCCCCGAGGCGACCGCAAGATAGTGGCCACCGTACGACAGTGCTAGCTCCGCATCATCGCCTAGGTGACTCATGAGCAAGCTCTGGTGGCGCTCGTCCTCGGCACGCAGTGAAAAGAGGCGTAATTCTCGTTCTTGGAAGCGTGCACATGCTACGCCGAGCTCAGGAGACACCGCTATGGGAAACTTGAAATATTCGGCCGGCTGCCCAATCTCGCTCCGGCAACGTGACCCAGATCCGCCACGAACGCCGCGCCGCGTATCCAGCTCCCAGAGGCGGAAGACACGCGCATATGGCAGTCGGTCCAGCCTTCCGGTTGAAATAGTAAGCAGCAGGCTCCCATTGCCGGAGAGAATGCGCTGCTGCACTCTCCACGGCACGTCGGACATCGGATAGCCGCGTCTGGGTGGCCGTACCTCCGCGCATCGATCCGGCACCGACCAGGCAGGGTCGACTGGTCCGGCCAGCGGTCGGTTCAAGACCTGGGTGCCCAGTCTGCCGTCAACAGCCCAACGGAATGGATCCTCTTCCGAAAGTGTGAGTGGCGCATCTGGAAGCGCCAGGCGGACCCAGGGAGGGGAATCAAAGAGAGCGGCATCCACAACGCCGCTTGGGCCATAGGCACCGATCTGCCATAAGCTCTGTCCGGTGGCCGCACTCCAAACCCTGGTACCTAGCTGGAATCCCCAGGCAATAGCCAGTGCGCCGTTAGGCGACACTCGCAGATCCTGCAGAATGCCGCCCGCGATGTTGAAGCCGAATGCTGAAACGACTCTTGGTACTCTGATATCCCAAAGCCGAATGCTGCCATCCAGCAGTCCAACTCCCAGGAACGGGCCACTCGAAGCAAACGAGAGAGCGGCCACCGGCATCTCGCCCACTGGAGGCAGGCTCGCGAGCCGCTGCAGAGGGCCGTCAGTATGGCTGAGCGTCCCGGTATACGCCACGCCTGATTCCTTGGTTGGAGGCGGGGATGAACCTGGAGTAGTGAGGATCGCTCCGCGGCGAGCGTCATAGGCTTGGCGTAAAGCAGGATCTGAGAGCATATGATAGGCGGCGTTGAGCTGCTGCATCCGTGCCAGGCTACCGCTTCCAACTACATCAGGATGGTAAAGACGCGCCAGACGTCGAAACGCTAGACGGACGGCAGCCAGATCAGCGCCGCTGTCAATCCCAAGCACGGCATAGTAATCCGGTTCTTCTGCCATAGCGCCGTACAATCTCTCCTACCGGCGGTCCACTTCTAGCTAGAGAGCGTCGCCGTCCTGCCGAATATATTCAAATGGTGTACGACACGACCGGCAGTAATGTTGCTCAGTGGACAGCTGCGAACCAAAACTGGAGAGAAGCTCAGTATCGACACTACGGCAGAAAGGGACAGTAGACCACTTGCGCCCCAGCCGGTTGAAGACGGTATCGGACCCGATCGAAGATAGGCCCAGGGCAGTGGCTCTGTCAGTTCCCAGTCTTCACCCGTGCGGCGCACAGGAAGGTCAAGCTGCGCGGCCAGAATGGTTGGAGCAACCGCGGCAAGAAATCGCTTCCGCAGCTCCAGCGGCGTGGCGTCGAGTACACCACTCTCCCGGAGCGTTAGTTCCTCGTCGGGGCCAAACCATGAGAGCGTTTCCGCCCACACTCGCTGCAGCGAGCGCTCGCAGGCGGCGCGCATGGCGCCTCCCTGACTCGCGAGCCGCTGCACCCAGGCGCGTCCGTGCATGGCGTGAGTTCGCTCCTCCTGCAGAACTTTTCGAGCGCGCCCCGCCAGGGACTCATAGCTGGAGTCGGTGGCGGCGGCAAAGACCGAAGTGAGCGCGCCGTCAATCAAAAAATTCGCGCTCACAAAATCTTCCCAGCCACGAAATGGCTCATCCAGACAGGACATACGTGAAAAGACCGTGCGAGACTCCAGGTTATTTTCAGCGCCCGCCTCCGGATCCAGCGTCCGAAGCAGCGGATACAGGGCCCGCGCGTGTCCCAACTCGTCCTGTGCCATCGCTGCCGATGCCACCGCCGATTCTAGAGTCGGGGCTCCGCTACACCACTCGGCAAAATAACGGCCCAGAAAGTACTTGTTGTCGGCCAGACGCGCTATCAGGTGGGCAATCTCGGTCTTGGTTGCGGGAGACGTGTGGACGTTCTGCATACGGGTGATCAGCTCCTACGCTGCGACGAGACATCATCTGGTCACGATGCGATAACGGTCACTGTTGTGTCGCGAGGCACTAGCACCATTTCGACCCAGGCAAATTCGTCATATATGCTCTCGGCATACACCTTTGCCAGCTCAACGTCGTCGGCCTCGACACTACCTACTTGGCGCAGCGGCTCATCGTAGGCTCGTCGCGCGAGTACTAGCCAGACGCGATCCGCCAGGATATGCCGTGGTGCGGATGGTTGCGCTCGCTGTGATGTGTCGGAATTTTTGCCGGATGCTTTCGCCGCTGACGCCGTTTTTTTGGTCATAGCGACACCCCACACAGCAGCAGAGCTTCACGCCCTTCGCTGGTCAGGCGAGCTTTGGTCCATACGGGCTCCCACACGACCTCGATTTCGACCGAGTCGATACCGGCGAGCATCAGCAAGCGATCGCGTATGTCGTCCTGTATCATGTCCATGGCCGGACACCCCATCATGGTGTAGGTCAGCAGTATAGTTACGCGTGAACCATCCCGTTGTATCCCGACTAACAAGCCCATGTCCACGAGAGAGATGGGCAGCTCAGGATCCTCAATTTCGCGAAGCGCGTTCCAAAGCTCATCCTCCGGATAGACTGCCGGCCCATTTTCCGCTGGCACGCCGCCAATTCCAGATCGGCCACGTCCGTTCATCAGGCAACCTCTAAAAGCCGCATAAGTCCGCGATTACCTCGCTGTACGTGCTCGACAAACTCAGTATTCATAGGGCCGCGCTTCTTCCAGCGAACCATCACATCGTCCCAGCTGATGGAGCCTTCTTCCAGCAGCCAGCGCTTTTCCTTCTCGTCGAAAGCCGCGGGAAATGCGCAATCAACCACCCACCGTTTGGTTGCATCGTCGAAGTGAGCCGGAACATCAAAGCCCAACTCCCGGCAGAGGGGCACCGCAGTGCTCATCCAGGTCTGCCGTAACTCATCGTTACTCTTCCCTTTAAAGCCAAATCCTAGCTGTTCAGCGTGACGCTTCAAATCGTCGGGTAGCCCAAACCACTCGACTGTCAGCAAGAACATCCATTCGATGGCCTGCTGCAAGCGCTCATGTTCGGCGGGATCAGGTGCGAGCTTGCGCATCCATTGCTCTCCGTGTCGCAGATGAAACGTTTCTTCCTTGTCGACTTTGACGAGCGCTCGTTTCCAGGGGCCAAACGTTGTGCTGGTGTAAATGTCTCCAAGTAACGTATAGCCGGCACGGTCATAGAAGGCGTTGGCGATGATCAATTCGTAAAAGCTATCCAGCGGCACATCGAAGGCATAGGGATACTTCCATTTGACTGGATCGCGATGATAGATGAGGTCTTCGGTATCTACCCCGAGGTCGCGTAACAGGCGGTATGCGATATGAGCATGCCCGAGCTCATCCTGAATGATGGCGATAGCTGACCCAAATGTGTTCAAGTTGGGCGCGTGTCTCGCGGCATGGAAATACGCCGGCGCGCTGATGAGCTCAGTATCCGCGGATACGGTGAGGATCCGTTTGATGCCCTCCAGATACGTCGGACTCATGTGCTCGATTGATTCGATCAAGCGCTGATCCTTGATACGTTCTAAGACAGCAGCGTCGGTGAGTGAGGCGCTCATCGCATGCTCCTCTCGCCCTTGAGATGGCGTGTTCGTTTCCTCGTTCATATTACCATTTGGACATAGGCATTGTAGCGGGATAGCCGCCGATGTGTCAAGCAATCGGCAAGCGGTAAGGCAAGGATCAGCCGACATGCCCATCGCTGGCCAGCCGCGTGGTCATGCTACAATGGAGTGGTATTCTCAAAATTGTCGAGGGACGGGTGATTGGCAGTATCAAGCCAGGGCGAGCACTATACAGGGATCGAGGGGCCTACCATGCTCAAGGTTATTCTCTACAGCAAAGCCGGCTGCCACCTCTGCGATGAGGCGCGGGACTACTTGGAGGAGCTGGCCGCGACAAGCGAGATGGTCATCGACGAAGTAGACATACGGCGCGATAGCGCGTTATTCGAGCGCTATCGCTACCGAATCCCTGTCATTCTAGTCGACGGTGTCGAACGTCTGGAAGGGCATATCGAGGCCACCGATATCTACGCCCTGGCGGGTGACTCAGACATCCACATGCAGCGCATGAACCACAAACGATAGCAGCGTAAACATTACGAGCGTGCGCTTAGCTGGGAAGACCCAGCAGTTCTGCCGTAGTAGCGCTGCAGCAGCCACAGAATGAGGGCACTGGCGGCGATGCCCAGAATGCCCGCAACCGCACCCCATACCGGATTTAGCCATTTCAGGCCTTCTTGATGCGGATTCGCGGCTATCAGACTGATGATATACAGCACGAGCGAGATAACCATGATTCCGGCAACCGCACCCATGAATATGCTCAACGCCTGATTCATTCCGGCTGGAAGAATACGCCCTTGAGCCTGGCGAACCGCACCGTAAGGCCACCACCGCTACGATCGCCAGAACCAGCACGGCTACGATCCATCCGCCTACAACGGGAATGAAGTGCACCCCAAAGAGGATGAGGAGCACGAGGGCCAGCAGGACTCCGATCCAGGCGTACTGGGCGCTCTGCCCAAAGAAGCCCATCAGAACCATATTGACTCCCGCAATCACTGGGGCGAGAAATTTCAGACGCGGATTCTGTGCCTGCGCCTCTCGATAGATAGCATACGATTGACGCACCTTGCGCTGCTTGAAATAAATGCGGCCTCGAAGTATGTCGACTTGCGGTCCCGCCATAAGAGGATTCTGACGAGCCACATCGTCGAGAGCGGCGAGCGCGTCATCATATTGCTTGAGATCCACATAGGCATTGGCTTTAATGAATTCCGCCTGCGTCAGCGTGCGATCATTCCGCAGCGCTGCGTCACTCGCCGTAATGGCCCCTTGCGGATCACGATTCTGAAACGAAATCATGGCACGCATGAGATGAGCTGGTGCAAGTCTCGGCTCCAGCTCAATTGCTCGGTCCACCTCAGCCTTGGCATTCGCCATATCCTTCTTGGCGGCATACACCTCCGCCAGCTGCACGTGGGTACGAGCTGATTTCGGCTGCAATTGAACGGCGCGCGCCGCCGCCCGTTCAGCTTCGGCCGAGACACGCCCTATAATATTGTTCTTTTGCAGCAATGCCGAGGCGAGTATCATCTGCGCTTCAACATTGGTAGATTGCTGCGAAGTAGCTCGCCGCGCTTCCAGTATGGCGTCGTCCACTTGGCGTTGCTGCAACAGCGCCTGCGCCAGTATCACGCGCGCGTTCGCATTTGCTGGGTCTTTTTCCAGCTGCTTGCGAGCAATCCGTTCAGCCTCATCCGGTCGCCCGCTACCGAGAGCGAACTTGGCTTTACCAAGCGCGCCGCCGGGTATCATTGCCATGCTACCCTGGCCGCGATTTGTCATACGATTCATCGAAGTAGCTCATCCTTTTGGCCGCCGTCTCCAGGCATGCGAGTCTCTAGTAGGTTCATGTCGAGATGAGTGAGCAATGAGATATCAGCCTGAATTATTCTAGCTATGAGAGTACGGCAGGCAGCAGACTGCCAGAGCCGATAGAGTCTAGAGCCATGGGAGTGTACCGATACCCCCATTATACTACTTGCGCCAACATGCGGCGGAATTGGGCGGCAAGAATCGAACGAATGTTCATAAGTCGGCGATTTTGGTGGAAAAGTGTGCGCAATTGTGGAAAATACGTTCCACTAAACTCGGCGACGGTCTTTACTCAGCGCCTTACTGGAGAATCCAAACGTAAAGCCTTCTTTTTCTGCAAACTGCTGAAAGGTAGCATAAAACTCGGCACGGTCCCGATTACTGATGACGGCAACCGCGTCGGCGGCCTCTACACAATAGGGATAGCCATTGCCGATGATGGCCTCGGCACGCACCACATCAACCACCTCGTTAAGCACTCCGGCCTCAAGAATCCAGCGCGGGAACTCCAAACGAGCGGGTTGCCGGTCGAGAGATGTCTGCAGGTAGACAAACGCCACGTCGTCGCGTTGTTCCTGATAGCCCATACGCTGCAGGTCGTCACGTGCCGAGATAAAAGCGGGTGTGCGATCACCCCAGTCCATAGCTCCCATCCAGAGCAGCGCATCGTGTATACCCGCAATTTCGGGTAATGCAGCGTCTTGCAGTGTACCGAGCATGGTCACGATGTCGCGCGCGTAGCTTGTATCTATATAACCGACAAGAGGTACACCGTACTCTCGTGACGCGGCAAGTAGCCGCTGAGCTGCCGCGGCGTAACGGTCTCGATATGGCAATGGCATCTTGAGGGCAAAGGATACGATAAGGCTTCCATCGTAGAAAGCGACAGCAGTGAGCCCCGCTGGTCGGCCTGCCGGCAAGATCGCCTGCATGGTAGCGCATTCGCGCTATCAGCGTATCGATCTCCAGTTCAAACCGCCGTAGATGCACAACCTGGGTCGAGTACCCCAGCGCCTCGCCGCTTCGCGCGTCGACGTCAGGTACGGCTGAGAGCAGATCGTCAGGAGTGAGCAGTTCGGTGACGACATCCTTGGTATACCTCGCGGTGCCCACCGCTGGTGTATGAGGATTTTCGAAGAGTCCCGCCTGTACCAGCGCTATCGGTATCGAAGCGTCTCGCCAGGGTAGAAGCTGGCTGCCGTCCACCGCAAACGTCGTGGTGCCTCGAAGACATTCCGCCCAA
Source organism: uncultured Chloroflexia bacterium (assembly GCA_963810535.1). Taxonomy (GTDB): domain Bacteria; phylum Chloroflexota; class Ktedonobacteria; order Ktedonobacterales; family JADMIN01; genus JAJPKE01. Next base: position 252,824 of record CAWENW010000013.1, read on the forward strand.
CCTCGAGCCGCCTCGTGATCGGTAAATCTTCGACCAAACCGGAGCACCGGGACTCCTGCTGCCGATTGCTCGGCCCGCCAGCTGTCATAGTCGCTAGTGGGAAACGCTCCCGCTGAGCGAGGTTGATGGTCGTGCCCTAGTCTCTGGTCCTGGTAGCGCATGAGCAGCTCCGCGCTAGGATAGCGAAGACCCAGACTGGCCAGCGCATCGCGAAAGCTGCCGAGATGCCCCCCAAAGCGCGCCTGATAACTGATGAACTGCTCGCGCTTGAGCGCGAGCTGGGCAATCAACTTCTGGGTATAGAGCATTGGTGTCTGCCTTAGTCGTGCATTCACCCAGGGGACAAGGTCCACCGGGGGGCTCTCGTTTACCATGCATCCCAGTGGGTTACCGAATCAATCGGTTCCCGCTTCGCCGGGGAGAAGTTCGGTGTGTCCGTGTAGGCTACCGGAATCAGTGCCGCCTGCGTGACCCGCGTCGTAAGGTATTCCAAGCACCTGGGCAGCTTCGCTCTCGAACATGAGGTGCACTGACGTCCACGAAGTTCCCAGCCCGCGCGCGCGTGCCGCCAGCATGAAACTCCAAGCGGCTGGCAGAATCGAGCCCCAAGCCCCCGCCTGTTCTACACTGGACAGACCCTCCATTCGCCCAGATATACAGGGAATCAGCAATACCGGAGCTTCGTGCATATGCTCGGCCAGGTAGTCGGCTGATTCCAGAATTCGGTTCTGCACCTGGGCGCGCTCGGGGTAGCGATCCGCCAGTTTCTCCAGCACTGGCTGCTGTGACGCCCGATAGAGCGACCATCCGCGACGGTAGATATCGCCAATCGCCTGGCGCTTGGCCGGGTCGGTTACCACGACGAAATGCCACTGCTGGCGGTTGCCGCCGGTCGGCGCCTGTACCGCCAGCTCCAGGCATTCGCGGATGAGCTCCACGGGAACTGGTCGCGAAAAATCCAACCGCTTGCGTACCGACCGCGTCGTGGCGAGTACTTCATCGGGTGTTAAGTTGTGTAGTACCATGGTTCGCTCGCCGTCCTCTTCTAGACTGCCGAATGGGATAGGATAGTATGCCGTACAACAACATGTCCATCAACTGGCCACAATATCTACCGTGGCACCTAGCATTGTCCAGTTGTAGAGCCATTGGCCGGCGCCATACGTGATATTGACGCAGCCGTGGCTTCCAGTTTCGGTCTCGCCTCCTGGGTCGGTATGCGGCACCTCGGTCCCGGGTCCGAATGCTTGCCTCCAGGGAGCGTCATGAATATAGTAACCTTTCTCCCGAAAGAACAGGGCATAGTCCACGTGTTCCGGTGTGTAATAAAAGGGCGAGCTGGGCGGCCAGGGGGAGTAGAAAACAGTATCGGTTATCTTGCTGGAAATGTGGTAGATGCCTAGCGGTGTCCAGAGCCAAGGCATCCCAGTAGTAACTGGAGTGGCAAAAACCAGGCTGCCGTTCTGATACGCCCAGAGCCACTGCTGATTCTCATTGATGAGTATCACCTGGCCGGGCCAGTCAGGAGCGCCGCCACTCGGGCTGGGAATCCAGAGTTGCGGCACCCCGCAGCCGACCGCATGCCCGTCGGAGAGGAGAAGACGCCCGATAGAATCGGGCTGGTCGATCTGCTGGGGCGTAAGCATGTGCGAGTTCTGCGGAAGAATGCGGCACATCGTCAAATCCGGGCTTAAGCTTGGCGTGGTGTCCACTGAACTGGAACTAGGCGCGCCAGCCGGCCGGGCTGCGAGCATGCTCTTGGCGGAGCTTTGCGGGCGCCTCACTGAAGAGAATGGAAAGCCGGCATGGGAATTTCCAGTATACAGACAATATGTGCTGGCGACGACTAGGATCAGTATCACTCCCACCGCAAACCGGAGGAAGGGGAGCCTCCGATTTCCCTTGCTCACCGCCGTGGTGACTCTGGCCTGGGTTCTGGTGATGTTGGAGATACCGCCCTCCAATATTGCCAACTATTTGTGTCCATACCATCTAGCGTATCGGTCGATGGACCGGTGGATTGATTTCAGCTGCAATTTCCTTAACGGAGATCGGCTCCTCTTGGTTACACTGCATCCTTGTAATAGGACCAGCATACCACTCGCTGGCTCACATGCCGATCCCGCAGTCACCGTCCGTTTCTGACCGGCCTAGAGCCGCTCTCCGTCGCCAAGGCGGTCCCAGAGTCCCAGACGGCGCAGCTCCTGCTCGGCCTCAAAGCCAAAAATATGGCGGTTGATCACACTGCCTGAGCGGATGACCAGCCCACGCAGCATCTCAATGCATTCGGCCTTCGTCTGCGGGTCGGTCTCAAATGGAATATGTTGAGCGAGACGCTCAATGGCTTGCTGATCTAACCAGTGCTGCGGTGAACCTGCCATGGTTTTCTCCAAGCGATGACCAGCCGGCGTTGCCGAGGACTCTCGATCGTCCAATTATAAGGCATAGGGTAACGAGATCGGTACTCGAGAGTAGAGGTCAGCGTGAAGTCAAGTGTGCTACGACTTTTCTTCTATGCAGCTTTTGTCCCCCATTGCTCCTACTAACTAGGCATCTGCCTTGACCCGGCCCGCGGCACCGTGTATTCTGCGGACTGCATACATGAGGCCAGAGAGTCATACTATCTCGTTTTCTTGAGGATTACCAAGCTAGCCGTTCGGGAGGATACTCATGGAGTGTGACCAGTGTGGCGCTCGTCGCCCACGATCAGGGCCATGCCCTGAGTGTGGTGCGCCTGCACCTGGCACGTACTCTTCGATGCGCCAGTGGAAGGACCAGAGTCGCACCGGCCAAGGCCCTGCGGTAGGACGAGGGTCCGGATCAAGCTGGAAAGGAAACGCCTCCAGTTCACGTCTGCGCAATACGCGAAACGGCTGGGATGAGGGTGGCTATGAAGAGGAGCCGCCGGCACGCTCCAGTGCGGGAAACAGACGCCGGCCCAACTACGAGGACGTAGACCTGGAGCGGGCGCTGGTACCGTCCGCTCGTGACATGATGCCGATGGATCCAAATGCTATCGGCATGGCAGGTGGAGCGGGCCTACCGGCGATTCCCGGTCTACCGCAGACCGACGAAGAAGAGCGTGCCATTGGCATCCGCCGTCCGGTTTATATTCCCGCCACCGGCGAGAAGCGCAAGAAGAAGCTGGGCACGTGGCGAGTCCTCAGCGGGGTGGTCAGCGTGATGCTTTTCTGTATCGTCAGCTGTAGCCGTCGGGGCTTTCTTTGGCCATAACCAGCTCTCGTCCTTCTTGAAGAACCCGATAGTCTCGCTCCCGAAGGTAACACCGTACTCAACGGCCGGCGTACCGGTGACTCCAGTAGCTACGTATGGGCCGCAGGAGAAATACATTACCAATATCGTCACCTCGCAGGGCGTAGCCGCGAATTTCGTGCCGATTAATCAGACGTCTCACTTCACTGTGGGTCAGCAAGTCGACGTCATCTGCACTGTGCGCGGCCTTGCCAAGGGCCAGACGCACGTCGTGTCCATACACTGGTTCTACGATGGCGTCGATATGGGAATACCGACGAAAGCTGGCCAGACCGAGCAGTCGATTAACAACAACTCTGTCGTCTATTTTGGTCTGCCCTTTCCTACCCCTGGTGTCGGTATGGCAGAGATCTTTCTCGATCTGCCCAGCAACATCAATGGTGATGAACCCAATGATCCGTATCTTGCGGGAAAAATCACCTTCGCCATCGACCAGGCGGGAGTAGGAACTACGACCCCCAGCTCTGGGGCGAAGACGCCAAACGCGGGGTCAGCGACACCTAAGGCGACACCTAAGGCGACAGCCACGACTAAATAGACGTCGTGCATCAACTAGCCGGCTATGGCGGCCTCAGCGAATGCGCTGTGATCCATCGGGAGTGGCGCCATCCGGCTCTGTCTCGTGTAGCTTGACGTAGCCGACGCCACCGGAGAGTAGGTGCGATGTCACAGTTTCGTGGATGGCCATCCATGCCCGACGGCGGCGAGGGCGGCAACTGGGATGACTGGGACCCTTCCGGCGCCCGCAAGGGATATACTGGCTACATGCCGGCGCTCCGTGACCTCGGTCTCCGTCCCGAGACCACCATTGATCTCCCGAACCCGGTGGTATCTCACCCGCCGGCTGCCGGTACCCTCAGTCCTGCCGGTCTGGCTGCCAGTTCGCGTGCCGAGACATCAGACTACCTTACCGTTACCTACGACCTACGGGACCCGGGATTCGTCGAGCTCTATGAAAACTTGATAGTTCCCCAGTGGTCGGTTCCCTTCGGGCGCTTGTTGCTTAGCATCTTCCTCACTTTGCCCCGCGACATTGGGTGGCAGGTGCTGGACGTTGCCTGCGGCACCGGCTATCCCACGCTGGAGCTGGCGCGCTTTCTTGGGCAGGATTGTGATCTAGCTGGCATAGACGTTTGGGAAGAAGCCATTCAGATGGCCCGTCGTAAGGCCAGCGAGGAATGGCTTCGCAATGTAACCTTCCTTGTCCAGGATGTTATGGAAAGCACTTTGCCGGAGCGTGCCTTCGATACGCTCACGTGTAACCTGGGCCTCAGCAGCTTTCCGGACCGGAGCCGTGCGCTTGGGGCGATGTGGCGCTTGTTGCGCCCACAGGGCCAGTTGCTGGTAACCATTCCACTTCAATCAGCGTTGCGCGAGTTCCTGGACACGTACTACCTCACCATGCGGGACCTCAAGCTGGAAGACCACATGCGAGCCTTCGCGCAACTGGTGGCCTCGCGGCTGACTGTTGACGGAACGCGCAAGCTCCTGGAACGTTCGGGCTTCGAAGTGCGTCGTATGGTTACCGATACATTCACGATGCGGTTTCCAGATCCTGTCTCTTTCCTGCGCTCCCCGGCAATCCAGACCACCTATATGGCGGGTTGGCGAGCCATTATACCGGATCCTACCATTCGCCGGCTGGTCTTTAATGAAGTCGAGCGCCGACTTGCCGCCCGTGCCCAGGCAACTGGCGGTGAATTACTGATGAGCGTTCCTATGCTCTGCGTCTCTGCCGTCCGGGGCTAGCTCGCCAATCAGTCTCGAGATAGCGGGCCATTGGAATTCCGTAAGTGGGCATACTTGTGGTAATCTATAGGTACAGCGAACTGCACGCATGAGACGGGTTCTTTAGCTCCATCTGCTCCCCTTCCATCTCGAATCCTGACGCAGTATTGCGCTATACTGGGACCGAACATGGGCGGGAGACAGAGACTCTGACTCATGCTAGTCGTAGGTGCAGTGTAGTCAACTTTGAGAAAGCTGAGAAAGGAGCACGCAGGCGGGGGCAAAACCAGCATAAAGTTTGCGACCACAGTCTGCGAATGCAAAGATTGAGCGAGGTTTTAATCAAAGAGGGTGAGTCTTTTGAGGCTGCCCTAAAGCGTTTCACCCGCAAGGTACAGCAAGATGGCTTGCTCTCCGAGGCCAAACGTCGCCAGCATTACGAGCCGCCCAGCGTCAAGCGCAAGCGCAAGGCCGACGCCCGCGCGCGCAAGGCGCGCAAAGTGCGCGCGAAACTCGCCGCACAGGGACTCTAGCCGGTCGACCCGTCCTCGTGTAGATTCGGCCAACAGGCAGTCGCTCACCATGGCTCGCGGGCGAGGTACTCGCACGCAAGTGATCGGTTGGAGTGTCTTTCTGGTGACAGCTGGGTAGGCGCCCAAACCCCAGGTTGTGGGCTTACGCCCGCGGGAATTGGGGTATGGTTTCCAGCCGTTGAATTTGGCGAAGGTGGTCTTCGTCATGGAGTGCGGCCAGTAAGATCCAGCCTCGCAGGCTGAGATCGCCAAAAAAGGTCGACGACCGCGTCGCGGTCAAATCAGCGTCGGGCGGAATGCTTTCAATATAGCGCACGAACGTCGCAGTGGCAGAGTGCAGCGCCTCGGATAATTCTCTCTGGAGTATATCCTGACTGGCATAATCACCGAGGCCGTGGGGCATGGGGTCAAAGTGCTCTCGTCTGCCCAGCAGGCGCCCCATGTGCAGCAGGTGCCAGTTCTGCGTGGCTATCAGATGAGAGATGACCTCAGTCGCCGACCAACGATCCTCATTCGCAGCTGTATCCTCGCGATCCGCTTGTGGCGGACGAGCCAAGAGTTGATCCTGCGTCCAACCATCGGCAATGGCGTGCAGCATACCTCGCGTCGATACCACTCCCTCTTTCAGCTCATCGATAGAATAGCTTTGTGCTGCGGTTTCGACGTCGGTATCGCCTTCAGTAAGGCGACTGCGCAGGGCTACCAACGTATCAAATGTGAGCGCAGGCATATCCTCCTCCTCTCGCAGAACCAATCCGGGCGCCAACGTCATAGACACCGTGTCTCCACGTTGATACAATACGATAGTGCCCCTACACGATACACTATTAGGAGCAACTCACCAGGAGAGTTCCTATGGAGAATGCGGAATGTTGGATCAACTTCGTGGGCGCAATCTCTCCCACGTGGGCTGTACCATCGGTCTGGTGGCGGGACTTGTGGTAGGCATGATTGCCGGAATCATCATCATTTCATTGTTCCATTCCTCCTCGGCCGCGGACTGGGCAGCGCTTGCCTGGATCGGTTTGACGCTCGCACTCGGCGTCCTCGGCTTCATCGCCGGAGGCAGCGCATCGCAGCGGATGTGGGGGAACAGTAAGACCACACGCGACTGATATACACCGCCCGTCGGTACCATACCCGCAAGGTCAAACCGCGCAAACGACGGTAATGTCCTTCGACCACTCCAACGTTACCTCCGCTTTCGAGCTACCGAGATCGCCAGCGGGGTTACCGAGGTACTGTGCTACGGCACCGAGGTAACGGTGACGCCTGCCGGAAGCTGATTAGTCCAGGCCAGGCAATGCGCTCTGCATCGGGCGTCTGTCGCGTAGCGCGGTTGTGACGAATGCGGTTCGATGTTGCGGAGTCAAACCGAAGGCGCGTAGGGCAGCCACATGAGCAACTGTTCCATAGCCGGAGTTGGTGTTCCATCCGTATGCCGGGAACTCGGCGTGCAGTCTCGCCATGACTTCATCGCGGTGAACTTTAGCCACCAGCGACGCGGCAGCAACCTCAGGCACCAACGAGTCGGCCTTGATGAGACACTGTACTCGAGCCGCCCGATCAGCACGTACATGCGGCGCTATCCGGCCGTCGACGATGTATTCCTCTGCGCTCACACGGCTTATGAGCTCTGCAAACGCCTCGCGATTGGCCCAACCAATGCCACGCTGGTTGATCACATCGATCGAAATAGCAACAATCTCTAGCGCTAGAGCATGCCGCTCGATCAACACGGCCATCTCGCGCCGGCGCCGGGCAGGAACGGTTTTTGAGTCTCGAAGGAAGCGGGCGTTATCTCCAAGGAGGGAGATAACATTTTCGGGGAGTATTACTCCGGCAGCTACCAACGGTCCGGCGAGTGCGCCGCGGCCAACTTCGTCGAGGCCGCACCGGCGCGAAGGAAGCGCCAAGGGGCTAGCGGAGTCGCGCAGAGCCGTTCGGCCGACATCCTGAAGTGGTAGCAGTTCCCGCATTGCCGACGCATCTCCTTACCATACCGTCGAAGACTGTGTTCGGGCAGAAAGCAAGGGGCATCCTCAAGCAGTGGAGGCATCGAAGGAGCGACGAGTCGCACAGCCGGACTTAGTCGCGGCGCTCCTTGAGACGGGCCGCTTTGCCCGTGAGTCCTCGCATATAATACAGATTCTTGCGACGCACCACATTGTGGCGGACTACCTCGATCTTGTCTATCTGAGGTGAATGCAGCAAGAAACTGCGCTCGACACCGACATTATGGGCAATGCGGCGAACGGTGAAGGAACGGCGAAGATGATCGCCGCGCAAGCGAATCACTATACCCTCAAAAATTTGGATGCGTTCACGTGTGCCTTCGACTACTTTGATGTGAACGCGAACAGTGTCGCCGGATTCGAGCTCGGGACGGTCGTCGCGGAGTTGAGCCTCTTCGACCGCTCGCACCAATGTTGGGAGTGACATGGAACTACCTCCTAGTGAGAATGCCAACGCTTAGTATATCATGGAGCCTGGAGGCACGCAACTAGTACTGATGCGGAAAGTGTTCAGAGTTGAGGTAAAGGACTTTGGAGCAGGCGACGAAACTCAGCCAGCGGGTTGTGGCCCTGCGCTGTCCAGGTGGCGGCCAGGGAGTAGAGTTGCATGCGAGTGGCCGAGCCATGCGGCGACTGAGTCCCCCCACTGATCTTACGGGCAATCACCAGCGGACGAATCGCCCGCTCCGCCAGATTGTTATCGGGAGGCACCCCCGACTGAGCCACACAGGTGAGCAACTCCTGCTGAAAGTGCCACAGCCGCCAGGCCAGAGCACGGCAAGGATGGTCGAGCACGTGGAGAAATTGGTCGCCCAAGGCCTGCACCTGCAGGAGGAGTCGGCGCTGAAGCTGCTGGCGCTGCGCGGGAGTGGCCGGGGGATGCAGGACGCACTGGCGTACCCGTTTTTCCAGGGTGGTGAGCGCTGCCGCCCAGACCCGGGTTTCCAGGCCTGCCCGGCGCAGATCCTGGGCGTGGGCCTCGGCCAGCAGGTGCGCATCGCGCAGCAGATGGACCCAGCAGCGCTGGTGCCGTCCTCCCGGTGTGTCGTTGTAGCCGGCGTAGAAGTCGCTGACCAGCACGCCGGTGAAGTCGTCGCCCAAGAGCGCGGTGGCCACCGCTCCAGACCGGCTCTGGTGCCGCTCGACGTACCGCTCGCCCTCCGGTGTCGCCAGGATCCAGGCATAGCCGTTGTGCCCCGCCTCCCGCCAGCCCGTCTCATCGGCATGGACCACGGCGCGCCTTCTCGCCTGGTCCCGGATGGCCCGGGCTGCCGGAGCCCCGTGAGCCGCCACCCGGTGCAGCAACTCCACCAGTTCTCCCACACTCACCCGCAGTCCATGCAGATCGGCCAGATAGCGCTGGATGCTGCGCAGGGGCAGCCGCAGGCTGGTCCGCAGGTGGGCCACCAGGCTGGCGATGCCCACCCCCAGCCGGCCTTGCCCCAGCGTCTGCCCGCGCAGATCGAGGCGAGCTTCCTGCCAGCGGGCACAGGCACTGCACCAGCCCCGCTGTACTTGGTGCTCGGTCACCACCACCGCCGGAGGAGGCGGCAGGTCGATCACCTGCCGACGGCGGCCCACGTGCACCCCGCCCAGGCGACTGCCACAGTCGGGGCACGTGCTGATCGGGTGCTCCACCACCACACTCGGCTCGTCGCAGCGCCGGGCCTGGTTGTGCTGCGGCGCCCGTTTGCGCCGCGGCTTAGCCGGCCGCGAGGGCACGTTCGCCTTCACAAAGGCCGGCGGCGGCGTTTTCTTCGCTTCCAGTTCGCTGATCCGCTGCAACGCATTCGCCAACTGCTCGCTCAACGTGGCGTTCTGCTGCCGCAGCGCAGCGTTCTCGGCCTGCAGGGCCGCGTACACGTCGTCCGTAACCATACGTCCAGTTTAACAACAAAGGTCAAGTCTGAACATTTACCTGATGCGAAGATATGCGGCAGTGGCATCTCTCGCCAACCCACGGGAGAGAAAGCTGGGGGCATTCGAGGCGGAAGTGAAGAAGAACTATCCATGGCCCGCTACGGAGCATGCCATTTTAGGGGCATCTCCCAAGCGGGCCTACCTACTGGTGTAACCAATCCCACCTAGAGCCGCTGAAGGATCGACGTCATGTCGACATCGTTGAAGGCCCGCAGGGTCTCGGTGTGCACGTTCCCCAGGCCCGAAACCGCCAGAGCGCCCGCCATTGCGGTGAGTTCGTCGGGTACTTCGAGGGTGGCTATGAGATCGTATCTTCCCTGCGTCCAGTACAGGCCAGTCACCTTTCCGCCGAGACGCTCCATATCGCTTCGGAACGCTTGAGCTCGCTGGACCGTATCCCTGGCGTGCTTCACGCCTTGGTCGGTCCAGTTTATCAGCACCACATACGTCGCCATACCACTTCACCTCCCCTTTGTGGTGGTGAATTCGCCGCCAGGACAGAAAAAATCTCTGGGCCGGCTCCTCTACCTTCAGGTCTTGATCATTGCTGGGTCATGCCCGAGCTGTCTTCACTGGTTCAGCAATAACGGGACCACCCGTAGATATACACAAAGCTCAGTGAGGCAAGTTTTTAAATTCGCTTAGTCTCTGTTTAACAAGAGGTGGCTACCTTATGCCTAAGCGTCTCGATCTTCGGGACGGCTACAGGAAGGAGTATCCTCATGCGCGCCGCACCACCTCACATCCGCTGCGTTCTCTTCGATTTGGGCAGCACTCTCTGGTACAAAGTGGAGACTCCGGTGTGGCAGCAATTGGCAGCTACAGCCCAAGCTAAGACTATTACAATTCTGCGCGAATCATCGATCTGCCCAACGGCTCTGCCAATGGACGACGCAGCCCTAGGTACGGCATTGCAAACCATGATAGAAAATCAGATCGATGCTTCGCACCGCGTCATGCCCGACGAAGAACCGGATTTCAATACCATTGCCATGCGCGCGCTACTTGCCCTTGGCGTGCCGGGAGCGGACCGTAAACTGGGAGCCAGGGTCTACGAGGCATTGCGCGTGCGCGCACACGGATCTCGTCTCTTGTTTGCAGACAGCTTAATGACATTGGCCGCGTTACATGAGCGAGGTTACACCCTTGGCGTAGTCACCAACCGCCACTACGGGGGCAATCCCTTCATCCAGGATCTCCAAGAGCTGGGTCTCCTGGCTTTTTTCGACGCTCGCCATCTAGCTATCTCAGCGGACCTGAGGTACCGCAAGCCCCATACCGGTATATTCCAGTATGCGATGGACGGCGTAGGCGTATCCGCGACTGAGAGCGCAATGGTGGGCGACAACCTGTTAGCGGACATCTGGGGCGCACAACACCTAGGAATATTCACCGTCTGGAAACCTAAAACCTCGCTACGCTCCACGGCTCAGCTCTGCTGGGAGGCGCGATCCATACTGGATGGGATCGATCCCGCCTGGTATCCAACCAAAGAAGACTTCCTCTTTGCCTGGGCGCATGCCAAGCGGGAGCGCTATGAGCCACGCGTGCTAGGCATGGCTCCGCCCGATGCGACTATCGATCGGGTTGCCGAGTTGTTGGAGATTTTTCCAGGTCTCTGACTCGGCTACGCTAACCGGTTAGCGTAGCCGAGAAGTTTCCGATGGGTACCGCGCCTTACTGGGTGAGGTACATCAACTGCCAGGTGGCCAGCGGAATCTCCGCCAGCGAGTTGTAGGCGAAGTTATGCATGTAGCTGGGCAGGTTGTAGAACGTCTTGAATTGATACGTCGGTATCCAGGCGCCCTGAGTCACCTCCAGCTGCTCCGCCTGGTTGTAGAGCTGCGCGCGCGTCGTCGCGTCCAGATCCACATCCGCCTGCGCCATCAACGTGTTGGCCGCCGGCACATTGACCGCGCCGGTGTTGTTGATCGACGTGGGGGCGAACTGCAGCGAGAGCCAGTCCTGCGGATCAGGATAATCCGCCGACCATGCGATCCCGAAGATCTGCGGCGCGTTGACGCTGTAGATCTGCGTCAGCAGGGTGTTGAAGTCCTCGAACTGGTCTTTGATCGGATAGCCCGGGAACGCCTGCTGCCACATCTGCAGCGCCGCCTGGTCGTACGTCTCGACCGACGGCTCGCTGGCATCAAAAAGCGTCACCGGCGGACACGTGCTCAGCTGACCGCCACACTTGTCGGCGGCATACTGCTGCATGAGCGCCGTCGCCTTGGCGGTATCCCCGGTCAGGGTCATCGTCCCATCCGGCGCCGTCAGGTTGGGGTCGTAGCCATACATCCCCTCCGGCACAATATGGTTGGTGGCAAGGGTCGACCCTTGATTGACCTGGGTGGAGAGCACCTGCTTGTTCAGCGCCAGGTCAAACGCCTGCCGCACTCGCACATCGTCGAACGGCGCCTTCGCCCAGTTGGGCTGGTAGTAGCCAATAGATAGATACGGGACCTCATGGAAATCGGAGCGGGTCTTGCTGGCTTTGTACTGCGCGGGCGGCGCGATTCCCAGATCCAGCCCACCCGCCAGGTAGGTGGCATACTCTGAATCGATGGTCTGATAGACCTTGAAGTCGACCTGCTGCAGCTTGGGCTGCGTCCCCCAGAAGCTCGCGTTGGGTACCAGATCGATGGTGCCCTTGTGATCCCACACCTTGACCTTGTAGAGGTTGCCCCCAAAGCCGCCGTTATCGGTCAGGTGCTGCGTCCAGTTCTTGACCCCAAACTGGCTGATGAGCTGCTCCGGCTGCGCGAACGCGGTCGGGTAGGTCATCGCTTGCAGGAAGTAGGGCGCCGGGGCGTTCAGCTTGATCTGCAGCGTCTGGGGATCGGTTACGACCAGGGAATCGCCGATGAGCGTCGGAATCTTGCCTTTGACACTCACCCCATCCGCGCTGCAGGTCTCGGTGGAGAATGCTTGCGCATCCTTGATGGGGAAGAGATAGTAGGTGACCGCCGAGGCGGTGCACGGACTCATCGAGCGGTTGATGGAGTAGGCAAACGTATTGGCGTCGATGGGCGTGCCGTCACTCCACTTGAGGCCCGAGCGGACATGGAAGGTGTAGGTGTTGGTGCTCGTGTCGAAGGTGGGCATGCCCGTCGCCGCCCAGGGCTGCGGCTGGCCATTGATGTCCAGGGTCAGCAGCCCCGGAAACACCAGGGCGATCGGCACATAGGAGTAGAAATCCTGGTTGAGTGCCGGGTCCATCGTCTTGATATCGGTACTGTTGGCATTGATGGGATAGCGAAAAATCTGCTGCGAGGGCGGGCGGGCGGCGTTGCTGGAGCTGCTGCCGCAGCCGGTCGCCACCAGCGCCACCGTTCCCACCAGCACCAGTATCCCCGCGAAGCTGACTTTGCGTATACCTGTGCGCATGTAATGCTCTCCTTCGGAGTAGTTGGAGTTCATGATTTCTCGGAGAAGCGTGAGGAGAAGACGAAGGCGGACTAGTCCGCCTTCGTCTTGGCTCGGTCTCTGCACTGTTCTCTTTCCCCTACGCTTGGCCCACAGGGACTGCCAGCTGGAAATCTAGCATCCTGTCAATATGCGTGATGAAGTATCCCAGGGTCAGATCGGGTTTTGCCGTAGCACGTCCGGAGAGATAGAGAGAGACTTTCCGCGGCAAACTGACCTACTCACACGCCGGCCAAGCATCAGGAAGAACAAAATGTAGCCCGAGCACGTCACTGCACCGGCCAATGACAACATTGACGGCGCAATGGGTACTCCCACGATCACGAGCATACCTGCAGGGGTGTTACAGCACAGTGACAGGGTCATTAGTAACGGAGCGCGCGCTCCTGCTGGGGAGAGGGCGAGGTCACGAGGCTGCACTCGACTGGGCCAGCAGGGCCCTGACATACGCGGTAATATGGGGATCAGGCGTGACTCCCAGCTCATCACGGAGAAAGTCTTGAAAATCACGATAGTAACGGAGCGCGCGGCTGCGCTGTCCCGATCGAACGTAACACCGTAATATTGCCGCGTGTGCCTGCTCATCATAGGGATCATGAGCGGTCAATTGCTGATAACAGATGAGCGCACGCTGGATATCTCCCTGGCGTTGATAACTCTGACCTAGAAGACGCAGTGCGTCGATGTAGTGTCGCCGCAGCTGTGCCTGCCGCTCCGTAATCCAGTCGCGGGGAGACAAATCGGCCAGATACTCACCTCGATAGAGTGCGCAGGCTTCGCCCAGCAGCTCGATGATGTCGGTCACTGCCTCCGTTGCACCTGGAGAAGCCTGCTGCGCGCTTCGCACGGTTTCTACCTGAGTGATCAGAGTCTGGAACCGATCCACATCGTACCAGAAGGGCAGCAAACGGTTATATGCGTAGCCAGCATTCGAGTGCAGTATCCAGTCCACAGCTCCCAGCGTCTTACGCAAATGGTAAAGAGTAACACGCATATGGGTACTGGCTTGCTCGGTTTCAGAGTCCGGCCAGAGCGCAAGACAAATCTGATCCTTGGTTCTACTGGGGGCATCCAACAGGTAAAACAAGAGCTCGCGCGCCTTGGAATAGTGCCATGTCACTCTCGTGCGATCCTCGCCGCGATAAACATGCCCGCCCCCAAGGGCTTCAAATCGAAGGGATATAATACCGTGCTCCGAGCCGGTCAAGATGCCGGCACCCGCTGGAGCGCTTCCGTCGGTTGGAGCTGTTGCCGACTCCAACGCTGAGGCTTCCTGATCTTGTGGTTCCTGAGAGTCGGGCTCGTCGATACTCGGCTCAAAACAACGAAGCGCATACGCAAACGCTTCTTCCAAACGCATGTTTAAGCCCTCGCGCCAGGCAGCGGCATATGGTGTCCGCGTGGCGCTCTCCCGGGCCGCCGCCAGCTCCAGGTGGGGCGATATGGTTTGCAACGCCTCCCAGAACGAATCAGGAACATGGCTCGAAGGCTGCCGGCTGAACATTGCGCTGATGCCAAAGAGTCGTGCGGCCTGCAAAGGACGACGCTGTAGAAGAGCAATACGTGCCAGGCGCTCAAATAGCTCTACCCCCAGCCACAAGTCATATTCCGGCCATATCGAGGAGAAAGCTTCGCCAAGGTAGTCCTGGACCAGGACTGGCTCCCCCAAGGCTAGAGCAACGTCACACAGGGCAACGAGTGCACATACATACTCACCTCGAGCACCCAAAGCGGCAAAGTGCAGCAGACTCTCTCGCAGGTACTTCTCCGCCTGTGCATGATCTCCCTGGCAGCTGAGCGTCCCTCCCAACCAGGACAATGTCAGCGCCAGGCCGGACATGTCTTCGATCTGGCGGCGTACTGTCAAGCTCTTGTGGAACAGATCTATGGCCTGTCGGTGGTCGCCAAGCCTGGAACGCGATACTGCAAGACGATCCCAGAGATCTGCCCGTAGGCCGAGCGCCTCAGCAGGCGCGACGGCGAGTCCGGCCTCGAAGCACTTTGTGGCAGCAGTGTAGTCGGCTTGCCAGAAGTCAACATAGCCGAGCTGATATAATGCGCCAGCCATTCCGGTTGGATCATCCAGCTGCGTATAACGCTCCTGCGCTTTATACAGATAGCCTTGAGCCTGGGATAGGTATTGGCCGAGCTGGTCTACAGGAGCCCGACGGATACTGAGCGCACCAAGCGTCAGAAATGCCTTGGCGTGTAGCGCCGGTTCGAGCGTTTCTTGTTGAGCCAGAGCGGCCTCGAGCCACTGAGCCACTTCATGTGCGTGTGCCCGATGCTCGCAAAACAGTACGAGAGCCGAGCTGACGCGCACAACCGCAGCTGCCCTCCCTTGCTCCAGGAACCAGCGTAGCACTGACCGGATATGTTCGAATTCGGCTTCAATTCGTTCGAACCATCTTCCCTGATGAGGACCCCGTAACTGCGCTTCCGCCCCCTCGGCCAGCTGGAGAACCCATTCTCCATACCTCTGATAGGTTGGCTCGGTTTCGCCCAACTGCTCTAGGCGCTCACGGCCAAAATGCCTGATGGTGTCAAGTAGTCTATACCGTGCAATACCCTCCAAGCTCACAACCGATACCAGGGATTTATCGATCAGGTGGGCAAGCAGCAGAACTGTGTCAACGGTCTCGACCAGTCCCGAGTCATGCGCTACAGACTCGACGAGAGAGAGGTCGAAACTGCCTGCCAGCAGAGCCAGGCGGCGGAACACCACTTGCTCCGGCGGCGTAAGCAGGTCGTAGCTCCAGCTGATGGTAGCGTCTAGCGTTTGCTGGCGGGCGGGTGCAAGGCGATTGGTGGCGCCCAGTATCGCGGTACTCTGTGCGAGTCGTTCCGTTAGCTGCGCAAGCGCTAGCATTCGGACGCGGGCAGCTGCCAATTCGATGGCAAGGGGGAGGCCATCGAGCAAGCGGCAGATAGTCGCTACCTGAAAGGCGTTCTGCGAGGTAAGCGCGAAATCGGGCTGGACTCTCTGCGCACATCGGATAAAGAGCTGGACTGCGCTATACGTGCGCACCTGCTCCACCTCTGCCGTCGTGGCCGTCAGCGGCACAGTATGTACACTAACGACACTAGGGACATTCGGAAAGCGGTCTGGAGGAGGAAAAGTCAGTGGATGTACTGGATAAGCCTGCTCGCCGGTAAGGCTGAGCAGTTCACGACTGGTAATGAGTATATGCAGCCGGGGGCACGTGGAAAGCAGCCTATCCACCAGATCAACACAACCTTCGAGGACATGCTCAAAGTTGTCTAGAACTAGGAGACAGTGGCGGACCCGCAGCCACTCCACCAGGACGTCCGGAGCCGCGCGCTGATCCGGTACGGGCAGGCCCAGAGCGATCGCTACCTGGACGGCGAAAAGATCGGAGCTCTGCAGATCAGCACAGGCAACCAGCTGAACGCCGTCGGCAAATGCATCCTCAATCCGCTCGGCGACTCGCTCGGCGAGCCGTGTCTTGCCACTGCCGCCCGCTCCCCACAAAGTTACCAGCCGCTGTTTTCGGACGACAGTCTCGAGAGCTGCTACGTCGTGGTCTCGTCCAATGAGCGCTGACTCATGACTTCTCACCCTTCATACACCTCACTGGTCGCATACCCAATGCCTGTTACCGATTGGCTTCCCCCTCCACTAGTACTACGCTCAGGCAGCTCTAGTTTTTACCTGGAAATTCCCTGCGTTGACCATGGGGGGAGCCGCCGGTTACCTGTGCTGTAACAGTGACGTAACTGAAAAGTTGACGACCCTGTAACGTCCTCAGGCACTGTTTCGCCGGTAGACATCGGGGTCAATTTTTTCCATCCATCTCTCCGGTACCGTGGTCTTAGCGAATCCGACCCTTTCATACAGCGCGTGGGCGTCGCGTGTGGCCAGGCACCACCGGCGAAGTGCCTGCAGCCGCGGGTGAGCCAGGATGCATGACATCATCCAGGTAGCGAGCCCCTGTCCGCGGAACTGCGGCAAGATAAATACATCCGACACGTACGCAATTAGGTAGGATCATCCCCCAAGCAGAGTCCTTCCGGACTCTGGCAGACTGATCTGGCACAGCTCGCCATAACAGGATTTCTCACAGATGAGAAAATTACATGTAGTAACAAAGTCTGAAGTGCGAGGCAGCCATGGCGAACCTTGCAATTATGTGCGGTCTACCGCGAAGCGGTAAGACCATCTTGGCAAAGCGCTTAGAGTGTGAGGGCTGGGTTCGCGTGTGCCCGGACGATATCCGGATGGCACTACATGGCCAGGCGTTTGTCAAAGAGGCTGAGTCTTCGGTTAGCTTCTGCTAACTTATCCCTTCTCACCACTTTCTGAGACAGGGGTGAACCTGACTGAGACTGAGTAGACTAGGTGAGGCCCAATGGAAAGAAAGGCAGCCATGATCTACGAATGGGAACGCGGAAGCGCTACAGTCAGCACCGATCGGGATCGGCTCGATCTCGTGATGGTGCATGAGTTCCTAACGACAGCGTATTGGTCGCCAGGGGTCTCAGCAGAGACCGTGCAGCGGTCCATTGAGCACTCGATGCCCTTTGGTGTATTTGAACATAAGCGCCAGGTTGGGTTCGCTCGCGTCATCTCGGACCAGACCACATTTGCCTATCTTGCCGATGTGTTCGTAGTGCCAGAGTTGCGCGGCCAAGGACTTGCCCGGTTTCTGCTGGAGTGCATCCTGGCGCATCCTGATTTGCAGCAGCTACGCAGATGGGCACTGTTCACCCGCGACGCGCATGGACTGTACGAGCAGGTAGGATTCGAGCGCGGCCAACTGCTGGACCGCTTGATGATACGCCAAGGTGGGAAGTAGCACGATTTTCCAGACAGGGAACACTCAGGAGTCAGCGCTAATTTTCCCGAGGTTGCACGAACGAGCGAGAAAATCTGTCCGGAAAATCGTCTCATACCAGGTTCACGTGTATAGTTGTAGAATGGGCGTGTCGATCAACCGTCTGGTAGCTCATGCATGAGGCTAAGACCTATTGGCCAGCACGCCTGCACCGACCGTGACCGCAGGCCCGTTCCCCTCGCCACTCACCGGTCTGGAATCTGGGCCTAAACACCGGCGCGAGTCAGTCGTTTCCGGTGAGCCCTACCTCCTATCCGTCGACCAAGGTGATGTGGATCGTCGGGCAGAATTATCACCAGCCGGTGATACTCAGTGGGCATGAATTCTCCACCGGTGCACCCGTCTGGTTCGATATGCACGCCATCGGCAGCAGCCCCGGCGACCCGATGACGAGTGCGGTGCTCGATCCCGCCGTTCCCAATCGTGGTTCGACCACGAACGCGAGCGGTCTCTGGAACATCTGGGGGGATCCTGCTCTACTTCTTCACGGCTGGATGCTACCAGATCAATGCGGCGTGGGCAGGCGGTAGCTGGCAGGCGGTGGTGGCTACCTCGCCAAGCAGCTTCTTAGGTCTGAACAAGCTGGGAGACAAAATAGGTACGCGGATCTAGGAGTCCTCCGCTCGAGATCTGATACTCTTTGGTGCAGACCGATAATAACGATACCGTCTCAATTGCCATACCATGCCACAGGAAGACATACGAGGATCGCGCCAGAATGCCGTCACTGGAGCAAATGCTCGCTTTTTTGTTCCCATCATCGTCGAGACATCTCCCTTGCCGAGCGTGCGGCTTCTCATCTTTCAGGAAGAGGCCCCTGTACCAGCGCGTCCTCCAAGGTCGTTAGCGCGAGCTGTATGGGTCAGTCTAGCCAGCAACGGGCGGTGACAGCTGATTGATGCCACTCGTGTGCCAGAGCACGCTGCCATCGGTGGTGGACACCGCATAGAGTGTGGTGTTTCCTTCTCCATCGGTTTGCCCGAAGTACATCGTGTCATTCAGCAGCGTGACCGGCGTGAAACCGGTGGAGAGACTAGCTCCCAGTGCGGTATGCCAGAGCACGGTCCCATCCAAGGCACTGAGGGCGTAGAGTCCGTCAGCGCCGAAATAGAGGGTGCCGTTCACGAGGATAGGCGTAGTGACCGGCCCTGGACCGAACTGGTGTTGCCAGCGGAGGGTGCCGGTGGTACCCTCCAGCGCAGACAGGCTACCCACCGGACCCTGAGTGCCGACGTAGACGAGGCCAGCGGCCTGGTCCATCGAGAGACCGGAGACGACACCGTGCAGAGAGCTCCACAGCAGTTTGCCGGAGCTCGCGTCAAAGGCAAAGGCACACGGTACGTTGGCGGCCACACCAACGATAGCGCCGCTGATATCGCCTGCATAGACTCTTCCACCGGCCACGATGGGCAGAGCGCCAAGCGAAGAGGTGAGGGGGAACTGCCAACGAACGGTGCCACTTCCGGCGACGAGCGCATAGAGCGTCTGCTCTGAATAGGCGTAGACCGTGTCGCCAACAACAGCCCCGGCTAGCGCGTCGAAAGGCACCGTCCAGCGGATGGCACCGTCAGCTGGGTCGAGCGCATAGCTGCCGGAATAGAGCACCCCGTTGGCCAGGAGAGGTAGTGCGAAGTACGCTGCTCCCAGCGAGTAGATACCACAGTCCGTCTCACGCTTCCAACGCAACGCTCCATCACTGGCGTTAAAGGCATAGGTCAGACCGCCATAGCCGGAGACGCAGACGTAGAGCACGTTGGCCGCCAGTAAGGGCTGCCCGACGATGGCCAAAGGCGGTCCAGGGCAACTTTCGGGACAGGGAAACGTGGCCGTAATAGCGAAGCTGTCGCACCAGCGCAAGTGGCCGTCTTGCGCTGAAAAGGCGTAGAGATGGGCTCCATCTTGAGGCGTCCTGCCCGAACGACTCACGGCACCACCATAGACAGCCGGTGGCGCAGCGGGTGGAGCGCTGTTCGTCGTCGAGACTACCTGCCCATTGCAGCGAGTGAGTCGATACCCCATAGGAGGGAGCTGGGAAGAGTTGGCTCCCAGTCCGCAGCCCGGCAATCCAAGAACAAGCACAGTCAGCAGGGGACAAACCCAGAGCCAACGGGGCGTCATATGACGGATGCGGCTCCTCATCTCCCGCCTCTCACCTCCGTGTCTCTCACGGCAGTTTGCCTTGTCTTCGACTGTCGGAACGCTGTCGTGTCCCCAACCAGGAACTCCTGGTAGTGGCATACCTCAAGACTGCTACTGTCTGCAACTTACACTTTTTGTAGGTATTTTTCAACAGGCTCGACCGTCCCTACAGTGACACTTACTGTGTGACCACGTGCGCCTAGCCACCCTTTTTGAGGACCGTGCTCTATACTATGACCATGGCACACATCCACGCACGCAAGCAGAGGAGAGACGGTCCATGGGTGACTTGGGTGAGTACTACAGCGACACCTGTGAATGGAAGGGGCATGGAATCAGGATGAGCAGCAAGCGGGATCTGCAGAGCACAGATCGCCCCATTCCGCTTCAGGTTCACACTCGCGTCGAGCGATTGCTCGTGAAGAGTCGCTGTACTACTCCGTCTGCTTGTGTTTACGCTTGTCCCTCTGCTGCCTTTTGTTTAGTACGCGCATAGGACTCCTGCAGCGTCCATGAGTTACCGTCAGGGTCGCTAAAGTAGACATGCCGCCCCCAAGATTGCTCCTCAATGTCGCTTAATTGCAGACCTCTCCGTTCAAACTCAGCCTTGGCTGCCTCGGCGTTGTCGACAACTAAAATGAGCCCCTTCAATGATCCTGGCTGCATGGGAGACATACCTTCTCCGATATGAATTGAGCAGGTGGATCCAGGAGGAGTGAGCTGCACGAAGCGGAGCGTTGGACTGAGCTGGATGTCCATGTCCACATGGAAGCCCAACGTATCGGCGTAAAAGTCTTTCGCTCTATTGGTATCGCTTACTGGTACTGGCACGACCTCTAAAGTCATGTTCATGGTTCTGCCTCCTTATGTCCCTATGTCCCGACATATTCTACGCGCTCGCCAGGCAGCGCACCACGGCGTAGCTGCGGGACCATTACTTGACTGTATTTTGAGGCTCAACATCGTTTGTGGAAGCCCTCCATTGAACTGTGATCAGGCACGCCAGCGGGCCACGGTCTCCGTGCCCGATGCGTCGCTCGACCTCCCCGCTCTGTTGCCCATTGCTGGACTGCCTTCGTTGATCCCGGCGCGCTGGGAACGGATCGCACGACTGTTGCCAGCTGAACGGACGGCAGGTCGCCGGTATCGCCAGCACGCCAGGATCCCGCCGGGGATGTTGTGGGTAAGGACGACCGGAACATCCTGGCGCCAGATGCCCCGCGAGTTCGGTCCGTGGGAGCAGATTCGCACCATTCTGCTCTCCTGATGACCTGTCGCCGGAGTAAGCTCCTGTGTATAATCATCTCGAATCGTCTCCGTGTTTTTCGGAACCGCAGATGAGAAGGAGAAATCACCGAGCGAGGCAAGAGTGATTCTGTCATGTCATCGCCTCCCATCTACGGGTGGGCAGAGGAGGAGACCCACGTGGCCGCGTCACCGACTGATCCCAGTCCCAGCCAGGGAATTGCCCCAAAACCGTTCACGGCCACCAGGTGGCTTGGCCGCACCAGCTTCGTCCTCGCGCTCGCTGCAGTAGCCGCCATTCCTCTCTTCCTTGGCGCTGCCTTCAGCACGTCGTATGCGGTGAATGTACCGATTGTCGTCCTCGTGTCGATACCCCTGGGTGGCGCGGTCGCCAGCATGGTCGCCAGTGCTACCGGCAGTGCGGTGCTGGTCTGGTCTGCCAGAAATCCAGGACGGAAGGCATCCAGGGGCTTGGCTCTTGACGGACTGGTGCTCGGCACGTTGGCCATCGTTCCCAACCTGATCATTGCCCTGATTTTGGTGTATACGCTGTACTTTGAGCGCATTGGCCCGAATGGTCGCTAGCTACGACCTGATCATCACGGCACGAAAGACAGGTATCTGATGTCTAGTTCTCCTCCACATTTTCCCGCATCGCTGCGCCGCGTGGTGCGGCGCTTTCCGACCGAGGAGTCATGCATCTTAGAAGCACTCGGTGAAAACGGGGCATGGACAGCACAGGATGAAACAGCTCTGGTCACCATTTGCAACCAGCCGCTGATTTATCAACGCTTGTTCCGCAAAAGGCTTGGCGATCAACCATACTCTCTGGCTCAGGCTCAGGGCTTTCGGCGGTGGGCGCAGCAAGGATGGCGGGATCGTTCCTGGTTTGTCTTTCTCCTGAGAGATTCCCACGATCAGATCGTAGGAGCCATTGATATCAAGTCGGACAACACAGCGGGAGCGGAGGTTGGCTACTGGGCGAGCGCCACCAGCCCAGGCACCATGACCAATGCCGTGCTGCAGCTCTGTGAGGTAGCTAGGGAAGCGGGCTATCGGCGGCTCTTCGCCCTGATAGCCCCAGATAATGTGCAATCATTGGGTGTGGTGAGTAGAGCTGGTTTTGTGCAAACCGAGGATGTGACGAGAGATGGCACCAACTATCGACAATTTGCTCGCAGCCTTGTCTGATGCTGGGACTGACGGCCATGATCCGGTCCACCACATGAACGTCTACACGCAGGTGGACAGGGAAGATACATACCCGCCTCCGCGAGATGGCCCGATTACGCGCTGAACTCGACCGGTGAGCAGTGAGGTGCTGGGTTACATCAGCTTGCTGCAGCACGTCCAATGGTATGTCTTGGGCCCAATACGATTGGCGCAGGAATGCGTGTACTGCCAGCAAATCAATCTCAGCTGGGTCGGTAGTCAGGCGATAGCCGTCGTGCTGCCATTGCTCTGCCATGCCATGCATCCCCTTCTTTGTGTCGCGATAGGGCGGCGAACGCGAACGCAAATGCATTGCATTCTCGGTATAGGTACACTGGGCACGCACTCATGATACACCCAGCGTTGCTAAAGACTCGACGTGGTAAACTGACGGGGTCGCTCGACAGCACAGCGGATCTCGCGAGAAGGAAAGCGAGGGGAATGGTCGCATCGTCCCAGTTCATTATCAGACCTCCGGAATCTCCGGAAGAACTCACAGAGCATGTCAAGGGACACCTGGAAACTTTTCCGCCGGATGTGGTCTCGGAAGACATCGTGACGCGCAGAGTTCGGAGGCTCACGACCTACCCTGGTTACCGTCGCGAGCAGATTCGCTGTGCCTATCGCGACGGCAAGTTGCTCGGAGGCTGCCGGATCTATGAGAGGCAGCTACGGATGGGGGCCGCTCGGCTGGCTACCGGCTGCGTTGGCGGAGTGCATTTCCGGGCCAGCGAGCGCCACCAGGGAATAGCGACCGCACTCATGCAGGATGCGATTGCGTATGCTCAGACACATGATTATGCCTTGTTGCTTCTCGATGGCATCCCGAAGTTTTACCATCGATACGGCTATACTGATGTGTACGACTTATTCACGGTGGAGCTAGATCGCCGCGCGGTTTTGGCGCTGCCAGATCCTTCCTAAGACTCTTCCGGCCAGGTGCACGGCTGTCTCACACCGGGAGCTAGCCAACCGGAGGGGCAGTACTTCTTATCGGGAACACAGGTCTGGGGCCTGGCCGCCGACGGCTGGCCGGCGACACTCGCATTGCTCCAACACCACATGCGTATGCTCAATATTCATGAGAGCGGATCTAGTCCAACCAAGTCTCTGTACAGCGTGCCAGCCGAGTCTCCGGTAGTCTATTGGCTGGTAGAAAACTTGGAGGCCGTTGACTTTACCGGGTGGGACCAGACATGCTTCGGATGGGCGGTGCACGAACAAACCTTTCGACACAGGGACGCGGGATGGATGGCGCGCTTGGTGAGTCTGTCCGCTCTGTCCCGTGCGATGCTCCCCGAATTGCGTGCGCGCTGGAAGCGATCGATGGCAAGCTCTCAGGGAGATATCACCCTGGCGGTAGGCAAGGAAGCGCTCACGCTACGCATCATGGGAACCGATGTTGAACTACTAGAGGCCACCAGTCCGGGCGCGCCTAGTCTGGCATTGACCCCTCAAGTCTTCACTCAGGTATTGTTCGGCTATGTTCCCATCCTCAATGTAGTGCAACCGGCCGAGCTCGGGCAACTAGATGACGCACGGAGCGCGCTCCCAGTTCTATTCCCTACTGGCCGGGCCTACATACCGCCATCCGATTGGTTTTGAGAGCGAGCTCCTCGGCCGCCTGGCGCGGTTTCCCGGCGAGACGGCTGCGGGAATGTTAGGTGTGTGGGCCACGTCACAACTTAGATCGACGGCAGAGTCGCTTGGGCGGGGCGGATAGCGCCGTTGAGCATTGACCTGCTATACGAATCCACCACCTTGCTCAGGCGAGCGATTCCTTCATGGATACGTTCGGGAGCGGCGTTGGAGAAGTTCAGACGCATCGTGTTCTGGCCAGCGCCGGTCGAATGAAAGGTGGCTCCCGGCACAAAGGCAACCTTCTCGGCAATTGCGGCGGGCAGGATCTTGGCGGCATCGATGCCGTCTGGAAGCGTCACCCAGAGAAACATTCCGCCTTCCGGACGGGTCCAGCGCACATCTCGCGGGAAATACTCTTTCAGAGCCGACAGCATCGCGTCACGACGTTGTCGATACGTCTCTCGAACCGCCGGCAAATGGTCTCTGATTGCGCCGCTGCGAGTCAGTTCATAGGCCAGAATCTGGTTCAGCATCGCCGTGTGCAGGTCAGCGCTTTGCTTGGCTTGCACCAGCTTGTGGATCAGCTCGGGCGCCGCCAGGATCCAGCCTACGCGCAAGCCGGGGGCCAGTACCTTTGAAAAGGAGCTGATGTAGACCACATGACCCTCATAACTATGGCCGCCGGCCTGCCGCAACCCATCCAGCTCTACGAGGCGGGGCAAATGTTCTCCCTGGTAGCGCAACTCCCGATACGGATCGTCTTCGACAATGGCAAGTTGAGCCTCACCGGCGAGCTCAACCAAGGTCCGCCTCCGATCCAGCGAAAGAGTAACGCCAGATGGATTCTGGAAATTGGGAACCGTATAGAGGAACTTTGGCTCATCCACCAACGCCGATACTACTGCGTCTATCTGAAGCCCGTCTTCGTCGAAAGCCACATCGTGATAAGTAGCGCCGTACGTATTCCAGGCTTGAAGCGCCGCCAAGTAGGTCGGCGACTCTACCAGCACGCGATCTCCAGGGTCAACCAGGATTTTCCCGAGTAAGTCGAGGGCCTGCTGAGACCCGGTGGTAATGAGGACGTTCTCGATTGAGACGGGAATGCCGGTCTCATCGGAGAGCTGCTGCGCCAGCAGCTCGCGCAGCGGGCGGTAGCCCTCGGTAGGTCCATATTGCAATGCCTGTGCGCCCTGACGCCGAAGGACGTAACGGCTCACGGCTGCGACCTCGCCCACAAGAAACAGTTCAGGAGCGGGCAGTCCACCGGCGAAGGAAATAACATCCGGTTCTTGGGTCACCGTCAAGAGCTCCCGAATGGCTGAGCCACGCATCAAACGCGTGCGCTCGGCGAAGCGCTGTTCCCACCATAGTCCCATGAAGTCGCCAGCCTCTCCTACACATCAGGTCAATAAGTCTCATCTGCCACCCTAAGTATAGGCAACAAGGTACACGATTGTACAGGTACAATCGTAGCGTGTGAACCAGACAATACCGCTACAACCTGGCTGAATTCCGAACATATATCTACAAAGGCTCAAACGGCAGCATTGAAAAACATCAGATCTACCCAGACAATATGGACAATTTGTCCCCTATCAACTATAGTTGTCGATAGTTCCCTACCAGAAGGTAGCTGAGGTAAGGCAGATGCTGACGCAACTTCAGATCCAGCGCGGAAGCCAAGTCCCCCTATACCGGCAACTGGTGGATCAGCTTCGCACGCGTATCCGGAACCATGTCTTGGCGCCGGGAGAGCGGCTGCCCCCAGTTCGCCGGATGGCCGCTGATTTACAGCTCACCCGGCTCACTGTGCATGCCGCTTACGCCGAGCTCCAGGCAGAGGGACTAGTCGAGTCGTTCATCGGTCGAGGTACGTTTGTTTCTCCATTTCCGGCGCCGGCAGCCGCGCCAACCCCTGCCCTTCCCGCGCCGCCTGCCGCTTCCTGGGAGATCCAGGGGGTGCTGGCTCAGCTGATCGGCACACCTGGCGACAAACTGCTCTCGTTCGCGCAGGCACATCCAGCCGGAGAGACGATTCCAACTCGCGAACTGGGCGCCTCTCTGCAAAGAGCTCTGGCGGACCCGGCATTGCTCAACTATGGTGTCATCCAGGGAGAGCCGGCATTGCGCGAACAAGTAAGCCGCGTCCTCCTGAGTCGTGGGATCTCCGTCTCGCCGGACCACGTCTTGATTACCGCCGGAGCGCAGCAGGGCATTAGCCTCGCACTTCGAGCTTTGACGGCTCCACAGGACGTGGTACTGGTTGAGGAACCCACCTATCCAGGTATGCTCGAAGCGGCGGCCATGCGGGGCCAGCGCCTGGTGGGTATACCGGTGGATGCGGACGGAATCTCTCTGCCGGAGTTAGAAGCGGCATGCAACGCTTACCATCCTCGCCTGCTGTACATGATACCGACATACCATAATCCGACCGGTACCTGTCTTCATCCAAGACGTCATGCGGCCGTACTGCGGATCGCACGTACACACCAAATGCTTATTGTCGAAGATGATGTCTACGGTCTTCTCAATCTCGACGCACCCGCACCACCTGCTCTTAAGAGGTCTGATACTTCAGATCAGATCATCTACATCACTAGCTTCTCGAAAATTTTGGCGCCTGGCCTGCGTCTGGGTGCCCTGGTTGCCTCGCCCGCACATCTGCCTAAACTGGCCGCTTGTAAGCAGAGTTCGGATCTTATCAGCTCATCATTGCTGCAAGAGGCGTTGGCCGACTACTTGAAGCGTGGGCATCTTCCCGCTCATCTTGAGCGTGCCCGAGCAGTCTACCGGGAGCGACGCGATGCGATGTGGGAGGCGCTGCAGCGCTTTCTTTCGGAGTGCACTTGGACAACTCCGTCCGGAGGTTTCAATGTCTGGGTCACGCTTCCGGAGCGGGTCTCGGAGCAGGATTTTGTCCGCGAAGCCAGAGAGCGGGAAGTGAGCGTTGCTCCCGGCCGGCTCTTTTTTCCAGAGAGCCGGCAGACAGGATATTTGCGTCTCAGTTTTGGTGCACAGCCGCCTAACCATATCAAAGAGGGCATTACCAGGTTGGGACAGGTTTGAACGATCAGCTACGGCGTCACCAGGATGCGCTGGTCCGTATCGGGCGAGCTGGGGGGCCATTGGTCTGATGAGGAAGACCCTTTACCAGCCAATCTGACTCCCTTGCTCCCGACGCAAATCTCATAGTACTCCGGCTAGTAAGCGTTGCTGTTGGGCTTACAGGCGACCGATCACGAGCCGAGCAATTTGTTCGAAACCGCTGAGCACAGTTGCGGCGCTGGCCGACCCAAGCGGGTTCACGTTATTATAGATGATATTTATGATCCCGAAAGACACGGCGCCAGCGACGACAAACAGGATGTTCTCCTTGATAGGTACCGTGACGCCATTGGACGTGGAGGTGCCGGTTATCGTCACGAACTCTGCCTGATCGCCTATGCCGCTTACCGATTGGCTGCTGACAAGCTTCACGTCGCTTACGCTTCCGGAGAGCGCTTTTTGGACATTTTGGCTGAGGGTGCCTCCGGTGTAGGGCTTGAAGATCGAGAGACAGTCGTTTGGTGCAGCGCGTTTTCATAGAAGCATAACGCGCTGCCGCTGACTTCCAGGGCAACGATCGAGGTCGCCGGGCTGGGCGGATTGGTAGATTGATTGGCTTCACTGAGCGAGAGGAGCTGCCCACACTCCGACACCGACGCTACCGGTACCTTAGTAGGATGGCTCGTGACCGATGTCGCCGTCGAGGCGGAACTGGAAGTGGCGCTGGAATGCGAGCTGCTGGTAGATGCCCCTGCGCTGCTAGCGCCACAGGCGCCAACCATTAAACAGACGGATACCAGTAGCACCGATAGTATCGGGGGTAGAAGCCGCTTCATTTGGAAGACCTCCTCGAATGTCCAGCCATCTTGATGCTCCGCCCGATGGGTAGACCAAGGTGGTACCTGAGTAACCCGCCTGGATCAAGCTGTCCAGCGGTTATAATCCTCCACCATTATACCTACTTGCCGGTGCATCCACAAGAAAACAACTCGCCTACTCAGATCGCCCTCCCGAAGTCTGGCGCTCCTCAGCGTTTCACCGCCAGTAACGAAAAGAGCAGCGGGAGTCCCGCTGTGGTGTGCGGCCAACGCCACCAACCGTCTTCGCCTTGTACGAGGGCAGCAAATTGCCGGTCAAACTGGAGAGGATGCTCGTGGAGGAAGGTCAACCCTAACCCCGCCTGGAGCAAGGCGGTGACCACTTCGCCCAAGCCATACGTCCAGGTGCGTACCGGCGAATCGGCCTGGCCTGCCAGCACTTGCAGAGGCAGATCCGGATGGGTGTAGGGATAGACGGTGGAGTAGCGGAGGTTGTCCCCGGCTTCCACCTCGAGACAATTGGTGAATGGGTGCATGTCCACGAGATAGAAGACACCACCAGGCCTGACGAAGGACGCGACAATCTGAGCCCAGCGTACCAGGTCGGGCAACCAACAGAGGACCCCGTAGGACGCGAACACGATATCGAATGAGTCGGTGAGCAGGTCAGGCAACGCATACAGGTCGGCGGCAAGAAAGCGCGCCGTCGTGTGGGTCTGGAGGGCGAGATCTCGAGCCCGAGTCATGGCGACCTCGGACACATCACCCCGTCACGAGGGCGCCACGTTTCGCCCAAGACAGCGTGTCAGCGCCCATATTGCATTGAAGGTGGAGCAGGGTTTTGCCCGTCACCTCGCCCAGTTCTAGGAGTTCGATGGACCGCAGACTCGAGCCGGTATCCTGGTAGCGGTGAACGTCGTTGTAGTGTTCGGATTGGGTGTGGTGGGCAGTCCAGGCATTCCAGCTCTGCCGATTGACTTCGATGTAGGGATTCAACGAGTCTCCTCCTGCAAAGGGTACTGACCGGCGGCCGCCACTAGCATGGTCACCTACAAGATCAGGAACCTGTGTTCTAGTTTAGCAGAATCTGCAGTGAGAGAGAATCACGCAATTGCGATGGCCTCGGCGATGGCCTCCTCTAGCGTAAGCGCACGTCCGTCAGCGTAGGCCGCCGCCCACGCCTCCTCGCCTAGCGCTTCCCGCGCTAATGTGGCGCGGCGCGATACACTGAACAAGCGCACGTTGGTAGCCGTCCCACCCGTTGTAGACACTCATGAGTGACTGGGGATCCATGGTCACGCCCCGCCTCCTCTGCGGCTAGTGGTTTGACCACCACCATTTGGCAAGTGCAAGGATTTGTGTGATCAGAACGTGCTCCAGATTTGTGCGCGTTTTGGTCACAGTTCTTCTCCCTGTTGAACTGTCTGTTCGTGGCGTGCGCTTCGGCGTTTCTCCCGCTGCCTGGCCACACGGATCTTTTGTTTTTGGGCCGCGCTGATTGCTCTGCATACTTCCGAACAATAATTGATCTGCCCGCTGGGGTAGTGAAGTTAAGTGACGGATTGCCCGCACACCGTACAGGTGAAGGTCACTTCCCGCATCCTCACCGTGCGACTATAGTCAATGTGTTCAGTTTTTCCTCGCACAGCCACGCTCATGACATCGGGAGGGAGTGGATCTGGGAGAACCTGTGCAGCGTTGGTTGGTCAGAAGCAGGTAGGGACTCGGCGGCAGGCTCATGTTCCTGAAGGCCCTCCTGTTCTTGAATAAGCTGAGCATGGAGGGTTCGTACCGCCAGAGTGTGGGGGTGCGTGTCGTGGAAGATCTGCTCCTGGATCTGGAGTGCGTGTGCGGCCAGCACCTGAGCCTCGCCCAGCTTGCCCTGAAGCTTGCGAAGGACGGCCAGTTGATACAGGAGATGTGCCGTCTCAGGGCGGTTCTGGCGCCGCCGCCGTTCACAAATGGTGAGGGCGCGCTGATAGAGCGCTTCCGCCTCGGCACCGTGGCCCCGCTCAAGCGAGAGTGTGGCCACGCCAAGCAGCGGTTCCATCAGTAGGGGATGATTGTCTCCCAGCGCCTGCTCGCGGATGGCAAGCGCACGCTGATACAAGGACTCGGCTTGCTCGTACTCACTGCGCTTGTGGGCGAGGATCGCCAGGCCAAGCAGCGGATACGCTACGTGGGGATGCTGAGGTCCTGACAACTGTGTCCGGAATACGCAAGGCTCGCTCGTGAAAAAGCTGGGCCTGCTTGTCGTTGCCCTGCCTCGTGTAGAGCTTCGCCAGCCCATCCAAGATCTGGGCGACCAGAGGATTCACCGGTCCCCGTGTTTTGCTGATCCGCAACGCCCGCTCAAAAAAAAGCTCTGCCCGGTCGTGGTGTCCTTGCTCAAGGTAGAGATCTGCCAACCCATTGAGTGGATAGGCCACCATTGCATGCTCAGCTCCCAACGTCTGTTCAAAGATGTGCAAAGCCCGTTGATACAGGGGCTCAGCCTGCGAGTACTTCCCCTGGTCGAAATAGAAGCTCGCCAGATTGACCAAGGGATAGGCGAGTTCCACATGCTCGGGTCCCAGCGCCTGTTCACTGATGCGCAGGGCGCGTATGTACAGAGGCTCCGCCTGCTGAGCCTCCGCCTGCTCCTCGAAAATGGCCGCCAGTCTATTGAGCAGGGTCGCTATCTGCGGATGTTCGGGCCCCAGCACCCGCTCGTAGATGCGCAGCGCCCGCATACCACGCACACGCTTGCTGATACTGAGCGCGCTGGCGCAGATATCCGCTGCTTTTTGCAAGAGTGCAGCCAGCTCCTGGTCCTCTGCCTGCTCGGAACTGGAGGCCGCGACCAGCAATGTGTGAGTAAGCAGACGCTCACACTGCTGCCATCGGTCGTAGGTGACGTCAGGAAAGAGGGCGTCAAGCGCGCGGGCCAGGCGCCGACGGAGTCTGTGGTTTCCTGTTCGTCCATCTCTTCCTGCAGAACCCCCTGCACCAAGCGGTGCATCGAGAGCGTGCGCGCCTCTGGCTGCCGCTGCACGAGCGAAGAGGAACAGCCACGGCAAGCAGCCGGTTCCACTCCAGTTCGTCAGCACAGACCGCCTGAAGCGGCTCTCCCAGAAGCTGGGCTCCCTGGCAAAATAGCTCTTCGGGGATGGCATTAGCCTCAAGCAGCGCGCAGGCCCGCAAGAGATCCCGCACCGCCGGATGGCGTCCGACCGTTGCTGTCATCGCCACGTGGAAGGTAGCTGTCACCGACAACGGGTGGCCACGTGTCCGCTCTCCTCGCAGCCTGAGCAATGCGCGCGCCTGCCGCGAAACAGATCCAGGTAGGTCGGCAGCCCACAGCGCGTCTCTTCAAGATAAGCTCCAGCCTGGTCAAGTGCCAGTGGCAGCCCGCCCAAAGCCGCGACCAGTTCCTCTGCTGCCTTGTACTGCTCGGGTATGCTACCAGCAAGCTGCTGCAGATCTTCGCTGCTCCCCTGTGGAGAGAGCATTCTCGCCCGGCGCAGCCAAAGAGCACCCCTTCCTCCTGCTGCATGGGCAAGAGGTCGATCCCCCGCGCGAATGTGCCGAGAACGGAGCTCGCGTGGTGATCAGGAGTGCTCCTGAGCGCGTGGAGGGTAGAAAGCGGTCGAGGCTGATAGCTCTTCCGCGTTATCCCAGATCAGCAACCACTGGCTGTGAGCCGCGAGCCAGCGCTGCACCGCTCCAACCATACGTTGCTGATCGGTTTCCAGACGTTCCGGCAGCTGGAGCAGCTGGGCAATCTGCGACAAACTGAAGAGAGCTGTTTCGGCTGTTTCTGCCGCGATCCAGAGTACTGCGCGATAGTTCAGAGCATAACGGTAGGCATATTCCAGCGCAATCTGGGTCTTGCCGATCCCTCCCAGTCCTTGCAGGGCATACGATTGGGGATGGGCTACTAAGTGGTCAGCGGAGAGAAGCGAGCGCAGTGTTTCCAAGATCTCCTCGCGCCCGGTGAAGAAC
Source organism: uncultured Chloroflexia bacterium (assembly GCA_963810535.1). Taxonomy (GTDB): domain Bacteria; phylum Chloroflexota; class Ktedonobacteria; order Ktedonobacterales; family JADMIN01; genus JAJPKE01. The sequence goes on from CAWENW010000013.1 coordinate 284,599, forward strand.
GGATTGCGCGGCAAGGGGACGGACCAATACGGCGCCAGCGCGGTCAGGCTGGCTTCCAGCAGCTGGCGGGTTTCCTGGTCATCGAGCTTGAGACAGCGCGCCAGTTCGAGCACGAGCCCTTTCTGTTTGGGAAGAAACTCGCCTTGTTCCCATCGGTTGACGGCACTACGGTGGACGCTGGTGGCCTGAGCGAGTTGCTGTTGGGTAAGGCGTCTGCGGGCGCGAAAGCCTTTAAGGAGCGTTCCAAAAGCGAAAACTTCGGGGCCGGGGATTGCCATCTATCCGATCCCCTTTCGCGAAACATGGGCCAATGTCCTGTGATGTAACGTTCTGTGCGACATCCTCCAGTATACTTCCAGCGATGGATTTGTATATTTCCCATGAGAAGAAAGGGGGGAGACGGTAAACGCGGGAATTATCCAGGTCCGGCCAACTCTTGGTGAGAGATGAGTTCTCTCATGTTCACAGAAGGGGTTCAAGGCACTACGCTGATGAGCTTGAATTGCCAACATGGCGCCAGCTCCTTCGAATTCTGTGATTGACACGTAAAGGATATATTCACAGACAACCAATCCAGCAGGCCGATTAGGAATCGCTCGCGAACCCCTTCGCCACTCATACCACATTGTGTGTTAGTGACGAGCGTGCACCGCGTCTGTATCGCAGGGGGTTCGAAACCACAGCGCAAAGATCTCTCTTACGTGATGGGCGAGGTGTTCTCGGCATCAGCGCCCAAACCCATGAACTCCAGGCAGGTGGATCACATGATCTGCGTGACAACGCTGTTTTGACTCAGGTACTTCTGGAACCTTCTTCCATAGCCCTCGCCAAATTCTCCTTTGGTGCTCGGCTGGTTATGTCCGCACCCAGGTAACACCCGCCTGGATGATTCCATTATCCGCGGAAGCTGCTTTCGAGCAAAGGAGGGAGAGGATGTGCACCGGTCTCAGCTGTTGTGGCAGCGACGACAGCGGAGGTCTTCTTCGGACTTTCGTTTTGGTCCAGTGTCGGGCCTGCTCGCTGCGGTGAGAGTGAGCGGCGGGTACTAGTTCGCTGCTCGCACACAAGTTGACACAAGAGCATCAGGAAAATTAGGAAAATTAGGAGAACACACGATGACAAAGCTCATCCGCACAATCTGCGCCATCGCGGTGGTAGGAGTAGCTCTTGTGGCCCTGGTGGCCACCAACCATAGCGTTGCGCTGGCCCATGCCCGTATTGCGCTAGCCACGCCGACGTGCAACAAAACAACCGACGACTTGGATGGCAATTTCGACGCCGAGATCCCGTCCTACAATGGCAACTTCAACTGCATTGTCGGCCCTGGCGACGTGAGTTCCGCAGTGGGAGCCCTCCAGACAGCATTGAACCACTGCTACTCAGCCGTGATCGGCCCGCAGCTGACCGTTGACAACAATTATGGGCCACTCACGACTGAGGCAATGCAGGACGCGCAAGCAGTTCTACATGTCTCGCAGGATGGCGTCTATGGCCCGCAGACGAGAGGCGCCGGCTTCCTCTTTTGGGGAGTGACGGTCCGCAACCCGCGCGTTATCTGCGGTACCGACTTGTCCTGATTTCCCTCGTCCCATTCGCGGGGGGCCCGATGGCTCTCCCGTCAGTGTACGAGACGTCGGGTTGGGCCTATCGCGGACCGGCAATCCCTGTACTGCAGCCCAATGATGCCGACGTACACGTCGGGCTGCGAGACCAGGTCGGTGCAGGTGGCTGCAGACGAGCTGTCATGGATAGCGAAGCAGGCCATGTGGAGCAGTTCATCCACCGACATGGCATAAATAAAATGCATCAATGTTAAGGGTGAACAGAAAAGGCTCCTCAAGCTCGCGAGCGATGCTTGCCGCGCAGTTTGAGAAAGAGCAATCCCCCACGTACTGGACCTGGAAGCTGGGGTGACTTCGCCGACGGATGAGGAGAACCCTCTCTTCTTACACGTCGGCGCATTCTTGTCACGCAGATTTCTGCACCGACGTGTTCCAGAACAGCATACAGTCGTTTGAGCTTGATCCGCGCATCCTGGGTGGTAAAGCGCCAATTGACTCTGACCTGCTGTGCATTGCGTTCTTTCTCCCAGGCAGCGATCTCTTGTCGGAGCGTCTCTTCCTCGCCAATGCGTCGATCTAAGCATTGCCCACTCAACACTGCCAATTCGATCTCGGCCATGTTCAGCCAACTCCCGTGTTTGGGGGTGTAGTGGATCTCGATCTTCTCGCGGATGCGCCAGGCTTCCTCCGGTTCAAAGGTCTCGTAGAGCGCGGAGAAGTCATGTGTATTCAGGTTATCAAGCACGAGGACGATTCTCTCGGGAGTGGGTGGAGGGACGTCTGGGTAGCAGGTCATACCACTATCCACTTGTATCCATGGATGTCGAATTTTTCCGGGTTTCTCTCTTCCTAGATTCGACAGCGATGTGTGATAGTGTATGGATATTTATCCTCGTGGCTGTCAGTTTGGCTGTCACAGCTACCACTCTCTTTGCGGTCAATGCCGCTCACCTGTGCATAGAGATTTCACGTAGGAGACATCCATGCCAACTCACTCGTCAAGCACGGACAAAGTGGCGCTAATCACGATAGTTCAGCAATATCCTCCCAGAGTTGCTCTGGAATGGTCTGCTGTGCCAGGCGCAACATATCCTGCACTCGCTCTGGCTTGCTGATGCCGACAATGGTGGAGGCAATGCGCGGGTTACGCAACGAGAACTGCAATGCGACTGCTGCTAATGGCACATCATATCGCTGGCAGAGAGCTTCAAGAGCGAAGACTCGGCGCAGGTAGTTTTCTGGAGCCTGGTCGTACATATAACGTGGATAGGCACTTGCGCCTTTGGCCAGGATGCCAGAGCCATATGGCGCGGCATTGAGCGCAGCTACCCTATGCTGCTGGCATGCCTCCCAAAACGGCACCGCTTCCTGGTTCAGCAGCGTGTAGCGATTGTGAGAGATAGCAACACTGAAGAGGTCGGTTTCCACGAACTGGATCATCATCTCTATGGGGCCACCCGCGATGCCCAGGTGCTGGATGACCCCTGTCTCCTGAAGCTGCCGAAGCGCTTCGAGGGGACCGCCAGGTGCCATTGCCGCTGCAAAGCCGATATGCTCCGGGTCATGCAGGTAACAAATCTGCAGGTGATCGATTCCCAGCAGGCGCAAACTGCGCTCGACGCTGCGTCGTATTTGGTCGCCAGTGAATTCGCCCGTTTGTAAGTTCCGATCAGCTTTGGTTGCCAACACAAATTCCGACGGCAGTTCACCCAGTTCATGTAATACCAGGCCAATGCGGCGTTCACTCTCCCCATCGCCATAGGAAGCTGCTGTATCAATAAAGTTGACCGGGCCGGTAAAGATGGCTCGAATCGTGGCAAGGGCCTGCTCCTCAGCCACCTCATACGCGAACGTATCAGGCATGTTACCCAGAGGGGCACAACCAATGCACAGTGGTGTGACCTCAAATCCTGTAGTTCCCAGCGAGCACTGAGCCAGGGGGAAATGCTGCACTTTCTCTGACATCACTCTCCCTCCACAGGGAATCCAACTGTAGAGTCTCTACCTGGAACTTCGCAGCGACAGATGGAGTTACTTCGCCGTCCAGCCGCCATCGATCACCAGCAGGGATCCGGTGATAAAGGAAGCCTCATCCGACGCAAGATACAGCGCAGCATGGGCAATTTCATCAGGTCGCCCCATGCGTCCTATCGGTTGCCGAGCATGAAGCTGCCGGCGCATTTCTTCCTGGTGTCCAGGAAAATTCTGCGCTAGATACCCGGCTACGAAAGGCGTATCAACGGTCCCAGGGCAGATGGCATTACAACGGATACCCTGCGCAACATAATCAATAGCGATGGCGCGGGTCATGCTGATGACTGCGCCTTTGCTCGTGCTATAAGGTAGGCGCCGTTCAACGCCAATCAGCCCAGCCGCTGAGGCGATATTGACGATAACTCCCCCCTGCGGCATCTGGGTCAGCATTTGCCGTACCGCCTCGCGTGCGCAAAGAAACACGCCAAATGCGTTGATGTGCATGACGCGGTCCCAATCCTCTACACTCGTCTCCAGCAGATCGCCAACGTGGCTGATGCCAGCATTATTCACCAGAATATCCAGCTTGCTATAGGTGGCAGCAATCTGTTGCATGGTTGCACTTACCTGGGCCTCGTCGGTCACGTCAAGTTGCCAGGCATGGGCGACACCGCCATCGTCACGAATGGCAGCGCTGACAGATTCGGCCGCATCGCCGCGCAGATCACTTACGAGCACCTGGGCGCCCTGGCTCGCATAGAGATGCGCGATGGCCTCGCCGATGCCTGAGCCTGCCCCTGTCACCAACGCGATTTTTCCATCCAGGCGCATCATCAGTGGTAGGCCCTCCTTTGTTAATCAAGCATTCCACACCGGACCATCAGGGAACGTATACGTGGCAAAGACCTCTGGACGCATGGTAATGCTAAATCCTGGGGCTGCTGGGGGTATGTAGCGGCCATTGCGGATGACCACAGGGGTGAGAAAGTGCTCATGCAGGTGATCGACGTATTCGATAATGCGATCTTCCAGCGAGGCGCTGACAGCGATGTAATCAAAGATAGAAAGATGCTGCACATATTCGCACAGTCCCACGCCGCCCGCATGTGGACAGACTGGCACGCCAAACTTCTCGGCCAATAAGAGTACGACCAATGCTTCGTTCACCCCGGCCAACCGACAGGCGTCAATCTGGCAGAAACCAATAGCTTTCGCCTGCATCAACTGCTTAAAAATAATCCGATTCTGAACATGCTCCCCAGTTGCCACGCGAATGGGAGCAATAGCGTGAGCAATTGCAGCAAGCCCTAGCACATCGTCAGGGCTGGTAGGTTCTTCTATCCACCAGGGATCAAAGGCGGCAAGCTGCTCCATATTGGCAATGGCTTCATCTACATCCCAAGCCTGGTTTGCATCAAGCATCATCTTGCGATCGGGACCAATCTCAGCGCGCATGATCTGAGCACGGCGCTGATCATCTTCCGTATGTGTCCCCACCTTGAGCTTAAAATGCATCCAACCCTGGGTAATGGATTCTCGACACAACTGCCGCAGCTTATCGTCAGCATAACCAAGCCACCCAGCAGAAGTAGTGTAGGCAGGATAGCCAATGTGGAGCATCTCTGCTTCACGCTCGACCTTTGTTGCTGCGCGGCGCCGAAGTATCGCTAGCGCTTCATCAGGCGTCAACACATCGGTCACGTAGCGAAAATCAAGGCAGTCAACCAGTTGTTCTGGCGTCATATCAACGAGCAGCTTCCAGAGCGGCTTACCCTCGGCTTTGGCATACAGATCCCAGACGGCATTGATGATCGAACCAGCGGCAAGATGAATAACCCCCTTCTCCGGGCCCAGCCAACGGAGTTGACTGTCACCAGTAATGTATCGCCAGAATGCGCCCATGTTGGCGGTAAACGCCTCCAATGTTTGCCCAATAATGAGAGGAGCCAATGCACGAATGGCAGCAACACAGACTTCGTTCCCGCGCCCAATAGTGAAGGTGAGACCATGTCCTTCTAGACCGGCAGGGCTGTCAGTCCGCAGAATGATGTAGGCAGCTGAGTAGTCAGGATCATGGTGCATCGCATCTGACCCAGCCATCGTTCGCGAGGTGGGAAAGCGGAGATCGTATGTATCCACACCAACAAATCTAATTGGCACAGTGAGATCCTCCTCAACTGGAGGTAGCTTCGTTGGATAACCCATCATTGAGAAGGCGTCGGCGTGCTTCCTGACGATAGCTTAATAGCACTGTCTCGACGTGGATTTTTACAGCCTGGGCCGCTGCTTCCGATTGTCCATCTTTGATGGCGTCGAAAATAGCTCCATGCTGCTGCGCTGCAATGACCATCGAACCAGGAGCGCCGCCAGTTACCACCTTGACAGCCCATCGCTGTACCTGCATTATGCTCGAGACAGTTTCGACAAAGAACGGGTTACGCGTAGCCTGGGCAATCGTGCGATGGAAATCGTCGTCGCTAGCAAGAAATGGTTCCCATTCCCCGGCTTTTGCGTAGCGGTAATTAGTGGCAACAATCCTCTCCAATTCGCGGAGTTCTACCAGTGTGATTTGCTCCGTTGCTATGCGCGCTGTCAACATTTCTTGCATGCAGCGGAAGTCGAACAATGCCTGGATGTGTTCAGGGTCAACCTGCATCGAGAGGTTGATGGCTGGGCTGGTAATCAGGCGAGGCATCCCTGCTACATAGACCCCTACTCCTTTGCGCGCGGCAACCAGTCCCGTCGCAGTAAGGTATTTGATCGCTTCGCGCACAATGTTGCGACTTACTCCAAACTGTTCACCTAAGCCTTGCTCAGTCGGGAGACGATCTCCAGGCTTCATGCCTGCCTGTTGAATGTACTCGACAATTCTTTCGGAAACAACCTCATACTGGGGTCGATATTGGCCATTGGCTCCCCCATCAGGGAGTGTGACTTTAGAACTGTTCTTCACAAGGAACCTCCTAGCAGCGGTGTCTCTCGAAGTACCAGTTTGCTAAGTATATGATAAAGCTGAAGCAGACTTTGGCTTAGATAAATTTATCATATATTGCCGCTTTGCCAGAGCAATTATATCATACATTTACCAATTTTCAAGCTGGATAAATGCTTCTCATTTAGTTTGCGAACTCTTGACAAGCGTTCCTATTCATGTTATATATCTCCCGATGCCGACAACAACGGTCTTGGCAATGAGCAAGGGATTCTCGGCATCCTGCACTTCTTGCCATTACCCCTCACAAATGTATCATACACATACTCTGGTGTCAAGGGCAGATAAAATGAATCTACGACCTTTGACGCCAATAGCATCGCAGCAAACAGCACAAACCCGCAATTTGACCAGATTTCCAGGCAAAAGCCAATCACCCAGTGCAGTTGTTTACCCTATACGTTCGTAAGCTGGCAAATCCAAGGCCACCTGATAATCAATGGAAGGAGGATATTGACTACCCCAGTGTCGGAGCTTGCCAAAAGCAGGCATGTTGCTTAGGGGGTTTTAGCAGCAGCTTTAAGCAATCACCTTGGCAATACTGTGCTCTTGTGCCAGTTAAGCAGACATGCGTGAGGGCAAAGTGGTTTACGGCACACCCTGATTCGTGTACAGTTGGCGAGTTAGAACCCTACACCCAGGAGGGGATCAATATGACATCGAAGTTCTCAAGTCGTCTACTAGCACTGGTAGCGCTCGGCGCCGTGGCCGCAACACTCCTGGCAGCGTGCAGCGGCGCATCCGCTAGTTCTTCAGGAGGAAAGCTCGCCCCCAATGCGAGCTTCAAGCTGGGGGTTTCGCTGACCTTTAATAACACGGACTTCTGGACCAACTACATCACCTACGAGAAGAAGTTTGCGCAGCAGTACAATGCGCAGCTATTGGGGCCCCTGATCGCGAACAATGACGCACAGAAGCAGATCGAGGATATTCACACCTTGATCCAAGAAGGTGCACAGGCACTGATTGTGAACCCTGTGGACAGCGCGGCAATTGCACCCGCACTCGATTTCGCCGCCAGCAAGCATATTCCGGTGGTCAGTGTGGATGTCGCGCCCAGTTCAGGTACGGTGTTTATGATCGTGCGCGCTGACAACGTGGCTTACGGCAAGAATTCCTGCGAGTATATCGCTAAGCACGCGACAAGCAGCAGCGGCACTATTGCAGTCCTTGAAGGCGATCTCGCTTCTCTCAATGGGAAAGATCGGACGGACGGCTGCAAGCAAGAAATCCAAGCGAACTATCCGCAATTCAAAATCGCGGAGTACGCCACGAAATGGGATACTCCGACTGCTGTCAACGACGCCAAGACGGCGCTCAGTACATACCATGACCTGGTGGGTATCTACGTCCAATGGAGCGCCCCTGAAGATGGCATCATCGCGGCTGAACAAGCTGCTGGCACGTTTACCCCTGTGGGCAGCCCAAAGCATATCGTCTTGATAGGGAACGACGGTGTGCCGCATGAGCATGCCCAGATTCGTGCTAAAAATCTCGACGCTAGCATTTCGCAGCCTGCCAACTCCTACGCGCAATACGCAGTGTTCTACGCACGGGCAGCACTGGAGGGGAAGACGTACTCTGCCAACCAGACCACCGACCACAACAGCACCATCGTCAGTTTGGATGGCAACCTGGAAGATGCCCTGCCAGCTCCCGTCGTAGACCTTACCAATGTCAATGACCCGAATCTGTGGGGTAATGCGGGATCCAGTTCCTAAACCGTTCGATGAAGCCGACGCCAACCGCGCAGGCAGAAGAAGGCCGTTTCTAGGGAACGGCCTTCTTCGAGACTCATAGAGAAATGTCCTCTGGCTCAAGGTCAGAGGCGTCCAGGAGGTTACTGTGACGGAACCTTTGCTCGGGGGGCTACCAGTTCTTCAGCCTTCTGTTGGTGAGGCGCAGGGCGTCTGGAAAGCCTTTGGCGAAACCCAGGCACTACGCGATGTCTCCCTCGATATTCGCTCTGGTGAGTGTCATGGGCTGGTCGGGCGCAACGGCGCCGGGAAATCTACCCTGGTGGCTGTTCTGACTGGTCTCATCCGACCTGATCGCGGCCTGGTCCAGTTTGGTACTGAAGCAGCGCCATCCCCGGCGGATCGCGCTGCCTGGCAACGTCTGGTCGCCTGCGTCTATCAAAAACCGATGGTGGTGCCCAGCCTGACCGTAGCCGAAAATGTCTTTCTCAATCGCGCGCCAGGAAGCGATTATGGCCTTGTTAACTGGCCTGCTATGAGGTCCAGCGCACGTCAGGTCATGCTGGACTGGGGCTTCGATCTGGATGTGAATCGCCTCGTGCGTGATCTGACTGTTGAGCAGCGCCAGGTCGTTGAGATTGCCCGCGCGCTTTCAGTTGGTGCGCGTTTTCTGATTCTCGACGAACCCACCGCCTCGCTAGAAAAAGCCGCTATTGAGCGTCTGTTTGAAAGAGTTGGCCGTCTCAAGGCAAACGGGGTAGGTATACTCTACATTTCCCATCATTTGGAAGAAATCTATGACGTGTGCGAGCGTGTGACTGTTCTACGCGACGGTGTGCGTGTTTTAAGCGAGCCAGTAAGCGATATCAAGCAGGATCGTCTGGTTGCAGCAATAGTGGGAATTGCTCAGCAGCAAAAGGCAACCTCTGCTGACTCGCTACAAGACAGCGTTTCTGCTCCGCCAAAGCTGGAAGTAGCACACCTTGGTGTCCCAGCGACCTCAGGTCCGGTAGAAGATGTGAGCTTTTCAGTCAGCCCAGGCGAGTGTGTCGGCCTCGTCGGCTTGCAGGGGTCAGGCACCACGACTGTCGCAGACGTAGTCGTTGGCCTAGCGAAACCAGCAGCGGGCGAGATCAAGCTGGACGGTAAACCCATCCAAACGGGTAGAGTAGACGCAACGGTTCGGCGTGGCGTGGCGTATGTGCCTGAAGACCGTCATGCACGCGGCTTCATTCCTTACCTCGGGGTAGACGAGAATCTCACAGTATCCATCCTCGACCGACTCTCGCGTTGGGGAATCGTTTCGAGTTCCGCCCGCAATCAGGTTGCCGCTCAATTGGTGGAACAGCTAGGCATTGTAACCAATGGCCTCGACCAGCAGGTTGGGCAACTGAGCGGCGGCAATCAGCAGAAGGTTGTTGTTGGACGCGCGCTGGCACGGCAGCCTTCGGTATTGGTTGCGGTTTCTCCAACAGTAGGTGTCGATGTAGCCGCGAAAGAAGCTCTGCTCAACGTAATTGCCAAGGCGCGTGCTGGTGGTACAGCAGTGCTGCTAGTTTCCGACGATCTAGAGGATTTGCGCATCTGCACGCGGCTGCTTGTAATGGTCCAGGGGAGAATCACTAAGGAGTATCGCCAGCCGCCCTGGGACAGACTTGAGCTCATCGCGGCAGTTGAGGGTCTTGAACTATCCTTGGCGAAAGGGGATTCGGCATGAGTAAGTCAACAGTAGAGCGCGCGGTCGAAGAAGAGCCAGCGCAGACACCAGCCCAGGCGATAGCTGAGACGCTACGACGCCAAGGACTCTACGTGATGACCAACTGGGTACGGGAACTTGCTCTGCTTCCAGCAATCGTTATCCTGGTGATCTTCGGCTCCTTTGAGAATCCGGCCTTCTTGACTGCCAATAACTTGATTACCGTAGCCCAGCTCGCTGCACCTTTAGGCGTGGTAGTGGTCGCCGAAACTCTTATCCTGATCACTGGCAAGTTTGACCTTTCTCTTCAGTCAACATATGGATTGGCGCCAATGGTTGGCGCATGGCTGATTGTCTCGAAGGCTGGCCAGGGGTTAGGCACAAATTGGAACCCTTATCTTGGCATCGCAATTGTCTTGCTGGTTGGGCTGGTCATTGGCGCTTTCAACGGTTTCATGGTCATCAAATTGGGCTTCAATGCCTTCATTTTTACGTTAGGTATGCTCATCCTGCTGGCTGGCATTCAGGTGGGTATTGTCAATGGGCGCACCGTCTACCATATTCCCGATGAGTTCATCTATCTTGGCTCGGCCAGTCTCTTCGGTATTCCGGTTTCGGTCTGGGTTGCCGCTTTGATCTTCTTGTTCTCGGCGCTTTTCTTGAGGTATCATCGGGCCGGACGGGCCATCTATGCCATTGGCGGCAACACCGAGGCTGCGCGAGCGGCCGGAATCCATGTAGACCGGATTCGCATTGGCGTGTTTATCGTCGCCAGCGTGCTAGCAGCGCTTGCTGGATTGATGACCGCGGGATTGGATGTGGCGGTCACTGCCAGCCAGGGCAATGGCCTTATCTTCACCGTCTTTGCGGCAGCTGTCATTGGCGGCATCTCCCTCGACGGAGGGCGGGGGCGTATGGTTGGCGCCCTTACAGGCGTTATCTTGCTGGCGCTGGTCACGAACATTTTGAATCTGTTGCCAGCTAGCTTGTCGCAGTTCCAGACGTTCTGGATAGACGCTGCCACCGGGCTTATCATCCTGATCGCCCTAGGGCTGGCCCGTGTGATCGGCACCGATCGCAGCTAGCGGAGGTTACAAATCCCGCGGCTTCATGATACTCCTAGCAGTACATCGAGCAATCCAACACCTATTCTTTTAGTAGGAGCAGACGGCTATGCAGGTGGCACTTTTCATTACCTGCTTCAACGATACCCTCTTCCCTGAAACTGGCATTGCAACCACGAAGTTGCTGGAGCGCTTAGACGTCACGGTTACATTTCCTTTGGAGCAAACGTGCTGCGGGCAGATGCACTATAACACTGGCTATCAACGTGAAGTCCTACCGCTCATCCGCCACTTTGTTGAGGTCTTTCAGGATGCAGAGGTGATTGTTAGCCCGTCACCTTCCTGCGTGGTTCTGGTCCGCGAGCAGTACCCACACGTTGCTGCTCAAACGGGAGACACTGCGCTGGCCCAGGCAATTGCCCGGTTGGTGCCGCGCGTGTATGAGCTTTCCGAATTCCTGGTCAAGAAGCTGGGAGTGACAGATGTAGGCGCGTATTTTCCGCATCGAGTCACCTATCACCCTACGTGCCATTCACTTCGCGGGCTGCACTTGGGCAAGATGCCGCTCACATTGCTACAAGCCGTTCGTGGCATTGATCTGGTTGAGTTGCCTGATGCGACAGAATGCTGCGGGTTCGGCGGCACCTTTGCCATCAAGAATGCCGACATCAGCCGGGCAATGCTTGGTGATAAAGTGAGCGCGATCCTGACAACGGGAGCTGAAGTCTGTTGCGCCGCTGATACATCCTGCTTGATGCACATCGGTGGCGCGCTCAGCCGCCAACGTGCTGGTGTGCGAGTGCTGCACCTCGCCGAGATTTTAGCCGCAACCGAGGAGGGCAATGTCGATGGCGGTCAAGGGTAAGCCGTTGCCAACTTTTCAGGAGGGAGCTCGACAGGCGCTGGCAAACGCACAACTGCGGCGCAATCTGGGCAGGGCCACCAGCTCCATACGAGCAAAGCGCGCGATAGTAGTTGAAGAGATGGATGATTGGGAAGCGTTGCGCGAAGCAGGGCGGGCACTCAAAGCAGAGACGCTGCGCCACCTGGACGAGTATCTACTCGAATTAGAGGCTTCGGTGGTCCGAGCTGGCGGGCAAGTCCATTGGGCGCGTGATGCAGCTGAAGCCAATCGCCTTGTTGCCGATCTGATCAAGGTTGTGGGCGCCACCGAGGTGGTCAAAGTCAAATCTCTTACGACCGATGAGATCGGTTTAAATGCTGCGCTGGCCAAGGAAGACATTATCGCGACAGAAACCGACCTAGCTGAGTTGATTATTCAACTCGCACATGAATCCTCGTCCCATATCCTGGTTCCCGCCATCCATAAGAATCGTAGCGAAATTCGTGAGATCTTCCGCCAGACAATCGCTCAGGGGCAACAGCTCAGCGATAACCCGAAAGACCTAGCAGAAGTGGCGCGGAGCCATCTGCGTCGCAAGTTTCTCACCGCTCAGGTTGCCATCAGCGGAGCCAACTTCGCGGTAGCTGAAACGGGCACCATTTGCGTGGTGGAATCGGAAGGCAACGGGCGCATGTGCCTGACGCTGCCCAGGGTACTGATTACAGTGATGGGCATTGAAAAGGTTATCCCCACCTTAAGAGATCTGGAAGTCTTTCTCCAGCTTTTACCACGCTCCTCGACAGGGGAGCGTATGAACCCCTATACCTCGCTTTGGACTGGCGTGACGCCCGGCGATGGGCCAGAGGAGTTTCATCTGGTCTTGCTGGATAATGGGCGCACCAACGTGCTGGCCGATGCAGTGGGGCGACAAAGCTTGCAGTGCATTCGTTGCAGCGCCTGCTTGAATATCTGCCCAGTATATAGTCGCACGGGCGGCCACGCTTATAGTTCTGTGTATCCTGGTCCCATTGGAGCCATCTTGACGCCCCAACTGGCCAATCTGGAGCGAGCTGAATCGCTGCCCTATGCCAGCAGCCTTTGTGGTGCCTGTTACGAAGTATGCCCCGTCAAAATCAACATTCCCGAGGTGTTGGTTTACTTACGTGGCAAGCTCGTTGCCAGGCGTCTGCGAACGCTCAACGGTTCATTTGCGCCAGAAGCAGTGGCGATGCGCTGGCTTGCCAGAAGTTTTAGCAAACGACCATCCTATGAGCGCGCGCAGAAAATGGCCTGGCTCGTCCAAAAGCCGATAATACATCATGAGATGATTGAGCGCCTCCCTGGGCCGCTCAGCGGATGGACGGCCACACGCGATTTGCACCCTGTTCCGCGGCAGAGCTTCCGCGACTGGTGGCGTTCCCGCGAGGCCGGACATGAATGAGGCGAAAGACGCCATTCTGGCGCGCATTCGGCAGGCGCTGGGACAGACTTCAGAGACGGAACCAGCAGGTCAACGAACCTATCATACAGCATCAAGTGACACGCAGGAGGCGATCATTAATACCTTTGCCCAGCGTGTGCAGGAGTACAAGGCCACACTGACAAGAGTTGACGAAACCCAGCTTCCTGCCAGCATCGCAGCCGCTTGTGCGGAGCACGGTGTCAAACGTCTCGTTGCTCCTCCTGATATTCCTGATGCCTGGCTCCCAGCGCATGTTGAGGTACGGCGCGACGAGCCACCGCTTAGCTACGCAGATCTGGATGCCAGTGACGGCGCTCTGACTGGCTGCTATCTGGCAATAGCCCAGACGGGGACGATTGTGCTTGATGGTAGTGCAAGACAAGGGCGACGAGCGCTCTCGCTTGTGCCAGATGCGCATTTCTGTATCGTAGAGGAAACGCGAATTGTAGGCCGGGTGCCGGAAGCCATCGCGCAGTTGGCCGAGAATCAGACTCGGCCCATCACGTTTATCTCTGGCCCGTCGGCTACTTCGGACATCGAACTGAGCCGTGTCGAAGGAGTTCATGGTCCCCGAACTCTTCACGTGTTCGTCGTAAATGGACAGCACCGTTGAGAAGGCACGTTTTTGAGAGGAAAGGACCAACATGGCAGAACACGAAATCGTTGATGCCCATGTGCATCTCTGGGACCCTCAGCAATTTCCAATGCCCTGGCTAGATCACTCCCCTGTCTTGAATAAGCCGTTTGGGTTGTTAGACTACCCTCGCCAGGGCGGAGGCCACACTATTGACGCACTGGTCTATGTCGAGGTAGACGTTGCGTCCCATTACGGCCTGCTTGAAGCGCGTTGGATAGCCGATCAGGCGGCATATGATGCCCGCTTGCAAGGAATTGTGGCGGCAGCACCAGTTGAGCATGGGGAGCAGGTGCGCATGTACCTTACCGCTTTGCGGGCTATCAGTCCGCTCATTAAAGGGGTGAGACGCAACCTTCAGGATGAGCGCGATGCGGCTTTCTGCCTGCACGAGGATTTTGTCCACGGGGTACGGCTGCTTCCAGCCTATGACTTTTCTTTCGATCTCTGTATTCGGCACTGGCTATTACCTATGGTGACTGAACTGGTGCGCCGATGCTCTGATACGCTGTTTATCCTTGACCATCTGGGGAAACCTGCCATCAAAGAGCATGGTCTGGACCCCTGGCGCAACCATCTTGCGCAGCTTGCCGCATTGCCAAATGTCTGGTGCAAGATTAGCGGACTCGTCACAGAAACCAATCATCAGAGTTGGCTGCCTGAAGAGTTTGCCCCCTATATAGCACATGCTTTAGAAGTATTTGGCGAGGACCGTGTGGTCTTTGGCGGAGACTGGCCGGTTCTTTTGCTTGCGGCCTCCTATGACTGCTGGATAGAGGCGCTTGAGACACTCACACAGCATCTCTCACCCACTGCAAAGCGCAAGTTATGGAGTGACAATGCTCGCCAGTTTTACCGTCTTTAACCGGTAGTATTCATGAAACAACCGGACAACGTTGAAAAAGGAGAAGGAGGAGACCATGCGACGTTTTGGGCAGGTGATTGGCGTGAAACCTGAGGCCATCAAGGAGTACGAACGATTACATGCCCAGGTCTGGCCTGAGGTACTGGCAACCATCCACGCGTGCAACATCCGCAACTATACTATCTACCGCTATGAGCAGATGCTCTTTGCTTATTTTGAGTATATTGGCGAGGACTTTGCCGCTGATATGGCAAAAATGGTGGCTGATGCGAAAACGCGCGCGTGGTGGACTCATACGGATCCGCTTCAGGAGCCATTGCCCAATCGCGCCGAGGGTGAATGGTGGCTCACGCTGAAGGAGATCTTTCATACTGATTGAGCTATCTGTGATAGGTGACATCGGTCGTAGTTTCCCTAACTACACGAAGGAATCGCCCTTGGGCAAACACTTGCGCCGAGAGGACATAACGTTCGATAGAGGTCGGGTATACGCATTCCATGCGGCTTTGCATGGGAACTACTCCTTTACAGATAGAGGCGAATTTTTCTGGAGAATTGGGCCTAGTCTGTTTGACAGAATCTCCGAGTGACCTGCTACCCAGACGATGTCCAGGGATGCTGAGAATTATCGTTAAGTTGCTAATGCTTGAGCGTAGGCGCTTGGTGGCAGATGATTCAAGGCGCTGCGCCAGCATCGCCGTCAGCAGGAAAAGGAACGATTGGCGCTCGGCAAGGTATGGCAGACCACCTACGATCTCGTCTTTCCCAACACCGTGGGCGGCCCCATGGAGCTGAATCACTTCCGCCGGAGAGAGTTCTGTCCGCTGCTGGAGAAGGCTGGTCTTCCGCGCATCCGATTCCACGATCTGCGTCACACAGTGGCTACGTTGCTCTTTGCACAGCACATCAATCCCAAGGTGGTGAGCGAACTGCTTGGACACTCCGACATTGCCATTACGCTCAGCCTGTATGGCCATGTGACTCCACCGATGCAGCAAGAAGCCGCGAACGCAATGGATATGCTCTTCGACACTGGGGAAGAGACAGACAAAGAAGAGTGACAAGGTCTCTACCCGACAGTTATGCACTGCGCCGGTGACTTCATGCGCCTACTTGATGTGGCATACTAGGACAGACGCAGTGGAGTCGCGCGAGTCCTGTCAATAACCACATGTCCGTCGTCGGAAAGCAGAAACGAGGAGGTTCTATGTACGCTCGAGTGACTACCGTCCAAATCCAGCCAGGCAAAATCGACGAGGCTATCCGCATTTACCAAGACTCGGTCGTCCCAGCGGTCAAGCAACAGGCAGGCTTCCAGAGCACTATGCTCATTACCGACCGCGCGTCTGGCAAAGGTATGGCCATTACTAACTGGGCCACCGAGGCCGATTTACAGGCGAATGAGGCCAGCGGCTACTACCAGGAGCAACTTGCCAAGTTTGCCCCCATATTGACGGCTGCCCCAGTCCGCGAGGCCTACGAGGTCACCGTGACTGCGTAAGCACACGCCAACTCGGTCTCAGTCGAGGGCACGCACGGGAAAGCATACTCCACTCCCTCAGAAGGTGTTCCCTGCGGGAATGCTCCCGTACGTGCCCGTCAACGTTGGCTGAAGGAGTTCGCGTTGGCGTAGTGGTTGGCGTAGTAACTCTTTTTCGGCAAAAAGAAAGGTGCTCACGCTTCTTCGCATCTCAGCGTGAGCGACGATGAATTCAGGACTTTATAGCGGGGCGGAGGGAGAGGGATTCGAACCCCCGGACCTCTCGGTCTACGGTTTTCAAGACCGTCGCAATCGACCACTCTGCCATCCCTCCCGAATACAGGGCCAAGGAAAGGATATCATGAAAGTGGACGATCATCAAGCTGGCAAAGACGTTGGCGTAAAGCGCGGCCCAAGGACGCTGCCAGATCATTTGCGCCACATCCCCTATATTGCATGACACTCTCACTCCCGTGACCGGGATGTGTTTCTTGGCAGCATCGCACTGGTAGCCTGCCTCCTTGGAGACCCGCTCGACAGAGCGGCGGTTGAAAGTACGACTCACCAAGACAACGCCAGCGGCTCAGCTGCTGGTGGCCCGTGTCCGGGCGACTACACCGTTCCGGTTGCATGGCTGCACCGTCCCTGGCTCTTCACTCCGAGGACGGACCCGCAGGGGACCGGGCCGGTGATACGTGACATGAGCGGGTACGTCGACTGTCTTGCCAAAGGCAAGGGGATGCATATTGAGGCTGCCGACCACATCCCGATGCCCCACAAAGGTGCATCCAGGACGGCGACAGCGCCAGATGCGTCCCCGGACTTTTTGTTTCCACCCGCATACCGGACACCGGCTCGATGTTCCCCGCTCAGGGCCAGTGAAGCTCGCGATGTGGGCTAATTGTGCTTTATAGGTGAGATAGGCGATGTCTCGGCCGTACTCCCATTGGCTCATGCGCTGGTTATGATGGCGTCCGCTCCTCCGGTTCCTGACCCCATGGGGATTGCCGATGAAGAGCGA
The DNA here is from genome assembly GCA_963810535.1 of uncultured Chloroflexia bacterium. Lineage (GTDB taxonomy): Bacteria > Chloroflexota > Ktedonobacteria > Ktedonobacterales > JADMIN01 > JAJPKE01. The sequence continues at coordinate 301,890 of CAWENW010000013.1, forward strand.
GCCGACGCCCTGCTGCTGACAGAACCTGATGACCGCTCGTGTGCCCTTGTGCCGCAGATCGCGGATCTGTCGCCGTTTGCGGGCGCTGGCCTTGCATCGGGCAGCTTGCAGCCGCCGATACCGCCGCGAGCCTTTCTGGCACCGGTGGCGTTTGCGGGCGATCTGGCCCAGCGCCCTGTTGTGCCGTCGCTTGAGGCTGCGGATGCCTCGGCCAGATATCACCAACGCTGCACCGGTGTTGGTCGTCACGGCCGCCTGGTGGATCTCACCCAGGTCTATCGTGGCATGGGCGGAGCCGGGAATGGCTTCAGCCTGACAGGCAGGCACGGCCACATGCAGCTCATAGCCATCATTCCACACCAGTTTACATGCGCCAACCTGTTCGGGCACCTCCAGATGAAAGACCAGCGAGGGCCGTCCACGTCCCATGGGCAAGACGATCCGCTCCCGTTCCCGGCTCACCGCCTGAGCCGGCCACAGCAGCGGGTAGAAGCGTATGTCCTTGTAGGGGTAGCGGATCTTCGGGTTCGTCGTGCGCCGTTCCCGCGTGGAATCGACAGTGCCGAGGAAGGCGCGAAAGATCGCCTGGATGGTCTGACTGTGCAGAGCGAACCGGCCCTTGGTGGCCTGCTGGAAGTCGTGCTCCCCCGGCCATGGCGTGCGCTGCTGGCGTGCGGAGCGGTGTAGATCCCGGCAGAGCATCCAGACCTGGGCTGCTTCCACCTGGGCCGTTCGCAGCCGTGCCCGGCACCCCGGGCGTAAGCCCATGAGTCGATAGATCCGCACCGTTTCCATGGGTTCTCCCCCTCGCTTGTCTACTCCCTGTAGACCTGCTACCTATCTAGTACAGGGGGGCGGAGAGAAAGCGGAAAAACTGGATGGGCGGCGTACGTTCTGGCAGAGCAGTCGGCAGAAACCATTCGACGCTCTCGCATAGAGTCCTGGGGAACGTATGCGCATACTGGAAGGGGCTCTCATCCAGGGTCCCGTGAATGGGATGGGTCTTCTCGCCCCTAATGTATAATGAGGGGACGCCCTGCAAGCGATAGCCGGCGAAGATCCGGCACCAAGATGAGTGGCAATTTGGGGATGTATGGCACATTGAGGAACCTCCGCCATGATGGATATAAACGACGTAGATGAAATCGACGATAACACGCTGAACGAAGTCGCTCTTACGCGAAGTGAGTACCGGAGCATCCGTACGCTACTTGGCCGGACTCCTAACTTCTTGGAGCTGGGGATATTTGGCGCCATGTGGAGTGAGCACTGCGGGTACAAGAATAGTAGGCCGCTGCTCAAGCGCTTTCCCACCTCCGGCGAACATGTACTGCAGAAAGCAGGTGCGGAGAATGCTGGTGCCGTAGATATCGGGGATGGGCTGGCTGTCGTCATGAAAGTGGAGAGCCACAATCACCCAAGCGCCATCGAGCCTTTCCAAGGTGCTGCAACTGGAGTGGGTGGAATAGTCCGCGACATCTTTACCATGGGTGCGCGTCCCATTGCCCTATTGGATTCACTGCGATTTGGATCACTGGCCGAGCCCCACACCCATTATCTCTTCTCCGGAATAATTGGGGGTATCGGCAGCTATGGGAACTGTCTGGGTATTCCTACCGTCGGCGGCGAGACCTATTTCGACTCGAGTTATAACGGCAATCCGCTCGTCAATGCAATGTGCGTCGGTCTCATCGAGACCGACGGCTTCATTTCCGCACGCGCTCAGGGAATAGGCAACCCGATTCTAGTCGTCGGAGCCGCTACCGGGCGCGACGGCATACATGGCGCCACCTTTGCCTCCACCCAGCTTGACGAATTCTCAACCGAGCGTCGCCCGGCGGTACAGGTGGGCGATCCCTTTACTGAAAAGCTCCTTATGGAAGCCTGCCTGGAGCTCGCAAAGACAGGATGGATTGTCGGCATGCAGGATCTGGGAGCCGCCGGGCTTACTAGCTCTACAGTGGAGAGCGCCCACAAGGGGGGTGCCGGCATCGAGTTGGATGTAGCCAAAGTGCCCAGGCGTGAGTCAGGCATGACGCCATACGAGATCATGCTTTCGGAGTCGCAGGAACGTATGCTGGTAGTTGCTCGCATCGGAGATGCAGAGAAGGTGCGTGGGCTCTTTGCGCGCTGGGGCCTGCGTTCCGAAGTCATTGGGCGAGTCATCGAAGCCCCGACGATCCGTGTCTGTGAGAGCGACACCGTACTTGCCGAGATCCCGACCTCATTGTTGACCGACGAAGTGCCCGCCTACACTCGTGAAGGGCAGATGCCTGCGGAACTGCCGGAGCTGTGGGGATTCGACATCACATCACTGCACATGTTACCGCCAAATGTAGCTTTGGTACGACTGCTCGCGTCCCCTGACCTATGCAGCCGCGAACGCATTTATCGTACATATGACACCATGGTCGGCACTAACACGCTGGTTAGTCCAGGTGCGGATGCGGCAGTACTCCGCGTACGAGACGCGGACGACCGGGATACAGGAAAATCCCTAGCTCTTAGCATCGACGGCAATGGTCGACTCACCTACCTTGACCCCTGGAACGGCGGAGCGCTGGCAGTGTGCGAGGCGGCCCGCAATTGTGTCTGCGCCGGAGCGGTACCCCTCGCGCTCACGAACTGCCTCAACTTTGGCAACCCCGAGAAGCCAGAGGTCTATTACCAGCTGGCCCAGGCGGTAGACGGCATGTCGGCGGCCGCCCGTGCACTGGCGACACCAGTCATCTCCGGCAATGTCAGCCTCTACAATGAGAGCTTCGGTCAGGCGATCTATCCGACGCCGGTAGTAGGCATAGTAGGTCTGATCGAAGGCCGCCAGCCTACCCCCAGTGCCTTTGCAGCCGAAGGAGACATCGTGTGTTTACTGGGCGAACTGGCGAGCGATATTGCCACACTCGGGGGCAGCACCTATTTATACGCACTGTATGGCGTTACCGCCGGACGGCCGGCGCAGGTAGACCTCGAACGCGAACGAGCGGTGCAGCAGTGTGTGCTCACGGCTATCCAGGCCGGTTTACTCGATTCGGCTCATGATTGTTCTGATGGCGGGCTGGCCATCTCACTTGCCGAGTGTTGTCTCTGGTCCGGGCTCGGTCTCCTGGGTGAGGAGGCGGCAGTGCCGGTGGAGAGAGCGACGGCGACCGGTTTTCTTTTTGGCGAGGCGCCCTCCCGTGTTGTCGTCTCCTGCCGTCCGGAGAAGTGGTCAGAACTCTACGCGGTGTCGGCCACGGCAGGCATACCGCTCACCCGGTTGGGAACGGTAGGTGGTGATCGCCTATCGCTCGGACAGGCACTCGACGTTTCCCTAACCGAGCTACACGGTGTCTGGGACAACGGCCTGGAGGAGGCGATGACCGCAATCGATGTGGCCGCCAGGGAATAAACTCGAAAAAAACAATCGGGGAAACAATTGGTACGAGACCATCATAGCGAGAGGCAGTCGATGTAGGAGGGCCAGGCATGTGTTCGCAGCAACATATGGAAGAGAGGGCCGGTACTCGCGATACGGCCCACGAGGTGGTCCTGCGTGCAGGTCTGGTGCAGAGCCTGCAGGAAACTGGCGCCATCTGGGACAAGGCGGTCGCCCAGGCAATGTCATCGGTGCCGCGCCATCTTTTCTTGCCGGGTCTGCCGCCGGAACAGGCCTATACCGATACCGCCATTCCCACGAAGTGGGAAGGGCAAGTTGCTGTCAGTTCGGCGTCACAACCGGCCATAGTAGCAATCATGCTGCAGCAGCTGCAAGTGGGAATGGGTGACCATGTTCTGGAGATCGGCGCCGGCACGGGCTATAATGCTGGGCTGCTCGCCGAATTGGTGGGACCAAGTGGCACAGTAACGAGTATCGACATTGATGCTGAGATCGCGGCCGCGGCCCGTGAACACCTGGCCGTCGCTGGCTACACCGCGGTGCGGGTTGTTGCCGCCGACGGCGCTGCTGGTTGGGAGGAACAAGCCCCCTACGATCGCATCATCCTCACCGTCGGCGCCTCGGACATAGCTCCTGCTTGGTATGATCAGCTGCGTGAAGACGGTATTTTGGTGATACCACTCTGGTTAAGCGGAGTTGAGCTCAGCGTAGCCTTTCGCAAACACGACGGCAAACTGACAAGCCTGTCTCAGACCCAATGTGGGTTTATGAGGCTACGTGGAGAGGAGGCTGGTACAGAGCAATGGGTGTCTCTGTCCAAGGGCCGGCAACTGTTCGCCCAGCGGGCCGCTGATTTGGCAGCGCCGGTGTCGGCGCTCCTGGCCACCCGTCCACGAGTACGGCTATGGTCCAGGCCGCGGCCTTCCTTCTTCCAGCACCTCGGCCTCAGGGGCTATCGACTGGTCACCATATACTCGGAGCGGAAACCTAGAGTGGGCCGACGCCTTCCAGGAAGATGGGGCATTTACTCCCAGGGACGAGATGGACCCTCGCTTGCCCTCTTTGCGCTCTGGTCACCTGTGCTGTTGGCATTTGGAGGGCACTCTGCCGAGCGTATACTCGCCGAGGAATTTGAGCGCTGGCAGGACATGGAGACCGAGCCTACTGAGCGTTGGCACATAGATGCGTATCCGCGTACTCAACCTTACGATATTGCGCCAGCCGAGGGAGACCAAGCGATGCACATCACTCGACGCCACTTTATCTTCACTGTAGACATGGGTGGAAGAAGACGCTAGGGGGAGACGGAGCAGCATGCGTGTTCTATTACTCGCCGCGATAACGGTTGACGGCAAAATAGCCCGAGGCGACCACGAAATCATTAGCTGGTCGTCACCCGAAGACAAGCGCATGTTCAGCCGGGTCTCGCAGGAGGCCGGCGTGCTCATCATGGGACGCAACACCTACGAAACCCTGGAGCAGCCACTGCCGCATCGGCTCCACGTGGTGTTGACGCATGATACTAATCACAAAGCTCCGCAGTATGTCGAGTTTACTTCCGCACCGCCTGCCCATATCATTGACGACCTACAACAGCGTGGATTCCAGACAGCCATTCTCGCCGGCGGAGCACGCACGTACCGGACATTTATCACCGCCGGATTGGTGGACGAGCTATGGCTGACCCTGGAGCCACTCGCATTTGGAGGCGGTATTTCACTGCTGGGAGATAACCCCAGAGATCTACTGAATCTAAAGCTGCGTCTCATCCAGAGCCGGCTTTTGAATGAGAGCAGCTTGCAACTACAGTACCAGGTCCTTGACCGGGAAACGGCGGATTTGGGCTAGCTGACCACCCGGTTGTGGAAGCTGCGCATACTGATAAGCGTAAAAACTACTATGCTGCCGCAGAGCGCAAGGAGCACCCACCCGATCCCCAAAGTGGGGAGCGTGTATGTAACGACGTGTCCAGCCACCACCAGCGTCTGGGGCGGCACCATAGCCGCTCGCATACCTTCGGCGGCATAGGTCAGCGGATTAAACAGCGTCACTATCTGGAACCACTTGAGGGAGCTGAGCAAGCTCCAGGGATAATACGTACAGCCGGTGAAGAGTAAGGGCGTAAGAATGAGGGCAAACATCAGCCCTATCTGCTCCGGCTTGATCATTGTGCCTATCATCATACCCAGACTGGCGCCCACAAATGACGTCAAGATCACAATCAGAATCAGCAGCCCAATCCGATCAGTGCGAACTTGGAACTCACTGCCCAGTATCCAACGCGCCAGCGGGAAAATGACGGCTCCGGCAATCATGCCACGCATAGCCGCAAAGATGATTTTCTCCACCGCTACCATGGATATCGGCAGTGGGGAGAGGAGACGGTCGTCAATCTCGCGAGCGAAGCCGAGATCAAGCACCAAAGGAAGAGTCACGCCCTGAAGCGCGGCCGTAAGCGCGGTCAGTGCTACGATTCCAGGCAGCAGTACCGAGCCAAAACCGGCCCGAGCGAGCCCGATCTTGGGAAGCACCGCGCCGAAGATAAAGAGGAAGAACAGCGGTTGCAAGAGCGTTTGCAAGAGAAAGGGTATAAAATCACGCGCGGTAACGACCACGTCTCGGCGTAAGATCGCAATAAACGCGGCCATCGACAGTCCGAAGCCGGTATCGCGACGCATGTCAGCAGGCGCTCCGAGGGACTTCGCCGCAGGAGCTGCGGTGCCATCAACTGTTTCAACATTGTCGGTGGTAGCCATTAGCGGAGGTTCCTCCCAGTCAGGTAGATAAAGACATCCTCGAGACTTGGCTTCTTGAGATGCAGATCGAGCACGTCAGCACCGGCATCGGCTAATACCTGGCTTACGGCGGTGACCAACCCAGCGGTATTCTCCGCATACAGGCGAAAGAGCACGCTACCGGATTCTGGTTCAGGCCCAGCAGAATTGCCGCCGTTACTCCAGCCTCCGCCACTCCAGCCTCCGCCACCTCCGCTCCGGTTCCGACCGCGACCGCTGGAGGCAGGCTTGCCGTTCGACTTTCCGTCTTGGGCACTGGCAGGCACAGCGGCAGCCAAAAGGGCAGGGGTACCCGACTGAGCCACGTCGACTTTAGTCACGCCTGGAATAGCGCGGAGGGCTTCTCGAATGTCTTCGGCGCTCTGGATTCCGTCGGCGGGAGGAACGGTGGACTCAGTTCCGGAGCCAGTCATAGCTGCGGCAACTTCCTCGGGGATGCGGACACGTACCTCCAGGGCATTCGCGCCCGGAATAATTTTCTTGAGCTCAGCGGGAGTATCGTTGACCAATATCTTGCCGTGATCCATGATGGCGACGCGCTCGCAAAGCTGATCGGCCTCATTGATATCATGCGTCGTCAACAGAATGGTGAGCCCCTGGGCTTTGAGCGCCTGTATGCGTTCCCAGAGGAAGAGACGAGACTGCGGATCAAGGTTATTGGTCGGTTCATCCAGAAACAGCACATCAGGAGAGTGCATCAAGGCTCGAGCTATCATCAGGCGCTGGTTCATGCCTCCGGAATAACGATCGGGCTTGTCGTTCTTGCGTTCCAAAAGCCCCATCTCGGCAAGTAACACCTCGGCGCGAGACTCGCGCTCGGCCTTAGGCACACCATGGTAGGCACCGTGGAAGGTCAGAATCTCACGCACTCTGAGGCTACGATCCAGATTGCTCTGCTGCGGCACCACCGCAATATGCTGCTTCACCGCTACTGGGTTCTTTACCACATCAATGCCCATGACCCCGGCATAGCCGCTGGTTGGTTGAACACCCGTCGTCAGCACGCCGATAGTCGTCGTCTTGCCGGCGCCGTTTGGACCCAGCAAGCCGAAGATCTCTCCGCGTTGTACCGTGAACGAGACTCCGTCCACCGCGTTCTGCGGCGAGCCAGGGTAGCGCTTTACCAGGTCCCGTACCTCGATCGAAGGTAGAGCGGGGGTCGCTATCGAGTATCACAGATTCTTGGAGGTCTTCATCTGGCATAGTAGTCTCCTTTCTTGATCTCGTTACAATTAGTAATCATGATCGATATCGCGACTAAATATCCAGAAATCTCGATGTCATTTCCACTCAAGGAGCGTACGACTGCGGCGTGCAACTCCGACGGCCCATGCTATAGCAAGCTGCAACTCGGCGGGAGCGCGGGCAAGCTTGACGGCGTCAGGCGGCCTGTAGATGGCCGCGAGCATAGATTCCCCCGGCTACTGCCAGGAGCCCCATGCCGGTAAAAACCGTGTTTACCGGCCCAAAATCGATGTTGAAGATATTGGCGTGAAAGCCTTGCAGCACCGAACTTACCAGATATCCCGCTATACCGACGGAAATAAGCGCCGCCAGCTTGCCTAACGGGTTGATGACCGCGGTGACCCGTCCGACGAATTCGCGCGATGTGGCGCGTAGCGCCAGAGCTCCTGAGCTCACAATGATTGCCGTCGCGGTTAATCCGAAGAAGAAGGCGGCGATGAGAGCGAAAGCTAGACTGGTCAAATGCGACAGCAGCGTCACAAACAGACCCGAGAGAATCAGCCCGCTCCACAATATACGCGGCAGGCCGATCTTCTCGCCGAAGAAGGTGACGACGAGCGCGCCAGCGATGGCTCCAAAGCCGAAGTCAGCGCCGAACAAGCCATACACGCTGGGTGACGCCTTGAGATTTTCGGTGATAAAGAAGTAGCCCAGCGTTTGCAGAGCGCCCAGACCTAGCCACGTCAGGATCTCAGAGACGAGAATGGTACGCAACACATTATGCTTCAGCACATACCCGAATCCAGCGACGAAATCGCGCGAGAAGTGCCCGGTTTCGCCTGCGGCGACGCTGCTTGCCGAAGCTGGAGCTTCTATGGCTAGAGTGCTTGCCAAGGAGACGAGGAATGATAGGACATTGAGAAACAATGCCCACGGGACGCCAACGCTGAAGACCAGCGCCGCCGCCAGCGGCGGTCCAATGATAACCGCCAGCCCGGATATCGCCTGGCTGGTCTCAATCGCCTGGTCCTGCTTTTCAGCAGGCACAATATCTTTGATGAGCGCGAGCTGAGCCGGAATGAAGAACTGTGAGCAGCTACTCAGAAGCGCCACATCGATGTATATGGCGCCCAATTGCCAGCTCAGCGGCAGTGTCACACCATCGAAGAACGGCAACTGGCTAGTTCCAAATAAGAGCACAAGGAGCAATGCAAATACGAACTGCATGAATGTCGCGCCGACCATGGTAAGTCGCCTATTCAAGCGATCCACGAATACGCCAGCTATCGGCCCAACAATGATCTGAGGCAACGCGGCGGCTAACAGCACCCCACTTATCGCCAACGGCGCCCAGGACTGGCCTTTGACGAGGAAGGTCGCGATCCACAGCACCAGCGCGGTATCCCAGGCATAGTCACCCACACTTGAAATTGCCTGTCCCCACCAGAGCAACGCAAAGTTCCGGTTAATATAGATTCGGGGAAGCAGGCCGCCAATCCGAGCCAGCGGCCCGGATGCAATGTCTGGCGATTTCCTGGGAGCAGAGCCGACCAAATTGTCGGCAGTCGCCGGCGAACTGGGCACTGCCGCATCGCAGCGCAGAGGGCCACCGACCCCGCGCAGCCTCGGGCGCTGAGCAGCCTGTGGCTGACCTGGCGACTCAATACTCACCAACCCCTGTCCTCCAGCAGGCATCTCAGATGACTTGTGGCAGCTTGGTGAACTTCATGAGCAGATGGCGAAGATGTAAGCCCTGCCGTCCTTGCAAAATCTTTGATGAGTGCCTGTTGGGGTCGCGGGACATACTCGATTCGCTTTCCTGATGTGCTGGTCGGTTGTGTCAAATGCCAGCTCACGCCATGTGCAGGGTGTAGTCGCAGATGGATAGGCCAAAGTGCCGATCCCAAATTGTCATACCGGCAGCTTTTTTAAAGATCCGATACCGTACCTGTCAGAATTCACGGTACATGAGGAGGACGATCTCGGCGAGCGGATTCATGCGGTGTGGCTGCCACCCAAAGCACTCTCGCAACCGCATCCCAGGTTGCGTATTACCTCACCCGCGCCGCTTGGCCGAAGAGAGCCATGACTGGCAAACTAGCGAAGGTGTTCAACTCCCCTGCCAGCAGTATACCACTGCGTGCTTCTGTGTCGACATTGGAGGGAGAGTTGCAATGGCGCGAGACAGGCGCTGGTCTACCAACGTCCTGGTTGAGCCAGCGCCTGGGTTTGCCAAGCTATAGAGGTCTAAAACTTACTCGGAAAGTCCCACAGCCGTAGCCGGTTCGACCTCTTCAAGCGGGTAAGCGTCAGGTCCGGCCGCTGTATAGGCTAGCGCCCCCGACATGGCCAAGATGAACGCGAACACGATAAGCTCTGGGTACGGCTGCTGAAAGTTGTAGACGACGATGCCAATTCCTGCGCTTATGGCCACCATGACGACAATAGCAACCGACCATGCCGATACGAAGCCGCGCGCCTGGATAGCTCCGTAGAGCGCGACCAGCACGCCGACAATCCCGAAACAGATGCCGGTGACGAAGACGGCATCGCTGCCCTCCATGCCATTAATACCGGTCTGCAGGACATTGACGCTAAAACCTTGGATGGCGCCGATGATCTCGAGCGCTCCCGCGACCAGCATGACCCACATGGCAAACTTGCGCAAACTGCTCATCGGACGCCGCTGCACCAGGAAAATGAACTGCAGTCCCGCAAGACCGCCCATGAGCAGCACTGCCCAAAAGGCATCGTGCAGGTTGCCCGGCCCTGGCTGGTAGAAGAGCGCCAGTGCCTCCGTCTCGAAGAAGTTGGGCATGGAGAAGATCGCGAAGCCGAAGAGATAGATCAAGAGTAACGTGCCGAGCACCAGCCACTGGCCCACACAACCCAGCTGCTCAGCCTGCGTGGAGCCGAACTCACGCTGAGTGCTCCAGGTCCAGAAGAATGCGAGAATGGCGATACCGGTCGCGATGATAAGCCCCATGGGCGTTTGGGTGGGGTCATTCAGGTGGATGGCCGTAACCGCGATTGCCAGAAAGAGTAGGCCTATGGTTCCGCCCAGCACCACGGTGTTCTTTCGGGCCTGCCAGAAGTAGATACCCATGATCAGAAGGCCGAAGGTAAGCGTAAACACGATCGCGCAGATAACATAGCCCGAAAACGGCGTAAATGTGCAGCTGGCCGGTATCTCGGTCTTCTGGGAGCACTGTACGAAGGTCTCCTGGCTATCGATGCCGTGTACCCAGTTGATCACTGGATAGACTGCCGCCCAAATGATGAGCAGCGGTACGCCCACAGAGCCCAGCAAACCGACTACGCCATGAAGGTAGACCGGCGGCATGAAGTGCTGGCGGTTGGCTACCATAATCGGTAAGAGCCATACCAGCAGTGCGAACATCGTCAGGCAGAGCGCGATGAAGAGCAGAATATTGCTGGCTGGTCCAGGCACCCAGCCAATGGCGCCACTGAGGGTTACGCCCCGCACATTGAAGAAATTGGAATTGACGCCAGCGAAGGTTTGCACCGTGAGATACAGTGCGACGATAACGATAGAAAGGCCGATGCTGAAGCGAATCACCAAACTCGGAAGCGGCCCGGTGAGTCGGCCGCGAAGGACCAGCGGATTGAGTGCGGCGACGATGAAAATACCCAGGCCGATCAGCATAGCAATGACACCGATGGCCGAGAGGTCGATGCTGCCGACCTGGAACCAGGCAGGATTAAAGAGGTAGCCCTGGGTAGGGTTGGGCCAATAGATGTTGGTGCCGCTCTTCAGCGTTGCTACGATGGTAGTCAGGAACTCGCCCCAGCCCGGCTGCCCGGTGATCGGGTTGCTGCCATGTATGCCGATCCAGACCTGCCAATCCATGTACGCGCCGATAACCGCGAGAACCAGACCACCTAGAGCGAAAATCGGCCAGGGGATGAGCGGCTTGGGATCGTACAGAAATACCACGGTGAGTGAGATGAGCCCGAAGCCCACCGCGAGCAGCCCCAGATCCAGCGTCCCCTGCTCGAATTGCGAAAGCGTCGAAAGGGTCGAGGTCGTAAAGAAGTAGGCGGGAAGCTGGGCGGCAAGAATAGCGGTGATGAAGAAGAAGCCGGTGGCGATGACTACCGCACGCGCCCACGACATAGGACGTTCGTGCTCGCGCAACGGCGCCGGTGTCGCAACTTGCATATGATCATGATCCCTTTCAGCCATGTATTTCCGCCTGCCGGCTATGGCAGGACGGTGACCCAGCCGGTCATTGCAGGGTGAATATCGCAAAAGAAGGGATACTCTCCCGCCTTTTTGAAGGTGTACATATAGTCGGTGGTGGGAACTTTGGGCGATATGATGCCGGACTGCGGGAACAGGTTGGTGATATTGCTCGGCGTTCCCTGATAGACGTTGTGCACGGTAGCCGAGGTGTTGGACCAGACGACGGTGGTGCCGGCCTTGATGATGATGTCGGCAGTTTTGCTGCCTCCACTCGTGACCGCTACCCAGCCATAGGTAAAGGTGCCGTTGGGCGTGTCGATCGCCTGGATCTGCACCGTATTCTCGCTGGTAAGATTCACGAACAGGTTACTGGGCGGCTTGCTTCCGCCTGCCTTCTGCTGCTTGAACGCGGCGATCTGAGTTGGGTTGGTAAGAGACGCGAGCACGTAGTTGAAGCCGTTCACGTTCTCCAGGTTGTTCTGGGCGCGATAGGCAGGACTAGATGACTGTATCAGCGCCACCAGATAGCTGATGTCGTCGTCGGTCAGAGGTCCACCGAACCGGTTGGACCAGTTGGGCATCGACAGAACGGTCGGATTAGACGGGTCGCTGGGAAGACCGCCGGCAATGATATTGGTAATCTGATCGGTAGTATACTTGTTGATCTGGGGATTATTGTTGAGCTGCGGCGCGTTGAGACCCTGACCCTGAAACCCGTGGCAGGTAGCGCAGTACTGGCCATAGAGAGCGGCTCCGAGCTGGAGCTTCTGATCGTACTGGGTCGAGGTAGCCGCCACCTGCTGCTGTTGCTGGGTGATGAGCAGCGCGGGAATGATCAGGGCAACGGCGAGGATAAAGAACAACGCGCCGTATCCAGTCTTCTCGACGTTATTGGCACGCGCATAGAAAATATAGACGAGTATGGTCACTACGACCGCCACCGCGGCCAGCTTGTATCCAATTCCGTCGGTGAGTACGTCGGTAGCGCTCAATAGTATGAGCAGGACAGCCAGAGCTACTCCCACGGTAACCACTAGCCAGGCTGGATTGCTCGTTCTTCCCATAATACTCTATCCTCGTGACAACTCCGCTCCACCACTACACCACTTACAGTGCCGAGCAGGTGATGCCTGGCGGCTGAAGAATACGGGTCTGCGCATCCGGACGCTCGACGTGCTGGTTGAGCTTGCCAGTGTTGACGCTAACATTGCCTGACACGAACGACATCTCGAAACGGTCGGCGCTTCGGGGAGCCGGGCCGTCGAGATACTCGCCGTCAACATTGTAGTGTGAGCCGTGGCATGGGCACTTGAAGCTCTGGCAGTCGTCTCGGAAGGGATATTTGCAGCCCAGGTGGACGCAAACCTGGTAGAGGGCGACCCAGTAGGTGCCGTCAGTATCCGGGACCCAGTTCTCGGCGACCATCTGGTTCTGCAGCGTGGTGCCGCTAAGCAGAAACACGGTCCCGCCGCTCGGCTTCAGGTGCATGATATAGGCCTTGGCGGCAGACTCATAGAAGATGCCCTGCACGTCCTGAGCAAAGTGTCCCTGCGCGGCGGCGACATAGTTGCTCTTCGGCTTGAGCGTGATTACCGATCCGAACTGCCCAGCCAGATTAGGATACAGCATGGTCAGAGCGCCGTACGTCGCTTCGGCGCCGAGGAGCCCAAGCCCAGCTCCTACCGCCAGCCGAAGTAATCGGCGGCGGCTCAAGCCGCGTTTGGCTATCTCGGCCGACTCAGCGCCTCCACCGGTCAGGACCTCATACTCTTGAGGGGTGCGCGCGTTAATACTCATAGACTATTCCTCGAGACGAATGTATGACCCTGGACTAGAGGTCGAAATAGATGTGCTGCCATGGCCAGACCCACTGCCAGCCAGAACCACGGAAGAAACTGCCGGCGAGAATAGTAACCGCGAAATACAGCGCGAACATGGTAAAGACCGTAATAGAAATCTTGCGATCCTCAAAGGCGCGGCTCGGGTTGCGATCCACGAACGGGAGCAACGCTAAACCCACCAGCGCAAAACCAGGGACTAACACTCCAGCGATGGTCGGGGCAAAGTAGTGCAACTGCTCCTGTAAGCCCAGGAAGTACCAGGGAGCCTTCGCGGGGTTGGGGGTGAGGTTGGGATTGGAGTGGCCGCGCAAGGGCGCGTCTATCGCCAGGCTGACAATCGTTAGCACGAAGGTCATCATCATGGCGGCCATGAATTCTCGCACCAATAGATGCGGCCAGACAAATACCGAATCTTCCAGCTGCTTCTCGACGCGAGTTATCGCCTCTTGCTTGACGACCGCCAAGGTGCGGTACCGCTTCTGTGTCGCCGCCGTACGTGGCTCAGTTGTCGCCATGGGATTCTCCTTGGTCACTTTTGGTAACTGGCCGGCTGGGCGCAATCGATTGCGCCCAGCCGATTGCCCGCTACGCATTCCCAGCCATACAAGCCATTAGTTCAGCGAAGCAACGGGCTCAACAGGTTCCTGTCGCGCACGCGCCTGTTCCAGCTCGCGGCGCGATGGCGGCGGCGGTCCCGCCTCGCCACCATCCTTACGAATACGCCAGAAATGAACTGCCATCATGATGGCGCCGACCAGCGGCAGACCGATGACGTGCAAGGTATAGAAACGAATCAACGTAGACTGGCCCACTCCAACCGGGCTGCCGGTCAGAACGGTATGCGCCTGAGTGCCTAACAGCGGCGCGTAGCTCGCCATGTTTGAGCCGACGGTAATAGCCCAGTAGCCGATCTGGTCCCAGGGTAGCAGGTATCCAGTGAAGCTCAGGAGCAAGGTGACCAGGAAGAGAACCACCCCGACCACCCAGTTGAACTCGCGAGGCGGCTTGTAGGCGCCATGGTAGAAGACCCGGATCATATGCAGCGTCACGGTTACTACCATAAGGTGCGCCGCCCAGCGGTGCATGTTGCGAACCAGATCCCCGAACGCCACCGCGCTGACGATCTGCTGAATATTGGCGTACGCGACGCTCTGCTCAGGAACGAAGTAGAACATGAGGAAGACGCCGGTAATCGTCAGCACCAGGAAGAGGAAGAACGACAAGCCGCCCAGGCACCAGGTGTAAGTGATCTTCATAGCCTTCCGGCTGACCTTGACGGGATGCAGATGCAGAAACACATTTCCCATCATCACCAGCGACTGGTTGAGGGGAGTGTCGGGATAGCCATGCCGGAAGATGGATCGCCAGAGCTGGCTCTCGGTAACCATGGCCGAGGCTTTATCCAGCAGACCCCGATTCGTCGTGCTCACGCTGCCTCCTCAAGGATGCCCGCGCCGTGTTGCTGCGCGGTTAGTTGTTTGGAAGGGTTCCACAGTAGTGTAACTGCTTGTCTCAACAGGCCGAGCTGGAATCGCAAGCATAGCCATATGATTATAACAGACCAGGTTTCACAGCGCAATTCCCCATTTGCCCTATTCAGCTGGCCTCCCCGGTGGATGGGTCCGCGTTCCGCCATCCGAGACAGGTGATGATCAGGAGCCATGACGCAGTGGCAACTCAGGCAATGCACTATCTATTAGCCTACAGTGTAACGTATTCATGCAGACGTAAAAATCAGGTGTACACCTGATTTTTACCGGCGGGCAGCACGTGCTGCCCTTGACTGGCCAGCGGCAAGATGCTACAGTGGCGCCAGGCAGGCTCGCCACCGGCCCGCTATCACCCAGGCCTCGTGCGCCACAGGAGGCTCGTTTCGCCAGATGGATTATTCGGATCGGCAAACTCAATCCTGGTTGGGACCCACACTGACGTGCCCGGTATGTGGACGGACCAGCACCCAGCCATCAGTGCTCCCAGCGGCCTCTGCTACTATCAACGAGTCGGACCCGCACACCAGAGCAGCGTCGCTCAATTGTCCTAGTTGCGGCTCGCCGCTAGGCACAGCTGCCATATGGGCGGCGACCTCAATGCCTGATGCCGACTCCGACAAGTATCAAACTAAGCCGGCGCTCCAGAGCTTCGCCGGTCCCCACCGTTCCTCCTCAGCCCGCATACAGTTCTTCCAATGACGCAGAGACGGCGGATACGTCCGAGGGGAGCACTCAACCGGTACGCGTTCCGGCTATCACGCAGGAGCTCGTTGCGGAGCCCAAGCCGGTGCGCGAGCCGGGCCGGCGCAGTCCTTGGCTGATCATCGGACCCAGTCTCCTCCTGTTGGCCCTGTTCGCAGGCGGACTTGTTCTCGTGGAGGCCGGGGGCCAATCACGCTCATCCGCGACCACCGTGACCTCGTACACTCCGGTAACCCAGGCCGCGACTACAGCAACCGCAACCCTGCCGGGAGGATTCGTCCCGAAGACAGATACCAACCACCTCTACAGATTCGGGGTCCCCGCGAGCTGGGTGGCACTACCTCCACCGAAAAAAGCGCCCTCGAACGTCGAATTCACCACCTATACCGATCCCACGCACAGCTCCGCGTTTGAGGTCGAATCCTTTGCCGGCAGCGCCCAACCAGGCGGCGCGGTTTTAGACCAACAGGCGCTGTTACACAACTCCAGCAACGCCACCCCTACCTCTATCAGCCAACCTTCCAGTATTCCGTTGGCCGGCGTAACCTGGACTCTAGAAACCGCGAAGTTGAACATAACTCAGAATGGCGCCACCCTCACCCAGGATCTGGTGGTGCTGAGCGCAGCATATAACGACACGACGTACATCATCTTCTATTACAGTCCCGATACACCCTCCGGCAGCCAGTTTGCCGATGATACTGCACCAGATGGTTGGTACCTTTTCGTTCCTGGGCTGACCTTCCCAATGGGCGGCAGCGGCACTTGACGAACGGCCATGGTCGGAGTACACTTCGGCCGCAAGGCTACTGAAACGCATGTTCAATGTACGATGCCGCCATGCCCGGGCATGGTAGGGACAAGAAAAGGAAAACTCTCATGCCGCGCGTCCGGAATCTCCCCCCCTCCTGGCCCAGGCCGCGTCGAGAGCCGGCGAGGGAGCAAGTGTGCTTTTCAACCGGCTGGATTCCACCAGCACACGCCATCAGCATGGAGCCGAGGTTCTGTCTCGCCTGGCGGAGCAACTGCGCGCTGGAGCCTGGTCGGCCAGCATCGCCGAGCTGATCGACCAGGCAGAAGCTATAGAGCGGAAGCTGGCAGCGGCACGAGCAGACGGCGAACACTAGCCCCAAGAGGTGAGAGCAAAAGTCGCCGCGCCTATATCAGGGGATTGCGATCGCTCCAGCCTGGAGAAGCTCAGCAATCTGCTCGGGCGTAAAGCCGGCTGACAGGAGTGCCGATGCGGTATCCTGTCCCAGCGCCGGCACCCCTCTCTGGGCGCTAAAAGTGACCCCGCTGATCACCGGGGCGATTCGCAAGGCTTCGCCACCATCGACTCGTTCGGCCCGGAGATTGCGCGCCTCTAACTGCGGACTCGCGAGGGCCTCTCCGAGTGTGGCGACAGGACCTACGCAGACATCGAAGTCGGCCAGCTGCCCCATCCATTCCGCGAGGGTGCGGCTGCCAAAAATGCTGGCCAGCACGCCTGACGTTGCCTCGCGATCGGCGGCACTGTCGGGAAACTGGTGCGGGATGAGATCAGTCCGCTCCAGCCGGCGGCAGAGCTCCTCCCAGAACTTCGGTTCGAGAGCGGCGACAGTAAGGTAGCGTCCATCGGCAGTGGCATAGACATTATAGCCGGGAAGGGCGCCGGCAAGATGCGCCTCTCCCGGCATCGGCTCCGGCTCACCGGTGAGAACGGCAGAGGCGATCAGAGGCAGTAAAGCAACCGTGCCGTCGAGCATGGCGACATCCACTATTCTTCCTTGCCCACTAATCTGGCGCCCGACGATCGCAGCCAGAACGCCGATTACTGCCATAAGCGCGCCTCCGGCAATATCGGCAAGCTGCGCGCCCGGCAGAGTAGGTGGTTGTCCCGGCCGCATCATATGGGCAAGTAATCCGGCATAGCCGATGTAGTTGAGATCATGGCCGGCGCGCTGTCGATACGGTCCCTGCTGACCATATGCGGTAATGGCGCATATGGTCAGCCGCGGATTCCGCTGGCGCAGCGTCTCATGTCCCAGGCCAAGACGAGCCAGTACGCCTGGCCGGAAGCTCTCGATGAGCACGTCGGCGTCTCCGGCGAGGCGCAACAAGGCCTCACGACCGGCTGGATGCTTGAGGTTGATCGCCGCGCTGCGCTTGCCGCGATTAAGCGCGAAGAAGGCAGTGCCGACGCCGTGGATCAGGGGAGGCATGGTGCGCGCGTAATCGCCTACTACCGGTTCCTCGATTTTGAGGACGTCGGCACCCAGGTCGGCAAGCATCTGTGTGGCGTATGCCCCAGGAAGCAACCGGCTCAGATCCAGAATACGTAGGCTGGAAAGCGGCAGGTCTTCATTAATTGGCATAAATTGGCATCGACTTCCTATCGGGTGCTTCCATCGGTAGGCACCGCTCCGGCCGCCCCAACATAGCCGCGTCTAACGCGCGTAGCGCCGCCAACAAAGTGGGAAAAGAAATGCGGCCATGGTTATGGGTACAGAGAGGTGTAATAAGAACGGAAAGTGCCAATCCCATAACCACAGCGCGCCACAGTTATAAGCCAAATCTTGCTGTCTCGTCAAGGCTCAAGATTGAAGCGGCCAGGCTTAAATTCCCATTTTGAGTCACACTCGATCCGGTTTTCTCGGGAATCTGGAGATGGCTGGAACATTCAGGCGTCATTGCATGCTCTTCGCGAGTGACGCTAAAAACTCCTCATTGCTTGAGGATTTTCCCAGCTGAGTAATTAGGCGCTCAGTTGCTTCGATGCTATCCTGTTCAGCCAGCGTAGCAAAGAGGCGGCGCATGACGACCACGGCACGCAGCGTCTGCTCATCCAGGAGAAGCTCTTCACGACGCGTGCCGGTTCTGGCAATATCGATTGCCGGGAAAACACGCCGCTCGGAGAGCTTGCGATCGAGTGTGATTTCGCTGTTTCCCGTGCCCTTGAACTCTTCGTAAATGACGTCGTCCATCCGGCTGTTGGTATCAATCAGCACCGTGGCCACAATGGTAAGCGATCCGCCCTCTTCCACGTTGCGGGCCGCACCGATAAAGCGGCGAGGTGGAGTAATAGCGGCGGGATCAAGGCCACCCGAAAGCGTGCGGCCGCTGGGAGATACGGCCAGATTATACGCTCGGGTGAGCCGGGTAATGCTGTCGAGCAGCACCACCACGTCATGGCCGGATTCGACCAGACGTTTTGCTCGCTCCAAAGACATTTCCGCTACCCGTGTATGAGCTTCGGCGGGCTCGTCGAAGGTTGAGCTAAAGATCTCGGCATGGACGCTACGCCTCATATCGGTGACCTCCTCGGGTCGCTCGCCGATAAGCGCCATCATGAGATCAATATCGTGATAGTTCGTTGTCAACGAATTGGCGATCGT
Source organism: uncultured Chloroflexia bacterium (assembly GCA_963810535.1). Lineage (GTDB taxonomy): Bacteria > Chloroflexota > Ktedonobacteria > Ktedonobacterales > JADMIN01 > JAJPKE01. Next base: position 320,860 of record CAWENW010000013.1, read on the forward strand.
CTTGAGCAGTACCGTCTTACCGGCCTTCGGCGGAGCTACAATCAGGCCACGCTGCCCTCGGCCGATCGGAGCAATGAGGTTGATAAGGCGCCCGGTGATGTTGGCGGCATCGGTCTCCAAGTTAAACATCTCGCGCGGGAAAATTGGAGTCAAGTTGTCGAAATGCGGTCGTCGCTTCGCGGTTTCTGGATCCATACCATTTACCGCTTCAACACGCAGCAGGCTGTAATATTTCTCATTTTCCTTGGGAGGACGGACCTGGCCGGAAACAAAGTCACCGGTACGCAAGCCAAAGCGGCGAATCTGAGTCTGAGAGACGTATACGTCCAGGTTTCCGGGAAGCAGCCGCTCATGGCGCAAGAAGCCAAATCCCTCCTCGACGACTTCAAGCACTCCTCCACTGAAGATATTTCCCTGACGCTCGGTCTCAGCTTGAAGTAGGCGGAAGATCAAATCATGTTTCTTAAGGGCACTATAGCCGGATAGATCCCAATCACGCGCGATATCGCGGAGCTCGGGTAGAGTTTTAGTTTCAAGTTCAGTAATATTCATGGCATCTATTGGACGCCGGGCTGGCGCGAGAATGGAGGAGAAACACGCAAACATTTCGAGCAACGAATTGATGGCGTCTTTTCCGTCGAATGTCGACGTGGAGCCTCTTAGCGTCCAGTCTCCTTTCGGTAGTGTGGTTTACGAGCTTGGCAGGGCGGTAGTAGAGCAGGTGATAAACAGATTTAATGCCATGCGGCACTACGCCTCATGCAGTCCGGAATTGGTCGAAACCCTTTGTGATGAGCGGCTGCCGTATATCTTCGGCTCGGAACAATGGTACATGAGTAAATTGATGATGAGGAAAAGCGTGGGCCTGCGGCTAAACAGGAGAGAGTGTGCATAAGAGCCCGTGGGGCCGCGTAAGAGGTTTGCAAGCAGACCGGTCAATACGCGTGCGCACATGCCAGGGGAGCCGAGGCGCCTGTATGTTTATACCACGCCGGAGACATCGGTGTCAAGAACGTACGGCCCGGCGACCGCCGCTTAGTCAGCCTTGTGCGCGACACTGGCCATCCAGGCGGCGCCCACGATCCCGGCATCGTCCCCAAGCGCAGTTCGCATAATCTCTACCTGACGTCCGGCAATGGCTATGCCAACTTCGCGAGAACGCGTAACCGCCCGCTCGTAGAAGTGCGGAACCGCCTCGATGAGCCCTCCTCCAAGAATGATGCGCCCAGGATTGGCAAAGCTAATGACGGACCCGATACCGGCGCCCAGATAGTCAGCCCCTTCGTTGAGCGCCTCGATGACCAGCTCGTCATTGTCCTCAACGCACTTTGCCAGCATTTTCGAACGAATCTCAGGGACGTCGGCCCGGAGTAAATCGCTGAGCTTAGAGGGACGACCTCGCTCCATCTCCGCTTGGATGACTCGAGTAATCGCTGTGCGAGAGGCATACGCTTCCAGATGCCCGCGTCCGCCACAGCCGCAGAAGCGACCATTATACGATACAACGGTGTGGCCGATCTCGCCGGCGGTGCCGGTCGCACCTCGCCAGATCTCGCCGTTGCGCACGATCGCGCCGCCGATCCCAGTACCCACGCTAACGTACACGAAGTCGGTACAGTTGCGCCCAGAGCCAAATACCTGCTCGCCGTATGCCGCAACCTCGACATCATTGCCCAGTACAACTGGACGTGCAAAACGATTCTGCAGAAGCGTGCTAAGGTCCAGATTGATCAAGCCGGCCGCCAGATTGGGAGCGCCGAGAACAATGCCGCGCTCCCGGTCCACCTGCCCGGCCAAACCGATTCCAATAGCCGGAACTAGACTTGATTGCACCGCATTACCCGCTGTCAGAGCATCTTCAATAACATCGCCGAGACGCTGTACAAAAAAGGGAACTCCCTTCTCAGGACGCGTTGCCTTACGCGCGGTCGCGATGGCTCTTCCAGTCTCCAGGTCGATGATACCGGCATAGATCTTGGTTCCACCGATATCGACGCCGAGTCCATGACGTGCAGGCATACCTGTTTCTCCTGTGTGAGCTGCTTCGTTCCGCCTCCAGGACGAACGCTACGCCTCGAGGCACTCGCGTGAGACCACTCGCATATCTGGTGCCTGCTCCGCACGAACAGGTTGGCCGAGAATCATTCCAGCAATCTGGGCAAAATGCCCGGCATCGCCACTGCACCAGAACTCGTCGTCGGCTCCCAGTGAGCGAGGAGCCGCAGCTGCGTGTACCTCAGGCTCTGCCAGCAGCTGGAGCCTCGTCAGGAGATTACGCGTACGACGGGCGATTGCCTCACCAGAATCGACAAGCTCGACCCTTGGCCCACACACGTGCGCAAAGGCGCCGCGCATCGCCGGAAAGTGGGTGCAGCCCAGTACGAGAGTATCAATGCCGGCATCGAGGAGCGGCTCGAGGTATGCTCGTATGACTCCCTCAACCTCCGGCCCTTCCAATTGCCCGGCCTCGGCCAGCGTTACCAGGCGCGGACACCCGACTGGCAGCACCTCGACCCCGCTGGCAAATTGCTCTATTAGCTGGTGGAGATAATCGCTTCGCGCCGATGCCTCGGTGGCGGCAACTCCTACCTTCCCGCTGCGCGAGCGTGCCGCCGCAGGCTTGACCGCCGGTACTACCCCAACGAACTCAATCTCCGGGAACCGATCACGTAGTGTGGACAACGCCGAGACCGAGGCGGCGTTACACGCCACCACAATTAGCTTGGCATGGTGGTTAAGCAGCAACTGGGTGGCATTCACTGCCAGCTCTGCGATCTCATGTTGTGGCCGCACGCCGTATGGGCAGTTGCCGGTGTCTCCAAAATAGATATAGCGCTCGCCGGGCAGTTCGCGGAGAAGCTCGGAAAGTATAGTTAGTCCTCCAACTCCGGAATCAAAAACACCTACCGGCGCCTCTGACACACTATCCGTCCTTTTTACAGCGTTTGAACCGTGTAACTCAACCTGCCCAATCTGCTGCTGTCCCATTGCCGAGTGTGGAACGTCCGCCAGCGGACGCTCCAGCTCTCCTTTCTGTGTTGTTAGCCGCTCATCGGCACGCGTCAAGCCCCGGGGAATCAATCGTGAAATCTCTGGAAAAGTAAGGGCCACACACGATGACTCAGACGCTCATACGGGAATTGTAACATGTGGGCAGATAGAAGCGGCCTTCAACACCGTCACTTCACGATCGGTACAATACGTATGTCGGCACACCGTGTGCTGTGAGGATCGGGGGAGATCAGGTACGCCTTGACAGGCTCGCACTGATTCTGCTATACCAAATGCAGCAGCTTCTCATAGTGAAGCGTGTACGAGAGGCCAGGCGAGATTTTCCTGCAACCAGATGGCCTGCAGCTGCCCCAATTACGAGGAGTACACTTATTATGGCATGGGAATTCGACCCCGCTCACACCACCATTGAGTTTAACGCCAAACATATGATGATCACCACCGTACGAGGCCGTTTCACGAAGTTTTCTGGTACCGTGGCTCTAGATGAGCCACATCACACCGGATCGGCAGTACAATTTACCATCGACTCCGCCAGCCTCACTACCGGCGACGAGAATCGGGACAACCACCTGCGCTCTCCAGACTTCCTGGATGTGGCTCAATATCCCACCATTACTTTTACGAGCACAAAGGTAGAGAAGAGAGACGACGACCATGCTCGGGTCACCGGCGACCTCACCATTCATGACGTCACCAAACCGATCGTGCTGGAGGTAACCCGCGAGGGTGAGACCAAGAATATGCGTGGTGAGCGCTTGCTCGGCTACTCGGTAGACTCAAGCATGAACCGAAAAGACTGGGGACTTAACTGGAACGTAGCCCTTGAGGCCGGCGGCGTTCTGGTAAGCGACAAGATCAACATTCACATCGACGCCGAAGTGTTCGAGCCGGCGGCCGCAACCACCGCGCAGGCATAACTGCTCAGCAGGCAGGGGCGGGCACAGAGGCACTGTATTGGACTGGCTTCGCTCGCGATTAAGATCGCCGTCGAAGCCAGTCCAATACAGTGTCAGTGGCGCTGTTAATGGCTCTCATCGAAGCCAGCTGCCCCCCCCTATCAGGATGGTGCCTGCGTGCCAGCTGCCGCCGAGTAGCCAGCACCTGCTCCACCGCCGCTCCCAGGGGCAGCCCCAGCTTGTTGTAGGCGGCAACAACGGTAGGAGGAAACCAGCTCGTTGCCGCGGCACCGCTGAACTCACTGGTCGAGTAATAGCTACGAGCGTCAGGAACTCGGCGCAGCCATTCTTCAAGAACCTCCGAGAGTGCAGGGACCCGTTTCGCCAGCAAGGTAATGGCGTCATCGGCGATCCACCACGCCCGCTCGCCGGCCACCCAGCGCCGTTGCCATGGGTTGAGGGCGGCAATGGCTTCGGCGACCTCTTTCTCCGCTGCCACGCCATGGTTTCTCGGGCCGTTTGAGGCAAACGTGAGGAGGTACCCGTCGGCAACCGCCTTGAACATGAGTATCCGGAGACCACTCTCCGCCATGCCGTGTCTTCCTCCTTTCCCGCTCGGCCGTCGCCATGCGAGACTCACGCCGCTGATACGCGGTTGCTCTAGTAAACTCACCGGAAACCCGGGTAGAGCATCGGACGTTTGTACATTACGCTTTGCATTGCCTATGGCGTATACTGTGTTGGTGGTACTGCATGCCCGACCATTGCCTCTCCTGCTCCTCCCCACGTTTATACCGCCCAATTGACAACACGGCTACCTGTTGGTATGCTGGCAAGGCTTTTGGGCAAGGCAATAAGCACTGGAGCCCGTGATGAGAGCAAATCTAATGTCTCGCAGCCATACTTTGAACCGATTGCGCCGACCGGCGGAGGTGGGACTCGCCATCTCCGTCGCGGCGCTGCTGCTTTTGGCCTTAGCTTCGTGTAATTCAAGTACGTCCCGTCCCCAGACTTCGGTTGGCACCAGATCTGCCGCCGGAGGCCAACCCAGCGCCACGTCGGCGGCCCCGACCCTTACCCCAAGCCCGGCTACGCCCCCAACCGCCACTCTCAGTGCGGATGTACTACAAGTCAGTTTTAGCGAGCAGTATTCTGCCGCTCCCTGTGGCGGCACATCACCCGCCGGGACGACCTGCGTCAGCACGACAGGATCGGGGCAGGATGCCGCTCTGGGCAACGTTTCGCTGAGCCGGACTTCGGTCTATGCTCCACTGGGCACCGATTCGTGCGCGTCCGCTACCACTCAAGGAACGCTTACGGTGACCACCACCGGCGATACGGTCACGTTTACCGGAACTGGTACCTTCTGTGGTGCCAGCCAGATCGCGGACTTCACGTATACCATTACCGGTGGCAGCGGAGCCTATCAGCACGCCTCCGGCACCGGGAGCATTCACGTTCCGCTGCCGAGCTCCAGCAGCACGGGAACTGAGGCCTGGAGCGGCTCGCTATTGATGAGCTAGAGCGATGAGCGCTTGCGGCTCTCCTCGCATGTGGTATACTGACGCAGCCGCCTCCTCATGCGCCCGTAGCTCAGTGGATAGAGCATCGCACTTCGGATGCGAGGGTCGGGGGTTCGAATCCCTCCGGGCGCGCCCCTTGTTTCCCTGTGGTGATTTGCACGAAAATGTGGCTCATCCGCACTTTGCGTGCTGGGCTTTCCTCATGGCTCGTATTGCTGCGCCAGGGGGGTAGGAAGGCCATCCAGGCTCTTTCTATTGTTGACACCCCGATATTCAACGAGCCCCTCATCCCCTTTCGAGGTTGCCCAGCGCGCCATTGTCTCTCGATCCTGCTGGAGTTCCATAAGAGGTACGCCATACCCGCACGAGGTCTGTACCAGATGAATAGCGGCAAGGATAATTTGGCGTATACCGGGGTAGCTTGGGAAATGCGCGAACAGGTCATCCCACCGCTCTGTTCCTGGCAGAACGGTCTCTCCCTTGCCGTAGAGGCGCAGAATTTGAGGTGCTCCGCTGAAAGCGCAGAACATAAAAGTAATACGCCCGTTTTCAGCGAGATGAGCAGAGGTCTCATTCCCGCTCCCGGTTAAATCCAGATAGGCTACTTGAGTTGAGGAGAGGATACAAAAGGTATCATAGCCCTTCGGTGAAAGATTGATATGCCCCTGTTCCGAGAGTGGTGCGGTGCCAACAAAGAAAAGAGGCTGTGCTTTGATAAAGCTTTGGAGTGCTGGAGTGATCTGATCATACTGCGTGGCCATCCGCTGTATGCTCCTCCTCGTCGCGGACCTTCAGTGCTAGAAGTATAACCTGAGAGTAGTGTCGCTTGCCACGAGAGCATGGTCTGCCTCAAACGGATATCCGGTCTTCATGCCTCCTTTCTTCACGGAGTCAAAAATTGCACTTCCGGATACGAGCTTGCCGGCCCCTGGAGCAGCGGCGAGGAGAGATGATTGAGAAAGGTATCAAAGAAGGCGAGTACATAGGCGCGAGTGATCTGCAGCCCACGCACTCCGTCAATGGAACCAAGGTCCCCCAGTGCACGCGCAGGTGAGAAAATGACGGCGTAGTCCGAGAAATTGAAGTGCTGGGTGCCCTTGATACTCAGGTGATATCTCTCACTGCTCGGCACAGTGCGCAAGACGTCCTGGACCCCGCTCTCGAAGGAGGGACACCCGGACGTAGATGGGGTAGAGCACTGGCCGCTTTCGATCACCATGAACGGTTTGTCCAGGCCTGTCTTCATCACCGGGCCGAACAACGCCCCGTCGAGGTCGATCCCGGCCTTGCAGCGCGAATCCATCTGGCATACCTGGGCTGCCGTTGCTCCGCCAAAGGAATGGCCGAAGACTCCCAGACGGGTGAGATCCAAACGCTGGCTCCATATGGTGCCTGGTGTTGCATTCAACCGATCAAGCTGGTTCATCACGAAGATGACATCCTGTGCCCAGACGGTCACCAGTCGATCGCCTGCGGCCCGCACGTCGGAGGCGTCGCTGGGATTGCCTGCGGCGGTTGCCTCCGCCACGCGTCCATCAGGGAAGACCACCACATCAGAACTGTAGGTAGGGGTAATGGCAAAAATGGCATAGCCGTGGCTGGCGAGTTCTTCCAGCAACGTCGTGTACTGGGTGGGAAATTCGCCCAGACCCGGCTCGAAGATGAGGACGGGATAGCGTGCGGAAGCGGCGGCCAGTGGGGCGTTCTCTACACTGTGCGTCTGAATCGAGTCACTCGTCTGGAAGAGGAGTTGCCCGAAGCGGCCGTGCTGCTGATCGCTTAACTGGGCCCATTTGGCTGGCAGGTAGGGAGCGGTCTTGGCACCGGGCACTGACATCGCCGGATACCACGCCCAGACGACCAATTCCCGTTTGGTACCTGGCCGAGGCGCCAGAGGATCGGTTCGTGATTGATCGGTCCAGTCGTATTCCACTCTCCCGATCGCATACGGGCCGGTCGGAGCGGGCAAGACGAGCGTTTGGTTGCGCCGGATCTCCACAAAGACAATGCTGGAGGCAAGGACCAGCACGATCAGCAACAACAGGATAAGCAGACTCTTCATCAGTCGCTTGATCCATCGACGTGAAGGCATCACAGTCCTCCTAGTCCCAATAAGCATTGTATCGGGAGCTGCCCGAAGGCTTAGCTTCGTTGAGTCTTGAACAATTGCCGCCCTATCCACCCAAGCCACGCCGCGAGAAAGCCGCAGAGTGCACCAAACAGTGCGGGCGCGATGATGAGCGGAAGAAGGATTAACACGGTTCGGAGCGTTTTGGTGTCGGTATTGTCAAACCACAGAAACGCATACGAGACCACGAAGCCGAAAATCCCCCCAAACATCCAGGCCTCGCGTCGACGCGAGGCGAGGAATGACGTGGCAATTGCCAGTATGCCCCAGGGCACTACATTGGCTACAGAACCGTTGAACAGCACCTTCGCGCTGATGGACGCCATCACAAGGGCCACGCCGATGACCAGTAGTGCGCGGTAAGAAGGTGCGAGCCGCCAAGACATACTGTCGACCTCCGGGCACGTCAATTATTTCCTCTATTACGTGTAGTGATATATCATCTGACGTAATAGTAGCTACTGGTGAGGTATGTTGTCAAGAGTGCGTATTCCCTCAGCTAGAATGTTACCGAGGCTGGTATGGTTCCCTCAAATGAAAATGTTACCAGAGGGAAGCATGCGTGGTCGACGAGGAACAGATGACGATCGACGAGCGGAGGAAGTACCTCAAGCGGATGCGTCCGCGGTACCAGCAGGCGGACCGGCAGGGCCGAGGAGCGCTGCTGGATGAGATAGAGCAGGTGACGAGCTTGCACCGCAAGAGTCTGCTGCGGTTGTTGGGGCCAGCCGGACTGGCCCGCCAGCCGCGGCTGCGGCAGCGGGGCCCGGCCTATGGGGAGGAGGTGGAGCGGGTGGTGCTCGTGGTGTGGGAGAGCCTGGACTTCGTGTGTGCCGAGCGGCTCACGCCGAGCCTCGTGGAGACCGCCCGGCATCTGGCGAGGTTTGGCGAGCTGTTGCTCTCAGCAGAGGTGGAGGAGCAGGTGGGGGCAGATCAGTGAGGCCAGTGTAACCCGGCTGCTGGCGCGGCACCGCAGCCGCTCGGTGCGGTTGCCGCGCCACGGGCCTGAGCGGGCAAACAGCGTGACCAAGGATGTGCCCATGGGGCGGATTGCCTGGGACACGCAGGAGCCGGGGCACTGCGAGGTGGATCTGGTGCATCACGCGGGGGCGAGCAGTGCCGGGGAGTATGCCTACACCCTGCACGTGGTGGATGTGGCCACCGGCTGGAGCGAGCGAGTGGCGCTGTTGAGTCGGGGCCAGGCGGCGATGGGGCAAGCGATCCAGACCGCGTTTGCGTGCCTGCCATTTTCGGTGGTGGAGTTGCAGGATCAGGCGGACGGTTTGACCGCTGACCGGCAAGTCCTGAGGAGAACGGAGATAATAACAGAGCAGCTTCGCCACACCAGACCTGCTGCACTGCAAAGCTAGGCAACGAAAAGGGGAGCGTAGGCAAAGCAGAAGCACCTCACAAACACAACAAGAAGGTCAAGCCAAATTCTCTTCTGCTCTGTATACGAATACGTATTGCAACACCAGCACGCAAAGTGCGGATGAGTCACATTTTCGTGCAATTTTTGTTGTACGAAGTTGTAGTCAACATTTTCGCCAATGCTGGACTCAAGGCAGTTGTGGGCGACTACATTTTCGACTTATTCACCACCCACCCCATTTTTGTACTATCTTTCCTCGACGACTTCAGAGGTTGCTTGCCAGAGCGGCAGCACGCGCTTCCATCCATCTCACCGCGGATGCCGGTGCGTCGGCGGCAGCGATAACGTCGGCCAGGCGCTGGGCAGCCACGGTAAACGATGGGATGGATAGGATCGACATCGCAGCATTGCCTATCTCTTCCGGTGAGGCGGCATCACCATCGAGAGCGATGCCCGCTCCCAGCAGTGCGACCTGGGCGGCAAGGTCCGGCTGATCTGACCTGAGGTTCGGCAAGCAGACCATAGGCACTCCGTACGCCAGCGCCGCAGTTGTAGTTCCATGCCCTGCATGAGTCACCATCCCCGATGTCTGGGGCAAGACGTCGGCGTGGGGTAGGAACGGCACCACGCAGGCATTCTCGGGAATGGACAACGATGTGGAGTCCAGTCTGCTCGCGGTGACAATCACGCGGACGGGGCGGTTGGCAAGCCCGGCGAGCGTCCGCTCGATGCGGGAGGTCTGGTCCCATGCGCGTGTGGATGAGAAGCTGGCCAGAACCAGTGGACGCGGATCCTCGGTAGGCCACGGAGTCTGCCAGCCTGAAGGCGGCAGCTGTTCTTGAATTGGGCCTACATAGCTGAAGGTAGAGGATACGGATGCGGCCAGCGGATCCAAAAAAGGCAGTGACAGACACAGCGTGGGGAAGCGGGCCCAGCTCTCCCACACACTGGCAACCGGATCTAGACCAGCTGCTGCTCGCAGAGAATTCAATGGAGTCAGCAGTATGAACTGCTCAAACGGTCCACCAGGAGGGACCTGCAAACCTGGTGCGCTGTGCACCAGAGCAACCGCTGGTAGACGGTGGAGCTCGGCGGCAGCGAGAGCGCCAAGCAAAAAACAGTCGATTACCAGTATATCAGGAGCTTCGCGAGCAGCTACTTTGGGGACATCCTCCAGATGAGTAGGCGCCACCCAGACTCCTGGCACCATCGCATGCGCGAAGTCGCCATCTATTGGAGGAGCGAAAGCGGCGTTGGAGCGCTCCAACAAAGAAAAGCGGAAGCCATGTCTCGTGATGCGAGCCCGCTCGAGTTCATAGCCGGCGAAGGCAATGTCGTGGCCGTTGGCCCGCAGGGCCTGGGCAAGACCAAGTGTTGGGTTCAGATTCCCGGAGCCGTCCCAGGTGATGAAAAGGTAGCGTGCCATCTCATGCCTCTCCTAATATCGAAGTGACCATCCATGCCATGGTCGACTCCGCCTCTGGGCGAGATCGGCCCATATCTCGGCGCAAAAGTTTCCAGGTGTAGACGTCGCAGATGCACACCAGCGCATCGACCAGCCGCTGCCGCGAGCTCGCGTCGTGACGCTCGAGATGGGGAGCGAAGTGGGTTTCGATCCAGGTGCGGTGCCTGGTGCGACCGATGCCTACCATTGGCTGCGTAGCTGGATCCGCCTCATCTGCCAGAGTGCGCAGAACTATGTCGCCAACCTCCTCATAGTGATCGAAGAGACCGGCAATAGCGCCGGGAATATCGCCGGGGACCGCGCGGTCGCGCTGTTCGCTGATGTGCCTGCTCAACGCGATAAGCGCGCTCTCGATCAGTGCTTCGCGGCCTCCGAACGTTCGCAGGATGGTTTGGACACTGACCTGAGCGGAGGCAGCGATATCGGCTAGATGGATGTCAGGACGAAAGCGCGCCTTCAGGAGTTCGGTTGTCGCGTCGAGAATGCGCGCACGGGTTTCCGCGGTCGACTCCGCCCGAGCGCGCTGGATATAGGACCTTCTTGATTTCATGTTAATGATTATACACGCGAAATCGGGAGGCGTCAAGCTCACTTTGTCGCCCCGCGTGCTTCATGTCCTACGAGCCTACTGTCAGGTGATTGCTCGCTCGGGTGGAGACCATATCGCCGGGTGCAAGCTCTACCGCTACTTTCTGCACGCCGGGATAGGCGCACCACTCCCGCTCGCGCCCTAGGAGGCGGCACGGGTCCAAGCGGAGATCAGGACCGGTAAGCGGGCAGAGCCACTGTGACCCACGGTCTCTTCGCGTAACCGTTCGGCCAGGGTGTCGATGTCAATCTCCTCCTCGCTGGCCAGGCCTAACTGCACGCTGAGCGGCAGGAACGTGCGCACGTCGTCGGCACGCATGGCGAACCCAGGCCAGTCGCGGTCCGCGCCAATGGAGGCTTCATAGCGCATATGGGGGGCGGGCAATCCCGCCGCTGCAAACATGACCGGAAGCTGCATACCCACGTGGAGGTTCCCGCCCGCCTGCTCGAACGGGAGCGTGGTCAGGCGATACGTCTGTTCCCAGAGTGAGGAAGACGGATAGAAGGCGTCTTGGTGACTGGACAGCTCGTACTCCTGAAAAGCCACAAGTCCCCCAGGACACACACAGGGGAGCAGGTGGCGCAGCACGTTCTCCGGGTCTGGCAGATGCATCAAAATGAATCGACCGATCAGGGCGTCGAAGGACTGGTCCAGCGTCAGCGTGCGCAGGTCGGCGGCTAGAAAGGAGACATGTGTGAGCCCTGCGGCCTGCATGCGCGACTGGGCCACCTCCAGCATGTCGTCACTCGCATCGATCCCGAGCACCCAGCCTGTCTCGCCGACCAGCTCAGCGGCAATCTGGCAGACGGCGCCCGGTCCACAGCCGATGTCGAGCACCCGCATGCCGGTCGTGAGGCCAGCCTCGATCAACATGCTGCGGGTGAACGGGTGGTAGATCTGGCCGAGCCGCAGTAAGCGCTGGATGGCGAAAGGCGTGTGCCCCAGCAAGTAGTTGTCGGCGGATGAGCTATGCTCTGGCATTGCCGTCTCCTCTGAGCCGAGCGGGTGCACTCGGACGGTGTTGCATACTCGTGCCGCAGTATCCATGATACATGTCCACGCCAACGACGGTTCCCTGTGGACCGACGCGCTCGGCTACCGGGAACGCGATATTGTTCATCTGGGGGAACTCCTTCGGTTTTCTCTCGTTCAAAGTACTCGGCCGCGGTGCCATGCACTAAAATCAAGGGAAACCCTTATGGACAAGTCGAGCGCCTGGACCGCCTACGGCGCTGGGATCAGGGGGCGGAAGCGAGCGCGCAACTGCTGATCGCCCCTCTCGCGCATGTCAGGATCGCGGATGGCGGGTGGGCGGGCCAGGCTAGCTACTACCGCACGACTTTCCCGCACCACCCACTCAGCGCGCGGCCGGCAGCGGCGCTCGTACGTATCCAGGGCGCTCTCCACGGTTACTGCCGCGCGTAGCTCTTCGGCCAGCACGTAGGCATCCTCCATCGCCATGCAGCCGACAATGCCCATGGTGGGCGGGCCGGCATGAGCCGCGTCGCCGATCAGCACCACACGGCCGCGATGCCACTGCTCCATGTCCCGCACCCACTCGATAGGCCCACAATGAATCTGCTCGTCGTGTGTGAGCGCCGCCAGGTAGGTTGGCACTGGCCCGCCGAAGGCCGCAAAGCGCTGGCGTAGCCTTTCCCGCCGCCCCTCGAGTGGGTCGTGGAGCCGCGGCTCGTTGACATACCCAAAGCCGTAAGTATGTCCCGCACCCATCGGCACCTGCCCAAAGAGAGAGCCTTCGCCAAGCAAGATGGTCAGGGTGTCGGTCACACCTGGCGTCCGCGTTGAGACGATGCTGCGCCACATCATCACTCCGGTGTAGCCAATCGAGGCCGTGCCCAGCGCGAGCTCGCGCACTGTCGAACCGAGGCCGTCGGCACCGACCACCAAATCGTACTCACCCGACGAGCCATCACTGAAGCCGACCTGGACACACTGGTTCTGTTCTTCCTGAGTCAATGAAGTGACTGCGGTGCCGAGCCGGTAGGGCACGGCAGCAGCCCCCATCAACAGCACCTGCTGCAAGACGGGGCGCGCGATCCCAACGCATGGCCCTACCCCGCCCCAAACTCCCACCAGATCGGTGTCGCTGAGCACTTCTCCCTGTTGGTCACACCAGGCCCAGTGACGCACGACTGCCCCAACCTGCTCTACCGCTGCGGCGAGGCCGAGTGCCCGCAGTACGCGCAGGCCGTTGGCCTGCAACATGATGCCCGCTCCGATGGCTGGCCACTCCGGGCTGCGCTCTACCAACTCCGGGCTGAAACCCTGCTGATGCAGGGCGGTGGCCAGGGTCAGCCCGGCAATGCCGCCACCGACGATCAAGATGCGTTCTACCGTGGCCATATTGCCCTCCTCTCCGCCTCCGTCCATCTCGCTGGCATAGACGCTGATCTGCTTATAGGCTATCTGTTTGGCGGCGCAGGCAGATGTGTGGAACTACCTATTGTGACTACTTATTGCGCGGCGGCCAGCGTGGAGAAGGCCCAGGCCGCTCGCAGCCACGATAACAACCCAAGACAAACTGGTATCAGTGCTGTTCCACGGAAGAGTGTACCCATTGATGGTGATCCTCACCAGGAAAAAGACCCACAGCTTTCCCACAGCTTTCGGCAGGGCTTGACATGCTATACTCCCCAAAGTGCAGCTTTCTCCTCTGGCGGCAGAGAGGACTCGAGGCACCGTGATGAGTGAACAGACGGCATTTGGTCCCTTGCTGAGGCGCTACCGGGCGGCGGCAGGTCTCACCCAAGAAGCGCTCGCAGCCCGCGCCCAGGTCAGCGCGCGCACAATTGCCGACCTCGAGCGCGGAATCAGTCGCCTCCCGCGTCACAAAACCTTCGAGTTGCTCGCTGGTGCGCTGGGCTTAACGGCACAGCAGCGTGCACTATTCCTCACACTGGGCGCCCGGACATGCGCGCGGCGGGTGCCGAGCCCCACTTCCTGTCTCGAGTCCCGCTACCGCCCACACCGCTCATCGGGCGTGAGCGGGATGAGGCCGCAGCAGTCCGTCTGATCCGCCAGCCCGAGGTGCGTCTCCTGACGCTGACTGGACCGCCCGGTGTCGGCAAAACGCGCCTGGCAGTGCAGGTGGCTGGCGGGCTCGCCGCTGACTTCGCGGACGGGGTCTGCTTCGTCCCCCTGGCTACGGTGCGCGACCCCGCTCTCGTGCTGCCCGCCCTCGCCAAGGTGCTAGGAGTGCGCGAAACCGCCGGGCAGCCGCTGCTCGACACCCTGGCGGCGGCCCTGGGCGAGCAGCGGCTGCTGGTGGTTCTGGACAACTTCGAGCAGGTGCTCTCCGCTGCGCCCCAGGTGACGCAGCTGCTGGCGGCGTGTCCCCAGGTGAAAGCCCTGGTCACGAGCCGGGCGGTGCTGCATGTGCAGGGGGAGCATGAGCTGGTGGTGCCTCCTCTCGCCCTGCCCGACCTGGCGTGCCTGCCGGCGGTGGACGACCTGGGGCAGTATGCGGCGGTGGCGCTCTTCGTGCAGCGGGCGCGCGCCGTCAAGCCCACCTTCGCGCTAACCCCGGACAACGCGCCGGCCGTGGCGGCCCTCTGCCGCCGGCTGGATGGACTGCCGCTGGCGATCGAGCTGGCGGCGGCGCGCATCAAGCTGTTTGGCCCTGAGGCGTTGCTGGCACGGTTGGACCAGCGGCTGGCGCTGCTGACCGGCGGCGCCCAGGATCTGCCACCGCGGCAGCAGACGCTGCGGCAGGCTCTGGACTGGAGCCACGACCTGCTGGCGGCAGGCGAGCAGGTGCTCTTGCGTCGCCTGGCCGTCTTCGCCGGCGGCTGGACGTTGGAGGCGGCGGAGACCATCTGTTGCACCGAGGCAGGCATGATCGAGGCAGACAGGGAGACGGCGGTGCTGGACGGGCTGAGGGCCCTGGTGGATCAGAGCCTGGTCCAGGGGGAGGAGCAGAAGAGCGGTGTACCGCGGTTCGCCCTGCTGGAAACCATCCGCGAGTATGCCCGTGAGCAGCTGGAGGCCAGCGGTGAGGCGCCGACCATCCAGGGCGCGCATGCCGCGTACTATCTGGGGCAGGCCGAGCGCGCTGAACCAGAGCTGCGCGGACCAGATCAGGTGCAGTGGATGGGGCGGCTACGTACAGAGCACCACAACCTGCAGGCCGCGCTGGGGTGGGCACGCGACGCGGGTGAAGTGGAGGTGGGGTTGCGGTTGGCAGGCGCGCTATGCCAGTACTGGAACACGGGCGGCTATTTCGGCGAGGGGCGCACCTGGATCGAGGAGTTGCTGACTCTGGCTGGACCTGGCGCCGGCTCCGCGGTCAGCGCCAGCACACGGGCGAAGGCACTCTTAGGTGCTGCCGTCCTGCTGACTTCCCAGGGCGACCCGCAGCGCCTGGACGCCTATCTAGAGGAGAGCCTGGCCCTGCGACGGCAGCTCGCTGACCGGGCCGGCATCGCCGAGGTGCTCGTCCGCTTTGGACGTGAGCTCATCCTCCGCGGCGACATGGTGCGCGCCACTGAGCTGCTGGACGAGGGGCTGGCCCTGTACGGCGAGCTCGGTGACCAACGAGGCATCGCGGAGGCGCTCGAGCAACTCGCATTCTTGGCGCGCGACCGGGGTGACTATGCCCGTGCGATGGCCATGCATGAGGAGGCCCTGGTCCTGCATCGGGAGGTAGGTGACCTCCGCGGCATCGCCTACGCGCTGTTGAACCTCGCGGTGATGGCATCCTCTGTCCAGCAAGACTACCCCCGCGCCATCGTCTCGTACGAAGAAGCCCTCACCATCTCCCGCAGCCTCGGCAATCAGCAGACGATCGCGTCGGTGCTGAACAACCTGGCCGACATCGCGGTCAGGTTGGGCGATCAGCCCCGCGCGCTGGTGCTCTTGGAGGAAAGCCTCGCCCTGTTTCGCGAGTTGGGGCGCCTTACGGGCGTCGCGACAGTTCTAGAGAACATGGGGCGTATCGCCTGTGCCCAGGGCGACACCAGGCGCGCGACGGAGCTGCTCCACGAGAGCCTTCGGCTCGCCTGGCAGACGCGCACACCGGAGAAGATCGCCGGCTCGCTGGAGGGACTCGCCGAGGTAGCCTGGGCGGAGCGGCGTACCGACGCCGCGGCGCGCTTGTATGGAGCGGCTGTAGCGCTCCGTGAGCGTGCTAGTGTGCTGATCTGGCCGGCCGACTCCCCCACCTATGATCGGACCGTCGCGGCCGTGCGCACAGCGCTGGGCGACGAGGCCTTCGCAGTAGCATGGGAGGCGGGCCGCACCACGCCCTTGGAGCACGTGATCGCAGATGTGCAGAAGAGCTGAGCTGCGCAAGAAGGTGCTAATTTGCGGCTATCTTCGCCGCTGTTCTGCTATTTCAGAACTGACTACAACTTCGTGCAAATTTTTGTTACACGAAATTGTAGTCAACGTTTGTGCCGATGGTGAATTCAACGTGATTAAAGGTGACTACATTTTCATGCGATTCACCACCTGTGGAACATTCAATCTAGGCGCTTCCTGGCGCACGATTTGGACGAAAATGGTACCCCCCCATCGCTCACGTCCGTACTACTGCTATTCAGGGTTCATTGCGCTATTCCTCATAGGCAGTACACATCCACTATCGATCCCGGCGCCGCGAAGTACGAGCGATATACTGGTGCCTATGTCTGCTTGTATGCTACCCTGACTGGCTCGGGGATGGCCTCTTGGCTTTCCAATTCTAATAAACGGAACGAGAACCAGAGAGGACCAGAGCTATAGCCTGGTCAAGTTTGGCGTCAAAATAGCGCATCTGGCGAAACACATTGCGAACGCCAATGCGATCTAGCGGGCACAAGACGCTGCTATTGAGTTGAGCCAACAAGTGGGAACCGGGCCGGTGCGGGTTTGGCAAGCATCTTCTCCTAAGCTCACGTCCCGACGATGATGCAGCCGATTTCAATCGTAACGCGCTCGGACCGGAACACTTCACGTGGTCTGCTCCATCTATAGTTCTTCTTGGCAGAGAGTTTTGAGATGCTACCAGGATATCTCTTTTTTCTTCTCCTTTCTCATAATTGGAAAGCCCTGCCTCTTCCCTATTTGCCTGAGCACTCCCAACACCAACCGAGGCTGGAACAGGGCGGTTGGTGGTTTCAGCAGATGTGTGACCTCTACAAACGCGCGCATCGCTTTTTGGTCATGGGGCAGCAGCTCGCGGAAGCGATCAGAATACCAGTACATCACGTTTGTCAGACGGCCTGGACGGTCCCCTTCCGCTTCTGGCAAGCGTAAATCTTCCCCTGAGGCGAGGGTCCAAGGCGTAGCGCTAATCTTGGCAAACGCCCTTGTGCCCGCCGTCCCAAGCCAGTCAAGTTCCCTTCGGCCGCTTCTCCAGAGGGTTCCCCAGCGCCAGCGCGCTCTGCGCGGCCACCGTCATCCCCTGCCCAAAGATCGGATTGAAGGCACAGACGGCATCACCCAGCACCATCAGTCCCTCCGGCCAGCGCGCCAGGCGCTCGTAATGTCGCCAGCGATTCTCCATGCGCTGATAGCCCGTAATGGCGGATATTGGCTTTGCTTGCTGGATTGCCTCGTACATTTCTGGAACCAGCAGACTCTTAGCGAAAGCCATAAATCCCGCTTCATCAATGGCTGGATAATCGCGGTTGACCCCCACTAACGTAACCAGCCAGCGGTTATCTTCGATGGGGAAGATGACCCCGCCGCGCTTCACAACAGGGTAGGCGTTCAGTACGGCCAGCAGCTTCCAGTCGGACGGCACATCAGCAGGGCGTTGGTAATATTGGCTGGCATATCCTGCAAAGCCATTGATGACAGTCTCCTGTGGCGGCTCGTACCCCAGCGCCTTCAGCCATTCCGGGGCGTGCGAATCGCGCCCGCTGGCGTCCACGATCAGATCGGCGGACAGGTCTTCTTCAGGTCCTACCTCATGTACGTCCGGTTTACGCTGCTGCACCCGCACCCCTATGATGCGTGCGCGCTGAGCGTCAGCCAGAAGGCTCACCACTTCAGTGGTAGGCAGCACACGCACGTTGGTCCAGCCCGCCAAGCGCTGGCGAATGGTCCACTCCAGCAATGCTCGGCTGCATCCCAGCATCGCATACTCTGATGGAAACCGTAGAAACCAGCCAGGTGAGGAGTACACCTTCAAATCTTGTGTCCAATCCAGACGGACGGCTCCAGCAGCTTCTAACTCGGCCACAATGTCGGGAAAGAATTGCTCTAGAATGGCCTTGCCCCGCATCAGCAAAAAGTGGACATGACGTGCCTGGGGCACCCCTTCACGGATCTCTGACCCAGCGGGCAGGCGATCGCGCTCGATGAGCGTTACCTGCTCGAAATGGTCGGCTAGGACACGTGCGCTCAACAATCCAGCGATACCCCCGCCAAGAACCAGCGCGTGCCGGTCACGTTTCAGGTGTGCCATGAGGATGTGCCCTTCCTATCCAGTATATTCGGGTTGATCTTTGGGTTGGAACCAGACAGAGGGAAATTCCAAATGAAAGCCAGCACGCAGAGCCTCAGACTCGTATTGTCCCATTAGCTCGTTATAGCGCTGTTCTGTGAGGACCTCTTTTTCAAGCGTGCGTTTTTTCCGCCCCTGAATGATGTAGCCGATATCTCTTAGTTCGTCAGATGTCTGCTTCATGAGCCGCTACTCCCCACGTACATCGTCTCGACTGTCCCCGGTCTGCTGTAGCATTGTCGCACGGGAGGAGAGCGTTTGCTATGTCCATGTCACGTGATGGTGGCCGCCAGCAATCTGCTGGCTCAAGACTGACTACATTTTCGTACCAAATTTTGTGACACGAAGTAGCCGCCGAGGGACGCACGAGATGTAGTCACTCCCCCATCGCTCACCTCCACACTGCCGCCATATAGGCAGTCCCTGCGCTCTTCCTCACAGACAGAAAACATCCACTTAAAGCCTATCCGAATAACCTAGTATACTGAGAGATATGAGCAAACAAGACATCCAACCAACGGAGCGCACGCGCCAGCGCACCCCCAATAACCGCACCACGACGGGATTCCGCATGTCGGATGAGTTGTGGGCGGTCCTGCAGCCGCTGCTGCCGGAGCACGTCAATACGCATCGGTTTGGGGGAGGTCGCCCATGCGTAGCGGATCGTACCTGCGCCGACGCGATCTTCTCTGTGTTACGGACCGGCTGCCAGTGGCAGGCGCTGGACCAGACCGAATTATGTGCCCATTCGACGGCCCATGATCGGTTTCAAGCCTGGGTGGAGGTGGGTGTCTTCCTCCAGCTCTGGCAAGCTGGGGTCCAGCAGTTTGATGAGCTGTGCGGGATCGACTGGGACTGGCTGGCGATGGACGGGGCGTTGACCAAGGCGCCTTTGGGTGGGAAAAAAACCGGGCGCAATCCCACCAACCGGGGCAAGTCCGGCGTCAAACGCAGTCTGCTGACCGAGGGGCATGGGGTGCCGATCGGCCTGGAGGTGGACGGCGCCAATCGGCATGATATGAAACTGGTGGGTGCCACCCTCGCGACTCTGGTGGTGGAGCGGCCTGCGCCCACTCTGGAGCACCCACAGGGCCTGTGCCTGGATGCGGGTTATGACTATGATGAGGTGTATGCCATCCTGCAAGAGTTTGGCTTCACCGCTCATGTGCGTTCACGAGGGGAAGAGGCCAAAGCCATCAAACAGGTCGCCGGCTTCAAAGCACGGCGCTGGGTCGTGGAGCGGGCGCACTCCTGGATGAATCGCTTTCGCCGAAAGCGGTGAACGCTTCAGAGGAGTTCCTCGGCCAGCGCGACGATGATGCCCGCAGGGCCTCGCATGTAGCAGAGTCTGTACATGTCCTCGTACTGGGCCACCTCGCCGATGAGTTCGGCGCCGGTGGTGCGCAGGCGAGCGACCGTGTCGTCGACGCTTTCGACTGCAAACATGACGCTCCGCAGGCCCAGCGTGTTCGGCGGTGCGATCGCCGGTTCGCTCTCGACCAGGTGTGGATTGCGAAATTTCGTCAGCTCAAGCCGCCCGTGCCCATCCGGGGTCCGCATCATTACGATGTCGACCTGGATGCCTTCGAGCCCGTTGACGCGGTCCACCCAGGGGCCCTCTACCAGCGCCTCCCCTTCACGCTCCATGCCGAGGGTGGTGAAAAAAGCGATAGCGGCTGCAAGGTCGTCGACGACGACGCTGACGTGGTCCAATCTCTTGATCGTCATGTCCCTAGTATAGCAGAGGCCGTGCGCGGCGGTGCAGGCCGACCGTTGAGACGTGGTGAGCCGAGGAAACGCAGGGAGATGAGGGCGCAGCCAAGGTGCAAGAAGGCCAGATGGATGTCAGCCCGGTGCGCGGTACGCGGATCTTCAGGCGCCGGAAGCGGCCCGGCCAGAAGAGCGTCCGTTCCACCACCCGCCGAAAACATCCTAACCGCTCGCTCGATTCAATGCCACGCCGAGCAATACGCGGGATGATTCCTCGTCAACGAAGCGCCTGACGGCACTGCTTGAAGTCATAGCCCTTGTCTGCATGCAGCTTCGTGGGTCGCTGGCGCGGTCGTCCGCGCCGCCCGCCCGGCAGCTGGAGCGGCAGAACCGCATCCATTGTCGCTTCCAGCATCTGCGAGTCATGTACGTTGGACGCCGAGATCGTGACGGCGAGTGGCAGGCCACGGCAGTCGACGACAAGATGCCGCTTCGTCCCCAATTTGCCGCGATTCGTCGGATCCTTGCCAGTTGCTTCGCCTCCCGCAGGAGCCGGCACGCTTGCACTATCCAGTGCGGCCCGTTCCCAAGCGATCTGCCCAGCGTCTTGCAACTGCTGCAACAAGGCACGGTACACGCCCTTCCATACTCCGGCTCGCTGCCAGTCCCGCAAGCGTCGCCAGCAGTTCATTCCGCTGCCGCAGCCCACCTCCTGGGGCAGCATCTTCCAGCCAATACCACTCTTCAAGACGAAAAGGATGCCGCTGAGTGCCGCCCGATCGGAAATGCTCCGCGGCCGGCCGCCTCGAGGCTTAGGCTGCTCGGATGGCAGGAACGGTGCGATACGGGACCATAGTGCGTCGCTGACCAAGGGTTTGCTCATGCCCTCAATCTGCCACAAAGCGAGAGGTTATGTTAGGCGCGTTAAGTCCTTCTCTCTTTGAGGACCAGGGAGATTTCTGATCGTCCGCTTGGCGTGAATCTAAGTGGCAAAGCTTCTCACCCACTTTCCGCACGAGCTGTCGACGGTTTTTGGAGAATAGAGGTGACCTACAGCCCATTCGTCCTGATGTATCATAAAGCGTCATCACTGTTAGCATGTGCGCGTGGTACAGATACAACTTGATGACAGCATGGGTGAAAGCGAGAGCAAGCATGGACGAGCACTCGACCCCGCCCGACGAGGCGGGCAGCGCGGACGATGCGGACAACGACGTCGCGACGCTGCGGGCATTGGCGCTGGCACTGCTAGTGTACTACTCGCGCGGACCGCAAGCAGATGATGAGCCGCAGCTTCAGGTGGGCCGGCTGCCTGCTGATCTCCCTTTCACACTGCCGCTAATCGAGGGAAGCCAGCTGCTCGGTACGTTACTGAGCGGAAACCCGCTCGTCGTGCTGGAGAGCGAGCTGGCGCCTGATGCGGTCATCTCCTGGTATGAGAAGCACCTGCCGGCAGCGGGCTGGCGACAGCTACCGGCGCCAGTCCAGCTGCATGCCCATGTCGGCTTCGTGCCCGCAGCGCATGCGGAGCATGCAGCGCATGTGGAGATGCTACGTCCACCGTTCGCGGCGTTCGTGCTGGGTGAGGATGGGCCAGGGCTCGGCGTGGAAGCGTTCGCTGGGCCTAGCGGGCGCACGGTCGCGCGCGTCAGTGTCCATCGCGACGGTGCCACGGCATTCAGCCACATTCCCATTCGGCACCTGCAGGGCCACGACCCCTGGTCTGCCATGCCTGCGCTCGTACCGCCTCCGGGCGTGCAGCACTGGGACGATGGCGCGAGTGGCAGCACTGAGCGCATTCAGCTCAATGGCCGTGTCCAGACGGACCTGGACCTGGCGATGGTAGCGGCGGGGTACACCGCGCAACTCGAACAGCGCGGGTGGCAGCAGCAGGACGCAGGCATCAGCGGGCCGGTCGCCTGGAGCAGGTGGAGCTTTGGCGACCGCGACGGCGAGCCCTGGAGCGGGCAGTTCGTGATTCTCGAGCGGGCAGGGGGGCGCGGCTGGTATTGGGTGCACCTCGTCGGGGAGCGTGTGGGCACGCCGCGGTCTGGCACGTCCAATGGCTCGCGCCTGCTCGGCTGGCAGGCGCATACTGTCTCGCCATCGGATACGTAGCACGGGGAAGCGACGGCATTGACCTGCCCCGATTTGACCCCCACGCCAATGGATAGCTCTGGACAGGTACGGACAGCCAGAGGTGTCAATTCGCGATTTTTCCTACCTCGGCGCCTCGGCGACGAACGGCGCAAGCGGACCAGGATGGTCTGGTCGCCGTCGGCGGTCAGCGTGACCAAGAGGTACAACGGTCCGCGGCGACGCCAAGAGGGGCATGCCCTCCTTGAAGTGCTGCGAAAGATCAAGGCGTTTGATCGGCACAACGACCATCCCCTCTAGGATAAGGAGAGTGACCCAGTGACCTGAGCATGCTCCAGCATCTCGGCCACAGCATGCAGCGCTTGTTCCAACTCTGTTTCCCTGATGAACCCATGCGGAGCCAGCCGCAGCGCTTTGCCGCGTGCCGAAACAATCACCCCCTTGCGCTGGCGCAGCTCGTCCTCCAGCGCGCGCGCTCGTTGTGGCGACCCGGCATCGACCGCATTGGTAGCACCTTTAGCGGTACCTGGTTGTGGGCCGAGGATGCGCAGGCCGAGCGCGGGGGCCATCCTCCAGAAGAGCGCCGACAGGCGCGCCACCTGTGCCGAAATCGCCTCCATCCCGGTCTCGCGCACCAGGTCTACGCCTGCTCTGGCGGCATAGGCGTTGATCAATGGGGGCGTTCCCAGATCAAATCGGGCAGCCGTTGGAGCATAATCCAGGTGCGTCGGGTACAGACGCAAAAGGGGCGACCCGCCCAAACCAGCCGGTCACGCTAGGGATGAGGAGCTCGCGCAGAGAAGGACGCACATAGAGAAAGGCGATGCCTGCCGTCCCCAGCAGATACTTCAAAGTCCCGGCAGCCAAGAAGTCAACGCCGCTAGCTTTGACATCTAGAGGCACGCTGCCCACTGCTTGATAGGCATCAACAAACACCAGGGCACCTTGGGCATGGGCAGTCTCCGCGACCCGCTGGACATCCTGCAGCGCCCCATTGGCGTAGAGCACCGGGGCACAGAAATGAGCGCGGTCTGCTCATCAATTGCCTGGAGAAAGCGCTCGGTGCTGATCATCACATCCGGGTCGGTTGCCCCCAGCGGACCGGGAACGGGCGAATTCGCAGAGATGGTGATCTCTCCGGTGGCAGTGAGGATGCCCAGCTCCCAGCCTGGGGCGTGGTGCACTGCCGCTTGCCACGCTTGGGCAACGCCAGGGAACTCGACCACGCTGGTAATGAGGCGGCGGCGCGGCGCATCCGGTCGCACGAGCGCGCTGGTCAGGGAGGAGACCAATTGCGAGACCGAGGTGCCCACCGCAATATCCTCCGGCTCGGCATTGATGAGGGCGGCAAAGCTGGCGCGGGCCTGTTCGACGATGGTGATCCACCCCTCCCAATTCATCCCTTTGGTGGACCAGTCAGTCAGGAAATCGTCTATCGCCGAGCGCACCGGGATGGCTTGCGGTGCCTGAGAACAGTTTGCCAGATAGATAGACGCTTCCACCATTGGGCAGGACGCGCGCAACCTCTCGAGCTGCTTTGGCAACTTCTGTGTGCTCGCCATCCTTCGTTTCCTTTCTGGTCGGTGCTTACAAGGGTTCCGAGCAATATTATCGCATCAGGCTCGACTGCTGTGCCGGAGGTGAGGTAATATCTAGTCCGTGTCGGCATGGCGGCCTTCGGATGCCTCGGGCTGGTCTTGGGATCATGGCATGAGCAGCATATGCCTAATCCGCGTCCGTTCACCTCGGAATCTATCGTCGCTAACCCCGCTTGGTATCGGCGCCTCATGGCATCATGGGTATGACCGATGAGGTATTTGAAACATTCCTGAGTCTCCACCGCTTCGCCATCGCGGACAGGAGCGGGCGTGCCGCGCCTATTGCAAGCGCATCGGCTACCCAGTGCACCACGTTTACCGTGCCACCACTCCACCTCCTACGAGGCGCCTCGCAAAGAGGAGATTGGCATCGTACCTGGAGAGGCCTTTGTCTACTACCGGTATGAATCGACGCATCCCTACCATGAGGTGCACAATCTTCTCAAAGCGCGGACCATCGATCTTATTGTCGAATTCAAAGAGCGTGGACCCAGCAGCAGACGCACTGCCGATGACTACGAGGATGAGTCGCAGGAGGAATACGGCCGTGTACTGCGTAACCGAATGGGCCAGCTTGTGGGAGATCGAGCCGCCTACCGACGAGGAGCGCCAGATAGACGAGTTAGTAACTGCAATCGGGCGCGCAAAAACCGAGGAGGAGAGCAATGCGCTGCTGGAACAACTCCACGTCCTCAGCCAGAGAGTAGCAAAGGAGGGGCCAGCACCGACGACCGCGCCGACATCGAGGCAGCGTCACAGGCCGCCCCGGTAGCCATGGAGTAACCGACGTTGCGTTTCACCTGCCACGCTCGCCCCGTCCGGATTGGGAGCGCTTTTTGTTCCGATGCCTGTGCACAAACAGCCGCAGACAGTCTGGTGCAGACAACGACCCGCGGCTGGTGCGGGGTATGCGGGCGTTGGATTGGCAGCGACGGCTGCCCACATCTGAACTGATCGCTTCCTCAATAGGTGGTGAGCC
>CAWENW010000014.1:0-306112 GCA_963810535.1 uncultured Chloroflexia bacterium
CGACCTACTCGAGCGTGTGCGACAAGACCAGGCCATGTGGCTCCCTGCCGAGCGCGGTGCCCAGTTGGGCGACAAGGTGTCCGTAGATCTCAAGCTCAGCGTCGGCGACCGAACCATCAGCGACCTCAAGGACAATGAGTTTGAGTTGACGAATGAGCGTACTGGCATCTTCTCCGGCATGGACGAGCATATCGTGGGACTTGCTGAGGGAGAGTCAAAGGACTTCACGACTACCATCCCGGCGGACTATGCCAATAGCGAGCTGGCCGGCAAGGAGGCACACTATTCGGTGACCATTAAAGCGGTGAGATACCGTGAGCTCCCCGAGCTAGACGATGAGCTGGCAAAATCCGTCGGCGAATACGAAACCCTAGACGATTTGCGCAACGCTGTACGCGCCCAATTGCAGAACCAGAAGGACAGCGAGGCACGTCGCCAATTACGCGAGTCCGTCGTCAAAGCGGTTTCTGATGAGTCCAAGGTTGACGTTCATCCGGTCCTGGTGCACGAAGAAGTAGACGTCATGATGGATGAGACCAAGCGTATGCTGGAGCAGAGCCGTATTTCTTTCGACCAGTATCTTGCCATGACGCAGAAGTCGGAAGAGCAGCATCGCGAAGAGATCGAACCTGATGCGCGTGAGCGAGCCAAGCATGATCTGGTGCTCGACGCCGTTGCCAGTGCCGAGCACCTCGCGGTCACCGACGAGGAAGTGGCTGGCTGGCTCGAGCTCTATGCCGCGATGGGTGGCCGGAGACTGGCCCCCAAGACTATTACACCAGGTCAGCGAGCCAACATCGTTGCTCGTCTTCGCCGAGACAAGGCAATTTCATTTCTAGTCGAGATCGCTACTACGAACGACGAGAATCAGAGCGCCAAAGACGAGGAGGGCGAGAAGACCTCCGTATCCGCACCCGAACCCGAGGACAAGGGCGTTGACACCAAGCCGCTGGCAGAGACCAAGACGACCGCCGCTCCTGGCTCGGTAGAGCGAGCTGGCGGCAAAGCGAAGGCTAAGCCAGATACCCCGCCTTTGGCCAGCGAAGCGGAGGCGTGAGCTATTGCCGAGTCGGGTGTGGGCCTCTCAATGTAGAGAACGGAAACGGAGATGACTGCCAGCTATGGTGCACTAGCAGGACTTGTGAGTCGTTTGTTGACATCCGGCCCTGTATTATGGAAGTGTAAAATAATACAATGTTCTGTGTGATGTCGCTCCATGCAGACGAGCGACCTTTACCAGAATTTCCCGATGCTTCAACGTATCTCTGTCCGAGCCATATAGCGGGTATGATGCAAGACGTGGCCACGTGGGCTACGAGTTGATGGTCCAAGAAGCCAGCAACAGGAGGAAGGTGACAACGTGGCAACTACCAAGGGGACACGAATGACCTATCGCTGCTCTTTTTGCGGTAAGAGTCAAGATCAAGTCCAGCGTCTCATAGCTGGGCCCGGCGGCGTCTATATTTGCGATGAGTGCGTTGACCTGTGCCGCGAGATCATCGAAGAGGAACAGTCCTCCACCAAGCCACGTGTCGCTACCAGTAAGATTCCGACACCTCGAAAGATCTACGACCAACTGAACCAGTACGTCATCGGTCAGGATCGTGCCAAGAAAACCCTCTCAGTTGCTGTCTATAACCACTATAAGCGCATCAACTCCGGTATGCAGATTGATGATGTGGAGCTGGCGAAGAGCAACATACTCCTGATTGGGCCCACTGGCTGCGGCAAGACCTATCTGGCTCAGACGCTGGCTAAGATACTTGATGTCCCCTTTTGTATCGCTGATGCCACGGCGCTCACCGAGGCGGGGTACGTCGGAGAAGATGTCGAGAACATTCTGCTGCGTTTGATTCAAATGGCGGACTTTGATGTAGCGCGCGCCGAACGTGGCATCGTCTACATCGACGAGATCGACAAGATCGCCCGCAAAGCGGACAACCCATCCATAACGCGCGACGTTTCTGGAGAAGGCGTACAGCAGGCGCTGCTCAAGATTGTTGAGGGCACGATCGCCAATGTGCCTCCACAGGGTGGGCGCAAGCACCCTCATCAGGATTTCATTCAGATTAATACCCAAAATATTCTCTTCATCTGCGGTGGCGCCTTTGAGGGGCTGGACAAGATCATAGAGCAGCGGCTTGGCAGCCACAAAACCATGGGATTCAAGGCGGTTGAGGGGACGCCGGAGATGAGCAACAGCGCATTGGCCCAGCTCAACCCGGATGACTTGCTCAAATTTGGGCTTATACCCGAATTTGTGGGCCGCCTCCCTGTGAGCGTCTCCCTGGACAATCTTGATCGTACCGCGTTGATGCGTATTCTCACCGAACCCAAGAATGCGCTCGTCAAGCAATATCAGAAACTCTTCCATCTGGATCGGGCCGAGCTCATCTTTACGGAGGATGCTCTGGAAGCCACCGCTGACTCGGCGCTCAAGCAGAAGACCGGCGCCAGGGGTCTTCGGACGGTTATTGAGGAAGTTCTGTTAGACATCATGTTTGAGATTCCTTCGCGCAGCGACGTCAAGAAAGTCGTCATCGACGCGGATACCATTCTCAACCATGTGCCTGCCAAAGTTGTTACGCGAAGCGAAACTCGTAGCGTAGAGCTAGAGGACGAATCTGCATAAGGAGCGGTGCGAATTCGACTAGCAATTCCCGAGAGTACCACTTCCTCGACGAACCTCTGGTAAGGTCGTTGTAGTCTATAAAAGCGTTGTGTATGTCGCTCGTCATACGCCTGGTATGCCATATGCAACCACAGCATTGCAAAGATTGGGCAACAGCGGGTCCTCCCGTGCCGCCTGGCATCTATCTTTGCCTTGTAATCTTACAATAAGAATTATCAGCACCTGAAGAATTATCAGCACCTGGCGGTGGATATTCTCACGTAGCGAGGATCGTGTGTCATGAGCAGATCGGTAGAAAAAGAGTCCCCGCGTGAGACTCACAACATACGGGAGGGTATTCTCGAGGCCAACGCTTCGGAGAGACGCCAATACCCACTTATCCCGCTAAAAGACACTGTTATATTTCCAAAAGCGACGGCTACGCTCAATATTGGACGTGAGCGGTCTATACAAGCTATCAATGAAGCAAACGCGACGACCAAGCGTTTTATTGTCTCGGCTCAAAAACAATCAGATCTAGAGCATCCCGGACCCAGCGACGTCTTCGATATCGGCACGCTGGTCGAGCTCAAGCAACTCGAGGTACAGAGCAACAATATTCTGCAGGTTGTGGTGGAAGGCGTCGCTCGTGTGCGCATCGTGGAATGGATTGAGCCCAGTCCGTACCTGGTAGTTGTCGTAGAGGAATGGCAGGATTCCGCGGGCAATTCCGATGATCCGGTGGACTACGCCAACAAATCTGTAGCAATGGTGCGCCATGCCCATACCCTTTTTGACCAGTACACTCACCTGAGCCGAAGGTTTAATGCCGAAGACATAACCTCGATCGCCCATATTAACCAGCCGGGCGCCCTGGCCGATGCGCTGGCGCCGCTTACCGCCGGCGACTATACCCAGCAACAAGAATTGCTCGAAGCTTTCGACCCGTTAGAGCGGCTGGAAAAACTCTGCGTCACGCTGGGCAACGAGATCAATATCTTGGAGCTGGAGAACACGATACGCCAGAAGGTGCGACAGCAGGTCGACAAGAATCAGCGCGAATATTATTTGAAAGAGCAGCTACGGGCAATCCAGGAGGAGCTTGGCCATGACCAGGCCAGCGAGGTCGCTGAACTACGCCAAAAAGTGCTCCAGCGACAGATGCCTGACGAGGTGACCGGCAAAGTCAACAAGGAGCTTGATCGGCTCGAGCGCATGCCCACACACTCGGCGGAGCTGGTCGTCCTGCGAAATTACATAGACTGGATGCTGGCGCTGCCGTGGTCGGAACGGACCGACGATCGGCTAGACATGCGCTACGCTCAGAAGGTCTTAGATGCTGACCACTACGGGCTTGAGAAGGTCAAAGAGCGGATCGTCGAGTTTCTTGCGGTCCGGCAGTTGCGCATCATGCAAGAGCAGCGTCAGACGGCGACTACGCCTCGGAATGATCATCGCTTGAGCATGAACGTCAATAAGGGTCCTATCCTCTGCCTGGTAGGCCCTCCTGGCGTCGGCAAGACCTCACTCGGCAAGTCGATTGCCTCGGCGCTGGGACGCAAGTTTGTGCGTATCTCTCTTGGCGGCGTGCACGACGAAGCCGAGATACGCGGTCATCGTCGTACCTATGTAGGGGCGCTTCCCGGCCGTATCATACAGTCAATGAAGACAGTAGGCGTCCGCAATCCCGTCTTTCTCTTGGATGAGATTGACAAGCTGGCGTCGGATTATCGCGGCGATCCAGCGTCGGCGCTTTTGGAAGTGCTCGATCCCGAGCAGAACAATACCTTTACCGACCATTACCTGGAAGTTCCGTATGATCTTTCCGAAGTGTTCTTTATCTGCACCGGCAACAACCGCTACCAGATACCAAGGGCGCTGGCCGATCGAATGGATATCGTACAGATCCCCGGCTACACCGAGGAGGAAAAGATCGCCATCGGTCGCAATTACGTGCTTCCCAAAGTTCTTGGTGAGCACGGTTTGACGCGAACGCAGGTACAGGTGCCTGAGAGCGCCATGCGCTATATCGTGTCCCACTATACACGTGAGGCTGGCGTTCGTGGCCTGGAGCGCCAATTGGCGGCGATCTGCCGCAAGGCTGCGCTACGTATTGTGACAAAGCCGGATGCCCGCGTCCGGCTGACCGAGAAAAGCGTCGAGCAGTTCCTCGGAGTTCCGCGCTTCCTTCCGGATCGAGCGCAGGACCGGGGCCAGATTGGAGTGGCGACCGGTCTAGCGTGGACGGAGAACGGCGGTACGCTGTTACCGGTCGAAGTGGTGACCATGCCGGGCAAGGGCCATTTGATGGTTACCGGACAGCTTGGCGACGTCATGCAAGAATCAGCACGCGCGGCTCTCTCGTACATACGGTCACGGGCAGCTGACCTGAAAATACCGTTAAATTTCACCGACACGCTGGACATCCATATTCACCTGCCCGAAGGCGCCATTCCCAAGGATGGCCCCTCTGGAGGCATAACCATGGCTACCGCGGTTATTTCGGCTCTGACACGGCGAGCGGTGCGGAGCGATCTGGCGATGACCGGCGAGATCACCTTGCGCGGGCGCGTGCTGGCGATCGGCGGGTTGAAAGAGAAGGCGCTGGCCGCACACCGTGCCGGTATACGGACGCTGATCGTTCCCGAGGAAAACGCCAAAGATATCACCGAGATTCCTGCTCAGGTGCGTAGTGAGATGACCTACCACCTCGTCGAGTCCATGGACCAGGTGGTCGCGCTAGCGCTCTTGCCGGCTACTGAGCCCAGTCCTGCAGGGGAAGATCGACTAGACAATCCCGAGAGCCCAAGCACCGACAGGGGGACTATGCCGGCCGATCTGGTTCCCCCACCGCCGGAACTCTATCCGGTGCCGGATCCGGCCTCGGCCGAAGATGTGAGTGAACATCCATCGGCGAACCAAGGGAGCTGAAGGAACCTGCTCCCTTACCAGCGCAGCTCCGCTGCCGGGATTCGCGATACTGCTTCTCCCAGCCTCGCTCCGGCTCCAGCCAGAAGAGGAGTGCCGTGTCCTGGCAAGCTGGCTTCGATATCATAGTCGGTCAGCATTGCCATGGAGCGGAGGGCTTGCGGAGTATCATGATTGAACATGGCTGGCGCAGGCACGATCTGGTCATTCTTGTGCCCATAGGCATCGCCCGCAAAGAGCAGTTTGCGCCCTGGCAGGTAGAAGGAAATGTGTCCCACGGTATGGCCTGGGGTATCGATAACCAAGAGACCGCCTTCGTCTGAGAGCACGGGTAATGTCTCGCCTGCCCGCACCTGCCGCCCTATGCGCACCGGCTTAAGCCGCCAGAAATACATGGTCCGCATCATAAAACTTACCATTGCCACGCTCGGAACTTCTCGCGGAGCCTTTCCTTCAATGGCCAGAGAGTCTAGTGGATGAGCGAACACCTCCGCACCGGAGGCTGCCGAGAGAGTGGCGAGATTGCCGATATGGTCTACGTGCTGGTGAGTAATCAGCACACGGCGCACGTCATGGACTGATCTACCTAGCTTGCCCAGATAGGTGTGGATGGCCTTCTCCTTCCCTGGGATTCCGGTATCAATCATCGTGACACCGTCGGATTCGAGAACCAGGTAGACATTGCAGTATACGCCGTCAACGACATGGATATCCTGCTGTAATTCCACGCGACACCTCAGTTGGAGAGAAGAAATCGGAGTCACGAGCCCGGCCTCGTCCCCATGACTGATATAGCATAACTGCATGCATGTATGCAATTGCAGCCGCTAGTTTCGTGGCCATGGACACTCATCGCCCCATTGTTTGCGTAGCCAGACCAGCCAATCAAAATCGTTGGACAGCGATTCCCTCTCATTTTCGGTCGCCGGAGCGAGGGATTTCTGGTTATTTGTTTGCTCTATGGGGGTCGATGGGCTTGGAGACCTGGTCGAGAGCGGAGTGGTACGTGCGGCGCCGGCGCGGACCTCACCTGGTCCGCTCACTCCGCGTGGCGGGAGCATTCCGGAGGTAGACTTCATCACTCCTGTGCTGGGCTGGCTCTGGCTAGCTGATGGAGCCCCCGAGGCTCGGAGGTAGGAAAGTTCCACCAGTATCTCATCAAAGGGCGTACCAGTGTAGGCTGGAGGCACATAGGGGTATCCGCGGCGCACCTGCTGGAGCGCCTGCGCGAGCCCTTGGGCGGCGCCATTTACGCGCGCCAGTGTCTCTTGATCTCGCGAAAGCCTGCCCAGACGGTCAAGCAGCAGGTTGAGGCTTATCGCTATCGGCAAGAGTTCACTGGCTGTCACGGTGGCACGGGCATCCCATTGTCCGCGAGCCACAGCCGCATGTACCTGCTGAATGTCTGCGATACCCTCTTGCCAGCGAGCACGCTGCTCGGCTAAAATGCGCGCCTGAAGTCGAATCTGCTCGTTGGCGGCTTCAAGGTCATCGGCTCGTAGCGCATCCTGTATGGCATTTTGTACGCTGGTGGCGCTGAGCCAGCTTATGCATGCGATAAATGCCTGAATTGCCAGCGCCACCAAGATAACATCGTAAAATGAGCCTCGCATGGCGTAGGGATCATTGCCGGTCCAGAACTGCTCAAGAGGCTTCGTGTGAGGCAGGAGGAGCAGCGCCGCGACCGTAAACGCCATAGTGGCGGTACCAGTAATGATGGGAGCCAGCCGGCCGATCAACATGCCGGATAGCACGATAAGGATCGTGAAGAGGTCGAACAGCCGCAGGTCGGCTAGATCGATGCCGCCTTGCAGCTGTGCTTCGGCAAGAATTTCCCAGCAGATGGCTAAAGCGATGGTGGAGAGCAGCACAATCACGGCAGCTATCTCGACGTTCAGCTCATTGAGGATATACGCTGCCAACCCACCGACCAGCGCAAGACTGACGGCGATCAAGGTAACGCGATCAACGTCTGGAATCATGCCCGTGGGTATCAGAACCACTGAGATGACCATGATAGCGATAGCTAGCAAGCGGACCAGCGGTTTCCGACGCTCCCGCTCGTGCCGATGAACCGCGTCAATAGGTGTGGTAATAACCGGGGTAGGACGCGTCCCGCTCTCTACCTCACTGATTTTCTGCGTGCCATTAGCAGCCGGCACCTTCCCGTTGGGAGCTAGGTCATATGTATCACTCGCCATGCGAAGCAACCTCCCGCTAGGGATGGAACGGTGAAACGCTATTCGACGGTCTTCCTGTGTGCCAATTCTCCCATAAATACGTACGTTATGTTATGTTTAGGGCATTGTATCATTTTTCTTCTGGGTAGCAGGTGCGATAAGTGTGCCAACGCGATCCTGCGCATGGGGTTTTCGCGACGTGACTGCGCTCTGGGGAGGCGATTCGAGCGCTGCTTTGGATGCTTGACCGTCTCCATGTAGAAGACATACAATCACAACCAACCCGGAAAGGAGCGCCCGGTCCGCCAGGAGTAAGTCCGGCGCTTCCTCGCCTGCGTGATTACTTCGCTTCGCGGAGGGAGGACCGTATGGAGAATTCCCGTAAAGGCGATCGCCAGCTACTGCTCGTGGCCGACATCAGCAACACCGGAATCAAGTTCGGGCTGTATCCGCTTTCTGGCAATTCATTGCGCGCGCGGTGGCGAATTGCCACCGAGCGTGAGAAGACCGCCGATGAATACGCGATGTTGCTCTTGAATCTCTGCCAGCATGCTGGTCTGCACCTGGAAGACATCGCTGACGCCATCGTTTCCAGTGTTGTTCCGCAATTAACCCCCGTCTTCGTCGATCTCTCGGTTCGCTATCTGGGACAGGAGCCCATAGTCGTCAACCACCAGATGGATCTTGGTGTACGGCTCCTGGTCGATAATCCCTGGGAGACCGGAACCGACCGCATCATCAGCGCACTGGCAGCACACCACTTCTATGGAGGACCAGCCATAGTGATTCAATTCGGTACGGCGACCAGCTTTGACTGCGTCTCAGAAGAAGGCGACTTTCTGGGTGGGGCGATCGCGCCGGGACTGGGAATCTCGGCAGAGGCGTTGGCGCGGGCGGGAGCGCAGCTCTACCAGGTTGAGCTGGCCCCTCCACCAACCACACTGGGTAAGAATACGGCCTACAGTATGCGCTCAGGAATCATCTTTGGCCATGTCGGTTTGGTCGAAGGTCTCGTAGCTCGGCTTCGGCGGGACTTTGCCGGCGGCGATCGCGCCAAAGTCATCGCTCATGGAGGGTTAGCCGAGTTGGTGGCAGGCGTCACTCCCGCTATCGAGGTCGTCGATACCAATCTCCTACTCAATGGCCTGTGTGTCGCCTACCGCCGCCTTCGTGCTCTTTAAACCTGCGTACGCCCCCGCGTGGTACCCGGCGCGCTTCTCGTCCCTGCGGTAGCGCCGTTCGCATGCCGCTTGCGATAATCCGGAGCTTCAATGACAATGGTGCGGACCAAGCCGATATCAGAGAGGCGCGAGGCCAGCCGCTCGTCCATATGAGACAGAAGCCGGTTGTTGGTTGTAATGACAGTAGGCATGCGAAAGTTGTAGCGATAGTTAATGATCTGGAAGAGCTTCTCGGTAGCCCACGCGGTGCCGTTTTCCGCGCCCAGATCATCCAAGACGAGGAGGCCAGCCTCTCGCACTCGCTCAAACATCTCGTCGTAGCGGATCTCGCTGCTTGGCCCGAATGCGGCGCGCAGGTGGTCAAGCAAATCGGGTACGATCGAGAAGAAGACGTGATCTCCGGCTGCCAAATGCGCATTGGCTACGGCTGCGGCAAGATGAGTCTTGCCGCAGCCGTAGCCGCCTCGCAGAACCAGCCAACCGTGTGGGTCTTCGGCATAGCGGCGAGCGGCTTCACAGGCCTCTCGCACACCAGGAATCTTCTGATTAAAGGTCTCAAATGTCTTGTCCTTGAACGGATCAAGACTGGAGATTCGGCGTAGATCCTGGCGCCGGCGCTCTTCCCACTCGCGTACTCGACATTCGCAGGGCACCGGCTTGCCAAAGGAGGGATCGTCGAGCGGCAATTCCATCCTTACATAGCCGGCTCCGCCGCATTCTGGGCAGACCGCGACCGTACTTTTGCGAGATACAACGGGTTTTTTCTTGGCTGCTTGATTCTGATTCTCATCGCTGGGGAGCGAGACGCGGATAGCAGCTGGAGTGCGGCGGTGCCCTACCAGAGCCGCCGCGATGTCTCCAATCGGCGTCATCACGCTGGACTTGGGTGCCATCGTCGCGGGCGTGTCTTGCACGGCCGCAAGCTTTCGCCCGGATAATCGGCTGTGCTTTGGCAGCTCCAATATCTGGTCATTATCTTTATCTAAGCATTCGGCCCGTGGCAACTTGTCAGGTTCCGCCTGCTCAGCATCTTCGCCTCGCGACGCACGATTTCGACCCACCAAGGATCGCGCCATCGGTGAAGCGCTGGAACTCTTCGCTTTTGATCTCCGGCTGGTCCCACGCAGACCACCAACGCTGCGGGTGGCGGATCTCGCAAGAATATCACCCATGCGCTCCATACGTCTGCTCTCCCTTCCCTTCGATTTCCCAGCGCGCCAAGATAGCGCGTATGTAACTCCAGCGGCGTTTGTTCTGTAGAACCGCCAACCGGAAAGCCTCTTCGATCCAGTCATAGGGATACGTGGCTTCAGCCTCTCTGAGCTCCTCGGCTAAGAGGGGAGGCAGAACCCCAATGTTTTGTTCATACAGAGAAAATACATTCGGCCGTTCCAGCTCAATTGTGTACTCAAGAGGGCCATTTTCGGGCACCCAGTCAGCATCTTCCAGCTCCAGCAGCAGCTCAGGCGAGTCGTCACCGCGTTGAAGCCTAGCCACCGCCAACCGGCTACGCTCGGTGTTAAAGAAGTACCAGGCTACGATGGCGTCATCTATCCTAACTCGAACTCGTAAGAGCGTTCCTCGAAGCAGCGCAAGCTCAAGCGAGGCCCTCAGCTGCTCGTCTACCGGACGAGGGTCGCCGGGGCGCCGTATTGTCTGACGAAGCAGTTGATCTGCAAGTAGCTCGCGGTCGCTCGCGCAACGTGGATCGCCGAATTTCTGGTAGAGCAGCCGGAAGAGATAGAGCGTCAGCTTGAGCTCGCTGATATCTGCTATCTCGGGCAACACTACGGTGAAGAATTGCTCCGGCAGGGGGATGAACGGGTTTTTCCCAGAAGGAAACCCGGCGAAAGCAGGCATGTACGGGCTCCCTTCTGGCCTAATAATCACCGGGTACGCGGAGTTCCAAATCGCGATAGCGAGTCAGTTCCGCCTGGAAATACAGACTGATTTGGCCCACTGGACCATTGCGGTGTTTGGCGACAATGATATCGGCGATATTCGGACGGTCGGTATCCTGATTGTATACCTCGTCACGATAGATAAACATAACGACATCCGCATCCTGCTCGATACTGCCCGACTCGCGAAGGTCGGAGAGCTGCGGTCTCTTATCGGTACGGGCCTCAACCGCTCGAGAGAGCTGCGACAGCGCCAGCACCGGCACATTGAGCTCACGAGCCATGATCTTCAACCCACGGCTGATCTCCGAAATCTGCTGGACGCGGTTCTCGTGGCCAATGCCGTTGCCGCTGCCGCTTCCCTGCATAAGCTGTAAGTAGTCGACTATCAGCAGGTCAAAGGACCGCTCCATCATCAGACGCCGGGCTTTACTGCGCATTTCCGCAAGCGAAATGCCCGGAGTATCGTCGATAAAAATATTTGCTTGCGAGAGGCGTCCCACTGAATCACTGATGCGTTCCCACTCGTCATCGTCGATATAGCCGGTGCGCAGATTTTGCTGGTTCACCATGGCATCCATTGACAGGATGCGAGCGACCAGCTGCTCCTTGCTCATCTCCAGACTGAAAAGCGCGACACTCTTCTGGTGCTTAAGAGAAGTATTGTGAGCCAGGGAAAGCGCCATTGCCGTCTTGCCGAGCGATGGCCGAGCCGCCAGAATAATAAGATCGGATTTTTGCAAGCCACCAGTTATCTTATCAAGGTCATTGAAACCGGTGGGGACGCCGACCAGGGTGCCTCGCCTCTCGTGCAGCTGATCAAGCTTATCTATATATTGGCGAAGCGTCTCGCTTATGTGTTCGAACTCTTGGTGAACATAGCGCTGGCTCACGTTGAAGACAAGCCGCTCCGCCTCGTCGAGGGCGACCGAGGCCTCAGGTTCATTGTAGGCGATTCCAGCGATCTGTCCGGCGGCGTGAATCAAACGGCGTAGTATCGCGCTACGCTCCACGATGTGTGCGTAGTATTCGACATTGGCGCTCGTGGGAACTTGGCTAGCCAGCGAGGAGACGTACCCTGCGCCACCGATATCTTCAAGCTTACCTCGACGTGCCAGCTCGTCAGTTAGGGTAATGAGGTCGGTTGGACCTCCAGCTTCATAGAGATCCAGCACCGCCGCATAGATATCACGGTGGGAGTCTCGATAGAAATCGTCAGGCCGCAAGAACTCGCTGACCGGAAAGATAGCGTCAGGGTCGATGAGCAAACTGCCCAATACCCCCGCCTCCGCTTCGACATTCTGTGGAAGGAGCTTTTCCACCGCCATAGGATTAACCCTTCAAATTCTCGCTTGGTGCGCTGGTAACTCGTGAGTCGCTGCCCTCTGGGCACAGCACCGCCAAAGCCCCCTCTGAGCCCTTCTCTGATAGAACGCCTATTCTATGATAGTAGTCCATGGCCCGGAGAGCGTCAAGCACGCCCGATCTTTCCGTTGGGGGTACCCTTGAGAGTACCTGAAGGAGAGCTATTTGGCAAATGGCCGGTTATCCCCAGCTGGTGGATATGTGGATAATTAGTGGCAGATGCAGTGGTTGTTGGTGCATCTACATCATATTCCGTCAACTAGCACGGCGATCCTGGCCTTCTTCGCACCACTTATCCACATGTTGCCGGGGATTCGCTTCGATATCCACGACTTGGCTGCTCTTTTCCACGACTTTATCCCAGTCTTGTCCACGAGGACTGATGGGCTAGCTTTCCAGTCGGATGGCGAGAGACGGACCATGTACAGTGGCGTATTTCACAGCGCCGGCGCAGCTGCAAATGCTATACTGCCACAAATGCTAGCGAGTCTACCAAAAGAGTCAGGCCGCTGTTTTCTACATCGATTGAGACACGTGGAAGATCTCGACGGTATGGCGGAAGGTTGGGCATGTGGCCAGAGAAGTCGATCGTTCCGGACTGCGGGCCCGCTTCTGGGGGGTACGCGGTACTCACCCGGCCGCTACGCTGACCGGCACCCGCTTTGGCGGAAATACGACTTGTCTTGAGATGCGATATGGACGGCATATTCTGGTCATCGATGCCGGCTCCGGCATCGTGGCCCTGGGCGATAAGCTGACTCATGAGTTCTATTCCAGACCGGCGGATTCAGTGGACGGCCAAGATCAGCACACCTTGAGCCTACTTTTTACCCACGCCCACCACGATCACCTCTGCGGGCTGCCGTTTTTTGCTCCCCTCTATCGGGGAGATGCCCGCATACATCTACTAGGCCCAAGTCTTGCCGGGCTCAGCTTTGGAGATATCATCGCCCGCTATATGCGTTCTCCGTACTTCCCGGTCGACTTTAGGGAACTGCCTTCGGAGCGTGTCTTGATGGGCATTGAGGATGGAATGCGGCTGGTCTGGACGGCGGAGGCCGAAGGTCCGACTATCTGGGCAGAGTCGTCCCCGCCTCCAGCGGGCTCCTTGGTGGTAGATGTGCTCTATTCAAAGTTCCACCCACGCGCCGGTACACTGATCTACCGAGTTACCGCTGAAGGGCGGTCGCTTGTCTTTGCTACCGACATCGAGATTGTCGCGCGCGACGCCGAGTGGCAAAATCCGGCTGAGCAGGGCTTTCTACGCTTCATCCAGGGAGCGGATGTGTTGGTGCACGATGCGCAATACAGCGAGGATGACTACGCTGGAGTGAACGCGGCGCCCACACGTGGCTATGGACACAGCACACCGCTTATGGCGGCTCGGGTGGCACAGAAGGCTGCCGTGCAACGCCTCATCCTGTTCCATCACGACCCTGGCTATGCCGATGCCGAGATTCACTTGCTCGAGCAGGAGGCGCGCCACATATTTCCCTCTACTGCCGCCGCTCGCGAAGGGACAGAAATCTTCCTGGACGCACCTCTTGCGAGGCAGATATAATGGCTTCTACGGAGAGCATACCGGTAGGAGTTGCCTACCGGGCCTCCCGGACCGAGCCATAGCAAGAATCGGAGGTGCTGCAATGGGTGATAAGAGTCCAAAAAACAAAGAAAAGCGCAAGCCGAAGAAGGCCAAGGCGGTGGCGAAGTAACCACCTTCATACCGCTAGCTTTACACGGCCGGCTAGGCTTTCGTAACGCGGCGCCCCATCGTCCGTAACCACTGGTACGAATTATCCGTACCAGTTTTAGTGGACCATTGGGCGCCTCGCGCTGCCGGCGCGAGCTCAGCCAGCAGAACCTGTGAAAGCCGCCAACCATGTACTAGGGGCGTAGGTAATGAATATTTTTCTCGTGATGGAAACATTTGTGGCCTTTGTGTTGGCCATCACGCTGCATGAAGCGGCTCATTCAGTGGCGGCAAGCCTCCTGGGAGACTCATCTCCTCGTAGTGCCGGGCGCCTGAGCCTTGCTCCCGCGCGTCAGATGGCTGCGATCGGCACCATCGTCGCCATTGTATTTTCCTTTGCGGTGGTCCCTGCCGGTCTGGGTTGGGGACGCTCGGTGGATGTCGACGCCCGGCGAATGCGAGTGGGTCCCAATAGCGGATTGATTCTGGTAGCGCTTGCCGGACCATTGGTGAATCTGCTCCTCGGGCTGATCATCGCTTTCTTGTTGACGTATATCCCCGGCTATGTTGCATTGCCCGCCGCAGGCAGCCACTGCATAGCCCTGGCGCAGGGTCAGGTGCTGCTGGGACAGGCGCTGCAAGACTGCCTTGGGAGCGCTCAGACCGGAGTGGTCCTTTGGCTAGAACAGTTTGCCTTTACCTTTGCGCTTACCAACATCGTACTGGCGATTATCAACGTCATTCCACTCTATCCTTTGGACGGCTACCGCGTTCTGTATGCGCTGCTGCCCGCTCCGCAAGCTATTTCTTTCCGGCGGGTTGAGCCATATATGGAGCTGATCCTTCTAGGCATCTTCTTTGTGGTGCCGTATGTTCTTCTGTTTTTGGGAATTTCCTTTTCGCCAGGGGACCTGCTGATCAACTGGGCCCTGCAGATCATGTCTTCCATAGCTCCCAACATCAGAGATTTCTACCTGTTTCTCTAGCCCAAAGCTCTGGCTGAGGGCCGCTGGTGGCTTGGCGCACAAGGGTTCGTCGCGTGTGGAGACCCCAAACATTGAAAACGTCCAACTCGACTCCATCGGCCGCGAGAGCTGAGGGTACCGCCTGTATCGGCGATCGTCAGCGTGCTCGCCCGGCGGCCATGTGGTATCGTGCGTGGCAATTCTGGCACGCGATTACCCCGCATCGACTGAGCGCTGACGATCGCGCCATTATTCTGGCGACTTTGCCTCCGAGTGGGACTGGACTCTTTTTCTCGATGTCGGTGAGCGACCAACACCATAGTCTGTTGCTGTACCAGGCGCTACGGACCGCTGGCTGCACCGATTCAGATATGTTGGCGGCGGCGTTGTTGCATGACAGCGGCAAAGGCGCAGGTCGCGTGCCGCTCTGGGTACGCCCGCTGGTGGTACTTGCTCGTGCTTTCTGGCCGGCTGCGCTCTCCTGGTTGGCGCGAAATGACGCTTTCTGGTGGCGGCGCCCCTTCTATTTTGCCTGGCATCACGCCAGCATAGGCGCTGACCTGGCTGCGGAGGCCGGCCTCTCCGAGCGGACTGTGCTGCTGATACGAACGCATCATGAGCCGGATGGACCAGCGGCAGGGCTGCATGCGCTGGATGATGCACTCTAGGCCTGATAGCAGCCGCTCGCGCTCGCGCGACATAACCCTCCGATTGAGGCACGCAGGCCGAGAGGAACCAGCACAATTGGCACGGCGTGTGCTATCTACCACTGGCAGTACGCTGTCGGCATCTGCGCCAGTGACGTACCCGGCGGATGGATACTCCATTCCGAAGGGGGGACGCATATAACAAGGACGTCCACTGGTGCTCAAAAGCCAGATTATCAGGAGGAGACTACAGCGATGACTCTGCCACAACCATCTCAGCAGCCTGTGCCTATCCTTCTCACGCCCGAGTGTGAGGCCCCCGGCTGTCACGTCGCCGGCGACCAGTACACCATGGTGCGCTGTGAGGCCTGTGGCAGCTGGTTCTGTCCCAATCACATCGTTAAGGAAGAAGGGGTGAAGCTGGTCCATACTTCCCCTCGCGTACTGCGAGGCCTGGCCTTCTACCAGGGCATCTGCTCCGCCTGCCGGCGGGAGCCACAGCAGAGCCAACATTAGGAGAAAGGAGAGCACTCAGTGGATCTCAAAGAGAAGACGGTACCTACGAATGGCACCCGCCAGCAGGG
Organism: uncultured Chloroflexia bacterium; assembly: GCA_963810535.1. Taxonomy (GTDB): domain Bacteria; phylum Chloroflexota; class Ktedonobacteria; order Ktedonobacterales; family JADMIN01; genus JAJPKE01. The sequence goes on from CAWENW010000014.1 coordinate 16,053, forward strand.
CATGAGCAAGGACTCGCGGACAACAAGGAGAGTGCTCATCACGACGGCCGCCGCGGCCGTCGTGGTGGGCGGCGCCGCCGTCGCTGCCCCACGGGTCGTTCCCGCCGTAGAACAGCGCCTGGAGCAGGCGGCCATTGGCGAGCTCGAAGGCATTTCGATCGATGCGGCCCTCGAAGCAGCCGAGGCAACGCGGGCGGCGGTGCAGGTCATCGTGCTGCCGGTTGCCAACCTGGTGGCACTTCTGGGCAGCGGCGCGCTTGACGTGCTGCTGGGCGCGCTCCAGCTCGCGCACAACGCTATGGCCTTTGTCCATACCTCCACCGTAGCGGTAGATCAACTGCATGCGGTGATTACTTCTTGGAAGGCGGGCCTTACCGAGCTACCAATCGCCTTGAACGCCTATTCGAACGCCGACATCGGCAGCGCTGAGGCGTATCTGCGCGCACTCAAGAAGCGAGTCCAGTGAGAACGTGCGGCGACAGGAATCGCACGGAGTGAAGACAACGGAGAGACCCAGCCATGGCTCCTAAAGATCTGCACGAGCAGAAATCTCAGGGCAGAGCACGGCGGCACCCTAGTCGACCAGTAGTAGTCGGCGGGGTGGAACGTCAGCGACGGTCTTTGGTGAGCTTCTGGATCAAGATCAGCAACGATTGGATCTTTAATCTTGCGGGAGTCCTCGCCTATAACCTCCTGCTCTCCGTCTTTCCGATCCTGCTTCTGCTTCTGGCCATTACCGGATTCGTGCTCAACAATCTCTCACCAGGCAGTCAGGCACGATTGCAGAACATCGTGCAACAGGCCTTTCCCCAGGGGACGGCTAAGGGTCTCTTGTACCATGTGACCGTGACGCTCAATCACAGTGCCCCGCTCCTTTTAGTGCTTGGCCTGGTCCTCGCGCTGGTCAATGGATCCAATCTCTTCGTGGTGATGGAGAATTGTCTGGACATCGTCTTCAAGCTGCGCGGGCGCAATCCGGTTCGCCAGCGTATCATGGCCGTCGGCATGTTGTTGATCTACGTCATCATTATTCCGATCATGTTGCTGTCCAGCATTATTCCAGCCGCGGTGGTGAGACTGCTGGGTATTGCGGCCAAGAATCCGGGGGCAGCGCTCTTCGTGCAAATTGGCGGCATTGGGCTCTCCGTGGTCTCCGCGCTGCTGCTCTTCGGCATCTTGTATATGGTGGTACCTAACCGCCGGGTCTGGCCACACGAGATCTGGAAAGGAACGGTAGTTGCCACGCTGTTGCTGGTGTTCTACGAAGTGGTCTTCCCACTGTATGAGGGAGCGTTTCTTCAGCCCCAAAACTATGGGACGGCAGCGGGCTTCGCCGTAGTCATTCTGATCTTCTTCTATTACCTATCGTTCATCCTCTTGCTGGGAGCCGAGATCAATTCGTGGGACGCGGGACAGCGTGAAACCGCCGGCTCCTTGATAGCCGTCCTTCACGAGGTGCAGGCCCATAACACAACGCGCGGAGCCGCCGGGTCGACGGCCGGTCTTCCCCAGGAAGATTTGCAGCACCATCTGGGAGCGGCAGCCATGGAAGACGAGGAGTCGGCGATCATGCATGAGCGCATCGATCATCGCCTCGACGAGCTGCCGCCCAAGTTTGCCGAGTCTGGAGTCGAGGCGCCGGGATTCCAAATTGAATCAGAGGCTCAGCGCCGCCAGGTGCTGGCGGTAGTGGGCACGAAGGTAGATCGCGCGACGATACGCGCTGCCGGCCAGGTGCCAGGAGTGCGAAGATTGTTTGCCAATACCGTGCGGGAGGCACGGCGCGCCGCCCAGCGTCTGCGCATGACCAGCGGACGCCCGGTGAACAAACATGGTAGTGATTCGGACGAAGCGGAGTCAGCTTAACCAGTGTGACTCGGCTGTCCAGGGATCGCCGCTCTCACGCCAGAGGAAAAGGACTTATTTGCTAGGAAAGGTTATCGCCATGCGTATGCGCATCATTGCCACTCTGGGCGCGCTCGTGGGTGCGCTCATTCTCGTCGTAGCAACGCTGTCGGTGAACGGCACTACCCTGCACAGCTTTCAGTCGCTGGATCAGCAGGCCAGAGCACAGGACAAAGCGGCAGCCTCGACCTCCGCTGCGCCTTGCGACAATCCACGCCTGGAGGTGAGCGCGCCCGTCCGGGTGCTCGCAGCCTCGCAGACCGAAGCTATCCATACGCAGGTCACCAACGAGGATACAATCGAGTGTGACATCGTCCTCAGTCTGGTGGCGCCCAACTTCAAGCTCCAGCCAACCGACAATCAGCATCTTGTGCAGCTGCAGCCGACCAAGTCGATTACCGTTGACTGGGACGTGACACCGGTGACCGTAGGCCTCTTTACGCTGGCTTTCACCGCCGGAAACGCCAGCGCGCAGATCGGCATCAACGTCGTGAGCGCCAATGGCTTCATCCCGTCGCAGGCCCAGACCTTGGACTATCTGGCCATCTTCTTTGGCTTCCTGCTCACTGCCGTATCTCTGGTCTTCTGGCTGACATGGTCGCGCCGGCGTAGCACACCTACGAGTACCGGCACACCGAGTGGGAGCAAGCCGCAGAGTATGGCAGCAAGCAGTGCAGTCGGCCCGGAGCCCTGATACGGCTGCCGTCTACTGGAGCTGTAGCCTATGGGTCCCCACTCATTTCCAGTCTCCAGCCACCGGACGTAGAATGGCATGCAGTACGCTGTTATTCTACATCTGGAACATGAGTGGGCTTGGGCTGGAGTTTCTAAAGAGCCATTCCGCAGGCAGCGTGTCATGTTGCGGTCCACCAGAGGAAAAGTATGGCAATCGGTGCGCAAGGCAAGAGTAGTGGTGACGAGGCGGCCGCAGCCACAGGTCCGCAAGACGTGGCTGGAGACCAGTACCACGTACATCTCCCCGGCTTTGATGGGCCGCTGGCACTGCTGCTTCACCTGATCGAGCGAAACCAGCTGGAGATCACCACTATCTCTCTGGTAAGCGTAACCGACCAGTTCATACACTATGTGCGCACCTGGGAGGGTCTAGCTCCCTTACCGCAACTTGCCGAGTTTGTAGCCATGGCCGCCCGCCTCTTGCTTATCAAGTCGCGCAGCCTCTTACCGGCGCCACCGCGCGTGGAGGCGCACAACGATGACTCCGATCCGCTTGAGGATGCCGAACAGCTGCGCAAACGTCTCTTGGAATACAAAATGGCGCGTGAAATAGCACAGGCGCTGCGTGAGCGAGAGCTGGCCGGACTGCAATCGTTCCCGCGTCCTGGCCGCCTTCTAAACGCAGAGTCAATGGCGGACTTCCAGCCACCCCAGATCATCGGAGTGAGCGCGGCGGCGTTAGCGGCAGTATTCCGGCGAGTCCTTACCGAGAAGCGTCTCTCTCAGCCGGAGGAGCTACCGTTGCCTGCAGTCACCGTAGCCGAGAAGATCGAAGAAGTGGAGCGCCTACTCAAAGCGGAGGGGAGTACCACACTCGAAGCCGTGTTGCAGCGGGCCACGTCACGCTTCATGGTAGTAGTATTATTCCTGGCAGTATTGGAGCTTTGGCATCAGTCTCGACTAATCGTCCGTCAAGATGATCTCTTCGGTCCAATTGAGATCGAGCCGGGGCCGAACTTCTCCTCCTCAGCCAGAACTGCCGTGTTCGCGCAGGCCCACGGCGACTAGTGGCGTAGCTCTTGCCGTGAGCGGTCCTCTGCACCGGCGCCTCGTGCTGTACATACTGTATTAAGTGTGCTATAACACCTGGTAGTAAAGGGAGTAGGAGCACGCGAATCCATGACTGTGTCATGCCCCGTTGGCAGCGAAGAACCAGTTCCGATTATTGTTCTAGACGCGCTTAACCCGACGCCTAAATATCTGCAGATTCTGCGACAGATCAAGGCGCATGTGGCGGCCGGTCGGTTACAGCCAGGTACCATGCTGCCTTCCGTGCGCCAACTAGCGGGTGACCTTGGTATAAATGTAAACACCGTGCTGGCTGCGTATCGAGTGCTGGAAGCTGAACGCGTGGTGTCGGTGAGACGCGGTGCCGGAGTGGTCGTGCGTCCCCTGGTCTCCAGTCAAGAGACGCCGACTACCCGGGATGTGGCCGACATCCGTGAGCGTCTGGAGCAGGTTTACATAGATGCTATCCTCGCAGGTGTGTCCCAGGAGAGCTTACGAGCGTTGGCGAACGAAGTATGGGATCGACCGCCGGGGCACGCCGGGACAGAGGCGCGGCCAGCCGGGTCGTAAAGTGCGCTTCGGTGAAAGGTTTGCCTGGCGATGAATGTAGCATATATCGAAACCGGGCTTTTTGCAGTCATTCTGCTGTTCGAGGCCCTTAGTCTCTGGATCATGCCCAAGCTCTACTCGAAGAGACCTTCTCTTCGGTGTCACCGTCTCCGATGGGGCACGCGATGGCCGAGACGGTAGGACAATTATCCTGCGTTATCGTCTCGGAGTCGCGCTCATTGCCGCCCTTTATTTGGTTGCGCTGGCAGCCGTTTTAGTGCTTGCTCCAGCCACGCTCGCCGCGGGTATACTCCCGTCGATCCTTATCCTGCTCGCTACCTTATCGTTTCTGCCGCCGTATCTTATCGCGAATCGTGCCAGCCGTAGTCTGGCGGCGCGGGTCGAGCGGCCGGCGCAGCCACCGGCGGCACGACCAGTGCAGATAGCCGAGCTGCGCCGGCGCAGCTACAGCGACTATGTTGGCTGGACCTGGGAATTGCTTCCGCTTGGCATCATTGCTGCGACCGCGATATACCTGGTGAGCCACTACGCAAGTGCGCCAGCTGTGATAGCCACGCACTTCGATGTGGCGGGCAACCCGGACCGCTATAGTTCCAAGACGATACTTACTTACTTTTCTCTGGTCTGGACACAGTTGATCTTGTACGTCATGATTACGGCGCTCAGCCTCCTCGTCGTGGGCTCGAAGTCGGTAGCAGGCGGCGCCGATGAGCGATTCCGGATGATCTGGCTACGCGTCATCTTCGGCATCAAGTGCGGCATTATCGGGCTACTGGGTTTCATATCAACCGCGATAGCAAACGCCTCTGCCGACTCCCAATCGCCCCTGACTGCGTGGGTCACCCCCATTACCGCCTTGTTAGTGCTGGCGCTTCTGGTCGTGCTTATCGTCATCTCACTCCGTACCGGTCAGGGAGGCTCCCGGCTGCGGGGAGGAGACCAGGCGGCTACCGACCGGATGGATGATCGCTACTGGAAGTGGGGTATATTCTATGTCAATTCTGATGACTCTTCGATCATGGTAGAGAGGCGCTACGGCATTGGCTGGACCTTCAACTTCGGGAATCGCCTGGGACTCGCGATCTTTATCGCCATCCTGGCTCTGCCTGTAGCCATCGCTCTATTGTCGGCTACCTCCAGTGGGCGCTAAACCAACCGGTAAGCCTACCCCGGTCGTCATGCGTTCCAAGCTGGTATTTATCCGGCCAGGGGCTCTGGGCGATACATTGCTCGCGCTACCTGCCGTGGCGCAAGCGCGCCACAGGTGGCCAGACGCTGACATAACACTGGTGTCCAGAGAGGACGTTGGTAGGCTGGCTCTAGCTGCCGGTATGGTCGATCACCAAGCTGCCTATGGCGATGCTGGCTGGTCCGCGCTCTTCCGCGACCAATCTCCCAGAGTTTCAAGTCACGACGATGAACTGTACCCATTGCTCAATGGGAGCGCCGTCGTCGCCTGGCTTCTTGACGAGGAGGGCGCTGTTGCGCGCAACCTGTTTCGGCTGGGCGCTGAAACCATTGTATTGCGGTCCGGTCGCCCTCGTCTCGAAGTAGTCGAGCATATGTCGGTCACGCTGGCACAAAGTCTTCTGCCGCTGGGCCTGAATACCACGGTAAGCTACCCAGTCCTTGCGGCGGCGACGCCGTTGTTCCCCCCGCTGTGGGAAAATGCCGACGAGAGACAAGGACAGCGAAACCAGCTGTGGAATGTGTTTACTCCAGGCCGTCCCACCCTGGCGTTTCATGCTGGCAGCGGAGGTGAGGCGAAGCGCTGGCCGCCGGAGTTGTTTGCTCGGCTTATAGAAACAAGTGTAGCCCATGGGTTCTCGCCGCTGCTCATTACCGGACCGCAAGATCACGACTGCTCGAGATTGATTTCCAGCTCTTGCGTCCCGGCCGCGCGCGCTCATCTCGCAAGCGTTCATGACCTCTCGCTGCCGGAGCTCAGCCAGCTGCTTCAATATTGCGTGGCATACATCGGCAATGATTCCGGGATGACGCACCTGGCAGCTCTGTCGGGCGTTCCCACCGTGGCGTTATTTGGGCCTAGCAGCCCTGATTACTGGGCGCCAGTCGGCCGCCAGGTCCACATTGTCAGGTCCTCGACTGGAGATATGTGCGACATCTCGTACCAGACAGCCTGGGAAGCGCTGGTGGGGTTGTTTGTAGGCGGACGCCGATAGCCACCAGGAAGTACCAGCGAGCGGGGCGGATTTGCCGCCGATTCGAGAGGCACTGTTAAAATAGAAAAGCTTTGTTTCGGACGGGGAGGACCTGCAGCGTAGCGGGGATAGCCCGCCGGTAGCTGGATGGGCAGGCTATATTGAATTATGGATCATGGCTGGACCAGATGGTGCGACGGTTTCAGGATCGATGGGAGACTGATCCGCAGTACCGGGCGCTGGTGTCGGGAGTAGTCGGGCTGGTGTTGGTGGTGACCCTCTGCGCCTGTACCGGCTTGTTGACCCTGGAGGGCAATACCCTGCTGGCAAGCGTGGGGCTGACCAATAGCAGCAGCGGCGGGAACAACATTACCAACAACAGCGGCTCGGCAACAGTGGCCGCGGCGGCGTCGTTTCCCACCGCGACCTTTGGGCCGGTCTACTCCTCGGCGACACCGGGCGTCTCGACGCCGGTAGGCACGGTGCAAACGAGCTCGCTGACCCCGCTACCAGCCGGAACCGACACCCCGGTACCAACTGACACTCCTATTCAGACCTGCACGAACAACTGTGGAGGAGGAGGAGGCGGAGGAGGAGGAGGCGGTGGCGGCACCGTTACCGCTTCACAGTCGCCCAATCCCTGGGTCGCCGGCCAGACCGGTAATCTCATTTTTCACACTAGCGCTCCCAATGTTGGCATTGCACTCATCTATCACCTACCTGGCTGTGTAACAGATACCGTAGAGCCGGCGGGGCAGACCGACGCAAACGGTAACGCCACGATTCCTTACCAACTCCAATCGTGCCTGCAGACTGGCTGAGGGCAATATTACCATCTTTGCCGACTTCAGCGGCACTACGGTGACCAGCGCCGTGAACGTCGCCTGCCAAGTCTAGGGAGTATGTCATTGTCGCCAGTCTCGCCAACCTATTCGACAGGATCAGGTAAGCTGAAGCGTCCAGATGTGACTGCGGGAAAGCAAGAGTAGGGGGCAAGCGACAAGATGATGCCGAGAGAACCATCCTCGGGTAATACCTGGCTGGACCAGATGGTGCGACGGTTTCAGGATCGATGGGAGACTGATCCGCAGTACCGGGCGCTGGTGTCGGGAGTAGTCGGGCTGGTGTTGGTGGTGACCCTCTGCGCCTGTACCGGCTTGTTGACCCTGGAGGGCAATACCCTGCTGGCAAGCGTGGGGCTGACCAATAGCAGCAGCGGCGGGAACAACATTACCGACAACAGCGGCTCGGCAACAGTGGCCGCGGGGGCGTCGTTTCCCACCGCGACCTTTGGGCCGGTCTACTCCTCGGCGACACCGGGCGTCTCGACGCCGGTAGGTACGGTGCAAACGAGCTCGCTGACCCCGCTCCCGAACGCTACGCCGTCGCCCTCTCCCACTGCGGCGGGCGGAACGCCAACCGGAGGTGGCGGAAACAACGCGACCTTCGTGTGTACCGGTAGCGGCAGCGGCATCACGTGGACCTTTAGTCCCTGCCCGCTCGTACATGGACAGGCCGGGACGCTGACTATCAGTGCGCCTGGTTACCCCAATACCGGCACCAATATCATCGTCAATTTCGGCAACTGCCCCAAAGGAGACTGCACGATTGACGATCCCCCCGGTCAAGGCTTCCAGACCAACGGCAGTGGTGTAGAGACTATCTCATTTGTGGTAGCGCAAGACGTACAGGTTGGCGGCCCACCCGTTACCGGCGAGATTAATTTGTCCGGTGGCCCAACCGCGGGGATAAATACACAAGGCAGCTGCTCATGAGCAGCTGCCTTGTGTATTTATCCTGTGAGCTCGCTTGAGATCTCACACTCTTCCCGAGCGCTGAACAGCGCAAGATGCTAGAATAATCCCCGGCGCAAGGTAATCAGTCCAGGGGCGAAGCGATTAGCTTTGAGCAGATACTCGTCCTCGTTTCCCTGGATCATGAGCTTATGCATCACCACGACGTCGCCTTCCGGCAGCACATCTACCGGCTGGAGACACAGATCCATGATGGCGTGCCCATGCTCATACACATGAACCAGCCCGCCGGCGCCAGGAATGCGGTAGACCCGCTCGCTTGTGGAAGGACTTACCACATCGAGGTAGCCGCAGTCCTTGATTTGCTGATATTCATCTGGCGTCAACATTTCGCGCATCAGTGCATGAGCGCGCCGCTCGGCCGTAAAGTAGCGACCTAGAAGCTGGCCCCACTCACCCCATCGGCTTCCAATGGACAGTGCCAGACAGAATACCGCCAGCGCAGTCAAGATGGCCCACACTAGCACCAGCACCTGAAACGTGCTCTCCAGCATATCGTATACTAGCCTCCGACGACCCGAGGCACCATCACAATCTGCTCAGAGGTCTTGTCAAAGACATCAATTCGCACCGGAGATTTACCACTCTCCACTTTGAACGCGGTCGCTCCGCGCGCCCGCTCGGCGGCGAAAATGCGCTCCGCCTCTTCTATTGCCGCGACCGCGTCGGACTCTCCCACTTCCGCTTGCTTGAGATCCCACATAACACGATCGTCTCCACGTCGTGACATAATACGCAACACGCCCATTTCTCATGCCTCCCATTACTAAACAGCGAGTCTAGTCTGAAGTCTACTGTGCCCCGGACGCAAATATCCCACACCGAGGATGGTACATCTATCTTTGTACGCACATACCGTGCCGTGAACCGCGCGGAAGCGTGACAGAGCTGCGCGTACGATTACAGCCGGAGAGGACGGGCCCGCATTGGTATACCGCCCGGCACCATGACCGTAATGAATCCCATATCCAGTGGGTAGTCATCGCTGACTGGAACAAGCTCATACCGGCGCAACACATCGGCGGCGATAGCCTTGACCTCGATATTGGCAAAATTCACGCCAATACAGAGGCGTGGCCCACCTCCAAATGTGACGAGCGCGTATGGAGAGCGCCTATCTTCCTCGCGAGGTGGCAGGAATCGATCGGGGTCAAACGTAGCTGGATCAGTAAAATAGCGGGACATCCGGTGGCAGCCGGCAATGGAGAGTCGAACTGAGGTCCCGACCGGCAAGGTATAGCCGGCAAACTCAGTATCCGTCACAACTCCGCGCGGCACGCTCTGTACCGGCGAGTGGAGACGGCCGGCTTCGCGGATGAAGAGATCGAGCCGATGGAGATTTCTTGCTGCCTCCACCGAGAGAGGATCGCTCGATCCAGCCAGCTGTACTTGCAGTTCCGCCTCAACCTGCTCCCGGTAGGCAGGTTGGGTAGCCAGCAAGTACAGGGTCCATGCCGCCAATGTCGTAGTCGTCTCATGTCCCGCTACCAGAAGAATATACAGGTGCGCAAGTACCTCCTCGTCGCTCAGTGTCTGACCGTGCTCATCGGGAGTGTGCACGATCAAGCCGAGTACGTCGTGCGTCTGGTTCCTCGGGGCGTTGCGCCTGGTTTCGATGAGCTGTAGGAGTATGCCGTCGAGCTCTTCACGTGCAGCCAGCGCCGCACGCTCGTACTCGGCATAGGCGGTTCCGTCGTCACCTATGAATGTCCCAGCACGGGGTAAGAGGTCATAGAAGAGCTTCTGCAGATGCTCGACTTCATCAGAACGGTCTATGCCTGCCAGAGCGGTCGCGGCGACATGAAAGGTTATCTGGCGCGCTTCCTGGTACACGTCCACCTGCTCTCGCTCGGCCCAGGTATCGGTATGCTCCGCAACAACCCGCTGAATCAGGGGAAGATACGTTTCCATATAGGCAGTCGTAAAAGCGGGATTCCAAATCTTCCGACTTCGTTGCCAGGCAGGATTATCTTGATTCAACAAACCCTGTCCCATGAGGTCACCGATGAATGGAGTCCACCCGAGGTCGTGGCTGAAGGCTTCGCGTGCGGTGTTAAAGACAAGCCGGTTGGCTTCGGCGCCCACGAGGAAGACGGCTTGCCGCCCATCGTTCTGGGCTCCAGGTAGTGGCCATCGAAACAGCGGGCCGAGCCGGTCCGCTTCCTGCGCCAATCTCTCCGGCATAGCGCCGGAGAATAGATCCATAGGCGAGAGGTCGGTTTGCGGCGCTTCACGTAGCGGTTTACCCATGTATGTATCACACTCCCTTTCACGTCCGGACACGACAGTTTCGCGAGGGTTTCTCTTGGAAAGGCTACCAAATGTCTACGGATGTAGCGCACCCATGTTTCAGATCCTGTCTGAGCGCTCCTCCGGCCGGGGATTGTTCGTCCTAGAATGAGAGGCATAATCCTAGTAGAGGGAGAGCAACTGGTACGGCTTATGCGCACGACCCGGCCAGGTAAGACGGCGTGTCCGGCAGTAATCCCTTGAATCTATTCCGCGGGCCGCTCTATCGTATGGCAGGAGCAAGAGATCACGAGCGATGAGGGGGTAAGGTCACATGGGAGTTGTACGGGTGATTCGTAACGGCGCGGCTTTGGTGGCGTTAGGCGTGTCCAGCGGTGCGGCGGTGATTACGGTCCGCCATATGCTGGAGACGCCGCAACCTCTCAGTAGCGGCTTGCCTGGAGAGGCGCGTATTGATCGCCGCCACGGCGGTGACATCTATTACAATATTGCCGGTCGCGAGCACGCACAACCTCTCATCTTGCTGCACGACTTCTACCCCGGCGCTTCCAATTTCGAGTATCGCTCAATCTTCTCCGCACTCGCCGATCATTTTCGCGTCTATGCGCTTGACTGGCTGGGGTTTGGGATGTCGGAGCATCCCAATATCGCCTATACCGGTGAATTCTATGCGCATATGCTTACTGGCTTTGCGCGCGATGTGGTGGCACGCCCCTGCTTTGTCGTGGCTCATGGACTGTCGGCAAATGTGGCGGTGCGGGCGGCTGCCGACAGTCCAGCCCTCTTCGAACGGCTGGTTCTCATCGCGCCCGATGACATGGCGGGTCTACACGAAGGTCCCACGATAAGCCAAACCATCATTCGGCTGGCACAGCGAGCGATGCTCGGTATCGTGCCGTACGCTTTACTCTCGACTATGCCCGCCCTGCGCTGGCTCTCTCCAACTATGGGGGGGCAGGACATACTGTCGTCCACCGAGAACCTGCATCATCGCTACGCCAGCGCCCATCAATTCGGCGGCCAGTACGCAACTCTTGCGCTTCTGACCGGCGAGCTGGACCTGCCGATGCGCCACGTCTTCCCATTGCTTGATCAACCATGTCTCATCATCAGCGGCGAAGACGACCCCTACCATACGCCCGATGACATGGAAGACCTCGCTATTCTAAATCCGCGTGCCGACCTGGATATCCTCCCAGGAGTGGGCGCGGCGGTGCTTGAGGATCGTCCGGGCGTGCTGCTCTCCCCAGTGAATCACTGGCTCAGCAACCAGATTGCTCGCAACCGGCACGATCCGGCGGCACACATCGACTCGCCGGCGAGTGCTCCGGCCAGCGATGTTACCGGACTCGGCGAGCTGGACACCGATGAGCAATTGGAGGCTCTACGGGGCGAAACCCTACGAGCAGCCGCCGAGGAAGGCGAGGCGGAGCAGCATTAGGCCCAGTGTGCGAGGCCCATGCTATAAGGCTGTTCCAGGCCACTGTGGTATGGCACCACACGTACACCATAGATCAGGCTACCGCTGTTGCTGGGCGCTATCGTTGCAGTGTAAGAGTAAGCGGCCTCTTTGGCTTCTTTTCCAATGGCGATCCTGTCACGCTCCGCATCTCCAGCACCTGCCGATCGCAGATAATGCTGTCCTCATCGCGAGCGACTACCAGCTCGACTCGCACATCCGTTGGCTTGAGCTCGCCCAGCCGGAGCACCGCTTGAACCGAGATTGGCTGGCCCACCGCAAGCTGACCTTCACGCGGACCGGAAACCTCTACACTGATGTTGTCCCACTTGGCGCGGACCTCACGTTTCCAGGCGGCAAGCTTCTTCGCCAGAACATAGCCGTCGGCGTCAATAATCTGGCCCCGCTTACGCGCGGGCATGTACAACTCAGTCACATAGTTTTTGACCATGCGTCGCATACTGAATAATGGGGCTACGCTCTGAATTGCCTGTTTCATCACCGAGACCCAATTATGTGGAATCCCATCGAGTCCATCCTCAAAGTACAAGGGCACCACGGTCTGTTCAAGTGTATCGTAGAGGGACTTACTATCGGCCTCGTCACGTGTCTGGTCGCTCTGGTATTCACGCGGCTCGCCGAATGCCCAGCCGTTGCTGCCGTTCCAGCCTTCCACCCACCAGCCGTCCAGAATGCTACAATTGGGAAGTCCATTCAAGCTTGCTTTCTGCCCGCTTGTGCCGCTGGCCTCATGCGGGCGAATGGGGCTGTTAAGCCAGATATCGCAGCCGCTAGCTAGGTGTCGCGCCATATCCATATCATAGTCTTCCAAGAAGACTACTTTTCCTTCGAACTCTGGGCGGCGTGAGAAATCGTAGACTTGCTTGATAAAGTCCTGGCCCGGTTTATCAGCTGGATGTGCTTTCCCCGCGAAGATAATCTGGACGGGGCGCTTCGGATTGCTGAGCAGTCGTTGCAGTCGAGCAGGGTCGCTGAAAAGGAGCGTCGCGCGCTTGTAGGTAGCGAATCGCCGCGCGAAGCCAATCGTGAGCGCTTGAGGGTCGAGCAACCGAGCCGCCGCTTCCACCGCGGCTACGCTCTCTCCGAGCCGAATTCTCTGCAGGGCCACGCGCTCGCGCGCATACGTAATAAGATCCGCCTTCAACTCACGATGCGTCTCCCAGAGCTCCCCATCAGGTATGTCGCCGACGCAGGTCCACATGGAAGATTCGTCCAGCTTCGCATACCAGTGGTTCCCTAAATAGCGCCGATAGAGCACATCGAGGCGGGGCGCGAGCCATGTAGCGGTATGGACTCCATTGGTGATGGAGCCGATCGGAACCTCATCCAGTTCTATCTCCGGCCAGAGAAAGTGCCACATGCGGCGCGAGACCTCGCCGTGTAGACGGCTGACTCCGTTGTGGAGAGCCGAGAGCCGCAGTGCCAGTACCGTCATGCTAAAGCGTGGTCCCCACTCGGTCTGCTGGTAGCCGAGGGCGTGGAAAGCATCTCGATCAAGCCGTAACTCCGGCCAGAACTGACTGAGATAGGTATCGACCAGGCCATAATCGAAAGCGTCGTTTCCCGCGGCTACTGGAGTATGTGTCGTGAAGATTGCGTTGGCTGCAGCGATCTCTTGGGCGACGTCAAAAGGCACATCCAGGCCATTGATCAGCTCCCGGCAGCGTTCAAGCTGCAAGAAAGCGGCATGGCCCTCATTCATGTGCCAGACCTTGGCATCGATGCCGAGCGCGCGCAGCGCTCGCACGCCACCGATGCCCAGCATGATCTCTTGCGCGATACGCATCTCGTGATCCCCGCCATAGAGCCGGGCTGAGAGAGTGCGGTCGGTGGGAGCATTGGGCTCGACATCTGTATCCATTAGGTAGAGTGGCACACGTCCTACCTGCACTCTCCAGACTTTAGCATAGACCATGCGTCCAGGCAGCAAGACACTGATCATGATCTCGCGTCCACTCTGATCGGTGGCGGGAACAGCTGCCACCTGTGAGAAGTGCAGCTTCTCATACAAGGCTTCCTGGTCGCCCTCTCGATTGATTCGCTGGCGGAAGTAGCCTTGCGGATACAAGAAGCCGACGCCAACAAATGGGAGCCCCAGATCGCTGGCCTCTTTGCAGTGGTCGCCGGAAAGGATCCCCAGACCACCTGAGTAAATCGGCAGCGACTCATGCAATCCAAACTCAGCCGAAAAGTACGCGATCACCGTCTCCTGCTGTCCCGGAAAGGTGCGGATGTACCAGGTTTCTTCAGCTGCCATATACCTATCAAACTCAGACAGAACCAGATCGTAGCGAGCCAGGTAGTCGGCATCGTCAGCAAGTGCGTTCAAGCGCTCCGGAGCGGCTTCAGCCAGCAGCCGAACCGCATTATGCTCGGTGCGCTGCCACAACACTGGATCAATAGTTGAGTATAGGATCTGCGCATCAGGATTCCAGGCCCACCAGAGGTTATACGCAAGCTCATGGAGCCTGCCAATACGCTGTGGGATGGTTGGGAAAACTGCGAGACGGCCGAGTATTTTCATGAGGCACTCCTTATCTTCTTGTATTCAGGCTACAATGAAGCGATTCGAAAGGAACCGTAACCCAATAGTAGGGCCATGCGTAGATACAACCATAAAACTTATAACAAGTTGCGGTGCGAGAGCGCATAGTTGGCATCCGACGACGATGGCCACAACGAGAGCTGGCGCAGGACGGAGGGTAGATGGTGGGCAAATCTTCGACGGGGACATCTACAGCGGTGAAACCGAAGGCATGGGCGCTGATCATTCACCTTCGTAAGACCTTTTCGTTGATTGGCGCAGTGCTCAGCGATCCACGAGTGCACTGGATTCGCAAGACATTGTTTCTCGGTACTATTGCCGCACTGATCGCGGCGCTCATCGGTGGGGACGCTGTGACCGAATTTCTTGACGGCCTCTTCCTACCCGTATTCGGCAACTTGCTTGGCATTCCAATTGATGGTACTTTTGACTGGATTGCGCTCTCAGTGGCCGCCTACAATCTGCTGAAGCTGTTCCCACCTGAGGTCGTTGGAGAGCATTATGATCGGCTCTTCCGCTCAGGCAGGGCCGCATAGAACGTCTATGAGCTATAAAGAAAGCTCTCCGGCACTAAGAGGCCGCCTCTGCTGCACCCGCAACCCGCGGCGCTAGAGGCGGCTCTCTGTTGGAGGTCATTGGCTCTCATGATCCTAGGATGGTCGCGCGCCGGTTAGGCGCCAGCGGTAGGAGTGGAAGTCGCCAGCTTAGCACCGCCCTCCAGCAATGGGTAATGCCCAGCTTTGACGGCGTCGGTGATGCGAGTATCGAGCGCGTTCGACTGATTCTGCGTCAAGTAGCCGTTGGTCACCGCTTGTGCCAGCAGCCCTTGTACGGCATTGAGATACGCCGTGTTAACGGTGGTCAGTTGGACATTGCGATCTGCTGCAATTTGCTTGATCGTCTGTGTTTTCAGGTCCGAGGCCAGCGTCGCGGTTGAAATTCCGAGCGCGGCCGCAACCTTGGTAGCGATGCTTTGCCTGGCGCCCGCGAGCACTTGATTCAGCGCGCCGGATTTCTTGCCACGAGCAAGCTGCGCGAGCTGACCCAGGTGCGAGCAGGGATTAGCGCTATATTTCGTCACCAGCTGCTGGAGCGCACTCTCCTGGACGGATGTGATCGTCTTATCATTGGCCATCTGCGTGATGACCGCCTCAAGCGCGGCCGTATTGTCGTTTTCCAATGTGGTCATGCTTACATTAAGCTTGTTGGCTAGCGTCTGTTCGTACGTCTGGCAGTAGCCGTTCGCGGTGGCGCTGTGCGACTGGCTGACACTGTTGACGGAGTCGGCGTTGTTCGTGCCTTTCGACGCAAAAGCCGGAATACCGCCGCCGATCATGACGCCGGCAAGCATGCCTGCCAGAAAGAGAGTGGCTCCAGCAACTCCCATAATAATGCGCTTTCGCATACTTTTCTTCTTTCTCCTTCTTTCTCGCTCCCGATCCAATCGATGACCTGTCAATCTATAGTCTAGTACAGAAGTCTGGCGGAGACAACGACCCAGCCATTAGAATCCGCTTGAGAAGAACCCCCCTCATAATCGGACGGGACCCATAGTTTAGGGGGCCAGCTTCCCGTACACCAACTTCTGGAAGTGACGCAGTCCATTCTCGCGTGCCAGCATGAGCTTTCCCTGATCGAAGTACCCGCTTCGCAGCCCCCGTTGTACCGATTCACATAGGACGATGTCTTCTTCTTGCACCTGATCGATGAAACGGACGAAATCCTCGGCTTCTCTGTCTCCGACAGCATCTACAAAGCAGTAGTCATAGATGGCGAGCGTGCGATTCACGTCCAAGGGAACAAAGAGATTAAGTGAGACATTGCCTGGACCCGGATAAATGTTGAGGGTGAAATTGGGCCACAGGTAGGTATAGAACCCGTCCTTGACCTCGTGGCCGGCTACTCCAGCCACATCGTACAGGTTTGGTTGGCCCCCTTTTGCCGACTCTTTGAGCGCGCCAGTCTGAGTCGAAAAATGCTCGTATTCCCGCACGACATAATCCCCGACGTCAATGAGGTCGCAGAAAGAAGGATGCGCGACTGGGCAATGATAGCACTCAAGGTAATTGTCGACCACCACCTTCCAATTGGCGGCGATGTCGTAGCTCCGTCGTACCCGCCTGCGCAGCAGCGATAGATCAAGGCCAGTCGTGGCAACTAGTTCGGGCAGCTCGCCGAGAGTTTCCGACAGTGGGGCGGCTTGAGCATCCGGATTAACGAAGATAAATGGCCCCCATGTTCCGATACTGACCGGGAAGAGCCAGAAGTCATCTCTGTCGAATGCGGCTTCGTCCTTCATGCCCGGCGCCGCTCGCAAGGATCCATCCAGATTGTACGTCCATGCGTGGTAGTGGCACTGCAACGTGGCGCGGTGTCCGCGCTCTTGCAGTATCAGCTCGGAGCCGCGGTGCCGGCAGACATTCACGAATCCGCGTAATCGTTCGTCTTCATCGCGTAAGATAATCAGTGAGAGATTGCCGGACCGATAGGAGTAGAAGTCGCCCGGACGAGGCACGTCTTCGAGCAATCCAGCGTACTGCCAATCACGCCGGAATATGCGCCTCTGCTCTCGCCGAAACATATCGGACTTTGTATACCAGCTGGCCGGTAGCGTGTAGCCCTGCTCAAGCGATTGGCCAAGATCCATCGTTGTTGGAGTAGTCGACATACCGGCGGAGACGTTGTTTGGTGCCATACTTTCGATACCACCCTCAAGACACATTACTCGCGTTGCTCAAATACAACCACAACTCGTGACTATGGACGAAGCGCGGATTGCATCATAAGCATACGCTTATCATGGCTCGGCCCGCCAGCGGCGAAGCGCTACCCTCATGTGATAGGATGCGCAGCGTTGCTTCTCTTTCCGTTGCCAGGCGAGCGGTATGCCTGAATAAGACAGGAACGGCTTGAGTGGT
Organism: uncultured Chloroflexia bacterium; assembly: GCA_963810535.1. Classification (GTDB taxonomy): domain Bacteria; phylum Chloroflexota; class Ktedonobacteria; order Ktedonobacterales; family JADMIN01; genus JAJPKE01. The sequence continues at coordinate 33,440 of CAWENW010000014.1, forward strand.
GGAGGACCTCTATGAGTTCGAAGAAGAAATGGACGCCGGTAACGTACCGCACTCTCCCCGGTGAGATCGCCTCTCTGGTTACGCAGCTTCGTGACCGCTGCAATGCGGTGGGGGGTCTTTGTCTCAAGATCGGGGTGCCGGCATTCGCGCCGCCGGAAAGGGTGGACGCCGATGCTCCAGGTACTTTTTTCGTCTACGCTATGCTCGTCTACAATGATGATTCCCTGGCCGGTTACTGCTCTCTGGAAGGAAATCGTGAGAGCGTCGAGATCTGCGGCATGGTGGCGCCGGGGCAGCGTCGGCAGGGAATTGGAGCCGCACTGCTGGACGGCGCGCTGGCTTACTGCTCATCCGCCGGAGTCCAGGAGACCTTGCTTATCTGCGAGGAGGCGTCGAGTGAGGGAAAAGCGTTTGCCGCGGCTCATGCTGGCTCTTTGCAGTTCTCCGAGCACCGGATGGAGCTCCGCGATTTCGAGGCGATGGAGCGCGGGCTATTTCGGGAGCCGCGGCTCAGTTTGCGACGTGCTGGGCCAGAAGAGAGCGGCATGCTCGCAGAAATCAACTCTCGGGTATTTGGCGGCGAGGCGGAACTGGCGAGCATTAGAGCCGATATTGAACAGGAATTAGACAGTGCGGCAGCCCGCTTCTATGTGGGAGAGCTCGAAGGTGTGGGTCCGGTCAGCAGTCTCAAACTCTACCTCACGTCTGGCCAGGCCTCCGTCTATGCGTTTGGAGTGCTGCCGCGTTCAGGCGACAGGGGTTAGCCTGGCAAACGCTGGCGCTGCTTGTCCGTGAAATGCTCGCCGAGGGCATCTCCCAGATCGGACTGGAAGTCGAGACAAACAACGGACCAGCTCTGGCGCTCTACCAGGCTAGTGGCTTCGTTCCCATGACTACCTATGGATATTATCGTCTCGAGCCTCGGACGAATGCCGCTCCGGCCTCAACTTCTGGCTAGCGGCGTATGCGCTGCCAGTCCTGCACATCTGGCCGGCCCAGTTGGTTTGGGGTAGGTGGTCCGCCCATAGCACGCTCTTTATGGATGTGGCGGTAAATATAGAAGGCGATGGCGGCAACCAGCAACACTACTACCACTATGTCCAAGCCATGGAAGACGCTGCTGAGCTGCGTTGCCTGATCGATCTTATTTCCAAGACGCATGCCGATCCAGGCCAAAGCAAAGGTCCAGGGCAAGGATCCGAGCAAAGTAAAGACAATGAATTTCGGAAAACTCATTCGCGAGATACCGGCCGGCAATGAGATGTAGGTGCGTACTACCGGCAACAGACGGCCAAAGAAGGCAGTTGGGGCGCCCCAGCGGGCAAACCAGCGATCGGCTCGATCAGCGTCGGAATGCGAGATGAGGACGTATTTGCCGTACTTGAGCATGAGTGGGCGGCCACCCGCGGCGCCGATCGCATACGCGATGGCAGATCCGATTACGCAACCAAGCGTTCCGGCCAGTACCACGCCCAGGAGGGTAAAGTGTACATTGGGTGGGCACGAGGTCGTGGTGGACAGCTGGCCGCTGGAGCAATACACAAAGTAGCCGGCGAGAGGCATGACAATTTCGCTGGGTAGCGGAATACAACAGCTTTCTAGGGACATCGCGAGCACAATGCCTACATAGCCGGTGGATATGTACCAGTTCTTTATCAGGTCAAATAGCCCTTGCTCGATTCCGCTCAACCTTCTCCCCCTTATGTAGCCGACATGCATGAATGATACAGCAGCACCGCTAGTTTGCCTCGTAGCTACGAGGCGCGCGATGCCCACCTACTCCCATGCAACGGAAATGGACAGTCAAGGGGGGACTATGCGGCTACCCGGCTCATCTCCGGTGTTAGCAACGCCGATACACCGCGGTAACCTTTCCCTGGACCTCCCACTCGGTGTCCCACTCCTCCGGGCTGATGATGATGGGATTCATCTCGGAGTTGGCGGGCTGCAGGCGGATGTGATCGCTCTCTTTATAGATGCGTTTGAGAGTCGCTTCGCCGCCTTCCACATTTCCACTCTTGTGGGTCGCTACAATGATATCACCATTGTTGACGTATGCGGATCTGTCCACCAGAACATAGTCGCCGTCGGTAATATGATCTTCGATCATCGATTGCCCGCGTACGAGGAGCACGTATTCACGATTGTGCGTGGACAGGTCGAGTACCTCCTGCTGAGCGGGAGCATAGATATCGAGGGGTGCCCCTGCCGCAATGGTGCCAGCGATTCGCAGCCCCTCCTCGGAGCTAGTCAGCCGGATGCCGCGACTCTTTTTTCGCTCGCGTTGGATATATCCCTTTTTCTCCAGTATGTTCAGGTGATAATCGACATGTCCGGTAGAATGTATGTGTACCGCCTCGCCGATTTCTCGGTTGGTTGGCGGCCTACCGTAGCGCTTGGTATACTCCCCAATGAAATGATAAATTTTGGCTTGCGGATCACTCAATTCAGTATCCACGCTCCACCTCCTAGTACTCCGCTGCGAGCATAGAACTCACGTTCTACAGTGTAGCAGCAAGAGTATGATTCTGTCAATACCCGTCCTCTACCTAGCCGAGAAAATCCCGATTTGGGTACCTGGTGAATTTGCGCCTGGGTTACGACTGGGTGTACAATACAGGCATCCCGGGCTGGCATATCCGTACCGGCCCACAACCATCTTTAGGAGGTAGCAGACCCATGGTGGAGATGTCGGTCGAGAGCGTTCGGATCAATCTTCACACAAATCAGCGGGTAGTTATCTTGAAGGATGGGCAGGGCGACCGCTACTTGTTCATCTGGATTGCGACTGCTGAGGCGTATTCGATCGCCATGGAGCTCCAGGGTACGACTTCGCTACGCCCGCTGACGCACGACTTGCTCAAATCGGTCATCGCCGAGCTTGGCGGTACTATCGTCAGCGTTATTATCAACGACTTGTCTGATGATATCTACTATGCCCGGCTCATATTAGACGCTAACGGTCGCCACGTCGAGGTAGATTCTCGGCCCAGCGACGCGATCGCTCTGGCGGTCAGAGCGAAAGTGCCGATCTATGTCTCGGAGACCGTGCTGGATAATGCTGGAGTGACGTTGCAAAGCCCAGCCGAGCAGGACGAAGCGGTTCGACAGCAAGAATCCTCTATCGAGCGAGACGACAACCTGGATGTATACCGAGATTTTATCAACAGTCTAGACGTGCTGGACGAATTTGGAAAATCAGATGGATAGCCGGCCTGCTTGCCGGATGCTCGGATAGGTTTTCCAATCAGAGGAGAATGCGTATGCGCGCACGGGAGCGCATCGTCCGCGAGCGGTTTGCAGACTACAAATGCGCACATTGTGGCGCAACCTATCCCGGCGAGGGCGTAGTGATTCTCGCGCGGCGCAGTTCCACCTGGATGGTGATGGTGAGCTGCTCCAGCTGCTTACGCCCCGGAATATTTCTGGTCTCGTTTCCGCCACAGCCGTCCACCCAATATGACGCCGCTTCTCCTTCCGCAACGCTTTCCTCGAATGCTTCGATAGATGTCGCTGCAATCTCACCTGCGTCTCTTGCCACTGAACCGGCCGGCGATTTCGAGGCGATGGACGCCCTCTCGCCGGTAAGTGCTGCCGACGTCAACGCCATGCACGAGTTTCTGGTCAACTTCAACGGCAATTTCAGCAAGCTCTTCCCCAAGCCGCAGTAGCTGGCGGCTGATCGCTCGCTCCAGAGAGCGCAGCCGCACCTCAGTAGGCGATTATCAGATACGGCTGAAGGACCGCCGGTGTCATGCTACCCGGCGGTCCTTAGCGCGCATTGCCGCTGCATAGGTGGCAGCGACAATACACAGGCGTCATGACTTCACGCGGGCGCCCCCACGCACTCCTGCTGCTTGCCGTTTATAGTACAGGGGATCGGTGGCGGCGCTCCGTTGTTCTGATCCAGGCCATGTGTCGATTTCACCTGGCACGAGGTTGACGAATAGTTGAAGCCGCCGGTGGATAGTAGCGTCACGCAGGGAACCGGTCCAGGCTTTTCTCCTAAGTTTGGCGGCGGTGTATAGCCATCGAGGAACCAGTCGGTGGTGCAGAGGCCGCCGGTGCAGTACCTCATCTGGTGCATGCCGCTGGGAACTGGGAACGGCGTCTTGGGGCTTTGGGTGTCCTCCTCGGCGGCTAGCATGCTGTGGTACCAGATCGGCGCCGCCCCGGTAATGCCGTCGATGCTTGCCATCGTACTATAGTTGCTGTTGCCGACCCAGACGCCGCCAGTGTAGTCCATGGTATAGCCCATGGTCCAGTCGTCGGTAAAATCCTGCCCGGTGCCGGTCTTGGCGGCGGTCGGCCACGCGTTGGACGACAGGAATGCATTGGCATAGAGGGAGCCACACTCTTGCGAGTTGGCGGAATTGTCGCCGTTCAACATGTAAGGACCGAAGAGGTTGGGATCCAGATAGAGCGGGCTGCAGGGGCCGAAGTCGCCGGCACGTGAAGCGTTGTCGGTGAGAATGCTGGTAATGAGGAAGGCAATTCGCGGATCCATTACCTGGACCGGAGCGGGCTGAACATAGTGATACAGCACGTCTCCCGAGCTATCGGTGATCGAGTTGATCCCGTGCAGCGGAATGAACTCGCCGTAGTTGGCGAAGACGGTATAGGCCTGCACCATCTCGAACGGCGTGACGTTGAGGCTGCCCAGCACCGAGTTCAGCACCCAGCTGTTAGTCCACTGGGTAATTCCCATGCGCTCCACCAGCGCTTTGACGTTATCGATACCGGCAAACTGCATCACCTTGACGGCAGGAATGTTGAGCGACCAGTCCAGCGCCGTCCGAAGGGTCACCTGTCCGGTCGCCTCATACTTGCTATAGTCAAGCGGGCGGTAGTTTTCTGACCCGGTCCAGAAGGTAGTGGGATCGTCGTCAACGGTCATGGCCGGGAACCAGCCCTTCTCGAAAGCCGCGGCGTAGACAAACGGCTTGAAGGATGAGCCCGGACCTCGAAACCCTTGGGTGATGACGTTAAACTGGCCGTCGATCGAGGTGTTGCTATAGTTGGCGCTGCCCAGCATGATCTTGATATCGCCGTTGTGCTGGTCGGCCACCAGCGACGCCGCATTGGTGACATTGGCGTCGCGGATGTATCCGCCGTATCCTCCGGTGTCTGGGCCGTAGAGATGGTTGTTAATGGCCTGCTGCGCCTGATTCTGCATTTTCAGGTCGAGCGTGGTATACACATCGAGTCCTGATCGGGAGACGTTTCGTAGCTGACCACTAGTAATCATCTGCTCGAGAATGCCCTGTATATAGTTGACGAAGTGGGGGGCCAGGTCCGGCTCACTGGTCTGTGGATGGAAGAAGTTAGGCTTTCCAGCCTCAGCCCAGGCGGCGTTGGCCTGGGTCTGGCTAATATAGCCGTACTGCACCATGTCGTCGAGCACCACCGCCTGGCGCGAGCGAGCCTGGCTTAAGTTGAACATTGGATCGTTGAGGTTGGGATTCTGCGGGATACCGGCCAGCATCGAGGCCTGGGCGAGGTCCAGCTGTTGAGCCGCGCTCTCTCCGGTAGTGGGATTGTCTTGATAGTTGAAGTACTCCTGCGCCGCCGCATCGATACCGTAAGCGGTAGGACTATACGGAATAGAATCGAGATACATCTGCAGGATCTGGCTCTTGCTGTAGGTTCCAGTCTCGGTAACTCCAACCGCGAGGATAGCTTCCTCGAGCTTGCGGGTAAAGCTCACATCACTGTTGAGGATCTGTTGTTTAATGAGCTGCTGGGTAATCGTGCTGCCGCCCTGAGTGATCGCGCCACTGGTGAGATCGGCCTGCGCCGCGCGCAAGATGGAGATAAAGCTTACCCCCTGGTTGGTCCAGAAATCGTGATCTTCGACGGCGATAGTGGCGTTTACCACCGTTACCGGAACATTGGCGAGCGAGATGCTGTGCTGGCTTCCATCGGTATTGATCTGGTAGAGCAATGCTCCGGTGTCGTCGTAGATCCGTACGCTGTCTTTATTGGCAACCTGTCGCTGCATGCCCTGGATGAGGACATATTCTGAGTTATAGTAGGCAGTAGCCGCGCTTACGGTACCGGAGAGGCTACCAACCAGCAGTACCAGCAGGATGATCGCCGTGGCCCACAGGGCTCGTGCGGCATTGGACTGGCGAATCGCTCGAGCTTTGCGGGCGGAGCGCCGAACAAAGAATGTGTACCGGCGCCGACGCCGGCTGAGATGGCGCGCTTCCGCCCTCATGCGCTCACGTTCTAGCGATGGGACCCGCGCTGGCGGTACAACGGGTACAACGGGTACAACGGGTACAACAGGTGCAGGCTCCCACACTGGAGCGGCGTCAGGATGCCTTGCTGGCTGGGCAGCTACGTCTTGCAAAGAATCCGCGCCGTGGTCGACGTCCGTTGGGGGTACCTGAGCATCCTGGGGAGGTACCGGCTGGGTCTGTTCTTCACTGATACCATTATTCTCGTGGTCATCATTAGTTGGCGAAGTACTTCCTGCTTGATCCACTATGCCGTCCTCTCCATGCATCCCCGATTCTTTGCTGTGCCGAGCTCGCGAAGAGACGCGATTCCGCAAGAAAATAGGTCGAACAACCACATTGTGAACTAAGTAATCAGACAGTAGGGGGCCCCATGCTCATTACGGGCCCCCCTGCTGTGATAGACGCGCGAGGCTGCGGGATAGTTACTCGTAAGCGACCATTGGCTAGTGATAGGAAAGACCCGGCTTGAGCGCGCCACGGCACGTTCTGCATTTCCAATGCCAAGGACACTACCAGGCAGAACTTGACCCTAGCCACTCTGGCCTGTCTGTTCGCCCACCGCAACGCCAGGCCCCGGTCAGGTCGGAGGTAAAGTGGCGGATGGGCCGGCATCTGGCCAGAGTATTGCGTGTTAGCCCCTATACCTGTACAATCACCATGATAGGCAGGCACAAGTACTGGGCGAATGTCCCTGCGCAGCTGCCGACTCACCAAATTCCGGAGGTTAGCGTTGACTGTTTTAGTCGCTGGCGGAGCCGGCTTTATTGGATCGCACTTATGCCAAAGGCTGCTGGACGACGGCCACCGGGTGCTCTGTGTGGATAATCTTCTTACTGGTTCACTGCGCAATATTCAACCGCTTGTCGGCCGAGATGATTTTACATTTCAGTGCCAAGATATAACCTCTCCGTTTGAGTTTGAGGCGGACGCGGTCTTCCACCTTGCCAGTCCCGCCAGTCCGGTGGGCTACTGGGAGCACCCCTTCGAGACTATACGCGTGAACACCGAAGGCACTATGCACCTGTTGCAGGTTTGCCAGCGCTTGCGCATTCCTTTCTTGATGGCCTCGACGTCCGAAGCCTATGGCAATCCGCTGGTTCATCCCCAGGTGGAAGACTACTGGGGAAATGTCAATCCGACCGGCCCGCGCGCCTGCTACGACGAGAGTAAGCGGTTGGGTGAAACTATAACCGCGGAGTTTCACCGCCAGTATGGCCTGGATACCCGGATTGTTCGTATATTCAATACCTATGGTCCCAATAGCCAGTTGAATGATGGGCGTATGATTCCCAATTTCATTATGCAAGCCCTCTCTAAGCAGCCAGTCACTATCCATGGGGATGGGCAGCAGACCCGGAGCATCTGCTACGTCGACGATTTGGTCGATGGCTTGATGCGGGCCATGTTTACGCCTGGAACCAAGGGTGAAATCTTTAATCTCGGCAACCCGGAAGAGCATGCCGTTGTGGACTGGGCCAAGCTGGTGATCGACCTTTGCGACTCGTCCTCTCCGCTGCTCTTTGAAGAGAAGCGGGTTGAGGATCCAGAGCGGCGCAAGCCTGATATCGGAAAAGCTCGTCGCGTGCTGCAATGGCAGCCTGGCGTCTCCCCGGAGAGAGGGCTGAAACGCACGATTGCCTGGTTCAGAGAAGAGATGGAGCAGTCGACGTCGTGTCTGTCAGTGCAAGGTCATCCATAGCCGGCAGCAGGCTACCCCCAAGCGCAGTGCTCCGGATGGCGGCTGGAGCCGCGGTAGCGCTAGTTCTCGCCCTCGTGCTCGTGTATGCACCGGCGCCGTACGGCTGGCTCCTCATTGTGGGCGGCGCTACCATCGGTGTCACGCTGGCGAGACCAGTGGCCGGCCTTTACATTCTTCCCTTTGCCGTCGCTTTCGGCTCACTCTTCACCGTTACTATACATGGTCTGAATGCTGGACTCACCGATATGCTGGTAGCTTCGCTGGCGATCTCTACTCTCGCGCATTGCTGGCTTATACCAGGCTGGAGGAGCGAGCCGCGGCTTATAGCACTGCTTCGGCAAGCACCAGGAGCTCTTGTCCATAATCTGCGTGGGATCTGGACGCGCGAGCGCTGGCTGGCGCTTACGCTGGCGGCTTTCTTGGCATATCTTATGGTCGTGATCCTTTCCGTCACGGTGGCGCTCTCCAAGTCGCTTGCCTTGAAGGAAGTTATCAAATGGACCGAGGTGCTGATTCTCCTGATGGTGGCGGTGACGCTTATCCGCAGCGTACGCACCATCCACATTCTGGCCTGGTCGATCATTGGGGCTGGAATCAGCCAGGCGTTGCTTGGCTACTGGCAGTGGGTACAGGTGACCGGCTCTCATTCGGCCAGCGCCACCAGCTTGCGGGTCTTCGGCACATTCGGACAACCCAATCCGTATGCCGGCTATCTCAACTTTGCTCTACTGCTTTCGTTGGCTCTTCTGCTGTTCAGCGCCCGCGTGGCGGAGCGGTGGGTTGCTGGTGCAGCCGTGGCCCTCATCGCGGTCGCTATGGTGCTGGCGGACTCGCGTGGGGCTGAGCTTGGTCTGGCGGTCGCGGTCATCTTCCTGATTATTGCGGCACTGCGACTTGAGCGGCTAGCCGGCGCAGCGTTGCTTATCGGCGTACCGGTGGTGGCCGTTGCCTGGTTTGCCCGGATCATACCCAGCCACATACGTCGGGATATCGTGCAGCAAGTTACGCTGGGTCCGGTAAACAGCGCCAACTTCTCGGTGCAGGAACGTCTGGCGCACTGGGTTGCCGGGCTGCGCATGTTCCGTGCTCATACCCTCCTGGGAGTCGGCGCCGGCAACTACAGCGCAGCGTATGCCCGCTATCAGGTCTCTCCGGATTGGTTTGAAGCACTGGGACATGCGCATAACTACTATATCAACGCCGCGGCGGAGACTGGCATGATGGGCCTTCTCGCTTTTCTGTTTCTGGTAGGCATCTCGCTATTTGCCGGGTGGCGTGCCGTTCGTACACAGGCGCAGGTGCAGCACACCGCCGCAGGCGCCGCACTATCCACGGCACGGCTAGGATGGGGACTGGCGCTCGGTTACTTGGCGGCACTAGCGGCCTTTAACATACACAATCTGACCGACGACTTGTTCGTCCATGCCATGGAGCTCCAGTTCGGACTTTCGGTGGCGTGCCTTCTCTGCCTGCTGCGGCTCGCCAACCAAACCCTAACTGCAGACAATGCACCCAGCCGCGTAGCTCGGCCGGGTGCTTCTGTCTAACGGGGTGGCGGCCGCCTGGCCGCGCTACGCGGAGTTCCCCGTCTATGTCGGTACCGGCGTCATCGGTGAAGCAGATGCATGGCCAGCGGCCAGAGATGGGGACCGAAGATCAGGCAGCCGATGACTACTGAAAGCATGGCATTGAGCAAAACGGCTCCAGCAGCGACATCCTTGGCAACACGTGCCAGCGGATGGTATTCCTGCGTGCTGAGATCGACGCAAGCCTCGGCCACGGTGTTGAACATCTCTGAGATAAATACGCCGGTAATTGCGACGAAGACCATGGCGAACTCAACCGGAGAGATATGCAAAACTAGTCCAAGAATGATGGCCAGTGTTGCAAGAACCGCGTGTATGCGCGCATTTCTCTGCGTACGAATGGCGTGCCAGAGTCCATTCCAGGCGTAGACGAAGCTGCGGAGGAAGGTCGAGTGCGCGACCTGCGGATGTGAGGCGGGTACTGTGTTCATAAACATTCAGCGCTTTCGTGTCTACTTGTCTCCCCTTGCGGGGGAGTGCCAGCCAATCACAATGGTCTGACACCCATGCCCTTTCGGGCCTCCCCTCAGGGCTTGCCCCTTCGGGGGTAACGTTTCCCTCGACAAAGATATCCAGCGGTTTACGTGCTCGCAGCACTGACTCGAACCCTGTCCGTCTGTTTAACCACGAGCCGCAGAGCAGCGGGCTGAGATGCCACCCACCGGTGCCTATACATTCGTTGGTATCGTAGCCCGATGGGTGTTACCACCCCTGGCTGAGTCTGGTCAGGTCCAGGCTTGCTCTGATATCGCTACCTCACAAGCCCATCTCCTTGAAGGGGATAGGGTACCTGACATGCCTAGCATCTATCTATCACGTCTCACTCCAGACTCCATCAGCACGGACTCCTGATGAGCTACCATTGCGCGATAGCCGGCGTCGGTTTGATCGTCATAACCCACAAGATGCAAGACTCCATGTGCTACGAGAAAGGCAAACTCCCAGGCGGCGCTATGGCCGGCAGCCGCGGACTGTCGCTCCACCGCGTCGCGCGATATGGCAATGTCGCCAAGGTTTCGCGAACTTGCCTCCAGCACTGGGAACTCAAATGCGCTCTCTGGCTCCTCAAAGTCGGCGGATACCTCCATTTCATCGTCGGGCCCGAAGCTGTCGTCACCAGGATAGAGTTCCGGAGTCTGCGGGTCCATATACTCCATAGAGCTGGTCTCTGGATCAGCTGGTTGCCATAATTCATCGGGGTCGGCCTGTGCTAGTGGAGTATCCAGCAGCGGAAAGGAGAGCACGTCGGTGGCCTCGTCCAGTCCACGGTACTCCCGGTTTAACCTACGCAGATTCTCGTCGTTGGTAATTAGCACACTCAGCGCCACCGGTTCGAGAATACCTACCCGCGTGAGGGTGTCTGCTATTATGCGGCGAATATGTAACGAATCGAGGCCGAACATATCCTCGACCCCGGTTGGTGGCTCATAGACTATCGCCAGCTCCAGTCCGGCCTCGATCTCGGCCGCCGGCCCGCTAAGCGGTTGATTCTCGGTACCGTCGTGTCTATTCAGCGAATCGTACCTCGTCTTTTTCTTGCCAGTGTATCCTGTGGTGCATGTTACACACAGTATGTTACATCAGGCGCGCGAATGGCGTGAATGCCCGGCACAGGCCGACTGATCCATGCCCTTCGCAGCTACTCGCCGGAGGGACCTGGGTAGCGAGGCCGCTGTCGATAGGGCTCCGCGCCTCGCTGTGACGGGTTCGAAGCGCTGGGCCGCGTCGAGGAGCGATACCCCGGCTGCGGCGGTAGGCCCCCTCCGCGCCGCCGCAGCTGCCGCTCCCGCTCTACGGCCGCCTGGCGCTCCGCCTCCAAAGCCAGCCGCCGGCGCTGATTGGTATACACCATATAGCCGGCAACAGCCAGAATGACGATCAGTAGAGCGCCACCATACAGCGGCCAGGGCGGCGAGCCGGCATTGGTCTGGACCCGAACCACGGTGATCGTCACCGATTTGGATCCAGGTGCGCCCACCGAGTCGATTGCCTCTACCGTCACGTTGAATGAACCCGCGCGAGAAAACCGGTGCGTAATGGTCGGAGTAGTGGTCGTCACAGCCTGAGTGCCATCACCAAAGTTCCAGACGTATTTGACGATCTGGTCGCCGGTAGGGGTCCCTGGAGCGGTCGGGGGAGTCGACCCCGATGCATCGAAGGTGACGGTATTGCCGGTGCCGATGGTAGTGAGGCTGGAAGTGATACTGGCGGATGGCAGCTGGGGGAAGTCAAAGATGCGAATATGCAGCTCGGTAAAGCTACTGGCGCCATGAGCGTCAGTAACCGTCAGCCCTACGATCCAATTGCCCGGTATATCGGGAAATTTGTGACTGATCACCGGGGCGGTATTCGTGACGCCGTCGTTGAAATTCCACAGGTAGGTCAGCTTAGTTCCGTCCTCCGAATGGGAGCCAGCGGCGCTGAATGTAATGGTCCCGTCTGGTCCAATCGACAACGTGCTGGCAGTAGCCTTAGCCACCGGCGGGTTGCTAAAGGCTGCGGCTATGACGTGGATCTCGGCGCTGTCAAAGCTTTCCTGACCGGACGATGGCGCGACGGCGGGATACCATGTGTGAACCGCATAGTTACCTGGTTTCGTGAATACATGGGTAGCGGTGAGGCCGACAGCCTGGGTGCCGTCGCCAAATGTCCACAAGTATTGCAACCCGGCCTGAGGCGGTGGCGATAGGACATTACTGAGATCTTCGCTAAACGTGATGGGCTGCCCAACCACATACTGGGGCGCGAGAATGCCGATCGGCTGGTCAGCTGAAATAGTATGAGTAACTGGGAGTAAGAGGGCCGGAGTGCGGTTCGCGGCCATAGTCGGAGTGTTGCCGATTCCGCAGGCAAAAGCGGTAGCGCTGGCGCCTCCTGTAAGGGCAGGAAGCACTGCACTGGCTGTGGCGGCTAGACCAAAGATGATTGCTACCACGACCGGCCGTATCTGTCGAGCGACCGGTCTACAGGAACGGTCGTTTGGGACTTTTCCTACTATTTGCATCAAGACGCCTCCTGCAGGGCTACGCACTTTGGCGCATCAGCAACAGCCTCCGCTATTATTGCAGATTGCAAACGGCGTGTCGAGAGAATGGGCAAGGTGGTAGTGGTGGCAAGCCCGACGAATCAAAATCAGCCGGGCCGCGGACGGAAAGAGCGTCCGCGGCCCGGCTGCATGCCGGCTCCAAGAGAGCCGGGTATTCTTGATCACGTATGATGGTATAACCTGCGTCTAGACGTTTCGGTGTGTGTCGGACTTCAGCACACGGCCGATCACCGCACGGGCGAAGGTATCATCACAGCCCAGCTTCTCGGCCACCCGAGGTACCAGGAGGCGTTGCTGGTTGGCGGTGAGCGTGCGCTTGGTCACAGGAATGTTGAGCTCACGCATCGTATCAGAGACGATCTGAACATGGGCGGGATTGGGGCCGTTCATGGCGCTGACCAGTGTGCTGGGTTGCGCCGAGCGCCGTAGCGCCGGTCGCGGTCCGGTCGTTCCAGTCATTGCGTCCATCTCAACAGCCTCCAGCGGATTGATGGCTGGAGTAAGGTTGCCACCGAGCATCGGCGGCCGGCGCGGCGCAAATGTTGCGGTATCGCTGGCTGGAATGCCCAGGGAGCCTTCAACGTCGGTCTCGGTAAGCAGCGCCGGCTGCATGCGGTTACCAAGGAGAGTTGGCGCGGAGTGGACGGCGGCGGGGCTCGCTCCGGCGTGATTCATGATACTCCGGTCGTTGCCGTGCGAAAGGCCCGTCAAAGGCGGCAGGGTTAAGACATTGCTGCCGGAAAGAGTAGACTCGTCGCCCACTCCGCCGGCGTTACCATGCGACGCCGCCGAAACAGCGGCGAGAGAAGGCAGTTCCGGGCTTTGAGCTTCTGCCGGAGCGGAGTGCGGCTCTTCGCTGGGCGAAGACGAGGGTAGGTCGGCGTTCTCGGTGCCGCTCTTGCGTTGCGAGATAAGCTGCGCGGCCTGCTTGCGGGCTGCGGCGGCGGTAGACGCCATGCCGCGTAGCTGGGCTTCACGCACCTTGGCATTGGCGTCGGCGCGTAATTGCTTCAATTCGGCCTCTTGCTGGGTGCGCATCAGGCGCTCTTCGTGTGATTCCTGAATCTGGCGCAGGCTCCTGCGGTTGGTGGTCGGCTGCACTACCGCCCAGAACAATCCCCAAAATGGCGGGGCTATAGCGACAAGGAGCATGGTAAGACTGAAGGAGCTAGCGCGCAGCTGCGGCCAGACGGAATACACCCAGTCGTCGGTCGGAAATGCCTTAAAGCTCTGACTACGAAAGGCAAGGCTGCACCAGGTAGTGATGCCGGTAGCAACCAGCACGCCTATGGCACAGAAGAAAGCCTGTACCTTATGCCCCTGACTCCAGTGCCACGGAGCCAGAACCGAGAGCAGATAAGCCATGCCTACCACTCCCAGCGCCAAGAATGCCCAGAGAGCGGTGAACCCTGCCTCGATGAGCGGATTTGCGCTACGAGCGGTAGCGCCGTCCGAATACACGAAGAAGTTGAAGATCGCGTCCGGGATATAGAGGATTACGGGAAAGATATAGTACACTTTCACCAGCCAACCCGGCAGGGGAAGCACCTTATCCTTATCTTTCTCCAGATCAGCGGAAGCTAGTTGCGTTGTCAGCGGATTCACAGAAGCATTCGCAGCCGGGGTCGCATCAAGCGCTGGCGTGCTGTCTACACGCCCTGTCGCCGGGGCTGTTTGCGCCATTTGGAGCTTACCTCCCTGTCAATTGAACACCCGGCGAGCGCGCCGGAGTTCATGATTTTGGTCGCGGGTCCGTTTGGCCCAAGTACCTAGCCAGCGCAATAGCGACATTGGTATTCGCAGCCAGGAGATAGTCGAAGGTGATAGGCAGAATATGCAATGGCAAGCGGAATGTAAAGGGGGAACCTAGGGCTATATACTCAACCTTGCGGCGGGAGGTCCGGTTGGTTTGCCCCAAGACGACAGAACAATTACACAATTTAGTACAAAATCACTAATGCTCTAGTCAAAGTAGGCTAGCGATCCAGTCGTCTTTTCGTAAATATGTTCACCATACACATTTGGAAATGGCGCAACGAAGTGCCAAAATTCACAGCGGCTCATACCAAAATGGGCTAAGCTATTCAGGCCAGTTGCCGATGTCGCAGGTCATACAACATAATCGCCTACCGGAGTGGTGCTACACTTTGGGCAGAGGAAGGGCGCAAATATGTGGGGAGCTTATCTTAATACCAACAAGGTACGTACGCTAAGTACACGTGGCCTCGGAGTCTTCTCTCGTCGCGCCTACTACGGCCCGCTGGCGCCACTCCGCCTGCGCCAGCTGGGTAAGCCTACCCTTCCCGGGCGCCGCTGGGTACGTGTCCGAAACATCGTGAGCGGCATTTCCGGCGCCGATATCGCACTCACCCACCTGAGACTTGACCCACGGGTCTCGCTGGCGGCGTTACCGGTGGGTCCGAGACTGTATCTGGGCCACGAGGTTGTGGGCGAGGTCAGCGAAGTAGGACCTGATGCTGAATTCCTGCGCGTTGGTGATCGAGTAGCCTACCAGTTTGACCACTGCTGCGCTACCCGCGATATCAATCCGCCCTGCCGCCACTGTATGACCGGCAACTACTCCTTGTGCGAGAATCGGTATGTGCCTGGTCCGGCTTCCATCGGCGGGGGGTGGAGCGACGAGATGATAATGCACGAGCGCCAGCTCTTCTTGGTTCCAGAGAGCCTGACAAACGAGCAGGCAGCGCTATTGGAGCCGAGCGCCATCGCCGTGCATATCGCGTTGCGCCACCTACCGCGGCCGGGGGATAGAGTGTTGGTGCTGGGTAGCGGCACCATTGGTCTGCTGACAGTCCAGGCTCTCTGTACCCTGGCTCCGGAGGCAAGTGTAGCGGCGCTGGGAAGGTATCCCGTGCAGGTGGAGATGGCAACGAGGATGGGAGCTACTCGCATACTCTACCATGAAGAAGGCACGCCGGCGGTGGCCAAGCATACTGGTGGCCGCCATTACAAGCGGCGCTTCGGCCCCGACATGCTGATCGGCGGCTTTGATATAGTCTACGACACCATCGGCTCGACACAAACCATACAGGATGCGATTCACTGGACGCGGGGAGGAGGCGTGGTGGTGGAGGCTGGTATGGAGCTGGCACCCACCTCATTGGACCTGACGCCGCTTTGGCACGAGCAGATCTCGGTGCTTGGAGCTTCGGGGCACGGGACCGAAGACTGGCCTGACGGCGCCGGCATTTCAGGGTGGGCCGGCGGCAGCCGTGACCGAGTCTTCACCTACGCGGTTGCCGCTGGGCTCATCCGGGAGCGGCGTCTTGCGCCCGAACGACTCATAACCCACCGATTCCCGTTGCGCGAGGTCCGGCGTGCGATCGAAGTCGCCCGAGACAAGTCGACGCATCGTTCCATTAAAGTATTGCTGGACATACAAGGTGCGGCCGATGCCTCGGCCACGCGCGCGGCACGGAGTCTGGCGTCCGCGCCCGCCGCTGGCTTGCGCTAGCGTCACCTCTGGTCGCTCGCCCTTCGGCGGCAGGTCTACCGCCATATATATGGACCTTCCCCCTCCATATTGCGCTTTGCCGGGCAGCTCAGAGAGGAATGCCATGCAGGGAGACCGCATAAAAGAAGACGACCATCACAACGAAGAGCAAGCTATCCATGCGATCGAGTAGGCCACCGTGACCGGGGACGATGCTTCCGCTATCCTTGACTTCAGTACCCCGTTTCAGCAGCGACTCGGCTAGATCACCCACTGTGGCGGCGACCGCGACCAGAACACCCAGAATCGCAGCATTCAGCCAATCGACTGGTAGAGCGTGATGGAATGCAGTGGGTAACAGCATGGTGAAGACGTAGGAAGCGATAACGCAAAAGACTAGGCCGCCGCCGAAGCCTTCCCAGGTTTTAGCGGGACTGATATGGGGGGCGAGCTTGGTCCGGCCGAAGTAGTGTCCGGTCAGCAGCGCGAAGGTATCGTTGGCCCAAGTCATAAAGAAAAGCGCTAGCAGCCACCAAAAGCCGCTGGCGCCGGCTCCGAATGTGTTACCGCGCAGCAGGAGAAAGAGAGCAACCGGCCAGCCGAGATAGAAGGCGCTGGCCATGGCCAGTGCCCAGTCAATCAAGGTGCCCTCAATGGCTCCACGAGTCAGTATGAGCCAGGCAAACGTGATGACCAGTAAGGCGCTCACGCCTCCGCCAACCAAGACGATGAACTGATCGGTGTTGTGGTTCTCGATAAACAGCATAGACGCCAGCAGAAGCTC
Organism: uncultured Chloroflexia bacterium; assembly: GCA_963810535.1. Classification (GTDB taxonomy): domain Bacteria; phylum Chloroflexota; class Ktedonobacteria; order Ktedonobacterales; family JADMIN01; genus JAJPKE01. Next base: position 50,254 of record CAWENW010000014.1, read on the forward strand.
TATGCCGAGGGCTGCGCTGAGCAGCAACGGGGGATGCCAGCCCTTATGCACAAACATAAAATTGAGCTCAGACATGCCGATCAGCAGTGCCAGCGAGCCGCCGGCGAAAGCAAACCAGCCGCCGCAGAAAACGAGAGCAACCACGATTGGGATCAGGACAAGCGCCGAGACCGATCTCTGCCGCAGAGCAGCAAGCCAGGCAGCCCGCGATCCGGACGCTCGGCGGCGCTCGCGTCTCGATGTACGTGACTCAGACTCTGGTACTGATACCCCCGAAATTTTTTCTGCCATAGCGGTGCTCCGCTCTCCGGTGCCCTGCCGTCTCCTGGTGGCACCGAGTATCAAGTGGCTGTCAGCGAGCGCTCTTCACTACCGGCTTCGCATCTGCCCCCTCACGTTCCGCCGAAATCTGGGCGTCAGTTTTGCCGAAACGTCGCTTACGGTGTGCGTACGCCTCCAGCGCGGCGACGAAGTCATCGTGCCCGAAATCCGGCCAGAGCGTCGGCGTCGAATAGTATTCGGCGTAAGCCACCTGCCAGATGAGGTAATTGCTAAGCCGCATTTCCCCGGCGGTACGAATTACCAGATCGGGATCCGGCAATCCGCTGGTATACAGATACCGCTCGATGAGCTCTTCGCTGATTTGCTCAGCGGGAATGCCGGCGGCGACAATAGCGCGCACCGCATCCACGATTTCGGCGCGTCCACCATAGTTGAAACAGACGTTAAGTGTCAAGGCGGTATTGTCTTTGGTCAACTCTTCCATGTGACGGATGGCTCGTTGTATCTCGGGTGACAGCCCTTCAAAACGCCCAATATGACGAAGCCGTACGCCGTTCTCGTGGAGTCGCTCTAGATCGCTCCGTATGGTCTCCCATAAAAGACCCATCAAAGCGTCCACTTCCTCGGGTGGCCTGCCCCAGTTCTCGGTGGAGAAAGCATAGACCGTCAGCATGGGTACATGGTAGTCGTCGCACAGCTCAACGGTTCTGCGGAGTGCTTCTACTCCTGCTCGGTGACCGAGCGAGCGAGGTATCCGGCGTTGCGCGGCCCACCGTCCGTTTCCATCCATGATAATGGCGATATGTCTCGGGATTGCTCGTCCGTCTTCAAAGTGTAGGCGAGCCAGCTCCGCCCGACGCTCGGCCTCTTGAGCGCGCGCTCCGCCGTCAATTGCCATACCGATGGTGTTCAGCAGGCGCTTGATTCGTCCCTTTGCCATATGCCATTTGCCCCTGTCTGCATCAAACTTCGTACCCGGCTGTGTATGATAGCAATTGCGTGCCTTTACCTATACCGCTGAAATTTCTTGCTCTTTGTTGGAGCCGACTCTATCCAGGTCGGCGATATACTTTTCGGTCAGTTTATCCAGCCGCTCCACATCACGCTTGAGCTCATCCGCGGAAATCTCCTTTTTCTTCTCCTGTTCGCGTAGCGTGTTGTGGCCGTCGCGGCGGCAGTTGCGTACCGCCACCTTTGCCTCATCGACTTTCTTATGCACAACTTTGACTAGCTCTTTGCGGCGATCTTCGGTGAGTGCCGGAATGATGATTCTAATCAAAATGCCGTCGCTTGTAGGATTGAGTCCCAGGTCACTCTTCTGTATGGCTCGCTCGATTTCCGGCAGCGCTTTGCGGTCCCAGGGCTGAATCGTCAGAGTTCGAGCATCGGAAGCATGGATTGACGCAATGTTCTGGAGCAGCTGCATGTCTCCATAGTACTCGACTTGAAGCCGTTCGACCAGAGTTGGACTCGCGCGCCCGGTACGCACCGTCTGAAGATCGCGCTGTAGCGCTTCCACCGCGCCCGTCATCCGATGCTCGACATCGGTGAAGACATCTCCCGCCATTTGTACAACTCCTTTCCAGCCGCAAAACTGCAACAGTCGCATCGCCAGGGCACTCTCGCCGCTGGAGGCTTCAAAGCTAACTGGACCAGACGGCGTGGCTACCTTCCGGCATAGAGTGTATCAATGTGCCGCGATGGTGGCCTTGCACAATGGCGGCCACATTCCCGCGGGCATTGAGGTCGAAGACAAAGATCGGCAAATGGTTGTCTTTACACAGTGATAATGACGTGCTGTCCATTACCGCCAGTTCCATCGTCAGGGCTCGCATATAATCCAGCTCGCGGAAACGGCGAGCCATCGAATTGGCCCTGGGATCATCGTCATAGACCCCGTCAACCCTCGTTGCCTTGAGCAAGACCTGGCAGTGAAGCTCGACAGCGCGCAGAGCGGCGGCAGTGTCGGTAGTAAAGTACGGATTGCCGGTCCCTGCGGCCAGTATGACTACCCTGCCCACCTCCAGGTGCCGTAGAGCTCGGCGCCGGATAAACGGCTCAGCGACCGCCGGCATCTCAATGCCCGTTTGCAGGCGTGTAGTCAATCCGGCGTGCTCCAGCGCATCCTGCAAAGCTAGCGCATTAATGACGGTGGCAAGCATGCCCATGTAATCCGCCTGAGCCCTGTCCATACCAGCTGAAGCAGCGGTCTTACCGCGCAGAATATTGCCGCCGCCAATGACAACAGCAATCTCTGCGCCAAGCGCATGCACCTGTACTATTTCATCAGCGATATATTGCAACACCATGGGGTCAATACCATAGCCCTGCTCACCCATGAGCGCTTCACCGCTGAGTTTTAAGAGCACCCGCTGATATCTCAGCTCCGGATCCATACTACTGTGTTCCCTCTAACGACCAGCCCCGTGCCGGGTCATTATTACAGTTTACTCTCCCAGCGCGTACCGCGTGAAGCGCCGCACCACAATATTCTCACCCGTCTTGCGAATCACATCGTCTACTAGCTTGCCGACGGTAATTTTTTCGTCCTTTACCCACGGCTGCTCCAGCAGCACTTGCGAGGCAAGCTGCTTCTTGACTTTGCCGGCGACAATCTGTTCACGCTTGTCGGCTGGACGCTTCTTGACGTCCGGATCATTCATCGTTTCCTTGCGCAGGGATTCCTGCACCTCTTCGGGCACCTCGCTCCAACTGATATAGATGGGTGACGTGCCGGCGATCTGCAGGCTGAGCTCGCGCGCCAATGTCTTGAAGTCGTCGCTGCGCGCTACGAAATCGGTGCTGCAGTTCAGCTCAAGGAGCACGCCCACGGTGCCGCTATGATGAATATATGATGTAACGAGACCTTCACGAGTCTCGCGATCCTGTCCCTTGACCTTCTCAGCTCGCTTGGCGCCTTTTTCTTCCAGCAGCTTCACAGCGTCATCAAATGACTTGGCCTCGGTCAGTGCTTTCTTACAGTCCAGGGGACCGGCGCCGGTCAATTCACGTAGCTTGGCAACGTCTTTCGCAGTTGCTTCCATCGGATGATGTCACTCCTCTAGTCAGGTCTTACAATGATGACTGTAGGGCTCGACCAATAGTACCACGTCACTAGGTACACCGACACGCACCAAAGTGCCGAAAAGTCACACACCAGTCGGCCCAGGCAGCCAAACGCGCGGCACACGCCGCGCGTCCAGTATCGTAACCAGCATGACAAACTGTCTATCGGTCTGCCAGGTCCTTATTACACGGTGCTCGTGGCAGTAGCGGTGCTGCCCTCGGCTGCCGCCTCGGGGCCAGCCGCAGGAGTTTCGGGCTCAGCCGAAGGCTCAGATGCGGGCTCTCCCCCAAACTCCTCAAGGCTCACGGGCGCTTCGGTAATCGCTGGTTCCGCTTCGCCCTCGGCTTGCCGCTCGTCTCGATCTTTGGTCTGCGCCTCACGCAGGCGACGGCCCTCGATAGCCGCTTCGGCGATCTTGCTGCAGAGGAGCCGAACGGACCGGATGGCGTCGTCGTTGGCAGGTATGGGATAATCCATCTCGTCCGGATCAGTGTTGGTGTCGGCCAACGCGATCACCGGTATCTCCAGGCGCCGGGCCTCGAGTACCGCGGTATGCTCCTTCTTGGTATCCACAACAAAAATAGCTCCCGGAAGCCTTCGCATATCCTTGATACCGCCAAGCAGCTTCTCTAAGCGATCCATCTCATCCTGGAAATGTTGCGCCTCTTTTTTGGTCAATCGGTCGAAGTCGCCGCGCTCTTTGCGATTCTCCAGGTCACGCAAGTATCTGATGCGCTTCTGAATGGTCTCAAAATTGGTCAACATCCCGCCGAGCCAGCGTTGGTTGACATAGAACTGCCCGCTTGACTCAGCCGCTTCTGTGATAGCTTCCTGAGCCTGCTTCTTAGTCCCGACGAAGAGGATGCTGTCTCCGTTGGCGACGGTATTGACTATGAATTTATGGGCCTCGTTGAGACGCGTGACCGTCTGCTGCAGATCAAGGATATGGATTCCATTGCGCGCAGTGAAGATGAAAGTGCGCATCTTCGGATTCCAGCGGCGGGTCTGGTGTCCAAAATGGACGCCGGCTTCGAGCAGTTGCTTCATGGTTGCGACGTTTGCCACAGTATCTAATTCTCCCCTTATTTCTTGTTCCTCCATCGGCCTGGAAGAAACAAACCTCCGCTTCCGTCACGCCATCGCTAAGAGGACTCGTGGTATGGCTTATGAGGTGATCGTCACCATAGCGATTCTCAGGACTCGCGATGATCGGGAAGCGTGTGTACTAAATTTGTAGTGTGCGGTCGGATAAACGCGCCGATCTCTGTCGCACACTTCCCCTTAGTATATCACAGCAGCAGAACCGACCACAATGGCGTCGTTAGACTGGCGGCAGGGCCCTCTCACCGAGCTTGACGGTAAATCGAGCCTGCACTATAGTGCGACAAAACTGGGGCGGCAGAAAGGAACCCTTCATGATGAGCGAGCCAAACCGTCCGGCGGATGCGCCAGCTTCGAGCGAGACCTACCGAGCACCGTCCGCGTCTCCATTGGTGATTCTCAACCCTGCTGGCGGGCGGGGACGGGCACTGCGTATCCGCCCAATGATTGAGCGGGCGCTTCTCGGAGGGCGCGGCGAGCTGGTGCTGACTGAGAAACCGCAAGCCGCCGAGAGGCTGGCCTTCGAGGCCGCCATGGCCGGCCGAGACGTGGTCGCTGTCGGCGGCGACGGCACGGTAGCTGAGATCGGCAACGGCATACTGGCCTCTGGTCGCCGAGTGGCGATTGGAATAGTTCCTTGCGGCAACGGTAACGACTACGCCTACGAAACGCTCAAGCTCTCCCATGATCCGAGTGTAGCTCTAGAGACTGCCCTTCGCGGTGAAGTGGGCGCTATCGATGTTGGGCAGGTCAATGGGCGCTATTTCTTAAATTCCTTGGGAGTAGGTATCGACGCCAACATCGCCGCCGCCGCCGAAGAGCTCAAAAACTGGCCGCTGATGCGCGGCCAGCTGCTGTACTGGTGCGCCAGCTTGCGCGAAATACTCTTCCACTATAGCCGTTGCCCCAACCTGACCGTTTCCTTCGATGGAGAGCCGCAAGCGAGCCGGCTTTTTGCTTTGGCTGCGGTCAGCATTGGACCTACCTACGGCGGCGGATTTCATATCAATCCCGATGCCGATCCATACGACGGCTATCTGGATATATGCACGATTTGGAAACCCGGTCGAGCTCGGGCGCTCCGACTTCTTCCTATGATCGAGAAAGGTCGACATCGGGGTCAGCCCGAGGTAACCTTTCATCGAGCCCGGAGCATTCACTTGCGGTCCTCCATGCCGATTTATGCGCATCTCGACGGTGAAGTAATCACTGCGTCCGACTTCGACGTACGGGTGCATCCCGCCGCCTTGCTGGTTCGGCGGTAAGGCGAGAGATATTCTCCGTCTTTGCGCACGACCGCGAGAATAGTGGTAGAGAAAATGGTGGAGAGTATCTAAGGGTAAGGGATAATACCGCGAGTCACCTGCCGACAGACGTGCTCGAGATACGCGGGCCAACCCGATGGCTGGAGAAGGAGAGGCGACACCATGTCCAGTACAACCAACTCATCCAGTACCGAGACCGCGGTCACCGAACTCGCGTTGCAGGCCGACGAGCTGCGCGAGCAGCTCCGAGCCGCCGATCATGCCTATTATGTTGAAGACAATCCCCTGCTCTCCGATGCGCAGTATGACGATCTGATGCGTGAGCTCCGCCAGCTGGAGGCGGCTCATCCCGAGCTGGTTACCCCGGATTCGCCTACTCAGCGAGTGAGCGGCGAGGCTTCATCGGTTTTCGCCAAATTTCGCCACTTGACGCCGATGCTGAGCCTGGCAAATGTGCGCACTCCAGAAGAACTCAAAGCCTGGCAGCAACGTGCCCAGCGGCTCTTACCGCAGGCTACTTTCGACTACGTCTGCGAGCCCAAGATAGACGGCCTCAGCATGAACCTGATCTACGAGCATGGCGACTTGGCGTTTGGCATAACCAGAGGCGACGGCATGGTCGGAGAGGATGTCACGCCCAATGTGCGTACCATTGCCGACATCCCTCGGCGTCTTCATACCAGCGACCGCTATCCGCAGTACCCGGACCGGGTAGAGGTGCGCGGCGAGATTTATATGCTCCGGGACAATTTTGCCGCCCTCAACGCTCGTCTTGCCGAAGAAGCCACGGCCAACGGCACCGTGCCCCGTCTGTTTGCCAACGCGCGTAACGCCGCTGCTGGATCGCTCCGCCAGAAGGATCCGCGGATCACGACGTCTCGCCCGCTCTCATTTCTTGCTTACCAGATTGGATTGCTAGAAGGCATGTCCGAGCCGGAGAGCCAGCTTGAGGTACTTCAGCAGCTGGCAGCCTGGGGCTTTCCGGTGAGCCCGCTGATCCAGCCAGTGGCCACCTTAGAAGAAGCGCAGGCCTACTGTGACGAGCGCGAACGCCTACGCTTTAGTGTGGGCTACGATATAGACGGCGCGGTTATCAAGATCAACGTCCGCTGGCAACAACAAGAGCTTGGCGTGGTGGCTCGAGACCCACGATGGGCGATCGCGTACAAATTTGCGCCGGTAGAAGCCAATACGGTTCTCCAAGATATCGTCGTCACGGTTGGACGCACCGGCGCTCTCATCCCCAATGCCAGGTTGAAGCCAGTGCAGCTAGGCGGTATCACCGTCTCCAACGCGACCCTCTTCAACTTCGACGAGGTAGCCCGTAAAGACTTGCGGATCGGCGATACCGTCGTCATCCAACGGCACGGCGACGTCATTCCCGGCATCGTCAAGGCGTTACCCGAGCTGCGCCAGGGCGATGAGCAGCCCTGGAATCCGCCTACTGAATGCCCCGTCTGCCATTCTCCTGTGTTGCGTGAGCCGGGCGAAGTGGTAGCCTACTGCACCAACTCGCAGTGCCCGGCCCAGCAGCTCGAGCGCATGCGTCATTTCGTAAGTCGAGGAGCTCTTGACATACGCGGTCTGGGCAGTGAACTGGTAGCCAGACTGATCGATGCCGAGCTGGTGCATGACGTCGCCGATCTCTACCAGCTCCGCACCGAGCAGTTGCTGAAGCTTCCAGGATTCCAGAAGAAGAGCGCTACCAATCTCACCCTAGCCATAGCCGCCAGTAGATCTCGGCCTTTTCCCGCGGTCTTGTTTGGACTCGGCATCCGTTATGTCGGCGAGAAGGCAGCGCAGATTATTGCCGAGGGGCTGCGCTCCATGGATGCTATTCTGGCAGCCACTCCGGAGCAAATTAACGCATTACCCGGTATTGGGCCGACCATTGCCGACAGTCTGCGACAATGGAGTGAGCAATCGGCCAACCAGGACCTGGTAGCCCGGCTTGCCGCCAGCGGACTGCAGATGTCACTTCCGGGAGGAAGCGACGATGATAGCCAGCTGACGGCAAGCCTCCCCTTCGCTGGACAGACCTTCTTGCTTACCGGATCGCTGACCGAGCTGACGCGCGGTCAGGCTGAGCAAGCCATTGCCACACTGGGAGGCAAGATCGCGACGAGTGTCACCAAGTCACTCAACCATCTCATCGTAGGAGACGCTCCTGGCAGCAAGCTGCAGCGGGCGGAAAAGCTGGGCATATCTGTCCAGGATGAGAACTGGTTGGTCGAGCGTCTTCGTGAGTATGGTGCCATGCCGCCTGCGCGAAAACGCCTGCAGGCCTAGACCTATAGGCGTAGATAGAGCCGAACAGGCCGGTCACGACAACAGGGTAAAGCTTTTGAGCATCGCGTCTAAAGACGACGCGGCATTATCCCCGCTCACCGCGTCCGTTGAGATCTGGTACTCGAAGTTGGACGTCAGCAGATAGTAATCGGTGTGGGTAACGCTCACCTGTGTGCCAGGAATGGTTCCGGTTTGCGGTATGTCCTCATATCCCGTCCGCCCCGCAATGAGTACCGGCTTTAGCTGTAGGGCTGAATTGGACGCATGCTCCCTTTTGAGCAGCGGATCGATCTCTTGTTGCTGAGCGTTCGGGTCCTTGGCATTAAAGACGACTACCGTAAACGTCGAGACTTGCGCCCCACCGGCGGCTTGCGCGTCGATGCGAGTAATCACGATCTCTAGCGGCACAGTGGCCGAGGAAGTGCTACCCGCCGGCGTGTTTACCTGCCAGCCGTTAGGGTAGGTTAGCCGAAAGTGACAGGTCGAGCTGGTGTAGACACCACCGCTGGGCGATGGGGGTGGAGGCGCCGAACGGCAGGCTGCCAGCATCATGAACGCCGCCATCGCCAGAGACCACGTCACCAGGCGAGCCATCCGCCTCGACTTGCGGTCTCGTCGGGTTCTTCGCTGATCCGCCACTGCCATGCCTCCTCACTACGAAGTACAAGCCCGGCGAGTATACATCTGCCCAAGGGAGCCGTCAACGGTTATAGCCGTATAGTTGAGAAATCCTCTCCGACTGCCGCCACCAGATCCACCCGGCTCCCGTGATCACCAGGCAGAACAAGGCGGAAAGCATGAGCGTCTCAGTCACACCCAAGAGGCCGGTGAGCCAGCCAGTCAGAACGTATCCCAGAGGCAGGCTGCCGTCGAAGAACAGAATGTAGACACTCATCACGCGCCCGCGCAGGTGATCGGGCGTGAGCGTCTGGGCCATGGTGACCGCGAGCGACGTGAAGATCGTCTCCGCACAGCCGACTCCGGCGATACCGGCGAGAGCGGCGGGATAGTTGTGCGCCACTGCGAAGACGAGCACCAGAGCGCTGAACACGAGTGAGCCGAACAGGACCCGAGTGACGGTGGCGGTGGGATTGCGCCAGGCCAACCCGACCGCGGCGACCAATGATCCAGCGCCGAAAGCGGAGGAGAGAAGACCGAAGCCCTGTGCACCGGTGTGTAGCACACTGGTGGCAAAGACGGGCAAGGTGACGTTGAAATTGGAGCCGAAGAGCAGTACCAGGCCTACCACGACGATGACTAGCAGCACCGCCGGAGTACGCCAGACATATCGGAGTCCTTCCTGAACGCTCTGCCACGTGGTCTGCCCCTTACCCTCGCCGGTTGCGGAGATCGCCGCCTGGGCATACAATTCGCGATCGTTGATGAGAGCGAGCCCGGCCAGCACCGCAAGAAAGCTCGCGGCGTTGAGCAGGAAGAGCGCAGCCACCCCACCAGCGGCGATCAGGACGCCGCCTAGAGCCGGACCGATGATGCGAGCCACCGTGGCTATGGACGAGTTCAACGACACCGCGTTCAGTATGTCATCGCGTCCAACCAGCTCGACGAGAAAAGCCTGGCTGGTTGGCCTGTACAGACAATTGGTGAGTCCAAGAGCCAGTGCCAGGAGGTAGAGCTCCCAGAGTGCCAGTGTCCCGCTGGCGACCAAACCAAAAAGTAGCAGTGCCTGGACCATTGAGGCTGCCTGAGTCCAGAGTAAAAGCCTGCGTTTGGGCCAGCGGTCGGCCAAGACGCCTCCAAAGAGGGAAAAGAATAGAAGCGGCAGCGCCTGCAGTGCACCCAATATGCCTATCTGCAACGCGCTGTGGGTTAGCTCCAGCACCACCCAGATTTGCCCGATGCTTTGCATCCAGGTCCCAATGAGCGAGACCATCTGACCGGCCCAGTAGAGTCGGAAATTGCGATGGCGCAGCGCGGAGAAGGTCGTTTCGAACGTCGTTTTCCGTTTGCCTGTGATCATGTCCGCAGTATAGAGTCGAGGTATCGGGCAAGAAAACCGTCAAAGGGACGATGTAAATCATTGACAGGAGTGCTATACTAGAGGTATAATGTAGCGGTAAAGGCAGAGCACTGCTGCGAAGTGAATTACACTATTTGTAGAAATGCCTTCTGCTGAGCCACTCGCAGAATAACCTCTCTCCACCCACCCATCCCCCGTCCATCAACGCCAATTGTCTTGTCGGCGGCGATGCTGTACCATACTCACGATGAGTAGCATGCTACACCGCAGCTGAGTAGCGGAAGAGATGGTACGGGAGGAGAACCCGCATGGCGCCTATTCGAATCGGGGTCTTAGGAAGCGGAATCTTTGCCCGTGTGGCACATGCTCCGGCGCTCCAGGGACTGGCGGACAAGTTTGAAGTCGTTGCGGTCTTCAGCCGGAGTTACGAGAATGCGGCGCAACTTTCGGCGACGTTTCCGAGTCCAGTTGATATTTATACCGATGCGACGGCGCTGCTCGCCCGTCCCGATATCGAAGCCGTCGATATCGTTCTGCCGATATCCTTGCAACCGCACATGATCGAAGCTGCGCTACGTGCCGGCAAGCATGTGGTAAGCGAGAAACCCGCCGCACCCAACGTTGAAACCGGTAGGCGGCTTCTCATGCTTGCCGAGGAGCGTCAACGCTCCTCGGGTCTGGTCTGGATGGTGGCGGAAAATTTTCGCTACGCCGAGGTCTATAGGGCCGCGAACCAAGCCATCCAAGACGGCGACATCGGTAGGCCGGCCCAGCTCTCTTGGTCGAGCTCTGTCGCCATGGATCAGGAGAATATGTACTATCACACGCCGTGGCGAAGAGATAACAGCTTTCCTGGTGGGTTTATTCTGGACGGCGGTGTTCATAACATCGCGGCGATCCGTACCATCATGGGCGAGATCGAGTCGGTTTCCGCATTTATGACCCAGATACGCCCTGATCTGCCTCCTGCTGACACTCTGGCAGCCACCCTCCGCTTCGTCAGCGGCGCCGTAGGCACCTTCAGCATGACGTTTGTGCAAGGGACCGAGTGGGACAGCTCCCTCTACGTGATAGGAGACCGCGGAGCGCTGCGCCTTCATGCGGATACTCTTGAGGTTATGAGCAATGGCTCGGTACGGTCTCAGCCGTTCTCGGACGAGACCGTACCCTTGGAGCTGGCGGATTTTGCCGACGCAATACGTACCGGCAGAAGCGTCCGCAGCACTCCGCTCCAGGCGGTTTTAGATGTCGCGGTCATTGAGGCGCTCTTCGAATCAGCTAGAGTAGGGCGTCAAGTCATGCCTGCGACGGTTGAGTAACAGCCATAGACTCTGCTTATCGGACGACCAAGGACTGGATAATGGTGCTGTCGAGAATACTATGCTGGAGGGGGTCAGTCACCCCAGGCTGGCTAGATGTGGAGACGCTCAATCAGTGACATCAGAGAGCGAATGAGAGGAGGCACAGTGGACGAATTCATGGCCGCGGCGCTGGAAGAGGCCACAATAGGCAGAGACGAGGGAGGCATCCCCATCGGCTCGGCGCTCGTCATCGACGGAAAGATCGTGGGACGCGGGCACAATCGGCGAGTACAGCAAGGAAGCCCCATACTCCATGCCGAGATGGATTGCCTGGAAAATGCCGGCCGGCTCAAGGCGAGTGAGTATGGTCGCGCAACCCTCTACTCAACCCTTTCACCGTGTGATATGTGCAGTGGCACCGTCCTGCTCTACAAGATTCCCCGGATCGTCATAGGGGAGAATGAGACCTTCCAGGGCCCCGAAGCCTACCTGCGGTCTCGCGGCGTCACGCTCGAGATCCAGCAGAATCAGGAGTGTATTCAGCTGATGCGGGAGTTCATCGCCGCGCACCCAGAGCTCTGGAACGAAGATATCGGGGTCTAGCGTCGGCATCGTATCGCACAGGTTCTCGACCAGAGCGCCGAATGGCCAGCTGGCTGGTTGCGCTCCTCAGCAGGTGTACCCTCAGCAGGTGTACCCTCAGCAGGTGTACCCGAGGCTTAGCGTCACATCACTCGTCAATGCGGGTTGATTATAGACGGCACTCTGAGCGGTCGGAGTAGTAAAGCCTTGCAGAGGGCCAGCGATGCGTGCACAAGCGGGTAGCGTCAATGACACATCCACCGGGCGTGTATTGATACCGGCCTGTTTCTCTACCGCGTACTGGTAGAGCCAGCCGCCGCCCGTCCGCAGCGCGGCGTGGGGCACGGTCCAGCTGAGCGAAACGGTAGACTTTGTCCCAATCGGCTGGTAGAGCAGTCCCTCGACAACCGTCATGTTAAATCCGGTCGTCACGGTTGGCGCGTGAAAGGGATCTAACTCGGACGTATCCGGCGGCAAGATATGGGTAGCATCTTTGGGGATATAGATGCGGAGGAAGTCCTGATAAGCCAGTGAGCAGGTCATGCATGGGAACGAATAGTAGCTATTATATGGAGTACTTGGCCAGTCATACGTCAGCACGAGGTGGTGAGTGGCGTCACCCGACGCATCGAGGCTTATCCGGTCGTTCCAGGTGTACTGTATCTGGTTATTGGCTTTGATACCGCCCACATTGGCATCCACCACCATCAGACCGTCTCCGCTTGTGGGTGCGGTGATCGCCGATGCCAGGTCGTGATGCTGCAGGAGGGCTTCGGCCCCCGGATTGGCAAGATAGATTTGAATATCCTTGCCGTGAATCGCGTTTTCTACCAGCTTCCCCAGCTTCCCGAAATTGGTGGAGCTTGCCTGCCCCAGTTTTGAAAGGAACGCCTTGAAGAGATAGCAGGTAAATACTTTGCGCTGCGAGCTCTGGCAACTGGGATCGATCTGGGTGTCGGATCCTCCCAGCCCTGGGGTGAGTTGGTAGATGTGAATAGTATCAATCAAATTCTGTGGAGTCACTACTAAGCCACCGTACTGGGGCAGTGTAATATTGCCGGTGATGGCCATCGCTTGCTCGATCAGCCAGGGAGTAACGGCGATAACTCCCTGGAATGACGTGATAGGTCCGGCGCTATTGTTGTCGAGGACAGACGAGCCATTTTCGTAATTATAGATCTGTAAGGCCCGCTTGGCATCCGAAGGGAAATCGGCGTCCAGGTTGGAGTCGCGAAAACCCAGGACCCGGCCACCAGAAGTAAACCAGCTGAATTGGCTTGGGAGAGTAATACCCTTGTAGTGCTGGTCGAGCAGGTCGACGTCTTTGATCTGGGGCTTGCCTTGCATACGGCCGCCGCTCAGGGTGACGTCGCCGAAGTTGCCGATGAACCCGCCCCCCGGGCGAAGCTCGGTGGAGTCCATGACCTCCAACAGATAGTTGGCCGGCTTGCCTACGCCTAAGAGCTGGGGTAGCATCGCCACCACGTTCTTGGCATCCTGTAGCCCTTGCTCAAACTGCGGCATGTTTGTGCTAACTGAGGAAAGCAGTGGGCCCAGCCGCGGGTCCAGGCTGGTGGCCGAAGGCGGGAGCGCCCGCACCTGCGCCAGGATGGTGCTTGCCAGCGAGTAAAGCGTGGTAAACTTGCCGTCGATGGTTGCGATATCGGCGGTGGTGAGGCCGGCAATACTGGTGGAGAGGGGATTCTTGAGCTTGGGAGCTAGGATGCCGAGGATCTGACAGCCCAGCACTCCTGCCTGGGTGGCCTCCACCGCGATAGGCCCGATCTGCAGGACGGCATCTACCTCCGATCCCACGATGGGCACCAGGCCAAGCACGCCAGGAATGTGCTGAATGCTGTCGTTCATCTGGATGAAGGCAAGGTTGGCTTGAGTCAGCTCGCCCTGGGCCGCCATGATGGCGGTGGTATCGAAGGGATTGGTTTCGAGCGTCTTGAGGTCGACCTCGGCGGCCTTGAGATCGGTCAGGCCCACGGCGGCCTGGGACTTGACGTGGTGATACTCGGCATAAGCCAGCCCGACGGTGCCAAATATGCCCAGCAGCAGGCAGGCAGAGACGATGGCGGTGATGATGCGGCCCCGGCGAGTGCTCAAGATGTGTTTTCGCTGCTTGGCTGCCCACTGATAGCTGGTTTGTCCCGGCGCGCCGGCGCGCCGGCCTCTGTCATCAGACCGTTTTCCTGGTCCTACGGCGGGCTCTTCTGGTAATCTTGCCGGAACCGCACGACCGCGTTGTTGGCCTAAGCTAGGGGACTGTCTGTATTCTGATCGCCGGTTACCTGGAGGAACTGGAGGCAGTTGATCGCGTTGCCAGGCTGGAGTCCAGACGCTTTCCCAGTTCTCGAAGCTCCCATGCTCCTCCTCATTCCGTGAATTCCATGTCCTTCGCTTACCGTATTCCCGCCCTCGGTCATTCGAGGTGCCGCGGCCTGCCGGGCCGTGAGGTTCAGGATAAGGAGGCGGTTGATTTCGGTCGAATCGGTCGCTTGGTTCCTCCCACATCGGATAGTCGTCATTCCAGCCGGCATTCTCGTCCACTTTTCACCTCGCCTGGAGCTCCTTGGCTGCACAGGGTGCAATGCTGTGTTCGACATCCGTGATTTTTACGAGTGCCGCTCCAGTATAGCCCAGCTACCTCCGATTAGCAATTTAGCAGGGTGCCATCGTTTCCGCATCTCGCGTAACCAATTCACAGCTGGGCTAGCAAGTCGAGCGCCTCGGCCTGATCGCGCTGGAGTGTGCGCAGACTGATGCCATTGAGCAGCAGACACGCCTCGTCCTGTGAGTGGCGTTCCTCCACCACCAGGCGGATAATCTGCTTCTGCCGCGGACGCATCCGGTCAATCGCCGCACTCAGCTCGGCACGGGAGAGCGTGCGGGGCGTCCCGTCCGGACGGGGGAAGGTGAGGGTGGTCGATTCATGGCTGCGGGGCACGACGCTGAGGAACTCGCGGATCAGACGCCGCACCTCAAGACGCAGCCACTCCGGATCGGGGACGTGCAGCGGGCCGAGCGGCACCGCGGTTCCGAGCGGCAATGCGTCGATGAAGGGTTCCCATGTTGGGACCGCGTCGGATTGAGCTGGGGACCGCGCACGCCGCTCGCCACCTTGAACATGCGGCGGCTGATCTCCACCAGAGACATCTCCGGCACCTGGCTCCAGCGCATCTGCTCCCGGTGGCGGGAGCGGCGTCTCTTGACCACGGGCACCCTGGTGCGCATCCGCTGCTCCGGTATGAGCGGAGTTTGTCGTACCACTATTTTGCTGGTCTCTTGCCACTCTCGATGACTGCTCCGCTCCGCTCATAGAAATATGGGGCTGGACACCCACTCCCCTTAGGGAGTCGGGAGAGAAGCCCGCTCTCCTTTCGCATAGCTGTAGCCGTCGCCACGATGGAGCGGCCGACAATAGCGGTAGTGAATGCCCTGAATGGTTCCGGTGGAGGTTTGGATATTGCACGAGCCAGTGGCACGAATGGCAATCCGCCCGACATAGGTGCCCGCTTTTACGCTGCTCGCCGGGACCACCGCTCGCACCAGGTCACCCGTCCGAAAGCCTCCGACGACACTGGTCTGCTTGGGCGCCGTATCGGGGAAACCGAAGGCATTGGTGCGACACATCTGCCGGCTATGGCGTCCCTGGGCATAGATGAGCAGGGGAACGATCCCACAGGTACGCAGCACCGCTGGCGTACTCGCTCCCACACAGGCCGCATCCACCCAATGCGTCTTGGGCAACCCGCGCTGCACGCGGTTATACTTCGTCCGTCCGCCCGATCCCGTCTCGATCGGCAGCCCGAGCGCCTCCAGCCGGTGATACAGAGCCCAGCGCGTCATGTTGACAGCTGCCGCATCCTTCAAGGGGGATTGCGCCCGCGCCTGGACCTCGGGGTGTCCAAACTCCGCTGCCGTCTGATTCCCCTTGCTCTGATTGCAGTCGTGGCAGGCGATGGTGAGATTGGAGACGCGATCCGACCCGCCGCGTGAACTAGGCACGATATGCTCGATTTCCAGCGGGATTCCCGTCGTGCCGCAGTAGACACAGGTGTGCCCGAACTTCTCGAGGAGATACTGTCGCACTTCATAGCCGGCCAGCTCACCCTGCTGATAGGCTACACCGCTGATGTCGGGGTTCTGCAGCAGCTGGGTATCGAATGTGACCAGCTCCAGGCTGAGAGTGGAGATAGGACACCAGCGCTGCAGGCGCGCCACCCACGTGAGCACGTTAGCGAGACGCGACTCCAGGGACGGCGGCAGCCACCCCTCCGGTCTCCGGCGGTTGAGAAAGCGCTTCGGACGATAGCGGGTATGCCGCTGCCGCCGCGAGCGCCGGCAGGCGCGACGCTTCTCTAGGCCCTGTCGCACCTGGTGGCCGCGGTGGGTGAGTTCCCCCGCCCAGACCACCTCGCCGGTAGGATCGTTGACGACGGCGAGTCCGGTGGTGGTGCTGCCCGGATCGATTTTGAGGCGTACGAACGGCACGCTGGTCCCCGATGGCTCCTGCACGAGCACGAGGGTAAACGGGTACCGCCGCAACACCGCCGCCTTCTTCTGTGTGAGGAGCCATCGCGCTCGCGCCGGTGTGCAGGGTGCGAGGGGGATCCTCTGTGGACTGACCACCAAGACACGTGACATGCTGCTTCCCTTTCGGGACCCATAACTGGGTCACTGCTTGCGCAGGTAATGGTTCCCTCGTTCGGGTTTCCGAGCGGTACTGTGTTCCCCGCACTGCGGCGCCCAACCGCTGTTTAACGGGGGACTTGGAGAGCCTGGAGCTGAGAGGCCACCCCAGGGTCCGAACGTGAACGCTCCTCGGAAACGGCTCCCAGGCCCAAACCTGGGGAACTGGTCAGATGGCCTGCGTGCGCAAGCCCTCTCCCTTTAGAGAGACGGGCATCTGACACTACGCCTCCCGCTTGTTATGCTTGCCTGCCATCCCGAAGAGTAGAACATTGTTTCCAGGTTTGTCAACTATCTCGACCTGATGTGTCTCGCTTGCCCACTCCTTCTCGCTTGAGATATACTCAGGAAGCGTGAGGGGATCGCGTCCGCGTCCGCGGAAAGAGCGGTGCTCAGCCCCAGGTTCCAGTTTTCCCATTTGTGACACTCTTTTCTGCCTGATCAACAGCGGACACCAGGCAGGCGCATTAGCGCCGAGAAAGGGGATTGTCATGACTGTACCCGCTGGTCTTAACGTCGATCAGTACAAAACACAGGCGAAGGATCTACTCAAGGATGCCCGTGCCGGTGATCCCGAAGCCAGACTCCGCTTCCAGCGTGCTCATCCAGAAGGGGACGCACTTCTTACCTCCGGAAACTTGCTCCTCAGTGACAGTCAGCTCGTCATTGCTCGCGAACTGGGATATGGGAGTTGGGCCAAGTTCAAACACGACCTGCTCTTCCGCCAAGCAGTGGCCGCCCTTGATACTGGCGACCTGACGTATCTCGATATGCTGCTCCACACTCACCCGTGGCTGATCAGGTACCGCCAGCGCATCGGTACCTGGTATGATTCGGGGTATTTTGCGGGGGCCACCTTACTGCATCACGTTGCAGGCAACCCCATCCGTTGTCCCCTGCCTGCGAACATCATGGACATCACTCGTCTGCTGTTGCAGCATGGGGCTGATCCGAACGTCGTGACCCTGGGAGGGGCGACGACCTGTGAACTCTTGCTCACAAGCATGCAAGCATCGGAAGAGAGCGTCGCGGTCCCACTGTGCGATATGTTGATTGCGGCTGGGGCGCATGATGAGCTGAGCGATCCAGATGTGCTGACCTTGCCGCTCAGGAACGCTGCACCCGCGACTGCCGCTGCCCTGGTTCGCCGCGGGGTGGTGATGGATCTCCGGCATGCGGCCGGGTTGGGGGCACAGGACCGCTTGCAAGCCCTACTCGTTGCGAGCGTTGACCCCGAGCTCTGCGAGGAAGCGCTCTTCTTTGCCTGTGTACGTCGGCAGCAAGAAAGCGCTTTCCTCCTGCTCCAACATGGGGCACGAGGAGATCGCCTGATACCTCCGGGTGGCCCGCATGCTCGTACCGCCTTGCATGAGGCCGCCGGGCGGGGATATCTGGAGTTGGTCCAACTTCTGCTGGATCGCTCCGTGGATGCCACCGTGGTCGATCCCGAGTTCGGAGGGACAGCGCTGAGCTGGGCTAAACACGAAGGCCATGCGGATGTCGTTGCTGTGCTGGAGCAGTATCAATAGAGTCAGCGCCACTCCCCTGCAGCAATGAGGCCAATGGTCACAGGGATCGTGACCTTCTTGGCTTCGGTGCGCAACCCGCATCCATCTATTTTCTCACCGAAAAAGCGTTGGGTGAAGGTGGCGATGAAGCTGATCTCGATGATGAGGCCGATTACCGCTTCGGTCGCGGCCAGCACGGTCAAGGGATTGTCCAGAGGTATTCCGCCGGGAAAGAAGCCACGCCCATGGAATGAGGTTACACTGAAGACGAGGGAGGCCAGTGGCGACAGATGTGGCCCTACCGCCTGTCCTGTGGCAAAGTAGGCGGCGGCCCAGCTGAAAATGACGAGTAGATAGACAATCAGGCTACGAGTAGGGCGATAGCCGTATCCGGCGAGTGTGTCGAGAAATAGCGAGAAGACATACGCGCCGGGTCGAAACTGGCGTAGAAGAACCTGCCGCTCGAGCACCTGCGCGCGATAGGCAAAATTGGCGGCATCCTCGTCGAGTCCCTGGCTACGCAACGCTACCGCCAGTTGGCGATTGGCTCTGACGGAGGTTTCGTACTCCTCAAACCGTGTCTCTCCATCCTTGCTCTTTCCCTCATTGGTCATGCGCTGTCGAGCGTTGGTCTCGTCTCCTAGAATCACCGGGCGGCCTCTTCTGGCGCGCAATCCACGGCGCCGCGGCGACCAGGGTACAACCGAGAGATTGGCACCACCCCAGTACACGTCGGCCAGACGGACGTATCCGTATTGCGGCGCGCCAAGCGTTGCCTGGCGGAGATTGGTCTCGCGGTCCAAAAACGCGCCGCGCAGATCGGCGGGCGGCAGTATGTCCGATCGATCTTGCCAGTGACGCCACTGCGACAAGCGCGCCAGCTCTTCTTGCGAGACTTGCCGCCCTTCCAGGTGAGCGCCGTAGAGACTGGTCTCATCCAGGTAGGCGCCGCGGAGCTCGGCTCCGGCAAGATGCGCGCCATCCATGCGAGCGTCTTCCAAGTGGGCGCGCAGCAGAAAAGCTGCCTCTAATGAGGCGTCCCGCAGATACGCGTGCATGAAGTACGTGCCCCGGCAAAACGCTCCATCGAGGTTCGCTTCCTGGAGCAGCGCGTGCTCCAAGTGAGCTTTATCCAGCGTTGTGCCTTCCAGGTGCGCGGACTCGAGACGTGTTCGCTCAAGATGGGTGGCTTGCAAGCGCGCTCCTGCGAGATACGCCTTCCGGAGGTCGGATTCCTCCGCATGAGCCCCCCGCAAATCGACTCCTTCGAGGTGGGCCTCACGTAGATCCGCCTTGGCAAGGTACGCACCGGAGAGCGAGGATTCAGCCAGCAGCGCTTTCCGCAAATCAACCCGTTCCAGATGTCCATGCTGGAGTACAGCTCCTCGCAGATCGGCGCCGGCGAGCTTTGCGCCTTCCAAATGAATGGCTGCGGCTTCGTAGTGATCGGCGCTGCCTCCGGATATTCCGCCACACAGTCCGGCCAGCGGCAACCCGCGCAGATCCACGCCGCGCAGATTAGCTCCGCGAAGGTCTAACCCGGTGCGTGTGCGCTGGCTTTCGTCCTCCCACTGGATAGGGCCTGCGCCATCCTCGTAAGTGGCCAAGAGCCATTCCACGTCGGCGCGACTGAGCGTGGTGCCACCAAATGGGTACAGACCTCGGGCCACACTCGGCACCGTACGGCGGTGCTCGCGCAGATAGACCTGGCGGTCCTGGTCGATTTCAGCTTCGGTCCGCCAGGTCTGGCCTTGCGTATGCCAGTATGCGATCCAGTCGGCGCGCTCCAGGGTCTCCGGGCGCGCCGACGATACTGCGGTGGACGGGGCCGCGTTCTCTGGGCCGGTCTCTTGCTGGTTCATCAAATCTCTAGCGCGGAGACCCCTGGCTTCAGCCATGGGGAGGAAGCGCCGTCTCCTTTCTGGTAGCGATACCAGTCTACCAGAATCAATGCTGACCTGCTAGGCCTCTATAAACTTTCACGATTATAGCGCCGAGAAGCACGCTTATAGCGCCAGTCAAGCACATCAGGTTATACGTCAGTGTGGTCGTTCTGGCTGTCGAAGCCAGAGCGAGATAGACTCCGGCTGCATGGTCTCGTGCACCACTCTCAGCAACTGCTGGCGCATCTGCTCCAGGTCCACTTCACTCTGCAGCGTGGCGCTGAAGGCTGCCAGGGTCTTCTCCGCATCATACTTCTTGCGGTAGAAGCGTCGATCAATATTACCTGGATGCGCTTCTGCACGGGTCGGACGACTACAGCGATTGTCAGGGTGGAGATTACCACCACTACTGGCTGAGACGCTTGTTCGGAGAGCAGCCTACCCAGACTTTCTAACCCAATAATCAGGCCGGCGTAGAGCGCCGCAAGCAGAGCTGTCAGCGAGCCATACACCAGTGCTCTATTGATGAGGACATCGATATCCCACAGGCGATAGCGCAGGACGGCAATGCCAATGCAGATGGGCTCCAAGAGGGCCGCGATGATTAAGAGTGGATGACCAATGAGGTCGTAGAGCGACCCTGGCTGACTTAGGGAATGAAATACAATGATCTGTGGGACCAACCACGCCATAAATGCAAACACCAACAGCGTCACGCCAAAGACCACCCACTTGGTCTGCTGACGCTCCACTGGGGTCGAGACCCGGCGATAGCGATAGACCATTGACCACGCAATGAGCGGAAATCCAATGAAGAGAAACGGCGTCTGTAGCAGGGCAACAAACGGCATCGTGGGAAAGAGGCTTGGGGGCAGGTCGAGTAGGCAGATTCCAAGGAGCACCCACCCTAGCCAGCGGGGCACAGACCGGCCGTTGGGAAAGAACGCACAAACGAAGAGCAACTGCACGGGCGAAAGGTACGCTAACAGTAAGCCTACCAAGTGCAAGGGCGATGAAGGGTTGTCGAAGAAGCCTTGCAGGTAGTTATTCTCGACCAGTCCCTGCGTGATAAGCGTACTCGTGACGAGCAGCACCATCCAATCGTTAGGTTTGCGCCAGATAATCACAGCGGCCACTGCAAAAGAGACCAAGCCCGAGACTATGACCAGCCCTACACCAAGGGAAGCATAGGTGCCAACCGAGAGGCCAAACTGGTGTAGCGTATGCGCGGTTTCCGGCGTCGGTTGTCCAGAAACACACGATCCAGGATGGCATAATGTCTGCACGGTGATCAAATACGTATGCATACTGGTGATGAAGTCAATGAGGCTTAGCAGTGTCAGAACGCACCAAACTAGCCAGGCCAGCACCAGCCAGCGGCCACGCAAGCGTGTGCTGGCCTCAGGTGAAGAATCCTGCGGAGTGGCAGCCCCTGCAGATGATAGGCTCATCGAAATCTTCCCCTATTCTCTGGTTTACTGCTGCTGACGCGCACGAAGCCTGATCGGCTTTGTAGCGCAACATGAAGAGGCGAGTGGTCTGCCACCCGCATGAATAATGGTTGTCTACGCAGCGTTCCTTACCTGCCAAGACCCGAATCCCGTGCCCGGATGATCGCGTCGGCGCGCCCGGCCACTTGGAGCTTCGCAAAGATATGCGAGACATGATTGCGGACTGTCTTGGGGCTGATGACCAACTGCTCAGCAATGGCTGCGTTCGTGTAACCCTGTGCGATGAGGTCAAGTAGTTCGTGCTCGCGTTCAGTGAGTTCTGGGAAGACCTGGGGTGCCGCCACCGGAGAAGGCGAGTTAAAGAATTGTATCAGCCGACGTGCGATGGCTGGACTAAAGATCGCCTCGCCATGACTGACAGCATGGATGGCGCGCACCGTCTCGTCTCCTTCCGCACCTTTGAGAAGATAGCCTCGCGCCCCCGCGCGCATGGCTGCGAAGACCGAATCGTCATCGTCCACCATCGTGATTACCAGGATGCCCACCTGGGGGACCAGCTGCCCAATCTGGCGGGTCGCCTCGATGCCGTTCACGTCCGGCATGTTCAGGTCCATGAGGAGAATGTCGGGCAGCAGGGTCGTGGCCAGTGCGATGGCCTCTGATCCCGTCGTGGCCTCCCCTACAACCTCGGTACCTGGCTCAGCGCTTAGCAGCGCCCGGAGACCATAGCGAAAGACCGGGTGATCGTCGGCAATCACGATACGAATCGTTTCCATTGGACCAGCGCTCCTCATATTTGCTTATCCCAGCGGCAGCTGGGTATAGACGCGGGTCCCTCCACCGGGCGCTGCCTCAATCACACAGCTACCGCCGAGTTCAGCGGCGCGCTCGCGCATAGAGGTCAAGCCGACCCCAGTGTGATGCTCCTCTGGCACGCCGCAGCCGTCATCGACTACCTGCAGCCGCAGGGTCTCCTCCAGCGCCAGAGTGACGACGCAGGTATGGGCCTGAGCGTGGCGCACGACATTGGTCAAGGCTTCCTGGGCGATACGAAAACATGCCACCTCTACGGCGGCAGGCAATGGCCTAAGGGTCGTAGGTGCCTGGATGGTGATCTCGATTCCGCTGGCCCGATAATGTACCGCCTGCTCGCGCAGCGCCCCAAGCAGGCCTAGGTCGTCAAGTGATGGCGGCCGCAGAGCATAGATCACCCGGCGAATATCGGTGATAGCCTCCTGGGCATGGCGCCGGGCATCCAGCAGCAGTGCCTCGGTGGCGTCGGCGTCCTGCCGCAGCATCTTACTGGCAGCGCTGAGAGTCAGGGCCTGGCTTGCCAGTTGTGGGCCAAGGCCATCGTGCAGATCACGGCGCAGCCGGCGGCGCTCCTCCTCGCGTGCGGCCACCAATCGCTCGCGCGAGCGTTGCAGATCGACCGTCAACCGTTGGAGGTCTGTAGTCAAACGCGCGGCATGTACGGCCAGACCTACCTGCGGTAGCAGATCGGCCAGAAGACGCTGGTCAGTCGGCGTCAAGTTTTCGCCTCGTGCACGAGCGGCCAGGAGCAAATGACCGATGGTTTCGCCTTGATATATCAGTGCTAGCTGGAGCGGCTCGCCGGTCGGCATCCCAAAGCTTGCAATCGGCTCTGGGCTTTCATGCTCCCCAGGTTGGATGGCGACATAGGGCAGCTTGAGCGCCTGAGCAATCGTCTCGGTGATTGCCGGGAGCAGCGCATCAGGCGCAAGTGTGCTTTTCAGGCGCTGACCCAGGCGCGCTAGTACCTGATACGGTTCATCACGCTGTCCATACAGCAAGCGGTTCACACCCCGCTGGAGTTGGGCACGCCACATTTGAAAGAACAGGGTGACCAGTACGGTTGCCAAGAGCGACATCAGCAGATTTGCTTGTTTCTGGAAGATTGCGCCGAGTCCGCCGACCACCACGATGTAGATGGCCGCGATGCTCAGGGTAAGTGCCCCATATACCAATGTGCGGTTGATAAGAATATCAATATCCCACAGGCGATAGCGAAGGATGGCCGCGCCAAAGGAGAGGGGAATCAGAATCAGCACGAGCAAGAATAGACTGGAGAGAAGCGGCTCGGTGGCCAACACGTAAAAGCCGCTGGTCGGGCTGAGCGCTAGACTGTGCCCAACCAAAGAGCGCAGAATAATCGCCGTCACCAGCGACACACTTACTCCATACACCACCCACTTAGTCTGCTGGCGTTGCACCGCGGTGGAGACCCACCGATAGCGGTAGAGCTGTGCCGCGACTGGCAGGAGAAATATCCCCAGGGCTACCGGCAGAAAGAGCAGTGGACTCCAATGGGCCGTCGAGAGCGGCGAACTATCCGGAACGATAAACGGGATCTGCGAGATCGCTACGAGCAACAGTGCGAGCCAGGTCCAGCTGGGCACGAACCGTCCCGTCGGAAACAGGTATCCCAGACCATTCAGGGAGATATAGGCCAGAGCTGCCACCACCGCCGTAAAGAGTGCTATAACTGGTTGCCTCTGAGCTAACACCTCAAGCTCTGGAGGAATTTGGATGCTGAAGACAACCAGGAACAAGCCAACCAATAGCGCCAGCCAGTCGCTGGATTTGTGCCAGAAGATAAGGCCCGCGACTGCACACGATATACCCACAAAGAGGACTTCAAAGCTGAGATTGGCGGCAGCAGCGAGCGTGCTCCACCCTCCCAGGCTCGGTCGCACGGCCGCGAGTGACTCGGCTAATTGGGCATAGCGCAGCGGGAGTGCCGCAAGAAAGAGCGCCAGCGCTGGGAACGTGATGGCAAGCCAGCCCGCTCGTGCTAGCACTGCCCATGGTGCAGACAGGTGGGTACCTTGTTCCTGGTCAGCGGTGACCACTGTCGTGGCGCGCGGCGCGAAAACTAGGTGCGAGGGCTGTTGGAGCATAGCGCACCTCCCGATGAAAGTGTCCCAGCAACAAAGTGACTTTCGGTGGTTGCTTCATGATATATCACCGCAGCTGCCACCAACCTCCACGATATTCTACCCATGCGCACCAGCTAGACACTCGGCCCAGCTGCCGCAGAAGCGCTGGTGCCATGTGCGGTTGCTTCTCGCCTGAGCCATAGACCTAGAGGAATTGCCCAGGCAGGAGTCAGCACTGTAGCGATGAAAAAGCCAATTGGTCCGAATGGCAGGACGTAACCCACCGAAATCGCCACTCCCACCCAGCGTACCAGACGCGGCATACCAGTTGCTTTGGGCAGGAACGCGATTAGGATCCAGGCGACGATGAGGGAATAGGTGTCGAGGTCTTGCAGACCTTGCCTGATTGCTGCCGCTACACCGCCGAGGGGCAGCAACGCCGCTTTGCCGACAGTTCCCGCTGCCAGGTAGGAGGCGCTGAGACTACCGGCCATGTCGATTGAGACCAATGCCTTGCCCCAGACGGCAAGCAGTGACCCAAAGCCTGCCAGTAGAATCAGCTGCGCCCACATCGGCCAGCGTGTTCTGAGAGCGACAAAAACCGCTGCAATGGTCACGACAACAACAGTGTTGCCGACCGCGTCGCCAATGTAGCCAAATGTGACCGCGGTGGGATACTGCGCGGTGTACGCCAGCCCGGCGTTTGTCCCTAAGTCAGGAAAGAAGGCATTTCCAGTCAGGGCGATCGAGGCAAAGATAGCACCAAGCAATACCAGATCGTAAAACGCCGTGACCGATAGGGTAAAGTTGCCGGCGATACGTAGTCCGCGAGCCGCGTGCAGGTCGGTGGGAGCCAACCCTGCTGGGGTGGACTGACTCATAACTGGGACATGAGAGTGCGTCATGAACAACCTCCGATGCTTCAACATTCTGATGGAAACACTGAGGGATAGCTCCCCAAGGAAACGATCCACAACACGTTGTGCTTCCAGATCAAGTGGGCGTCAGCATTACTCTTGACGCCGCCTCTGCCGTGATGATAAGGGGCAATCGCATCGGATGTCATGGGACTGGCGTCACGTTGCAGCTGAGACAGATTGTCCCAGGCAATAAGCTGATATGGGATATGGCGTCCCAACTTGAGCAGCAGCGAGAACTGTCATTTCCATACCCGGACTGGATGGGTAGACTCCTATTTAGCGCGTCCCGCTAATGCTGGGCTGGGACGGCGGCACTGCCCCTGGAATCCAATCCCAGACGAGCGCACGTCGCCCCTATGCCGATGGGTAGGTCTCGTACGATGCTGCCGTACCATTTGCTGGGAGCACTGCTCCGTCTGCGAGTGGTCGTTATGCGAAAGCCGCCTCGGCTACTGCCAAGTGTGGATATACCGGTTGCCACATGGTATCCTGCACCTGCTGGACGACATCGATGAGCTGCGCCCGCGCCAACCCTTCGGCCGCCGCAGTTTTGGCGACCTCT
This sequence comes from uncultured Chloroflexia bacterium, assembly GCA_963810535.1. Taxonomy (GTDB): domain Bacteria; phylum Chloroflexota; class Ktedonobacteria; order Ktedonobacterales; family JADMIN01; genus JAJPKE01. The sequence continues at coordinate 76,041 of CAWENW010000014.1, forward strand.
ACCGCTACGGTAGCTGAGACCGCACGTAGATTCTCCACTAGAGGCAAGAGCGACGCTCCTGGCGATTGTACGTCCACCAGACCCGCTACCGCTCGTGCCGCGGCCATGAACATCGCATCACTGATGTGGCGTGCTCGCGCGACAATCGTCCCCAGCCCTAGTCCGGGATACAAGAGCGCGTTATTGGCCTGGCCGATAGCGTAGGTGATTCCCTTGTAGGTGACGGGGCGCGAGGGAATGCCGGTTGCGACCAGCGCTCGTCCATCGGTCCAGGTGATCAGGTCACTGGCACTGGCCTCCATAAGAGCGGTGGGATTGGAGAGCGGGAAGATGATGGGTCTCCCAGTATGGGTCGCCATGTCCGTGACGATGGATTGGGTAAAGGTTCCTGGGGCGGTCGAGGTACCGATCAGCATAGTGGGGTGGATCTGGCGGACCACCTCGGCCAGGCTGATGCCCCCACCAGATAGGTCATGGGACCAGCCCGTGACCTCACCGGCTGGTCGCGCGTAGGCGACCTGGAAGTCGCGTAAGGCGCTCCCCATGTTGTCGGTGAGCAGCCCCTGTTTGTCGACGCACCAGAAGTGCCGGGTGGCCTCGTCTTTGGAGAGGCCGCTCTGGATCATGGCGGCGCGAATCTGATCAGCATTGCCGATGCCCGCTGATCCCGAGCCAAAGATCACCACCCGCTGCTCACGAAGCGGCAGTCCGGTGACTTTGAGTGCGGAGAAGACCGCCCCCAGCGTGATCGCGCCGGTCCCCTGCACATCGTCGTTGAAAGTACATATCTGGTCCCGGTATTTCTGCAAGATGCGCCGTCCGTTGCTAACGCCAAAGTCTTCCCAGTGCAGTAAGACATTGGGGAAGATCTTGGTTGCGGCCTTGACGTAGGTGTCGATGAAGGCGTCGTAGCGCTCTCCCCGTATGCGCGAATGCCGGTTGCCAAGGTAGAATGGGTCGTTGAGCAAACTTTCCCGATTGGTGCCGACATCCAGCATGACCGGCATGACCCGTGCGGGGTCGATCCCGGCCGCCGCGGTATAGACGGCGAGCTTGCCGACCGAGATGTCGATGCCCCCCACTCCCCAGTCCCCGATGCCGAGGATCTCTTCTGCGTCAGTGGCCACAATGAGGTCAATGTCGTCCGGCCCCGCGCCAAAATCGCGAAGCGACATCTCGATGGAATCTGGATCGTCAATAGAGAGATAGACGCCGCGTGGACGTCGATATTCGTGGCTATATTGCTCGATGGCTTGTGCCACCGTTGGGTCATAGACAATCGGGAGCAGTTCTGCCAGGTGGTCGGAGAGGAGCCGGTAGAAGAGCACTTCGTTCCGGTCTTGTAGTGCGGAGAGGAAGATGTTCTTGGCCAGGTCGGTCGGCTGCTGCTGCAGCTGAGCATACGAACGCTTAGCTTGCTCGTCAAGGGTGGTCACGACGGACGGGAGCAGGCCGACCAGGCGCAGCGCCTGGCGTTCGGCTGCGGTGAAGGCGCTGCCCCGATTCAGGGTAGGATCCCTGAGCACGTCATAGCCGGTGACGGTGGGCTTGATCGTCCGCCCGGCAGACCCATCAGAACTGGTACGATAGCCGTTCATTACCTGCATGTTCGTTTCTCCTATTCGTCTCTTCTAACACATGCATGACATCCCACAGCCGGTAAGCACCGGGTGGGTAAGACATAGTCGAGGTCAGCAGGAACGGGTCCAGCAGGATTGGCAAGCCCGCCTGGTTGACTCGAATGGAGACAGTGAATCAGGCTGCCCACCATATGTATGGTCGGGAACCACGATTTTGTTTAAGTCCTGGGCGCTGCAGTCCTCCGCAGCGCTAGCTGAGTGCGCGGTGAGCGAGCGCCTCAAGCGGTGTGACACGATGCGCATGCGGCTTCCCTTGCGCCGCGTCGGTGACTATAGTACGCCCGCATGATGCGGGAGCATCACCCACACCGAACGAACCGCATCGGATAGCGATGCAGCGATTCCACTCCCGTCCGCGTAACCCGCACCAGTTCTCCCACCTGCAGCCCCATCTGCTCATCCGCCGTGATGACGTTCGGCTGGATTACGATGGTCATATTCTCCTCAAAAGTGAAGCTCGGCATGCGCGTGCCACCCGTCTGTCGCGTGCGGATGATCGGCGGCAGATAGCCACCTCCGAAGCCATGCACCAGATCGTCGCAAATCGTGTACCCCGCGCCGTCGATACTCTCTGCCGCCTCCAGCACCGCTGCCGCCGTGGCGCCGGCATGCACCGTTGCTGCCACACGCGAAAATGCCTCGACCGCGATATCATAGAGGCGCTGGTAGCTTGGCGTCGGGGGCTCGCCAATCGTGAATGGACGCAATATTTGGCCTGGATACCCATGATAGTGCGCGCTGATCTCTGTAATCAGCACATCGCCACGTTGCAGCACGCGCCCCGTCGGCTGTTGCGCCGGCACACACCGCTCGGGATGCCGCATTGACGTAGTCGTGAGATAGTGGATGTGCGTCTGGCCGCCCTCTCCGAGATACGCGCTCTCGATGAGCGCGACAAGCTCATACTCAGAGATCCCCGGCCTCGCCTCGCGCTCCAGCGCCTCTATCGCCCGATCACTGAGCTCCGCGCCCCGTCGCAGGTGCGTCAGCTCCTCGTCGCTTTTCACCAGCCGCGTCTGCTGTATCAGCACCGAGGCATCGCGAAGCAATGCGTTCGGCAGTCCGCGACGCAACGCCTCAACCTGTTGCCACGGCACTGGACCCACTATCCCTAGCCGCTCTCCGGCCAATCCTCGCCGTCGCACCTCCTCCGCGACGTTCGCCACCGTGCTCTCACCACCCCACCGCGTATCCCGCACGCGCCCGGTACGTCGAGCATCCGGAACATGGTTGAAGTACTGCACGAACAGCACTGGCTCGCCTTCTAGGGGAAAGAGCAGCATCGCCTCGCGGCTCGTGCGAACATCCGAGAGAAACTGGACCTCGCTATAGGCCGCCGTGTTACCGTAGACGAGCAGTGCCGCCAGCTCCTCGCGCTCCATCATCGCCCGCACCTGCGCGAATCGCCGGGCAAACTCCGCGTCCGAAAAGCGCGGCTCGCCCTCACGAACCGTCGCGTTGCCGTGCGAGTGAACCGAATCCATTGCTCATCTACTCCAGGGAGCAATCGGCCAATGACACGGTAGAATACCGCGCCGCAAGAAAGCTCAGGGCTCAGTGCATTAGCGCATGCGCCATCAAGCTGCACACTGCCCTGTTACAATGCGGACATCATACCCAGATCCCGCAGAATAGCGTGTGCGGCGTTGCGTCCCGGTGCCCCAGAGACCGAGCCGCCCGGGTGCGTGCAACCTCCCGTTAGATACAGCCCCTGCACCGGCGAGCGATACTGTGAATAGCCCGGCATAGGCCGCATGAAACCTTCCTGTGCGGGATCCTGGTCGCCACCATGGCAGCCCCCATGCCAGTTGTGCGGGTTACGCCGCTCCAGATCCAGCGGGCTCTCGATATGCTGCGCCAGGATCACATCGTCGGTGAGATTCGGCGCCAGCGTCTGCAGGTGAGTCAGCAAACGGCGCGACACCTGCTCCTTGATAACATCCCAGTGCGCTGCGCCTTCCGGCAGTTCATAGGGCAGATAGCTGATCACCTTGAGCGTATGCCGGAGCGAAGGTGCTCGCGTCGGGTCCACCACACTGGAGCACACACACAGCAGCATAGGATCATTCAGGTGCAGGCGCCCCGCCCGGAAATCCTGGCAGGCCGTCACCAGGTTCTCTGGCGAGCCAGCCGCGCCCATTGCCACGCTCAACGTGCCCTTGCCATCATAAGTGCGGTAGCGCGGCGCTTCGCTGAGCGCGTAGTGTGTGGCAAAGAACGTGATGCCCGCCCGCCAGCGCTCTACGCCGCGTACGAACTCCTCGCCCAGGTGTTCCGCGCCGACCGCCTCGGGAAGATGCTTCAGGTGGATCGTCGAGACTACGCCGCGGCGGGCTCGATATGTCCGGCCGTCGCGCAAGCGCACCCCCACCGCGCGTCCGTCCTCCACGATCACCTGCTCGACCCAGCACCCCGTCTCAATCGTGCCACCCCGTTCGGTGATCAGCGCGGCCAGCGCCTGTGGCAGCATCCCAGAGCCACCTCGTGGTGTCGTCCAGCTGTATGCCTGCCTCCCCGCTGTGAGCGAGAACGGCAGGAGACCGGTATATGGCCGGTCGATGGGTTGTGCAGTCATCATCGCCATCCACAACAGGAACGCCCGCACATGCGGGTGCTCGAAGCGTTCGAAGACCACATCGACTGCTGAATCCGCGCGGACCCGCGCCATCTCAATGCCCTTGGGTGTCGCTTCCAATGCGGCCAGAGCCTCGCTGGGTCGGACCGGCGCCTGCTGGTTCCCGCGATTGATCGCCGCCTTGACCGTATCCCAGTCGTCGAGTAGCTCCAAGTACGCTGTCGCATCGTGCGCCGAGTACCGCCCAAACTCCGCTGCAGTCCGTTCCCGATCGCGATACATCGTAATGCTCTCGCCATCGGCGAACGGAATGACGACCGCCGGGTCAGGATAGAGGTATTCGAGTCCGTAGCGATCCAGCTCCAACTCGTTCTCGCGCAGCAGCGGATTCGACTGGATCAAGACATGGGCGCTGGCGCACGAGTCGTGGTGAAAGCCAGGCAGGGTCAGCTCCTCGGTGATGGTGTCGCCCCCGATGCGCTCGTGGCCCTCCAGCACATGGACGCGCAACCCAGATTGCGCCAGATACGCGGCAGTGATGAGGCTGTTGTGCCCCGCGCCGGCAATCAGAAAATCAGGCTCGCTCATGGCATTCTCTCCCCCGTCCAACGCGAGTGAGTCACTCTGTACCCAGCGCTCCCGTCCCCCTAGACAATCAGTTGTTCACACACTAGCATATACTGCCCGCACGATCAAGTCGCCAGCAATACCCACCGTTCGCGCCACTTGGCAGATCGCTCCGACGCTCCTCACCTATACAGGCATCGGAGGGCCAGTGTATCCAGTGGTCTGGCTCGCTAGACGAAGCCATATCGCCTCGGCGAGCCAGGACGGCACCGTGCAAATCTGGCAAGCGCTGCCATGGTATTTGTGGAAGCTGTGCGTACAGTTCACCATCTGGTGTAGGAACCGGTTTTTGAAAATGATGCTATTTATTGACAAATAATAGCGATAAATAGGTCATGATCGAGCGATGAAATTAAGTCACAATGCTCGCCTGGTGAGATTGACCTATCGAACGGCCTTTCGCTGGTGGCAAAAGGGCCAGATCAAAGGCTATCAACTGCCTTCAGGAACCATTGTGGTCACTGAGGGAGACGAGCACAATGCGAGCATCCCGGAAGAGTTGGTCGCTCTATATACGCGGGTCTCTTCTCAGGAACATCGAGCGAACCTGGAACGGGAAGCTCGACACCTGGAAGAGTACTGCGCGGCCAAAGGTTACCGGGTTCAGAAGATTGTGAAAGAAATGGGTTCTGGGGTCACTGATAACTGGGCGAAGTTGCTGGCGCTGATCTTCGAGCGGCGCATTACCCGCATCGTCGTGGAGCATAAAGACCGGGCGACACGCTTTGGCTTTCGCTCTGTCGAGGTTCTTCTGCGTGGACAAGGACGGACGCTCGAAGTGGGTGAATCTTGCAGATACTGATCGAGAGGATGTACTCCACGATCTGGTCTTGGTGATGGGTTCGTGTGCTGCCCGGCTGTATGGACCGTGCAGAGCCAAACGGAAAACAGAAGCGATTGTGGCGCAACTCAAACAGGAGGGAATCAGTGCAACTGGTCGAGCAACATGTGATTCGCCGGAGTAATCCCTGTTATCAGGCTATAGATCAGGCGGCGTTTGCCTCCAAAAATCTGTACAATCAAGCGAATTATCAGATTCGGCAAGCGTTCATTCACCGGGGCACATACTTGCCCTATGCTGCTGCCTTTCGCCTGCTTAAGTACCATGAGGCGTATCGCGCCTTACCGCGCAAAGTCTCCAATTCCATCCTGATTCAACTGCACACCAATTGGGTTGCCTTTTTCAAGGCAATGGACGCCTACCGGCAAGACCCCTCGAAGTTTCAAGCGCGCCCGCGCATCCCTGGGTACAAAGACAAGGGAAAAGGACGCTTCATGCTTATCTATGATAAGCAAGCTCTGGGCAAACGCGCCTTCAAGACAACGGGGAAACTGAGTCCATCAGGATTGGCGTTTGAAATCGAGACGAAAGTGACCTGGAAGCAGCTCGATCAGGTCAGGATTGTGCCACGTGGAGCCACGTACATCGTGGAGGTGGTATACACGGTGCAAGCACAGCCTGCCGTTGTTGATCCAAACCTGATCGCTGCGCTGGACCTTGGAGTCGATTGGCTCGCCGCGATCGTCAGCAACAAGCCGGGTTTTGTCCCCAGGCTCATCAATGGCCGTCCGCTCAAAGACGTCAATCACTACTTTAACCAGCAACGCGCCCGCCATCAGCAGAGACTTGCTCAACAGCAGCGCAAGTCTTCTCGCCAGCTTGATCGACTCACTGCGAAGCGTACGCGCCGTGTCAATCAGTATCTGCACACGGCAAGCCGCAAGATCATCGATCTGGTAGTCGAAGAGGGCATGGGAACGCTCGTCATCGGCCTGAATAGGCTCTGGAAGCACGAGATTAACCTGGGGCGGCACAATAATCAGAACATAGTCCAGATCCCGCACAGCCGCTTCATCGACATGCTGACCTACAAGGCGCAGCTCGCCGGCATTGTGGTCGTTGTGCGCGAGGAGAGCTACACGTCGCAAGCCTCGTTGCTGGACGGGGATGAGATCCCGACGTATGACCCAAACTGCCAGACAAAGCCGGTCTTTTCGGGCGCGCGGGAGTATCGTGGGCTGTATCGAGCCAGAAATGGGAGACGCATCCAGGCAGATATTCACGGCGCCTACAACATCTTGCGCAAAGAATTTCCCAACGCATTCCCCGACTCCCAGGCCCGACCTGGGCAGGAGATAGGGGGACAGCAGTTGTCCCTTGTCACCTGGGCGAGAAAAGTAGGACGGATATTGGTTCCTTCGTCTCGTCGAGCCGTCTAAACAAGAGCGTATGTCATCTTTTGGCATAGGTTTGCGATACTGTAAAGTGCGCTTTCAGACACCAAAATAGTGACCGGCTTGAACAAGCGCCTAAAATGACTTGTATAAGGAGAGCAGCTGTGAGCGCAGACAATGTGACACGCGTGGGAGAAGCCTTCGAACTGGACGAGCGCTTAACCGTGGTTGGCCGAAAGCTGGAGGCAGGCGAGATTGCACCCAACTTCACGCTGGATCTATTTGATGCCGAGATCTCGGCCGTCCGGCCTGCGACTCTGGCGGATTCGGCCGGCATGGTACGCCTACTGAATGTCGTCAACTCTCTGGACACACCGGTGTGCCAGATTGAGACCCGTCGCTGGGAGCACCTGGCTGCGGATCTTCCAGCCGGCGTCCGCATCTACACCATTAGCATGGACCTGCCATTCGCTCAGGTACGGTGGCAATCCTCTGAGGGCGTGCATCACCAGATACTCTCAGCCCATAAAAGTGAGCAATTTGGACGCGACTATGGCGTGCTGCTCCAGGAGTGGCGTCTGCTCCAGCGTGCCGTCTTTGTGGTGGACGCACAAGGCCGTATTACCTACAGCGAGTATGTGGCCGATCAGATGCGCGAGCCGGACTACGCCGCTGCGGTAGACGCAGTGCGTGCCCTCCTGGCCACGGGATAAGCCTGGAGCTGCCAGGAACGCTCGAGGGACACTCGAAACCCCAGCCCAGATTCACGGCCAGCATCAGCGCACTTACCTACGCGTTCGTCACTTGATATGCGACGCCAGACTGGTACCCCAGGACGTACACGTCCCCGGACGCATCCTCGCCAAAGCCCGAGACCAAGGAGTTCAGGCTGCCGACCTGGCGCGTCATGGATGGCTGCCCTGCAATGGCGTCCGCGGCCACCACCCCGAAGACGCGCCCAGTACAGTAGTCAGCGTAAAGATAAATACCGTCCAGCGTGGGATATCGTACTCCTCGATACACATAGCCACCCATCACCGCGCACAGCCCGCCGCGATGTGCGTAGGTGACAATGGGTCGCACAAAGTGTGAGAGTGAGCAGTCTGCCTGCTCGCACACATCCCCCTCGTACACGTCCCACCCGAAGTTCGCGCCACCTTTGCTGGCGTGCGATTGGAATTCGACGGACTCAAACGACGAGTTGCCTACGGCACCGATGTAGAGATCGCCGGTTGCCCGATCAAAGCTGAAGCGCCAGGGATTGCGCAGTCCATAGTCCCAGATTTCGCCGCGCGCGTGGGGATCGCTGACGAACGGATTGGTTGGCGGAATCGCGTAGGCGTGGCCCGCTCCGGTGTGATTGACGTCGAGGCGGAGAATCTTTCCCAGCAGGGTATCCAGGTTCTGCCCGTTGGGGGCGCCGACCCCCAGGCCGCCGTCGCCAACCGACATATACAGATAGCCATCCGGACCGAACATGAGCTGCCCGCCATGATGCTCTCCGCCCAGTTGTGGAATGGTCAGGATCGTCGTGGCACTGGCCGGATCGGCGCGCAGCGGATCCCCAGACACGTGGTAGCGCGCGAGCACCGTGCTGCCGTTGCGATTGGTGTAGGTGATGAAGAAGAGGCCATTGTGCACGTAGTCCGGGTGAAACGCCACGCTCAAGAGGCCACGCTCGCCACCAGCGAGCACGAGCGGACGAATGTCCAGGAACGGCTGGGGGTAGAGCTGTCCGCGGGCGTCGGCCACCCGGATCTGCCCCGCCTGCTCGGTGATGTAGACACGGCCCGATCCATCGGGCGCATAAGTGAGTTGTGTCGGTGCGGTCAAGCCGGTGATGAATGGCTTCAACCTGAGCGAGATCTGGGCCAAGCGCTCTGCTGGGGGCTGGCTGCGTGATGCTGCGTCAGCCTTCGACGACCGATAGGGGCCGGCAGAAAGGTGGCCGCTCGCAATGGGCAGGCTACATCCTGACACCACCGTTACGGCCACGGCAACCATCACCGAAATTACTGCGGAATGCCCCACCAGGCGAAATCGTTGCACTCGTTGCATAGGTGTGATCTTCTTCCACAAGCGCACGCAGGCTCGCGTGCCATTTGGTCTCATACGAGCTGGGTTCCATAAGGGCCGCATACCGGCCGATGCATCAAGCTGCCGGGCACTGTGAAGCGCCGTTCCACCACGGTTCTCCATCTACCCAAAGCGAACATATAGCCAATGCAGCCAATGTAGTCGACAAAGATTACCAGTACACGCGAATTGCTTACGTGAGAGTAACATGGAAAATAGGAGCCAGGCGGTCCGGCTCCATGCGTGAGTGTCGCTTGAGTTTGTGTGGGTTTAGGAGACGCTCTCTACTACGATGCCGATAGGTGTGTTTGGCGGTTAACTTTTGGGAACGACCAGCGGCGAAGCACTTCGAAGCCTTCATTCCCAATAGGCGCGCGATCAACCCCATCAGCGGGACCAACTGGGAAGGTGTGGGGGTACAACCTGATCTGCCTGTGGCTCAGGAAGAAGCGCTGGATATCGCATATCAAAGAGCACTTGCTGAAACCCAATAACAGGCGCTCCTCGGCCCGCCTTCCAAGAGGGGCAACTCATTTTTGTAACCATGCTTGCAAATCAGCGCGGAAGATCTCAAAGGCGTCATCCTGTGGAGCATACCCCAAGAGCTCCTGTGTGGCGGTGATATCCAGACGCTTGAAGCGATTGTCAGAAATGCCGTGAACGACCGCAAACTGTACTTCGGGAGCCTCCACACAGCGAAGCAACAGCTGATTGAGATCACGCCCACTCACATACTCGCTCAGACGGCGCATGTTCGGCTGCCGCCGCAGCCAATTGGAAGCGTCCCCGTTCACATCATAGGCCCCAATGCGCACAGCAATACTTGAAAGCCCTTCGACATGGGCAAAGTAGGAAGCGACCGCTTCTCCAAAACCCTTGCTGACTCCATACATATTTGCCGGTCGTAGAGGTGAGTCGGGATGGGCCTGGACATCCGGTGGATACCCTTCGAACACTTGTGCACTACTGGCGTAGATCACTCGCCGACATTCTTGATCCTTCGCGGCCCGAAAGATATTGTACGTCCCCTGGATATTGTTGTGCAGGAGCGAGGAATAAAAATCAGCCGCAGGATTGGCGTCTGCTGCCAGATGAATGACGGTGTCGATATCCTGACAGGCTTGCTGGCACGCTTCAAGATCGGCCACATCGAGCGCACAGACTTCGTGGCCTTCTGCTATGGCCCACATGAGAGAAGCGGTTTCGCGGTCTGCTAATCGGAAGACATAATCTGACGCCGCAGAACGGGAAAAAGCGGATCCGATTCCGCCGGCCGCACCGGTTAACAAGATTCTTTTGGACGAGAAAGATCTGCGTATAGTCATGTTTCTGTTGCCCTTTCTTCAGAATGCGAGGCTCCTATGGACGCTGCACATGCGGAGTATCTCGATAGGCTGGCAGACCCGACACCTCGCAGGACGCCTTTGGCACGTGCCGTGCGCGTAGATCAGCAAGAAACGTATCACCTGGTAAGCTGTACTTGTCAAAATTGTCAAAAGAAACCTGAAACGGACTGAACACGAGTCAACTAGGAGATGACGAGTTATGGGCTCAACTTCTGCTTCGTCCCCGATGCTTCACACTCCTCTCTGCGACTTGCTCGGCATCCGCTACCCCATCATCCAGGCGCCGATGGCCGGCGGCTTCACCACGCCGGAGCTGGTCGCTGCCGTCACCAACGCTGGAGGGCTGGGTATGCTCGCTGGGACGGGCATCCTGCCAGAGCGGCTACGCGAGCTTATTGGCGCCATCCGTGACCTGACCGGCGGCCCCTTCGGGATCAACTTCCTCATCCCCGCACCCATCCCACCCAGCGAGGGCAACCGCGATGGGGCCACGACCCAGCGTTTCCTCGACCAGTTCCGGGCGGAGTTGGGTCTGACGCCAGGCACACCGCATGTGGTTCCACCGCCCGATGGGCTCGCTGAGCAGATGGACGAGATCTTCACCGCGCGGGTGCCGATCATCAGCTTCGCTCTCGGCAATCCCGGCCGCTTCGTCGAGCGGGCGCATGCCGCCGGGACCAGGGTGGTGGCGACGGTGACGACGGTAGCGGAGGCGCAGCAGGTGGCGGCCGAGGGGGTGGACCTGATCGTCGCGCAGGGGGCGGAGGCGGGCGGGCACCAATCGACCTTCATGCCAGGCGAGCAGGGCACAGTACCGCTCGTCGGGACGCTTGCCCTCGTGCCGCAGGTCACGGACGCCGTGCAGGTGCCAGTTGTGGCGTCTGGTGGGATCATGGACGGACGCGGTCTCGCGGCGGCACTGGCACTGGGGGCGCTCGGCGCGCAACTGGGCACGCGCTTCCTGCTGGCGCACGAGAGCGGCACGTCTCCCACGCACCGCCAAGCGCTGATCGCCGCGAATGAAACCGATGCGGTTGTGACCCGCGCCTTCACCGGTCGGGCGGCACGCGGCATCCGCAACCGCTTCATCGCAGAGTACGAGCGTGCGGGCGCCGAGCCCCTTGTATGGCCATTGCAGCGCGCCGCGGCGCAGGATATCTATACCGCCGCGCAGTCGCGCGGCGAGAAGAACTACGTGCCACTGTGGGCGGGTCAAGGGCTGCGACTGGCAACGAAGGAGCAGGGAGCGGCGGAGATCGTCGCCGAGCTAGTGGCCCAGGCACGTGCGGAGATCGAGCAACTCGCCCAGTTCACATCCTGAATCAAAAACGCCAAAGTGACCCCACTTTGTCTTTTGGAGGCATGAAGTGTCGCTCCCGCCATTTTATGCTTCCTGCCCCACACAGATGCGGATTGCCGCAAATAATGGCCGCTTTGTGCCACCAGTTTGGCCGCGTCTGCTTATACCATGTCGCACCATACGGTTGTCGTTTGTTGCCCCGCCAACTAGCGAGCCCAGAACAACCAGCTCTGCGCGCTACACATCGCTGGCGCCGTCCCGCTGTGGTGCGCTTCATCCATAGACGCCGGCACGAACTTCAGCCTCAGGCTGGTCCGCGTCGCCAACGTCTTGTGCTACTCGCTGATAACGAACAACGGGGAGGACGGCAACCCTGTAGATGTTGGTGCGCTCGACAACACCACCGGTAGGCCACTCTGGACGTGGCAGGGTCCCGCCAGCCTGTACTCCGTGAGTAACTCGATGTCGATTGTCGGGGACAAGGATAGGCTCTACCTGGCCACTACTAGGGGTCTGTACACGTTCCAGGCGTCTACAGGCAAGCTGTTGTGGCACGCTCTCGTCACGACCAGCCTCTCCATGACAAATGGTATCGCTATTGAGCCGGTCTTAGCAGGCTAGTGTAGAGCAGACAAGTGGTAGCGTAGTTCTCGCCCGACCGAAATTGCTGGGAACGAAGCACGTAGGCAACGCACCATAATGGCCTGGTGAGGAGGTTGGTTGGATGTGGAGTTCTACGACATGACACCTCCCCATCAACTCATGTATTGTAGTGGACAGGAATCCTGTCGGTTCTCGGTCTCTGCTACGAGTATGAGCTACTTTCCGCCAGGCTATCTTTTGCCACCAGGCACTGCTTTCGTTATCGCGGACTGCGGAGGAAGCAGGAGGCGACTACCAATGTCACCATAGGTGCGCCGTTTGACTATCAGCGTCGTGGGCTTGTTCGGAACGTTGTGGTTTGGACGCAATGCCCCTGGCAGTTCTGTATCGGTTGCACCACCAAGTGCCCAAACGATTTTGCAGAATGCTCAGAAGGCACCATTTAACGATGCGACCTTTACGCTCCGTGTTAGTGGCTGTACGCGGACAATAAAGTCGGGCACTGGAGAATACCGTCGAGCACCGGAGAATACAGTTAGACACCAACCAGGCCTGCTTCTCCATCGAACCAAAGAAGCCGCGCGGACGTATAATTTGGGGGCCAGGGGTGCTGGAGAACACTGCGCCTGAACAGCGCGACGCTCTATCCACTCACTCCTCGCTTCCGTATGCATCGAGCTCGAGGGCTGAGCCGCAGCGCGAGGAACGAGCGCCATGTGCCGGTATCATGTCGGAGAAGGGGGACACAGCATGTCGCAGATAGGCCATCTCAGCGCGGGAGGGTCGCCGGTAGCCGCTGGAGGCGCGGGCGGAAACCATCGTGGCCTGAGACAGATCGTCGGAGATTTCGCGCATCATCCGCTGGCCATGGCGGGTCTGATCGTGCTGGCGCTGGCGCTGCTCGATACGCTCGTGGCACCGGTGTTCATCAACCCCGAGGGTGTGGTTATATTCCAGCAGCCGCTTCAGGGTCCGAGCGGCTCGCATCTGCTGGGCACCGACTATGTGGGAAGAGACGAGCTGGCGCGACTGCTGTACGGCGTGCACACCTCGATGCTGCTGGTCGGCGCCACGCTCGCGCTAGCTGCGGTCGTGGCCGCGGTCGTCTTCGCGGTCGTGCGCCTGCTGGGACGCACGCGGGGCCAGGAGTGGGCTCGCTGGGCCGGGGTCGTGCTCACACCGGTGGTCGGCGTGCTGCTGCTGAACGGCGCGTCGCTCGTCGTGAGTCTCCAGCTCCCGAGTGGGATAGAACCACGACCTCTTCAGCTACATCTTCTTTGCTGCCCCGCAGACGTGGCTCCCCATTGGCATGGCATTTCCGACTGCGTTCTTCCTCCCGTCCCTCCTCGTCTTTGTCATGCTCGCCGGTGAGCTTGTCCGCTTCGTCTATCTCGTCGTCCAGCGTCTGCGCAGCGCGAGGACGCCACAGCCGCATACGGAGGCAGCGCCGGTCTCGCCGGCATGGGTGAACGTCGCCGTGCCGGCGGTCGCGATTGGTCTGTGGGTCGCGGCTGATGCGCTCCTCCTCGAGGGACTGTTGTACGGCTACTTCTACCTGGATAGGGCACCTGCGGTACAGCCGCCAGCCTCGCTTGGTCTCGTGTTACTCCTGGGCGGTGGCTTCATCAACCAGGAACCCTGGCTTGTCCTGGCACCGCTCATCGCTCTCCTGGTGCTGTACGTGAGCCTCAATGTGGTCGGCTTCGCGCTGCTTGGAAAGCTGCGGCGCTCACGAGAGCCGGAGCAGCACGCCACACAGCGTGCGTGAGGCCTAGCCAGCACGAAGTCCTCGCGATACCGGCGACGCTATCCGCCCAGACCAGCAGGCACGGGCAGCAGACCGCAGCGGGCCGGGCGGATCGCCGGCTGGCACAGCGCCACGAGATGCAGGCGACAGACCACGGTGAGCGCATTGATCGGCAGTTCCAGGTTGTTCGATATCGCCAATGCACCGCGCAAGAGTGAGAAATCATGCAGCGTCCAATGATGGGACAAAGGAGATGGTTCTGATATTCCGTCGCGTCCTACCGTTGAAGACTGGCTCACGGCTGCTGTGACGGGCTCGCTGGTTGGCGGGGCAACAAACGACAACCTGTGACTCGGACCATAACGTGTCACATTCCGGAAGCATAACCTGTCCTCGGGCTCCCCAATTTAGGCCGATTTCGGATGATCAAAGAATTGGAATTGCGGCAATTGTGGAAGCATAACGTGGCCGAAAGTCCAAAATGGAAGCATAAAGCGTCCGAGAGTCCAGTTCTACCAACGATTGCCACTATGGTTGCTGTGTGATACGGATTTCGCATCGGGTATTGTCGTTCGCCATTCGTCAAAGGCCCTTGCATACAGCGCTCAGGTCACACCGATAACCATTCTCGCCGCTACGTTGATATGTTATACTTTCCACCATGCTAGGTTGCAACGGTGGCGTTCGCCGCCGCGCAGCACGTCGCGAAGTCGCTGGGGCAACCCTTGCCGGATGTCGGCTTCTATTCGCATGCCCGGCCAGCGGATCGTGCAGCCATCAAACAGGATCCGCGCTGGGTAGCCCTCAAGCTTGCCGGTAAGATGCACGTGCCAGGCCAGGCCTTCGTGCCAGGACAGGCCTACGCCGCCAACTGCCCTGGCTACTGCTCTGGTCAGAGGACGCTGGCCACCTCGGTGGTGGCGAACACCCTCGAAGCGTTGGGCAACGATGCCTCTGGCAAGTGTGTCCAAGATGACACCAATAACAACTGCTACATCGACGGCTACTTCTGGAACTTCTGTGGCGCTGGCGCCGCGGACAATGCCCTGTATTACTGGAACGGCAAGACCAACACGTACCCCTCCGGCTCGTATACTGAGCCGCCCTACAGCTCTGAGACCGGCGGACCAACACGGTGGACCACCACCTACTGGACGTCGAGCGACCACAACCGATCCTATGAGATGTACCTTGCTGATCAGGTCATGGTTCCCGGCTGGAGCACACCAGGAATGGTGACGTTCTATGGCTATAATAGCGCGGGGACGTTTCTCGCTGACATGACCAATACGCTCAACTGGGAGGCGTCGGGCCACGACAAAAACAACTGGCAGAATTTCTTCTACCTCACTGTCTACAAAGCCAACCTCTCTGCCGCGACACTGAACAACGACATCATGCTCGACATCAACTCTGGGCGTCCGGTTGTTGCAGCGGTGAACACGGGGTATTTGCCCAACTGGAACTTCCCTGTGGCCCATATGATCACGATCATAGGCTACAACAACAACACTGGCCAATATGTCTACACCGACACCTGTGGCACGATCTGTGGCTCGAACTCGAATGGCGGTATCAATTACATCAATCAAACGACGCCTGATGCGAAAGGGAATGATCTCTACGATGCGATCAGGTATGGAAACAGCGACGCCGGGATCTCCTGGTAGTCTATCTGAGTGCTGCGAAGACCCATAGCACTGATCATCAGGTGGGCAGCCGGTAGGCATGCCGGCTCCCGTTCGCCTACCGGCTGCCCGCTGCCAGAGGGTCCGTGACCTGGTCCCCGTCCCTACCCACCGGACCCTACTGGTTATACCGGCGGGCGATCTGGCCAAACAAAGTAGCAGGAATACCCGGTGGTCTCAGCGATCTGGGTGGCTGTCTGAACGCGGGGCAATTGCCAGTGAGTCTGCCACCAACTGCGCTCGTGCGGTTCCTTGGCTGCCCGGTAGCGCCGCTCGAGCTCCTCCACCTCCAAAGGTATCCCACTCTGCCTCCGTCAAAATGTATGCCCACCCCTCCCAAAGGGAGCATGGTCAAGCTAAAGGGAATATTCCGAGTTATTTGCGGCGTTACGTGCCGAATTTTCGGTGTTGTTGTGGGCCGCAGGCCAGCATACTTGGGCATACCGGCTCACCACCTGAAAGGCAGGTGCATCAGAGGCGGACATCAGGTGCGAGCAGTCGCACTGCACGGGAAGAGGAGATGAGGTATGAAAAAGCTCTGGGCACTTCATGGACTTCGCACAGGGATACTGGTTGCACTGCTGGTGGTCGCAGTTGCTGGAGCCACCCTCGCTATCAAGGCGCCATCTGCGCACGCTGCCGGCGTTGGTGGCGGCGGCGGATGCGGATACAACGATTATACGGCAAGTTACGGAGTGTGGCATACGGAACTCTGTGTGAACGGTCCCTATTACAACGCAGGGAATGAATACTTCACCTACGAAGCATCATGCTGGGTAACCAGCGCGGCTTCGTCACAGGGTTTTCTCGAGTATCAGTATTTCCTCGGGTGCACAGTACAAGATGAAGTGGGATCACATCTGTACCCAATGGGGCAAATCCACTCACCCGCGTACCTGAGGAACAACACTCCGGCGACCGTTTTGTCCCTGGCCGAAGGCGAAAGAACGACGAAGTTGTATACATACATAGACATTTGGATCAACGGGTACTCCTACATCAACGAGATAGGCGGTGACACATACCAACCTCCGAATGGCTCTGCTTATATTTCGGTGTACCTCCCCTGAGATTCGACAACGCCGCTCATAGAATTGGCTGGATGGCTTCACCAGCCAACGAGTAGTAATGATTGTGGTCCCACCTTGGCACGTCTCCTCGCAGATGCTGCTCAAGGCAGGGCCATGAGCTTTTCAAAGGCGTTCTACGCTACGAGCATCGCCTCAAAGAAGGCACCCCCAAGATACATACCTCTTTCTCTGAAGCCTACTGCTAAGATGACTGCCCAGCTGTTCTTTGACGAACAGGACTTGCCAGCGAGTCATCTCTCCCACCCTGGCTCGTTGCGTAAGCCAGACATGTGCGAGCTTGTGCGAGAGCTCTGTCAGGCAGGCGGACAGAGCGACGATGTCACGGATGACCCGCTTCACGAAATGGAAGCATGAAGTGTCGCGCCCATTATGGAAGCATAACGTGTCCGTTCGCGCCATTTTATGCTTCCTGCCACACAGAAGGTGACCTGGCTCCAAACTTGACAACTGGTAAGGGCGCTACTATAATTAGTTTGCCAAATAATTTTGACACTAAATCATTGTGGCTTACAGCCAGAATTGAGAGCGGTTCTATGGATCAGCCGATGACGCTTACTGACCATAAGCTATTTCGAGCTCTCACGCAGTTCAAGCGCTTGGGATGGCATCAGCATTCTATCGCAGGATGTACTCCAAGCGAGATTAGAGTGCTCATTTGCATTAAGAGACGTGGGGACCCTCCGATGCCCCAGATAACCGTGTCGGAGATCAGCAAACGCCTAGCGGTAACGCCGCCGACAATTACACAGATCCTCAATACTCTGGAAAGTCGCGGTCTGATCGAGCGAAACATGGACAGGTCCGACCGACGCGTGATCGAGGTGACCCTTACCAAGCAGGGCGAGAAGGTTACTGAATTGGCTGAAGGAGCGTTTTCAGCCGTCATGAAGCGACTGATCGAGTACATGGGTGAAGACCAGAGCAACCAGCTTGCCGACCTCTTATTCAAGGTATTTCGCTATTTCGCGGAGAATGAGGCTACTGTCTACCACCAGACGTGGGAGGGAGAGAAAGAAGCATGATTAAACTGCTGCGGTTTCTCAGACCGTATCGCATGTCGGTGCTGTTGGTAATTGTATTGGCTTTTGCACAATCTATGGCCAATCTCTATCTACCTACGCTAAATGCCAACATCATCGACTACGGAGTAATTAAAGGCGACACCGGCTATATCTGGCGTACCGGCGGGCTCATGCTGCTGGTTACTATAGGCGGCACTATTGCCGCCATCATTGGCGCCTATTATGCATCTAGAGCCGCCACCGGCTTTGGCATGGGTATACGTGCCAGCATTTTCGGCAAAGTCTCACGATTTTCGCTGCATGAGTTTGACACTGTAAGTACCGCTTCGCTGATCACCCGGACGACCAACGATACCACCCAGGTACAGCAAGTGATGATTCTGATACTGCTCATGCTGATCACCGCGCCGATGATGGCTATTGGCGGAGTCATTCTAGCTGTTTCCGAGAACGCCAAACTGTCCCTGGTCCTGGTGGTAGTGATTCCTATATTGGTCGGTGCCATCCTGATTATTATGACCAAGGCCATACCGCTCTTTCAAGTTATGCAGAGCAAGCTGGATAAGCTCAATCTCATCCTGGACGAGGGGCTGACCGGCGTCCGTGTCGTGCGAGCCTTTGACCGTGTAAGCTCCGAGGAGCAACGCTTCGACCAAGCCAATGTAGAGCTGACCGATGTAGCAATTCGGGTAAACCAGCTCGTTGCCACGTTGATGCCGATCATGATGCTGGTGCTCAATGTTTCGAGCGTAGCAATACTATGGTTTGGCGCCAACCTCGTCAATAGCGGAGACATGCAGGTAGGTCAACTCCTCGCGTTCCTCCAATATGCCATGCTAATCCTCTTTGCTATGCTCATGGTCTCGATGATGTTTATCATGCTGCCGCGCGCTGAAGCTTCGGCCACTCGCATCAACCAGGTGCTGGCCATGGAGCCTGAAATCAACGATGTCGAGCAGGTGACAGCGCCAACTGAGCTCAAAGGGTATGTGGAGTTCCGAAACGTCACATTCAGCTATCCAGGCGCGGAAGAGCCTGCCATCTCGGGAATCAGCTTTAGGGCGGAGCCTGGCCAGGTCACCGCTATTATAGGCGGCACCGGCGCCGGTAAGTCCACGCTGGTGAATCTGATTCCCCGTTTTTACGATATCGACAGCGGACAGATTCTGGTAGACGGAGTGGATCTCAGTCAGATGGCGCAAGAGGTCCTGCGCTCCAAGATTGGTTTCGTGCCACAGAAGGCAGTGCTGTTCTCGGGAACTATTAACGAGAATATTCGCTATGGCAAACCAGGCGCAACCGAGATGGAGATTCACCACGCGGCCGAGGTAGCACAGGCGATCGACTTTGTGAGCGAGATGCCGGATGGCTTCGATTCGGTCATTGCGCAGGGTGGTAACAATGTCTCGGGCGGCCAGAAGCAGCGCCTCTCGATTGCCCGTGCGCTGGTTCGTAAACCGGAAGTTTATATATTCGACGATAGCTTCTCAGCGTTGGACTTCAAGACCGATGCCAGGCTGCGTGCGGCGCTAAAAGAAGAAACCCGCGCGGCTACGGTGTTGATAGTATCTCAGCGGGTGAGCACGGTCATGGATGCCGATCAGATTCTGGTCCTAGATGAGGGTCGTATCGCCGGGATCGGTACCCATCGTGAACTCATGGACAGCAGCACGGTCTACCGTGAAATCGTGTCCTCGCAGCTTTCACTGGAGGAGATCGGGGAGAAAATCGCATGAGCGTAGAGCGACGAGGACAACAACCCGGCGGTATGGGACCGATGGGTCGTGGCGGCTGGGGTGCCATGGGCAGGCCTGGGGAGAAACCCAAGGACTTTGGCGCAACCGCCAAGCGGCTGCTTGGCTACTTCCTCCCGCAGAAGTTTCTGCTGCTGGTGGTGCTTGGGGCGGCGATTATCGGCACGGTATTCAACGTTGTCGGCCCGAAGATCCTGGGACTCGCGACGACCAAACTCTTTGATGGCTTACAGGCCGATTATCAGGCCTATCTGCACCATCTTCCCGGCCCTGGAGTTGATTTCGGGTATATCGGGAGAATTCTGCTGTTTCTGTTGGGGCTATACATTATCAGTGCGATATTTATGTACATCCAACAGTACGTGATGGCAGGGGTCTCCCAGAAGACTGTGTATCGGTTGCGTCGGGAGGTCGAGGAGAAGCTCAACCGGCTGCCGCTGAAGTACTTTGACTCGCGTACTCATGGCGAGATCATGAGTCGCGCGGTCAACGACATGGATAACATCAGCTCGACATTGCAGCAGAGCGTCACTCAGTTGATCACCTCTGGTGTCACCGTCATCGGCGTACTGATTATGATGCTGCTCATTAGCCCGCTGCTCAGCCTGGTGGTGCTGGTGACGGTGCCGCTCAGCCTGCTCGTCACAGTCGGAATCGCCAAGCGATCACAGACCTATTTCAGGGATCAGCAAAGAGCTCTAGGAGTGCTAAACGGCCATGTCGAGGAGATGTATACCGGCCACAAGATTGTGAAGGCCTTCGGCCATGAGCACGACTCCATTGCCACCTTTGACGAGCTCAACGACAATCTGTATCAGGCGGGCTGGCGAGCCCAATTTATGTCCGGTATGATCATGCCGCTGATGAGGTCGATTGGAAATCTGGGCTACGTCTTCGTGGCGGTGGCGGGCGGCATCATGCTTACACGGGGTGCTATCGCGATTGGTGACGTACAGGCATTCATTCAGTATGCCCAGCAGTTTACCCAGCCAATCACCCAGCTGGCCAACTTTGCCAATGTCATTCAATCTACCATGGCTTCCGCTGAGCGGATATTCGAGTTGCTGGATGCGACGGAGCAGACACCGGAAGTTGTCGATGACGCAGCTACTGCCGCCTTCCATGCGGCTTCGGGTACCGTCGCCTTCGAGCACGTCAAATTTGGCTATGATCCCGACACCATTCTGATGCAGGATATGAACATTGACGTCCAACCGGGACAGATGATCGCCATCGTGGGCCCGACTGGCGCCGGCAAGACCACACTGGTCAATCTGTTGATGAGATTCTACGAAGTCAATGGTGGCAAGATTCTGGTGAATGGTGTGGACATTACCGAGGTCAGACGTGGAGACCTGCGTCGTACCTTTGGCATGGTGCTCCAGGATACCTGGCTCTTCCACGGCACCATCCGCGACAACATCGCTTACGGCCATGAGGGAGCAACTGAAGAAGAGATCGTGCAGGCTGCCAAGGCCGCCTTCGCCGATCACTTTATCAGAACTTTACCCGAGGGGTATGATACGGTGCTCAATGAGGAGGCAAGCAACATCTCGCAGGGACAGAAGCAGCTGCTTACCATTGCCCGAGCCTTCCTGGCCAATCCAGAGATGTTGATTCTGGATGAAGCCACCAGTAGCGTAGATACCCGAACCGAGATGCAGATCCAGCACGCTATGACCGAGCTGCGCAAAGGCAGAACCAGCTTCGTCATTGCCCACCGGCTCTCCACCATCCGCGATGCCGATCTGATCCTGGTCATGAATCACGGTACCATCATCGAGAAAGGCACCCACGAAGAGCTGCTGGCGGCAAACGGTTTCTACGCCGATCTTTACAACAGCCAGTTCACCGCCAAGCCGGTAGCATTGCCGGAAGCCGAGCCAGAGGCAGCCGCCATTTAACGAGAGCACTTACCCGCTGCCTCTACCGGGGCCGGAGATGATTCAGTGGACGGCATAGTCGACGCTGACACTAGCCGTTACCTGAATCTGCCCCGGCTGGACTGGTGTGCTGGGGCTGGTGGACGGCCCTGCCTGAACGCCAGCTGCGGTAAAGGGAAACTCGGTCGGTGTTGCGCTATTACCGCATCCATCAAGATTGACTGAAATGGGCGCTCCCAGGCTAACTCCGGCGGCGCGGGCCGCCATCTCGGCCTGCTGCTGGGCATTAGCAAGAGCACTCGCTTGAGCTTGCTCTAGTGCCGCCGATGGGTTGCCGTTCGAGAACTCTATACCACTGACTAGGACGTCATTCCCCCCGGCCGCCGTTACGGCATCCACGATAGTGCCAGTGTTGTCGATCGAGCGTACGGTTACTGTGACGTTATTGCTGGCGGTGTATCCAGTGATAGTTGGGCTGTTGGATGAATAGTCATAGTTGGGCTCGATGGCAAAGTAATTGGTCTGCACATCGTCATCGGCTACGCCCTGGCGCTTGATGGCGGCCAACACGGCGGTCATTGCCTGAGCCGCCTGGCTGCGCGCGGCCTCGGCGGTAGAAGAGGTAGCCTGTACACCGGCTTGAATGACGGCCTGATCGGGATGTGTTTCGGCGGTTCCTTGCCCGCAGACGACAATTCCCGCCGACTGGGCCGCATTTGGCAGCACAGTAATGCTTTGCGCGCGAGCGATGTTGACGATTCCAAGGGTGAGTGCGACCGCTATCGCAAAGGCGACGAGTGCAACGGAAACGCGTGAAGCAATGGTTAATTTCATGGCGAATTCCCCTCTGCGGATGTGTGGCTGTGTAACGACACGGCACCGGCAAAGCTGAAGGCCGGTGCACTGCTAAGACGGCAGACCCACGGGCAGAGTTCCATGAGTGCGGATCTGCCGTCTCACCTACTTTTCAGATAATCGAGGCCGGCAAGGAACGGCTCGAGCCGTTCTGCGCCCGGATAGGTAGGCTGAGGTAAGTACGCGGCAGTAAGTCTTGCGGTCGTCCCCTACTTGACGCCTCTCCCCCACTGCGGTAATATATCCATGTCGAATATATCCAGTGTGATTATAATCGATGCGGATATGTAGTTGTCCCATTGGTGAGGGAAGGCGGCGTGTCTATGGAGTCTCGGACCAGCGATCCTGAAGCGCTTCTTCCACTGACACCGGCCGCTTTTCATATCCTGCTTGCTCTCGTTGACGAGGAGCGGCATGGCTACGGCATCATGCATGAGGTCGGCCGCCGTAGCGACGGCCGTGTCAAACTTGGACCGGGGACACTGTACCGATCTTTGCGGCGTCTCGTCATCGACGGCCTGATCGAGGAGTCAGATGAGCGCCCGGTTCCGGAGCTTGACGATGAACGTCGCCACTATTACCGCATCACTCCCTTCGGCCTGCGTGTCGCCACGGCAGAGGCGCTGCGACTAGCGGCGTTGGTGCGGACGGCCGAGTCTAAGCACCTGCTACCCCGTCCCGGGACTATTACCTTCGAAGGAGGTGGCCGATAATGGCGGCACAGCTTCCACCGGGCCAGACAGGCGGGGGACAGGCACTGTCTCTTTCGGTCCGACTCTATCGCTTGCTGCTCCACGCGTATCCGGTCGCTTTTCGAGCGCACTACGGTGAGCGCATGGAGCGTGTTTTTCGCGATACCTGCCGTATCGCCATGCAACGACACGGCGTATACTCCCTCATTCCAGTCTGGTTATCTACGAGCCTCGATCTCGCTGTCAGCGCTGGTGCGGAGCGCTGGCAGTCATTCACAGAGAAGGTGGGCGGCACAATGTCTACTTATAGCGATGCTCGATCTGTGGAGATTCGTATTTGGTTTGCGGTGGCCGCCACGCTTGTGGCGTTTTTCGTCTCCCTGGTAGCCAGTTTCAATCTCTATCTGCTCGAGGACGACAGCTCTTTGACCACGGCCGCATACAGCGCGTCGTCCCTGCTGCGCTACAGTTATGACGCGGTATATCTCTCTGCGCTTGCCGCGGGAGTAGCCATTTGCGCTATTGTTGGAAACGCGTTGATTCAACGCCGATTTTATCTCGTCGCCGTGCTCGGCCTCGTGACGTTTATGGTGGCCATTGCCGGTTTCGGTGGCCTTCTCGTGCGTCAAACGACAACATTCTTCGTATTCTTCGCCATCTTTGTGATCTTGACCCTGGGCGGCTTCCTCATGGGCCAGTGGGTAAGCGCTCGCTCGGTCTCGGCGCTAGGAGAAAAGCGGGCAGCCGTTCTTGGTGCATGCGCGAGCGCCGTCGGAATTCTGCTCGTCAATGTGGTCGCCGTGGTACTTCACACTCTCACGCTCAATCCAGTAAGCCATGCGCTGTACATGCAAGGGCAGGTAGGCAATACTCATCTCAATTTCTCCTTGCTTATGATGGGCCTGTCGCTCCTGGCCCTCATTGCCTGCGCGACGCTCCTTGGGCGAGCGCTTAACAGTCGCTCCCGACAGCTCTAGCACCACCGCTGAGTCTTCTGTCCTTGACTCTTTCGTATCACGTGTGCAAGGAAGCCGCCACTCGTTCTGCTCTCGAGTAGATTCTGCCAGATCAGGTGCAAGGTATCAGTCTGGATGTAATGGTTGCCGTTACCAAACGATATATAAGGCAGGGAGCGCTTCATGCCGCAGTGGTACGTCTATTCCGCCGAGCGTGTGAATCACAAGCGGATGTCTGATTGTGAGAATAGCTAGCCGTAGCGCGAGAGGTCTAGAGGGGATTCAGAGCTACCATCGCCTGGTGTGTTCCCTAGGAGGGATGCTATGAGCCAGTCTGAAGTCAAGAAATGGTGGATATTTTCCGCCGCAGTGTTGGCACTAGTAGTGGGCCTGGCTGTGGGAACCTGGGGTTTTACTGCCCCTCGAGTTTCAGCCGCGCCAAACGGTACTGGAGCGGTTAGTCATACTGAGCAAGTGCAGGAGGGCGGCAAAGAGGTGCTCCCGGAGACAAGCATCGACGGCCCCGCCTTCTCGTCGCTCAGCGACTATGTGCCCAGTTCACAGACCTACCCGCCCGGCACCTTTCCGGCCACTGTCCTCGCCTGGGCCGGTACCGATACCTACCATTCATTGAACGTTATCGAGTCCGCGGACGGGATCACCTACACCAAGAACAAGATCACGTTGCAAGAATATTCGGACACGCGTCCAGCAGTGCTTCTCTATAACAATAACCATATTGGAACGCTGGCGGCCAACCTGGTGGTGCTTGCCTGGACCGGTACCGACCCGAACCATTCGCTCAACGTAATGTTTGACGTATACGGTGCCCGACAAACGATCACTCTCGGCGAAAATAGCTTCTACTCGCCGGCACTGGCCTATTACAAAGGGCAGATATGGCTTGCCTGGACCGGTACCGACCCGAACCATTCGCTCAATGTTATGGCCATGGGAATCGATGGGGTGACTCCCGGACAGAAGACCATTCTAAGCGGCCCTGGGTTCGGCTCAATCAGCAGCCCATCGTTGCGTGAAGACATGCGCGATAATCTGTTGTTGCTTACATGGTCGACGCGGACATCACTACCCTATATCGATCTTGCCCAGTCCGCCGACGGCGTTAACTGGACACCATCTTTCTCGCCGCCACCTCCGCAGACCAGCACAGCCGCTCCAGACGTGCTGGCTGTCCCTGGCACCTTATCGACTGGCGTGCCTACGTACTACTGGAGCTGGACCGGCACCGACATAATCCATTCACTCAATCTCGCTTATACGTCGACGCTTGCCAGCTGGCCGGCACCGATCGTCACGCTGAATGAGCAGGCATTCGGAAGTCCAGCTATCGGGTACAGCACCAAACTGGGATTGGCCCAGAATGACGACGTCATGATTCTCATTGCCTGGGCTGGTACGGACAGTGCGCACCACTTGAACATTGCCATCCTTACAATAAGCGCGGGCAGCTAGCAGGCGCACCTACCTCGGAAACATAGCAGGCGGGTACATCGTGTACGGTATACCTAGCCTGCCTCCTTGTTGTTTGGTTAGCAGGTCCGGCGAGTGTGGTCTTCTACTCTAGGGGCCGGGAGGGTCTCGCCACTACAGGTCTCGCTATTACACTGAAGAGATCAGCAGCGCGGAGAATGTCGGCGGCCAGCCTCCGGAGCTCCTCTATGAGTTCCGGAGGCTGCAGCACGTGGAACGGGCAGCCAAGACCTACCAGGAAGCGCGCAGTATGGGCGAGATCATCGTCATAGGCACGCAGCAAGATCCCCTCTCTGGTCTCTTCCAGCGTAGCAAACGTGGCGGGCACAGCTTCGCGGATCCCTTCCATGCTCGTCTGCAATAAGGCTTCGGCAAGCCAGCGCGACGGGATGGCGGCAAACGCCTGCACGGTATATGCCAGACAGTCGAAGTTCGCTGGGCGTGCAAATCGATCTGTGCTCACTTTCAACGCACCTATGCGGTCGAGTCTAAATACACGGATGTCCTGGCGGAGGTGACAGTATCCAACCGCGTACCACCGATCACTGTGGTAGACCAGTCCGTAACAGTCAAATTCGCGCTCGCTAGCCTCATCGCCGGATCCTGCATAATAGCGCAGCCATACCGTTTTTCGTTGATATGCGGCGGTGCTGAGACACAGCACATGCCCGCTCGGCTGGGCCATGCTGCGACCGGCCAGGTCCAGAGTCACTGTTTCCTGTACTGCCTGCACTCGCTCGCGCAGGGTAGCAGGCAGTACACGCTCGATTTTCGCGAGCGTGCTCTCGACAGTTGGAACCGCTTTCGAAAGTCCCAACTGCTGCACCACCCGTAGACCCAGTGTAACCGCGAGAGCCTCCTCATCGGTCCACATCAACGGCGGCAACTTGTAGCCCGGACGCAGGCGGTACCCGCCATAGCGCCCACGGACCGCCTCAACCGGAACGCCGAAGTCTTGCAGCACGGTGATATAGCGCCGCACACTACGCGACTCGACCTCCAGCCGCTCTGCCGCCTGAGCCGCGCTAATTCGAGATCGCGATTGCAGCAGGTCCAGCAGCGTTAAGAGCCGGGTAACTGGCGAATAGCTCATCGATATAGCTCTCTGCGCTCCGATCTCATGAGATCGAGAAACACGTGGTGAAATAGGACCATTTTCGACCACATTCTACGCTACACTTGCCGGTGGAGGTCAATTGGTAGCGAATCATCACGAGGTAGATCCGAGGAGGAACAGCAATGACGACAGCTCCTGATAGGGCACAGGCGACAGAATTCATGTGGAGAACGGCGAGGCTGCTAGAGCGGCACCGGCACGCGTACCTCTTTCTCGATGGTCAAAAGCAATTGGTTACACAGGCTTTGCGGCCCTATGAAAATGCTGATGGCGGCTTCGGTAACGGGTTGGAACCGGATATTCGCGGGCCGGTGAGCCAGCCCATCCCTACCTTGACGGCTCTGGCCATTCTCGACGAATGCGACGAATTCAGTGATCTCATGGTTACGAAGACCTGTGATTACCTGGTCTCTATCACAACCAAGGAAGGCGGTGTCCCCTTTGTGCTCCCGTCGGTTCGTGACTATCCGCGCGCCCCTTGGTGGGAGACTGAAGATCAGCCTCCTGCTTCCCTCAACCCTACCGCCGCCATAGCTGCCCTGCTTCACAAGCATGGGGTCGACCATGCCTGGTTGGGCCCGGCGACAGACTATTGCTGGCGTCAGCTCGAAGCCATGGACCAGACCAATCCATATGAGATGCGTGCCGTCGTGCCGTTCCTCGATTTTGTGCCTGATCGACGGCGCGCCGAAGAGGTTTTCGCCCGTATTGGGCACAAAATCCTGGACCAAAACCTGGTCGCGCTCACCCCTACCAGCGAGGTTGATACCCATACTCCGCTTAACTTTGCACCTCGTCCCGAGAGTCTAGCGCGCCAGCTCTTCTCCGATTCTGTCATCGAAGCGCAGCTTGACGCGCTGGCCGCAAGTCAGCAGGAAGATGGTGGCTGGCCATTCAACTGGCTTGCCTGGAATCCAGCCGCCGCCCTCGAATGGAGAGGTATCGTGACCATCGAGGCGCTTGGCACGCTTCGAGCGTTTGGACGGCAGATCTAGCATGCGCTGGTAACCATTCTAAGCGACGGCTCACTCATTCTTGTGGTCGTCGCCTCTTGTCGGAATGCTGCCGTGTGGGCAGGTACGTCAGTGTCGCCCGCCACTGCAACTACTCGGCGGGCTCCAGCGCCACGATAGGAATATCGCGCTGTGCCCGTTCGGCGTAGCCGGCCCACGCCGGCCAGATTGTTAGCGCTTGCGCCCAGATGCGCTCGCGCTCTTCTGCGGTCGTGGGCCGCGCCCGCACCCGCCATCGCCTGTGCTTGAGTTGTACTTCGGCCAGAGGGTGCTCGGTGAGGTTGAGATACCACCGAGGCGGCGTGCGGCTGCCGAAATTCGAGGCGATGAGCGCTAGCAACCCATTTGCCTGTATGTATGTCAGCACCGTCGTGCGCGACTTGCCCGAGCGGCGTCCCGTGGTCGTGAGCAGCAAGTTGGGCAGTGGTCCTATGCGATGCCCTACTACGCCTCCGGTTGCACGATAGCTGGCGATATGCAAGGTCGTGAGAGCGCGCTGAAGCCATCTGCGCCACCAGACGCGACGCCAGGTTAGCGCCATGCTCTGCTGCTCAAGCATCCACTCCGTCCCTTCCGCCTGCAGCCCTTGGATGCCGATATTACGGGGAGTATATCATGGACTGGTGCTCTAGGTGTTTGATAGGATGGCCCCCACAATCGACGTCGCTTCGAGGATCTAAAGATCCTGCGAGAGATGATAAAATACGGCTGTCCCATATCTGGAACAGAATTCGGTTAGTGGAACCAAGGGGGAATTCATGGGCGCAATTGCCATACACGGCTTCGGCAGAATCGGCCGGTCAACGCTGAAAGCGGCGCTAAAAGGCGATCTCTTCGTGCCGGTATCCATCTCAGATATCAAAGACTTACCCACACTGGCGGCGCTGTTTGCGGTCGACAGCAATTACGGCCTCTGGCGAGAGCCGGTGACGGCGCAGGACACGACACTGGTCGTCGGGGATCGCAAGATCACTTTCGTCGATTCCACCAATGAGCTGCCGGATTGGCGCGCTCTGGGCGTGGACGTCGTAGTCGACTCCACTGGCCGGGCCACTACTCGCCCCGCCGCCCAGGCTCATCTTGACAGAGGCGCGCGAGTGGTGCTGGTCAGCGCACCCAGCAAGACATTGCAGGACTGCGATGCCGTGTTGCTGAAAGGCATCAATCTGGATGCCTATAACGCTGCCGAGCATCACATTGTGAGTATGGCCAGCTGCACTACCAATGCCCTGGCGCCGGTGGTGAAGGTGCTCTTGGAGCGATTCGGCATCAAGAACGGCTTCTTTTCGACGGTGCATGCCTACACCAATACTCAGTCACTCACCGACCAGCCGATGAAGGAGCGCCGCGACTCCTGGGCAGCCGCCGAGAATGTTATTCCTTCGAGTTCAGGCGCCGCCAAGGCTCTGCGTTTCATTTGGCCGGAGCTCAACATCACCGGGAAAGCCTATCGCGTGCCGGTTCGCACCGGCAGCATTGCCGAGGTGAATGTAGTGGTCGAACGAGCGACCACTACCGATGAAGTCAAAGCGGCATTCCGTGAGGCCGCCGCCCAGGAGCCCCTGGGTGAAGTAATGGGCGTGCTGGAAGAGGAATATGCCTCGAGCCGTATTGTTGGTGAGACCCTCTCGTCGGTCATCGACTTGCCGCTAGTGCAGGTTCTAGACGGTACACTGGTCTCGGTTGCCGCCTGGTACGACAACGAGATGGGCTATGCGACGCGATTGGCGGAGGTAGCGACGAGGCTTGCCAACGGCTGAGTCCAGCAATACAGTACCTCGAGGACGCGGCCGATCAGGCTGCGAGGTCGATGCTGTAAGTGAGACAAGTGTTAGAGTAGATCTCCACCCGACGGGAGATACAGGCGGGCGTCAAAGAACGGAGCCGTCGACATAAATGTGTCGACATACGAAATATGGAACCCAGCCTCGAGAAGGGGGGCCAGGCAGGGATGGGGACCTGGCGCTCCCACGCGAATCACCTCCGCTTGAGGCGCTGCCCAGCCCACCGCCGCCAGGACGCAGGCGGTGGCCTCCTCGGCGGTCCCGGCTCCAATTGGACCGATAGTGCAGGCTGTAGGATGATAGATCGTCCCCGCTCCCAGCCGCACATAGGCATATCCGACGGTCTGGCCGTGCCGCCGAAACCAGAGCGGGACAGCTCCTTCTTGCTGGATCCAGAACGCGTGCTCGAGTGAGCGCCACCGACCGCTCGTTCCGGCGTCAGCTTGTACAAGCGCTGCGAAGTCAGCGGATTCAGCCGGGACGATATCCAGTCCATAGTCTACTCGCCGCAACTCCGCCCTGGACTGCTCGAGCCTCAGCCCAAAGTATGGCCACTGCGGAGTCATTCCCAATCGAATATAGAGCGCCAGTGCGCGCGGATCACTAGAGCTCATGGTGCAATGGACCAGATCACCTGAGGGAGGCAGTGCCGCCCGCAGAAGTGTTTGGCCCAGCTGAGCTGACTGGCGCAGAGGACGGACAAACAGATCGGTGAGGTACCTGATATCTGTCCTGGTAATGGCTCCAGCGAAGGCCACCACGGTGCTGTCCTGTTCCGCCACCAGTAGCGTTCCGGTCTGTAACACATGTCGTAAGTGGGGTGGGAGAGGGCCGGGACCAAGATTGGGCTCTAAACTCTCCGGTACGGTCTCGGTCTCATACCACACATCATGGGCTGAGGCCAAATCGGATTCCTGCGCTGGGCGAATACTGATTGTCATGATTCCTCACACATACTAAAGTCTCCGGTGACCGAAAGTCTCCGCTGTGCCGGCTAATTGTTTGCCTGATAGGGACAGCGTCCAAGCATGTTCATTAAGAATACTGTATCAAGGACTCATGATATATATTTCAGGAGTCCTGTTTAGACAGCAACGAGAAATTATCGATCGGCGTCTCATGGCGGTGAATTCTTGGAGGACATCGGAGAAAAGTGACGGACATTTATGTAGAGCTGGCTGGGAACAAAGCCATTGCCTGGTCACTGGACTGGCCCGGCTGGTGTCGTATCCGAAAAAACGAACTGCAAGCTACACAGGCGCTCATCGATACCACGGCGCGCTATCGGGTGATCGCAGAGAGAGCGGGAGTGGAATTCGATCCAGGCGATCTCGTGGTGCTGGCCCGTCTGGATGGAGATAGCAATACCGCCTGGGGAGTGCCATCGGTTCTGGCTCCAGCTGAGACCAAGCCTATCAGCGCTCCGATTGCCGAGCACCGGATATCGCTCCTGCGCGCGTCATGGGATATCTTGGACGAGGTGGTGGCGGCATCCCCTCTAGAGTTGCGCAAGGGTCCGCGCGGAGGAGGTCGTGACCGAGACGCGATCTGGCGCCACGTTGTCGAAGCCGAACGTATGTATGCGCGCAAGATCGGCGTACGGCGCTCTCCGTTCGACGCAGCAGACCGAAACGCTCTGACTTCTATGCGGGAGGAGATTGCCGCTATGCTCCGTACTCTGTTCTCTGGCGAGGTGCCGGCTACCGGCGGATGGAATGCTTCCTATGCGGTCCGACGTATAGGCTGGCACGTGGTCGATCACATCTGGGAGATAGAAGACCGCGGATAACCGTCTGCAATTTAAAGGGTAGCTGCACGCAGATGTTAATGATCACCCAAGTCACCGGCCAGCGCGCTACCGGAAGCGTTTTCCGATCGCTGTGGCTCACTCGGTCGGCTTGGCGCGGGATCGGCAGTCACACTCGAATCTTGCGGCGCTCGAAACTGGGAAAATACGGAGTAGCGTTGCGCGCCCAGCAACTGCCAGGCGCGGGTAAGGCCCAGGCCATATACTGCCACGATGAGCGATGCCAGTACCGCCACGGTGTCGGCGGCACCGCTAGTATGAAGCGCAAGCTGGAGCCCTTCATAGAATTGAAACCCATAGAGGCCAAGCGCTACCACCAGGAGAAGCCCGCCTTGCAGTCTGCTCTCTGGCTTGGATGTGTGGTCGGATTGAGGTTGCTGCCGTAGTAAGTGCCGTCCAAGAACCAGGGTGCTGCCCATTGCTAGCGCACTCATGACGAGAACGATGTAGGGGAGAGCGAGGACCGGGAGCAACGCAACCAGGGAGATGAAGAACGCGTTGATCAGTGCTGTAAAGGTACTCGCCGCCATTACCTGTCGGGAGAGAGGCGCGTGACTGGTCAGGGTATGTTCGCGATCGATAGAGACCGCCACAAACAGCAAGCCGATTAGCGCCGCCCCTGCGCTGGCGCTGGCGGTGAAGAAATCATGAAAGCTGCTGGGAACCATGAGCTGAGCCTTTCCGTATGAGTTCAGTCCTTGCTACAGAGCTGGGGCACCTGCCTTTCATTGTACTACGCGCCACGGCTCCTCCTGGAAAAACACCAGCAATCTTATGGGGCGCGGTTTTGACTGGCCGCGGGTTAAAGAAAGGCTCATGAGAAAGGACCGGATATGCGGCGTCGGCCTTTGAGAAGTGATGAGAGGACTGCCGGCTCCTGCAGCAGCTCCACGACAGTATCGAATGGTGTTCCGCTGGCGGACGGCCACACAGGTTGCTCGCCGTGTTGCGCCTGGCGAAGGGCATTCACGATGAGTTCAGCGTCCTGTATGGAGCGCCATGCGAGCCACTCGGTATACTGGTAATTTTGGTAGTTCTGGCGGTCACCTTGCGGCATCTGCTCGACAAAGCTTTGTAAGCGGCGTACCAGCAGGTTGAGGCTCACGCCTACTTGCCAGAGCATTTGATCGCGCAGTATAGGCACTCTCGCACGGAAATTGCCGTTGGCAATTGCCACGTGCGTGTCCAGTAACTGCCGGACGCCTTCTTGCAGGGCCTGCGTGCGCGCCAGATCGCGCGCTTGTAAGGCGGAGACCTCTTCGGCACGGTCCGCGCGGCGGAGCGCCAGGTCCATGCTTCTTACCCAAAGATAGGCGACCACAGCTAGAATCAGCTCGAGCGCGATCGGGCGTACCAGCAACGAGATGGTTTGGGACTCGAGGCTGGAGTAGAGCGCTACATTTTGTTGCAGATCGTGATAATGGGGCTGCAGGAGATAATTGCCGACAATAAGGACGGAATTGCCTGTCGCGACCAAAAAGATCGACCAGCGCGGCAACACCGTAGCCGCGATCATGACAGCAACGACATAGGCGTCGAAATTTGGCAGCTCGCCCATAGTTAAGCCGATCGGGCTGGCCAAGTTGGCCTCAAGGAGCCCGCCGCTTACCAAGAGAACGAGAATGAACCCTGCCCAATTGATGTGCCCTAAACGATTGAGAACAGCTACCAATACGAATCCACCGAGCCAGATGAGCAGCGTTGCGCGCGCTCGAAGATCGCTCGCGGCCAGTGGTGACACGATCAGCTCACCACCGAGTAAACCCAAGAGAAGCCACGAGATCAGGCGGCCGCGCCGCACACGCTCGCGTTCCGTAAGCGTTCCTGATGTGCCTGGAGATGCGCTGCTTGTCAGCCGTAACCACCCGCCGGCCAACGTAGCGACAAAATTGCGAGGTGCCGACTGGCTAGAGGATTTGGGCAATAGAGGTTGTGAAGAACGCGTATTCCAGCCCATCGGGTCCGGCTGAGGCAAAGGCGGCATTGAATCCGGCATAACACTGACCTCGCAAGCTTTAGAGAAGTAATCAAACAATGAGTATGCATTCGCTGTCGGTACAGATCAACAGAGGACAGCAAAAACTCGGGCGGCAGAGGCGGAACAAATAGTTATTTATGAACATTTCAAAGTTCGGTAGATTCGTTGCTTTCAGGTTTAGCACAAAACTCATAACAGATTCATTACACGCTCCGGAAGGGCTATATGAGACCACCTCCACCAATGCGCCGCGAGAGCGGTAGCGCACGTGAGGGTGCGAAGACCAACGTGAGCGCAAATAAGGACGAGAATGACTATCCTTTGTAGACAAAAGTAGCGTTGTCGGCGTAATTGATGGGTGAGGAGGGATACGGCTCTACCTGAAGCACGTAGGTGCCAAGTGGTGGAGTTATCACTGGCGCTTGCAGCACACTGTTACTAGTGTACTTTTCCAGGACGGTGCCGAGTTTTGGAGTCGAGCTGGCGAGAACCATGGCGCCGGGTTCGGTTGTGAGATCCCATTGCCAGGCGATATTGTAGTCGGGATCGTAGATGAGGCACGCGACCTTGCTCGCATTGATAGGCGCCCGCAGGTGAATTACAAAGGCGAAGGTATCATTGGCGGTGAAATTGGTAGTTGGGTTGATTATAGCGACGTTTGGTACCGATCCGGCAAGGCCGGTTCCCAGCTCTACCGAGAGGGTGACAACCGTTGGGCTCGCTTGAGCGGGCAGCGTGGTGGAGGTGGCAGAAGCCTGGATGTGGCGTATGGATGTACCACCGCACCCTGACAGGGCGCAGAGAGAGATAAGCATACATACCGTAATGGGCCAGAGCAAGCGATTCATTGGCTGTCCCCTTGGCTAGCACCAGACAGTTGCCAGTGTAGCGGTAAGGCGCCCTCCTGTCAATGAGCGTTGTAGCTCTCGCGTTACGTCGCATGAATCATCTTGCTGCGGCGGTTCATGGCGGGCTCGCAAGCGGCCCTTCCATGGTCCAAATTCGCCCTAGCATAAAAGATCACGCGATCGCATTGTGATTTCATGCCAGCAGCTTGTCACGCAAAAACAGCAGTTTGGCAAAGTTGGCATGCACTTTGCTTATCTTGGCTCACTGAGTGAAGGGTGGGACCCTTCCTGAAGATACAGGCGATATGGATGGGTGCATAGGGTTGGATGCCCGTTGCGCCCAGGACTTGAGCAGGCAACCGCCGGCACGGCTTTCAGAGGACTGGTACTGTCTTGGTGGCGGACTGCACCAATGTGAGCCAACAGGCTCCAAATGAGTATCTCTTCAATTTTAGAGGAAAGAGATAGGAATCCAGTACGTACCGAGGAACGGTACGTAACAGAAAGGGAATAGTCAGCATGGGAGCTACATTTGTCGTGGCGGACGTCGTCTCCACCGTCGGGATTCTCGGCTGGATCATCATCGGAGGCATCGCCGGAGCGCTGGCGGGCCGCGTAGTTGACGGCGGCGGATTCGGTATTCTGGGGGACATTATCGTTGGGATTGTAGGAGCCTTGTTGGGTGGTCTATTGGCGCATGTGCTGGGCATTGACAGCTCGGCGGGGATCATCGGGTCGTTTATTCTGGCTTTGATCGGCTCGGTAGTGCTTCTGGCAATCCTGCGCCTCTTCACCCGAGGGCGCGCCGCTGTGTAAGGACCTCAGGCCGTCTCGCGGCGGCCTCGGACACCTGCATATAATACATAAATGAATCAGCCGGCGGGCTTGCCCAGACGGGCGGCCCGCCGGCTTTGCCAAGGAGAATATCTATGTCGAGCTCTATTCCACCCTCCCCTGCTGCCCGCCGAGGAACAGGCGCTGGAAATCAGATTGCATCGCTGCCGGCGCCGGTGAAGAGCGCCCGCCCTCATCCATGGGAAATGATCATACATCCATTCAAGACGCTCGGTTTTGTCAATGCGCTTGCCAGAGATCGGCGGATCTCGATGGTGCGCAAGGCGTTGTACGTCGGACCGATACTGGTGCTTCTTGGTGCGTTGCTTTTGCCGGAAAGCATTCTCGCGACCGTGATCGCGATCGCGCTGCCGGTGATTGGTCCTGTTGCCAACTTGCCGGCGGACGCGGTCGTTGATTGGGCTTTCATCGGACTGGCGGCCTATGCGCTGCTGGGTATTTTGCCCAGGGCCATCGTGGCGGAGCATCATGCTCGCCTGTTTCACCCGGGCCGCATAGCTCGGCAGCGCCGGCAACAAGAACAACAAGAACTCCGCGCACGGTAACTAACTTTGCTGCGCTTGGAATTTGCGCCAATCTTCCAGGAAAGTTTCGATTCCTTTGTCGGTAAGTGGATGCTTTGTTGCCTGCTCCAGCACCTTAAATGGAACTGTAGCGATGTCCGCGCCCGCCTTGGCCGCCGCCAATATGTGAAGCGGATGGCGGATGCTCGCGGCAAGCACCAGAGTTTCGAGGTGGTGCTTCTGGTAAATTTCGACAATGTCTCTCACGACTTGAAGACCGTCTTCGGACACGTCGTCAAGCCGTCCTACAAACGGGCTGATGATGTAGGCGCCGGCTAGCGCGGCAAACAGCGCCTGATTCGCTGAGAAACAGAGTGTAACGTTCGTACGAATCCCCTCGGACTTTAATTGTTTGACTGCGGCCCAGCCATTCGGAGTCGAGGGTACTTTGACTACGACATTGCGGTGCCAGCCAGCGAAGCGCCTGCCCTCTTCCACCATTCCTTCCGTCTCGAGGCTGATTGTCTCTGCACTGATTGGCCCATCCACAATCGCGGCAATTTGGTGAATGACCTCTTCATGGCTCATTCCGTGAGTCTTGGCCACAAGCGTTGGATTAGTCGTCACTCCGCTGAGAATTCCCCAGCGCGCTACCTCACGTATCTCGTTGATTTCAGCGGTATCAAGAAAAATGCGCATACAGTGCTCCTATCCTTCGATGGTGCTCTGACCTTGTGCCTGTTGCAAGCTCAGAGTGTAGCGGCGGTCCGCTACAATCATCTATAGCAGCGTGACGTATCGGCGATATAGACACATTCAAGTGGCCGCACGGATATGGTAGCGCAAAGTTTGCTCGAAAGTAAACAAACTGCGTGGCACTCCGTCTGTGCAACCAGCGTAATCGACCCTGATCTACCAAGAACAGCTTAGCATAGCCCCAAGAAGAGCGGAGGCCCAATGTCTCTACACCAGTCGACGCAACAATTCCTGCTGAGCCCTTTTGACTGGTACCGAGCGCAACGCGCATCGTCACCAGTACATCACGAAAGCAGCCGAGGTTTCTGGTCGGTATTTCGCTTCGACGACGTACAACGCACGCTCTCAGATTATGCGAATTTTTCATCAGCATTCGGTAGAGGAGGACCGGACAGCGCTAATCCTCTGGGAGCCAGCATGATTAGCTCCGATCCTCCGCGCCATCGCCAGTTACGCTCACTGGTCACTCAGGCGTTTACGCCACGAACCGTGGCGCTTCTGGAGCCACGCATTACCACCATTGTGCGTGAGCTTCTGGAGGATGTAACTCCGAAGCCGGGAGAGGAAGGCTCTTTTGACCTCATCGATGCGCTGGCATTTCCTCTCCCAGTTATTGTTATCGCCGAGCTCATGGGTATACCCCAACACGATCGCGACCTCTTCAAGCAATGGTCCGACGCCATTATCGTCGGCCCGAGCGCGGCGGGGATGGCAGGCCGCGACCCACAGCGCGAGATGGGCGCGTACTTTCGGCGTTTGATCGACGAGCGCCGAAGGTCGTCCGCCGATGGGCAGGACGAAGGTGGCGGGGATTTGATCAGCGCCTTGCTGCACGCAGAGGTTGAGGGTGAACAGCATCTCAGCACTGTCGACGTGCTAGGCTTCTGTGTGTTATTGCTGGTAGCCGGAAACGAGACGACGACCAATTTGATAGGCAACGCGATACTCTGCTTCGACGAGCAGCCTCTGGACTGGGAGCGACTACGCGCTCAAAAGGATGTGCTCCTGGGCACCGCCATAGAGGAGGTACTGCGCTACCGCTCGCCGGTACAATCCATGTACCGCACCACGACCTCACCGGTTGAGCTGAGCAACTGCACTATTCCAGCCGATGAGCCGGTTATCGCCTGGATTGGATCGGCCAACCGAGATGAGCGCCAATTTCCTGATCCGGACCGTTTCGACATTCAGCGTACTCCTAACCGGCACCTGGCGTTCGGCCATGGCATTCACTTCTGCCTAGGTGCCCCACTGGCACGGCTTGAAGCCCGTATAGTCTTGGGAGAGCTGCTGGATCGTTTTGCCCGGATCTCACGGGTGCCGGACATTCCGCTCGAGCCGCAGCCCAGCACGATCGTGTATGGAGTGAAGCACTTGCCGGTGACAGTTCGAACTGAGTAGCGTGGTGAGCTACTCTCACGAATGCTCTGTCATCGGTATAAACACATCGAATGTGGTGCCCTTGCCGGGCTCGGCGGTAACTTCGATGCGACCGTTATGCCTGGCGACGATGGTGGAGGAAATGTACAGGCCCAGGCCCAGACCCACGCTTGAATCGGATTTTACTTCCATGCCGGGAACCCTATAGAAACGCTCAAACAGCCGGGGCATAGCCTCGGCTGGAATTCCGTCGCCATGGTCGCGAACGCTAAGGCGAGCTTCGTCTCCCCTGGCATCCACCGTGACCTCCACCGGTGCGTTTTCCGAACTATATTTGAGTGCGTTGGTCAGTAAGTTATCCACCACCTGGGACAGGCGCACGTCGTCGCCAAGGACAGGTAGCGGTGCCGTGAGAACCGTGCATTTGATCTGGCGCCAAGGGTGTGTCACACTTTGGCCGTCAACGCTATCGCGTACAATAGCCGCCAGGTCTTCCGGCTGTATGTTGAATTCCAGTTGCCCGGACTGAATGCGCGAGGTATCCAGCAGGTCCAAGATCAGCTTGTGAATTCGCTGCGATTGATCATTGACTCGTTCTAGGCCACGCCGCAGATTGGCCAGGTCGAGAGGCTTGTCGTCGGAAAAGCGCCGGATCTGCCGCAACAATACCTGGACCGTTCCCAGTACACTGGTAAGAGGGGTCCGAAGCTCATGAGCCGCGATACTGAGGAAGTCATCTCGTTGGCGCTCAAGGGCTCTTAGTCGCGATATGTCCTGGAATATGCAGACCGCCGCCAGGATCTTCCGGCTTGGGAAGCTGGACGCATATATCGGAGTGGCATTCAAGAGGAGATCCAGGCGAGTTCCATCCGACCGCTCATACCTAATTTCCTGCCCCATGATGGTATCGCCCGCTAGCGCCCGCGGAATCGGCATATCGGCAAAGCGGAGGGGCGTGCCATCCGGACCAGTAAAAACTCGAGCCATCACTCATGCGTCTCGGCTTCGATGCTCCAAGGAGGTCTGCCGCCCCACAGATTTTCGGCTAGGCTGTTGACGAGTACAAACCTTCCATCTCTCGCGACCACGACGACTGCGTCAGGAATGGCGGCAATGAGCTCGCGTAGCAAATCCATCTCGGGCCACGCCGTGCGGTCGGGCGCCCGGATTCCAGCACTTGAGCTGGCATCGAGCACGGCTCGCAGCGTAAGCGAATATGGTGTGTCCGCCAAAAGATAGACGACTCGGCCGCTGTTTTTTTCCACAGACGGCACGATCGCGCCGATTCTTCGGAGCATGCGCAGGTGCCGGGTGATTGCCTCTGCCGTTACCGGAGCGAGCCGGGTGGTCAATTCGCGGTATGAGAGTCCACTTTGTTGCAGTAGTAGTTCACGCAGAATGGCAATTCGGCTGGGATAGCGCAATGCAGCAGCCAAGAAAGCGTCGAGCGAAAGCTCGATACGCGCATTGGTTATCTTGGTGCTGTGTGGGCGCTTTGCTACCATCTCTGCTGACCTTCTCTACTATTGCGGCCGGTCGAGACGCGGACGATCAAGCTATATCGTCCATTTGCGATATCACATAATGAGCGCGAGCTTGCTCATAGATGGACTATCCGGCCTTTCGATGCCGTCGCGCTACAGTCGCTTCACGCATGACGCGGGGCCAGATCGGCATCGCCTAGCGGCGAAGTATGTCCAAGCCGTTGCATTGCCAGTTCAAAGAATTTGCGAGCGCCAGTGCGTAACAGCCCAGGATTACGCCGGAGAACACTGAGAAAGAGCCCCACACTATAGTCACCGCGCAGCAAGTCTCTTGCCTGCGAGGGTGTCAAGCGTTTCAGCAGTTCTATGCCTCCGTCCCATTGGTCGTCTTCCCAGGCCGCTATTCTTTGGTTGACGATATACGATATCTCCATCTCACGACCAAATCGTGCCCGCCAGCGGCGGTCGTAGCGTTCGAGGAATTCGGCAGAGCTGTCGCCTGCGTGAACGGCTTCAGCGGCAACCGCTCCGGCCATCTGACCGCTATAGACGGCAAACCGTATACCTTCACCGACTAGGGTTGACCCGTGACCGGCAGCATCTCCCGTGGCAATGAGCCCTGATCCCACGAAGCGTGGAGCCACACCCTCGCTGGGGAAAAGGCCGGTATGGTATTCAATGGGACTGGCGCCGGCAAAGGCGGGAGCAAGTGCGGGTAAACGCTCGCAAAATGTGTCGAGGAAGGCGCGTGAGTCGGCGTCCACATCGGGACGTATCACGCCTACACCCAGCCGTACCCGCCCTCCGCCTCGCGGAAACGCCCAAGCATAGCCGGATGGGGCGACCTGGCTGCCCATAATCAAGTAGAGGCTGTCGGGGTCGTAGTTGGGAGCGTACAAATCATACTCGGCACCATATCCATAGCGCTTGTACCCCGGGTGCAAACCGGCGCGTGTCGTGAGCGTGCACGAGAAGCCGCTGGCATCGATGACTACTGGCGCGTACCAGGTCGTTGCGCGGTTGCGATGGTCTTTGGCGACGACTCCTACCACTTTTCCGTCTTCGACAATGGGCCGCTCGACCGGAGTATTCGGATGAATCCGGCTTCCGGCCGCAGCCGCGCGGGCGGCTAGAAGCTGATAGACGCCGCGCACGTCCAGTACGCAACAAACAGGATCCGGGTAATGGAAGCGTACTTCACGCGCGGGTGAGCGAAAATAGATGGTGTGAATAGGATGATAGAGCGTTGCCGGTATATCCAGCGCCTGCATATCCTGTATCCAGCTTCCACCGCTGGTATGTACGGGATACCCAATCTCCTTCTGGCGTTCCAGTACCGCTACCCGCGCCCCGCCTGCTGATGCGGCTGCAGCTGCGGAAAGCCCCGCTGGGCCGCCTCCTACGATGAGCACATCACAGTGTTGCTCTCCGTCAGGCATTTGCCGATCGTCATTATATGCAGCCGGATGATTCGCCATCACCTACGCCTCACTTATCGTTGTCTTGCTGGTAGGTATATGCGGCGCATCGGCCTGCATACCCTGGCCTGCGGGGAGCCGTCAGTTCCGCTCTGCCTCACACATGCTTCCATCAGAGATTATGCAGATTATGCCGCTACTACGCTATAGTGCAACATCTCGTCCTCCATTGTGCGATATGGCAGAGCTTCGCCCCCATACTAAGCCTGGGCCAGTGTATCATATGCACCACTTCGACCGTCTCAGCGCAGGTAACGTTTTCAATATACCTTCGGAGCTATCCGTCATGTGGAGGCGCCAAATTGCCGGGGTGACAGCGTCAAGCTATAGGTAAGAAACGATGGCTCCATATTCTCCGATATCGCCGTGACCAACAGGGTCATAACACCACCTTGCCAGGAGACCCCCACTGTCAGGGAATCTGCTGGAATAGGGTCCGGATCCAGGAGCCAGCCCATTTTGGCAGCATCGAAGAGCCAGGGACTGTAGGATGGCGCGACCGTATGAAACGAAGACCCCTCCGGCTGCAGATATATGAGGCTCTCCAGTGGACCTTCGGCTCCGTCTCCAAAATAACTCGCCATGGGTCCACCAGCATGTGCGTCAATATTTCCTGGCAAAGGGACCGATTTCCACGAGCCTCCCTGTGTATCAAGCATGCCGTAACTGAGCAGAGGCACGGTCGACGTTGCGCTGGCAAAATAATTGACGTAAAGATATCCCCAGCCTCCATGATCGGTTGCCGCAGGATTGCTGGATACCGAGACTATGGGTGCGTTGCCAGGCAGCAGAGCGCCGAGCCGCCAGTCTCGTCCATAGTCCTCACTTTCCCAGAGCAGGCCAGATTGATAACTCTTGGAACTGCCTGCTAACGACTCGGCAAGTAACCGGCCGTTCGGACGTAGCGCGACCAGGTGGAACGCTGTGTCAGTCGCCTGGCCTGAGTCGGCCACCTGCCAGGAGACGTCATCGGAATTAGTGGTTAACAGGAATCCCGCTGCAGAGTCGGGGCTCAGCTGGTTCTCCGGCAGAAGGGGCGTCGCTGACTGAACATAGACGCGACCTGCCTCGAGAAAAAATTCTGGGTTGCACGTCGGTTCTATTACGCCCGGCCACGGTACAGCACTCCAGAACTGACCGGCGTCGTCGCTGTGAAAGAGCTGGGGAAGCTGGCAGACACTGCTCGATGATTGCTTTACCGACCACACCGCTAATAAGACACCGGCCTCTCGCTCTCGGTCGGAGACAATCTCACAGACGGAGGCAGTACTGGTCGGGGTAGGTAATTGCTTCCAGACCTTGGTAGCCCGGGTATACAGCCCCACGTAGAGGCGGTATCTTATCGGCTGATTCGATGCCCTCCCACCGCTCCAGCACGAGTAGACATACCCATCTGCTCCGTTAGCCGGTGCCAGCTTCAGAGTGAGATTGTTGGTCACTCCGGGTGGAAGGGGAATCATGCCTGGGTTTGCTGGGCCATGTTTCAGCATCGGCGGTGAGTTGTTTGGAACACTTGATTGACTGGTCGATGCGCGTAACGAGGCGAGCCAGGATAAGGTCGACGAGGCACCGCCAAGTAACCAATAGGCTGCTATTGCTACTACCAGCACTCCGATGAAGCCGCGACGGAGTTTTTGTTCTCTGCTGAGATGTCGCTCAATACTGTGGCCGCCGGCTTCGAGGATAAATTCATCACCAGCTCCAATGTCTTCATGCTCCAGACCATCACCCTCATTGCCGCCTGGCGGCAATGAGTCATCAAATGGAAGTGGCTCACCTGCCATGGCCCCTCGCCTTCCAACTGTCTTCACATGATGTACCGGCAGACTCCAGACTGACCCCCGGTGAGGCAGAGATCAGGCTCATACCCGCCATGGCGTTACGCATTTATCAGTCCACCACCAGCTTCGAGATGCGTATTGCCCAAGATGATGCCGTAGCTCAGGCAGCGTGTGGAGAGAGATATTACGCGGGATTTGCTGGAGTCGACACCGGCAACTGATCAACCATGCGATGGCGCCGATAGTGCAATGCCAGACGGTAGCGGGCAAACCGTCCCCAGAAATAGTGGAGCAGCACCAGCGCGATCACCGCAGCTATGACGAGGAGGATAGCGCCAGCACCGACATGTTCATCTAGCCAACTCAGTGGGGCGCGATAGTTGGCGCCCAGCGCCTCGCCCAGCGCAATGAAAATTGTGCTGTAGAGTAACGACCCTAGAAATGTGGCAATTAGGAAGGTGCGCAGAGGTAAACGGGCTGCGCCCATGATGAAGGACCCGTATGTCCGAACCATGGGCGTCTCACGCGCAATGAAGACTCCTACCGCGCCGCGGTGCCGGAGCCAGAGCTCGATATGATCGGCTCGAGCCTGATTGAGGCCGACATAGCGTCCAAGCCGGGCGATTGCCGTAGTGCCAGCTCTCTCACCGATAATGTAAGCCCCGAGAGAGAAGAGAAGACAACCGAGCGTAACCGAGAGAATGGCGATCGGAAGAGAAATGTGGGGATGCAGGCCTGCCGCTAGTGAGCCAACAAACAGCATCATGGGCTCAATGGGTACTCCAATGCCTGCGCTCTCAAGTCCCATCCAGACTGCGGCGATAAGATAAACCAGCAGCGCTGGGACCGAGCCTAACAGCTCGATGAGATGATTTACCAGATTTGTCATGGTGTTGTCTCTCCTGCTTCCGGGCTGACCGCGGTTTGGGATGCTGATTACGTCGGATCTGGATCCGGCGTGGCCAAGAGCTGACGACGTCGCGCCTATCTTAGCATCGCCGGCAAGCGCTCGCCACTGAAGACACGCCCATGCCCATCTCGTCATCCTCATTGCTTGCGCCGTTGACGCTTGCAAATGCGGAACTCT
This sequence comes from uncultured Chloroflexia bacterium, assembly GCA_963810535.1. Taxonomy (GTDB): domain Bacteria; phylum Chloroflexota; class Ktedonobacteria; order Ktedonobacterales; family JADMIN01; genus JAJPKE01. Next base: position 119,433 of record CAWENW010000014.1, read on the forward strand.
ATACTGACAGAGCATGGCCTACTCAATCGGCATGTTTGTTTACGGCAAAGGTAAGGAGCGATGCGGCATGAGTGGCAAAGTGAAAATGCGTTGCGCGCGCTGTGGGAAGCCATTTAAGTCGGCTGGCGCAAAGCATACCCTGTGCTCTGAGTGCGAGTCCAAGGAGCGTGCAGCACGCGCCGCCGGCAAAGGAGTCGTCCAAAAGTCCACCGCCACACCGGTGCGAACTCAGCAACCTACCATTGTAGGCCCGGGTGCCAGCATCCTTGTGCCCGGTCTGGTGCCGAAGAAGCCATTGCCGCCTGCTTCCAGCAGCGAGGTCGGCGAGCATGCTGAAGGCGCGGAGTCCAGCGCAGTGCATGGTCCAGCGACGCATCAACGTACTTGGGATGCGCGCGTGAGCGCCTCATTCTCTCCCCCCAGAGTCGCCCCACTGGGGCCGATAAAGTAGACCAGCCGCTTTCGCACCGTAGCGCACCGAGGGCGGCGAGATCTGACAGGCCTCCCAAGGAGGCGAGAGCTGCGGCGGCTCCGGTTTCTGCTTTCGTCCTCAGCGACGAGCTTCGCGCACGCATCGAAGCTCGCTATCAGGAATTGGCCCAGCCGGTCGAATTTGATGGAATCCGCACCCAGATCGCGAGTGAGCTCTCTATTCCCAAGCTGGCCGTGAAGCGCGCGGTTACCGACTTGCGTAAACGGCTGCAGCTGCCTAGTTGGTGGGAATTACAGGCCTATACGGGGAGCGCTCCGGATCTCGAACGCATCCGTACCGCCTACCTGCCTACTTTGCCGGTACCGGAGGTTGGTATTCACAAGCGTTTGGCTTCTGAGCTGGGACTCGACCCCGGTTTGGTGTACCAGGGGATACGTCGTATTCGAGCGGAGATGCATCTTCCCCAATATAATCCTCCGGAAGCGCACGATACCCCGCCACTCATTCCCAGCGCTGTAGCTGGGAGCACCGGCGCTGACTGAACTGCCTGCCATCTGAGCTGGTACTTTTGGGTCCCGACCCGGATGCGATTATCCAATCTTTGCCCAGCACCCTTATCGTCTGCATTGCTTCCGGTGAAGGCGCTGGGCGCGATGAATCCAACGCCCTAGAGATACCGATTGTCTGGAAGCAGGCTTCGCTTTCGTAATCTCGTCCGCCTCCCTGGTGTTGCACGACCCGGTGCAAGCACCTTAGCCACCCGCTCGTTGTCTCGCCGGAGAATCGAGTCATATAATCGAGGCATTAACGCGACGGTCCATGGTGTTACCCTCATCTTGGCAGACTGCCGTGCTGTGCCGCCCAGTGTCTCGGCAAAGACCAAATTTGCTGTCGCCTTTATTGGATGCGGAAAGTGTATTTCAAGCTATTTGAACAACTTTAGTATGTCCATAGCATGCACCGGATTTTGCTCATCATGAGTGAGCTCGTGCCCATGTCTCTACTTGCGCAAGAAATGGCTAGAGAGGATTCGCCTCGCCCATGAACCTTGGGAACAAACCACCAAAATCTTCCCCATCGCCGGAGCGGCGGTCTCCATTCCGGCGTCAGTTTCGTGTCATGCTGGCGATCGTCGTAGCGCTGCTGTTCCTCGGAGGTCTCGTAGGGATTATCGCCATCACCACGAGCCAGCAGAGTACTACCTCGATTCACCAGACCAGCATTAGCCAGGTCTTGTCGCTGGCGGATCACCATGAGCTGCGTACTGCCACAATAGATGGCGACACAGTGACTGTTATAGCGACGAATGGTCAGCACTACCGCGCAACGAAGGAAGATGGACTGATCCTGACCCCGTATCTTAAGGATCGGGGAGTTAACGTCTCAGTGACCCCTGCCGATACCGGTGCGCCAGTCTGGCTCTCTCTGGTCTCCGAAGTCGCCATATTCGCGGCGATCATCGTGGTGGCGATGGTGGTGGTACGCCGTGCGAACGGCGCTGGTGGCACCGGGCAGGCAGTGCCTTTTGGGCGTAGCCGCGCGGTACGGTTCAATGAGTCGCATCCTACCGTCCTTTTTGCCGATGTTGCCGGTGCGCCTGAGGCCAAGGACGAGCTTACGGAGATTGTTCACTTTCTGAAATTTCCCGAGAAATTTCAGAAGATGGGCGCCCGTATTCCCAAAGGTGTGCTGCTGGTAGGCCCTCCGGGAACGGGCAAGACGCTCATCTCACGGGCGGTGGCTGGTGAAGCAGGAGTAGCCTTCTATAGTGTGAGTGGCTCCGAGTTTGTGGAGATGTTTGTTGGTGTAGGAGCTAGCCGCGTACGCGACCTCTTTAAGGTCGCCAAAGAGAACGCTCCGTGCATCATTTTTATCGATGAGATAGACGCCGTCGGCCGACAGCGAGGCGGCATGCCGACTACTGGAAACGACGAGCGCGAGCAGACGCTCAACCAGTTGCTAGTTGAGCTGGACGGTTTTTCGCCAACCGATAACGTAGTGGTGATTGCCGCCACCAACCGCCCCGACGTCCTTGATCAGGCATTGCTACGCCCAGGGCGGTTCGACCGGCAGGTCATGCTGGAGAAGCCTGATATCGCCGGGCGCATCTCTATTCTCGGCGTGCACGCACAGGGCAAGCCGCTGGCGTCAAACGTCAACCTCGAGCGGCTGGCGAAACAAACTACGGGCATGTCTGGAGCCGATCTGGCCAACGTCCTTAACGAAGCCGCCATACTTGCAGCGCGGCGCGATCAGGAGCTGATACAGCAACCAGATCTGGAGGAATCCATTCTTCGGGTGATGGCAGGTCCCGAGCGCAAGAGCCATGTGCTCACCGAAGCTGAAAAAGCGACGGTTGCCTATCACGAGATGGGCCATGCCATCGTTATGCGTATGCTGCCAGGCTGCGATCCGGTCCAGAAAGTCTCAACGGTCTCACGAGGCATGGCGCTTGGTATAACTGTATCTGCCCCTGCCGAGGATCGCGCTCTGCTTCGCCGGTCAGAGCTTCTGGGCAAGTTGGCGGGACTCATGGGAGGCCGGGCGGCCGAAGAGCTGATCTTCGGCGACATCACCACCGGGGCGGCGCAGGACATCAAGATGGCTACCAACATTGCCCGCCGCATGGTTCGTGAGTTCGGTATGAGCCCGCTGGGTAATGTGTTGCTGGATGACGAGGCCATTGGCCCGCAGCTTGCCACTCAGGCGGACGCGGAAGTGCGGGAGCTGCTGTCGCAGGCGTACGATACCGCTAAGAACATCCTGGCAGCGCAGCGCGACAAGCTGATATCGATCTCTGAGCATCTTATCCAGATAGAGACCATCGATGGCGCCGAACTCGATCTACTGCTCTTTGGTCAGCCCGTTCGGCACCTCAGCGAGGTCAATGCTGATGTCGCTCTCGTAGTAGGGAGCCGGGTTGAAGAGGCCAGCGCGTAGCCCCCGCCACGTCTCTGCCACAGACAACCTGGCGTCGCTGCTCTAGAATCGCGACTTCCAAGGTCCCGTAGTCGCGGCAAGGACTACATCCTTATCTTTTGGCACTTCTGTTAGAATGCTTGAGGAAGGGACGTGCATGCTGCAGAAGGGGAGCCATGTCATGGCTCCCTCATGCGCGTGATTACACTGGAGGGCGCATAATGGGTCTCGCATTGATAGTTCATGGTGGCGCTGGAAGGATACCTGCCGCGCGCTATCAGGCGGCTCGCCAAGGATGCGAGGACGCGGCGCTTGCCGGCTGGCAGGTGTTACTGCAAGGTGGTAGCGCACTTGACGCGGTTGAGTTGGCAATTGTGAATTTGGAGAACAATCCCAGTTTTAACGCCGGTACCGGGTCGGTACTTACCAAGGACGGCCGGGCCCAGCTGGATGCCGGGCTCATGGACGGCGCGGCGCTTGAGGTGGGAGGAGTGGCCGGAGTCGAGCGTATCAAGAACCCCATAGTTCTGGCGCGCCGAGTGCTCAGTAGCCCGCACTCTCTCCTGATGGGAGCGGGAGCTGAGGAATTTGCTTTGCGTTCGGATATTCCCCTTTGCGATCCCAGTGAACTGGTAACTCCGGAGCAGCATGAGCGCTGGACGCAAGGGTATGAGTCGGAAGATGACGCAGAAACACCGGACTTTGGACTGGTACATGCGGATGGGCACCAGCATGGGACCGTCGGCGCGGTGGCGGTAGACTGCCGTGGACACACAGCTGCGGGCGCGTCTACTGGAGGCATCGCCGCCAAGCATCCGGGTAGGATAGGTGATACGCCGCTTCCTGGTTGCGGCTTTTGTGCCGAAGATGCTCTGGGAGGCGTCTCCAGCACCGGTCATGGCGAGGACTTCATTCGACTGGTACTGGCACGCCGAGCACTTGATTTTATTGCTGCGGGCTACTCTGCGCAGGCGGCGGCTACCGCTTCTATTCGCCTACTCGACCAGCGTATCCACGGGACGGGTGGCCTCATCATATTGGACAGCAGCGGGCGTGTTGGTAGCGCGCGCAACACTCCCACCATGGCGTATGCCTTTATCCTCGAAGGTATGAAATCGGTGCGCACGGGCCTGTAACGAGCGCAAGCCGCAGATACCTCGCCGATCCTCCCCCAGCTCCGGGCTATAATGAGCCCGGAGTCTAAGACAAGTTATGCCATAATATGCCCGGCAGTTCATCGACGTCATGGTGGTCATAGTCGTTATAGAGGAGCCATTCATGTCTCAGGAACCATATCAGCAGAACCAGCCGTACCCGCCTCCGTACCCATCGACCGGCCAGGTCCCTTATTATCCGCCGCCCTCATATGCTCCAGCGCCACCACCTTTCTACTACAACCCAGAGTTGGCGCCGATGCCGGTGTCTACTAGCGGCTGGGCCATTGCCAGTCTCATTTGCTCGCTTATCGGCATACCGCTTCTAGGAGTCATTTTCGGCTTCATCGCTCTAGGTGAGATTAAGAACTCATTTGGGCGCATTGGCGGTGAGGGCATGGCAAAAGCTGGTATTATCATAGGATTTGTGGTAATGGCGTTGACGGTAGTGATTGCCGTCGTGTGGGTTCTGATCATAGTAGGAGTAGTCCTGTCCTCCCCTTCTACTAGCCCCAGCTCCTTTGTTGGCCTGAGTTGGCTCTTTGTGCCGGTCGGTTGAAACGCAACTCTACGGCGACGTGGTGAGGTGCGCCAGTTGCAAAATGTCCTGCGCGAGTACAGCACCGTCTGGTGAGCCCCATCCGGTGCTGTAATCCCATCCGGGAGTAGAATCATAGTAGAGGTTGCCGCCGATAGTGACGTCGTGAAATGGCAGTGGAGCGGTAACATTCCCGGTTCCGGAGCCAAGCCGGTACAGCTCGGGATCAAGAAACCCCAGAGTCTGCAGGCCGTGCTGCTGACCTAGCTGGTTGATAAGCAACACGAGCGATGCCCACACTGGTGTAGCGGCACTGGTGCCTCCAACGATCTGCCAGCACTGTGAGCCGCATGCGTTACCGCTATAATAGATGGAGTACCCTGTCAGAGGGTCTGCGTCGGCCGAAACATCGGGCACTTCACGCATGCCATCTGAGTAACCATTTTGAATTCCTGGGCCGGTCTGCCAGTTCGGCTGGACGTATAGGGCGCTCAGGCCGCCTCCACTGCCTATGCCCTCCAGAGGCCCCTCCCAGCCGGCTTCGTAGTCATACGAACCGTCTGGGCGCAGAAATAGGGACGTACCTCCCACGCTGGTAACATATGGACTAGCAGCTAGGGCTCCCACCGAGAGCTGGCTGTCCTGGCAATCATAGGCTCCGTAGTCGCCGCTGGCAACCAGCACCGACATTCCTTCGGCATCGGCTCGCCTGAAAGTGTCATCCATTGACGTCACAAAGGAAGTGGCTATGCTCGGATCGAGGTTGGCTTCACAGGTCCCCAGACTAATGCTGAGTACCTGAGCCTGGTCGTCGAAGACGATCTTGCTCAGCATTTGTGTGACGCTGAGCAAGTCCTCGGGGCTTTCGTAGACCAGAATGTGGGCGTGTGGGGCTATGGCTTGGACCAGCTCGATGTCCAGGGTCGGCTCCGCGGTGCTGGTTGCGGCGGCGCCTCCATCTACCGGTATGACCTGCGGAAGCGAGGCAATAATGTGGTACCGCTGATCGTAGGTGGCAATATCGGTCGGGTTGAAACTACCAATCTCGGCAAGCGCGATTGTCTGGGAATAGCCGTCCAGACCCGCCTGTTGCAGGGGAGTTAGATCATAAGCCCGTACGATATCGGATGGCCCAAGTCCACTCACCCCGGATGCATCCTCGGAGTTGGGTGCTAGCTTGGCACTGTCGGAAAGCAGGCTGCGCTGGTCAAGTCCAAGCACACCCAGCACTACCCCATTCAATTCGGCGGGAATGCGTGGTGACCGATCGGGAGCGTAGTAGAGCCGGCCATTGCCGCTGCGGTATACACCCAGCTTCACGTGAAAGAATGCCTCCGCTTGCCCAGATGAGATCGTCAAGTTAGCTAGAAGTCCGTCCGCGCTGTAAATCGGCAGGGGTAATCCGGCGGACCTCAAATCGGCCGAGAGCAGTGCCTTCTCCTGTGCTGAGGCCCCAAAGCGACGGGCTATCTCGACCGAACTGAGGTAATGATGGTAGTCACTGGAAGTTGGATTATCTACCTGCTCCAGAAACTGCTGCAGGTTACCTGTCCCCTGAAGCACCAGTGATATAGTAACTGCACTCCCAGCGGGGAGTGGCACATAGGCGGGGTGTGCCGGCTGGGCACTCAAGCGATTGCCAGCTACGCCTAGAGACGTGGAAGGAAGCATAGCCCCGAGAACGGCCACGATCAATAGGGCTACGGTGGCGTTTAACCTCCTCAGCATAGGCCCCCTCATAGCATAATCCTACAGCCACACAATGCTGTTGACGATGTGATCGTACTCGGCATCCGGCGTCACGTGGCCGCTCGGGCTATTTGGCTCCACCGGGCTTATGGCCACGAAGCTTAAGCCAGTGCTTCCGCGAACGCTTGCCATGATCTGCACGTAAAGCGGCAGATCCGGTGCGTTAGGCTCGAGAGATGCCGCCTGGAATGACTCTCCGGAGCCATCGACGTAGCCGATCTCGGCCCCACGTATTACCCCAGTGTCCACGATATTGATGTACTGGCTGGGGTCAAGCGTCCGCTGCTCAACCTCTGCGAGCAGCGCGGAACTGGCAGTGCCTAGATTCACCTCTTGACTCGACACGACTACGGTGAGCTCGCCAAAGTCAGTCGCGGCCACCAAGGTCACGCTGGCAGGACTTCGGGCCTGAACCGACCAGGGTGCGAAGTAGAGCAGACTGAAATCGGAGGCCGTCGCCGTGTGGGCGACGTCGCCGCCCGTACGTACCGGCGGTGGACAATTTCGCGAGCAGGGAGTCGGCGTCGCTGCCGGAATGGGCAACGCGGCGCTGATGTCGCAGGCGGAGAGACACAGCGCGGCTAGGAGCACGGCAGTGGCCGCTCTGAAAGCGAAAACAAACCGTAGATGCTCTCGTAGCTGGGTCATGTCGGCTTCCCTGTGGATGAGAGTAGGGGGCGTCTCATACGCCGAGAGATAGATAGTAGAGCCAGCCCGCAGTATGGGCAGAACGGTCTATCGGCAATTTCGTGATGGCATTCCGGGCAGATCAGGTTCTGCCCCTGACCAAGAGCCCGTGTCTTCTCCAGAAGGCCAGTGTGCAGGACCTGCCGCAGCAATAATATGAGACCGATAAGAACAAGCGCGTACCAGGTGAGCTGTGCCGCTACTCCGGGAATCAGCGCGCTGAGAAGCCCTGGCGCCACCTGGCCGATGACTGCGGCGATAAGCGCTACCGGCAGTGAGAATATGCCTCTCGGCTTGGTCACTGGCGGCAGCGGATCTCGCCGCAGCCAGAGGGCCGCGCAGATAAGGCCAGTCGTGGCGGCATTCACCAGTGGTGCTACTAAGGCTATTCGCAAGACGGGAACCACCCACCCCAAGTCTGTTCCCAGCTGCTGGAATGGTCCGATCAGGAGTAACCACGCGGAAATGATACTCTCCGCCGCGGCGAAACCAAGTCCCGAGGCCGCACCAAAGGCTAACCCATCAAGCACTTCGTCAAACTGAGGGCGGGTGAAGTACAGTGTGAGTGGACCGACAAGCATCAGAGCCTGGGAGAGCAACGGTACCAACACATCGGTGAGCAGCACGTATCCAGGACTTGGCGAGACGCCGGCTTGGTAATGCGCGAGCAGGAGACGGAATAGTGCGCTTTCCATCGTGCCGGCGAGTAGGATGCCTAGTACAAATGTGGCGCCCAATATGCGGAACGGCTCGTTCCCGTAAAGCTGTGCCTCAAAAAAGTATAGAAGATAAAAAAGCGGCATCAACAGAGCTGCGAAGAGAATTGCCAGAGGCACGAATCGCCCCGCGCTGATCAAGATCACCAACACCACGCCGAAAAACATGAGCCAGCGGAGCTGATGGGTCCGCTGGCGGGTTAGATGGGGAAAGAACGTCGATACAATGCTCGGGTGATAGACATGTTCTCCGGGGCTAGAAGCGAAGACGTGGGAACGCCTGTCTCTGCCGGACCTAATCTTCAATTGAGCGGATACAGGGGCGAGCAGGTGCGCTCCGCAGAACGCGCAGTAATCTCGCGTCTCCACATCGCGCCCGCACCTGTGGCAAAGCATACCCAGTTCTCCCGTGGCCGATGATCCCGTGGCTGCCAGGCCTCGCTTCCGCTAGCATAGCAGACAGAGTCAACCACGCTGCGGCTTGGGCTCACGGCCCAAAACCGCTGCTAAGATATCCGGGTGATCCGACATGATGCCGTCGACTCCCCAGCCAAGAAGCAGCCGCATGGTAGGCTCATCATCAATCGTCCACACATGCACGTCGAGGCCAAGCTCATGGGCTACATGTAGGGTGCGGGGTGATACCACGCGAATACCGCGGTAGATCTCGGGCACTTGTAAGGCATCGTAGGCAGGTCGCAGTAGGTTGGTGGTGTGAAAAAGACAGGCTAGCACAAAATTGCGTATTTCTGGAGCGCTGGCTGAGGTGGCGACTCGACCTTGGCTGAGTCGGCGAAACCGAACGATACCCGCGTGTACGTTACCACTGGCGACCAGTACCCTGTCCAGCGCTTCGCAGTCCAAGATCAGGCGCCAGAGCCGTTGCTCACGCTCGGGGTCGGTCTCTTTCAAATCGATATTGACACGTACACGAGGGAATTTCTCCAGAACTTCCTGCAGCGTTGGAACCGCGTACCCGCTATCCCGGAATGGGTACGTCTTGCCCCCATCAGTGGTGAACCGATATCCGGCATCTAGCTGGCGTAACTCTGCCAGGGTAAGTGCCGCGACTGGTCCAGAGCCGTCGGTTGTGCGGTCTACTGTCGGATCATGAATGACTACAATCTCGCCGTCGCGTGTCGTCTGGATATCCAACTCCAGGGCATCAGCGCCGAAAGATAGACCATGATCAAATGCTTCAATGGTGTTTTCCGGGCGCAACGCCGCGCCGCCCCTGTGGGCGAAGAACAGCGGAGCTGTATGAGTCAAATAGGGTTGTCGCTGGCCAGTTGGCTGCTCTTTATTAGCTCGAGGTGCGGACACGTATCATCTCCCCTTCTACAATTGCTGAATAGCAGTTGCCCTCGCTCAACAATAATCAAAAACCAGCGATTGCTGCAAGCTGTGATAATTTGTGCATGCCAACATGATCAAACGAGAATTGGACCAACTGTCCCCCCTCCTTGCTTGAACTAGCTACCCTCCGGTATACTTGACAGACGTTAAGCCGATCTTATCACTCCTGGTCTCGCCGGCGGCGGACACCGCAATCCAGAACCCGCGAGAACTGGAAGCCGGCAGGTAGTGCAGCATCTGCGTCAAGCCGTTGTCACGAAAGGATCGCCAGCAACGATGCACTCTCCAGCGATACCCCAGCCGCCGGCTCTCGCCCCACGTACTGTGCTGCTTGATCGTTATCTTGTCCAGGACTACATTGGCGGTGGTGGTTTCGGCCATATCTACCGCGCTCAGGACACCGTGCTCGGCCATAAGCGCGCCATTAAAGAAGCGTTCTATCGTGACCCTTATACCCGGAGACAGTTTCGCCTCGAAGCTGAATTCCTCATCAACGCTCGTCACCCCAACCTCGTACAGGGCTATACACTCTTTGAGCAGGCAGGTCGTTTGTATTTGGTCATGGATTTTGTTGATGGACACACCCTGGAAGACATTACGATAGAGCGAATACGCCGCATCGGATTTCCTCTAGCTGAATCCCAGATACTTGACTGGATACTTCCTATCTGTGACGCTGTGCGATCATTGCATCAACAGCCGACCCCTATAATTCATCGGGATATCAAGCCGGCGAATATCAAGCTCAACGGTCAGGTGGTTCCGGTATTGATTGATCTAGGGCTGGCGAAGCTCTATTGTCCCGGGACCCAGACCATCGGAGCCGCACTGGCCTTCACACCCGGCTACGCACCCCCTGAGCAGTATCAAGCGTCTGGAGCGACTGACCAGCGTACTGACGTGTATGGAATGGGCGCGACTCTTTACTACCTGCTTACCGGGTATCAGCCCACGGAATCACCGGCCCGTCTCAGCTCGACCACGTTGCCCGCGCCTCGCCTTCTCAATCCGGCCCTGAGCCGGGCAACCGAAGCAGCGGTATTGCAAGCCATGGCATTGGATCCGGCGTCGCGGCAACAGACCATGAGCTCCCTCATGGCCGACCTCCAGGCGGCACGGGCCCTTTTGAAGGCGGACAACTTGCCGGTGCTTTCGAGTGATGTCGACCAGCGTATACTTTGCAGACGATGTGGTACTGCGAATCTCCGGGCGGCATGCTACTGCATGCGCTGCGGAATTCCGACCTCTGGTGAACCGCTCGGCACCATTCCCGCGCGCGTATCGCCGCAGGTATCTGTCGTACTACCAGTGGCTCCGCGCACGGCCGTTGCTCCACTTGCTGCCGCGATCTCCCAGACGCTTGTCTATAGTCAGCCGGCGGATAGCCGAGAGACACTCATCGTTCTCGCGGTGATTCTCGCAGCCATTGCCTTCTCGCTGAGCTTACTGGCTTCCATCTCAGGCTGGTTGCTGGTCTTCCTGGCACCCGCTTTAGGGCTGGCGGTCTGGAGCTCGTGGCAATGGTGGCAAGAGCCGGAGAAGGCTCCGCCGGAATTCAAGTGGCTGAGTGTGGGAATCGCTGTGCTCTCTTCGATGTGGATACTGTTCTATGTATTGGTGTTTCACTTAGCTCACTAAGGGGTCTTCAGCGCTTTTCGAATATCATCCGAGACTATGCCGCAAGATGCGTATCAAGCTGCCGTATACAGGTATAACAGGCTTAGAGATTTGCATTAAGACATTAGGCTTGCTATGATGCCTTTGGATACAGGTGAAGTGCCCTATCCACTGACTGGTGCTGGCTCGTGTGTTTCGGGTATTGACACGAAACTGTGCCGCTTACCCAACCAACAGGTGGCTAAAGATCTGTGAGGTTACCGATGTTGGATCGCCTGTCGCCTGAGAAATTTGTTGGCGCAAGGATTCAGTCCTATGTCGTCGAACAGCTGGTAGAACAGAATGAGCTCGGAGCGCTCTATACTGCTCGAGACAGCGTACGTGGTGCTACTTATTCGCTGACAATCTTGAGTATCCCACTAGGTACAGCGGACGCGGGATATTCCAACGTATCGCATGACTCATCCGTATTCGATGCGCTTGCGAATCAGGCCAGCGCGATCGCTGCACTACAACATCCCTACATCCTTCCACTGATTGACTACGGTACAGTTGGCGACCTGCCCTACCTCGTCTGGCCTGCTATTCCCACGCGCCCGCTCACCAGCCGCTTGGCTCAAGGCAATGTATTAGATCCAGTCACGGTAGGACGATATTTAGATGAAATCGCGTCGGCCGTTGAGTATGCCCACGAGCATCTGGTACTGCATCGCAGCTTGACCATCGATTCGCTCTCTTTAAAGCGCGATGGGCGCATCCTGGTTCAGGACTTCGGCGTGCGCCGTATGCTTGAGCAAGGGCGTAAAGACGCTGAGTGGTATGCGCTAAGAAACTGGAATGAGGCTTGCGCTCCGGAGCAGATCCTGGGACTCGCTGCCGGACCGGCCACCGACGTATACGCGATGGGAGTGGTTCTCTACCAGCTGTTGACTGGTGAACCTCCCTACAATGGGGCCAGACGCAAGGACATCATGCAGCAGCACTTGCAGATACCTCTGCCGTCCCTCCGGCTAAAGCGCCCTGATCTGCCGGGTGACCTTGACAGTATACTGTCCGCTGCCACCGCCAAACAGGTTTCGGATCGTCTCAGCCAGCCGGGTGTGCTCGCTAATGCGTATCATGATATCGTGTCTCCTCAGCAAGCGGGACGTATGCCTTTCAAGATCAGCACCGGCCCATCCACAAGCCTGCCGCTCAGTAATGGCAAGGTGGTACAAGACCAGGTTCTGCCCGGGGCGGTGCGCTCCAACCCCGGTTACACGCCTGCGGGGGAACAACCTGGAACACTATCACCGGTACAGCGCTATCGCGACTCCCGTTCTGCGATTTCGCCGCCAGCTGCAACCCCGCCGGCATCGCGCTCCTCGTTTCCTCGTACCATTCTGATTGTTGGTCTTGTGGCAGCCCTTCTTCTGGGCTCGTTTCTGGCAGTGGTTAAGCTGAGGCCGCCGGTAGTGGCAGCCAGCGGGCAAGTCACATTCATGGACAGCGGCGCGGGCGCCCTGGGTCAAACAAATGCACTCTCTATATCAGTGACATCACTCCCTCAGCCTGCCAGCGGTTCCGCCTACCATGCCTGGTTGATTGACAACCAGACCGAACGTGTTCTTCGGCTCGGCGAGCTTACCCAGCACGGAACAAGTTACTCACTTTCATATCAGAGCCTAGGGCCCCCTGGGGGCAGCCCGGGCACCAATCTGCTCACATTAGGAACTCTCCTGGAAATCACTCTCGAGCGCGGCAATGTGCTCCTGCCTACCGGCAACATTGTCTTAAAGGGCAGATTTCCACCACTATCGTTTGTGCATGTTGGCCATCTGCTCGTGAGCTACCCGACTACCCCAGACAAGATCGGGTTACTGGTGGGAGCTGAGGTCCAGACTCATCTCGTCGAAATGCAGGCGCAGGCTTTGCAAGCTGCTGAAACCAGCCATAACAGCGTCGAGATACAGTGTGACGCACAGAGCATTCTGGATATCCTTCAGGGTCAAAGCGGCCCCCAGTACCAGCCGCTCTCCGGAGCGTGCCAGGCGAATCACAGCGGAGTGGTCGGCGACGGCTTCGGTCTTTTAGGAATTGAGAGCGCGACGTACAATACTCTGACGGGGTATCTGTCCAGCGCCTCCGAACATGCGGCTCTTGCGGCTACGCAGCCTGATGCGACCGCAAACTTACGCGCTCACGCGCACGACGTTGAAGTCATCCTGGCTAACGTCCAGAAATGGGTTACCAGTATTGAGCAGGACGCGCTGATCGTGGTGAAAACACCGCTTTCCCAGTCAGCGACACAGCAGATCGTCAGCTTGGCCGACGAGGCCTGGTCTGGCTCCGGCTCAAATGGATCAGCTCCAGAGCAGGGGGGCATTCTGGCTGCATTCAGCCAAGGCCAGCAGATGGCTACGCTCTCTCTGGTACGCAATGGCTCGTAGAGCGTCCTGTAACCAGCAAACGAATCATGGAAGGTATAGATTGCTATGGTCAGCTGATCGACCGGCGTGGCTCTTGCGGTAGTGACGAGGTATCGGCCCTTTAGTGTAATCATGTGGCTGGCATTTGCCATTCTCACCTACCGAACTGGAGCTCGACCTGGATGATACACACGACAGCCCATCCCCGCATTCTCTCGGTCGCCTCGGCATTGCCTCCCTACCACTATTCCCAGGAGACTATACTCGAGTATGGCCTGGAACGGATGCTTGGAGAAGCTTGGCGCAGTGAGAGAGAAAGTTGGGACGAGGCCCGCCGGATTACCCAACTTTTTGAAGCGGTGCAGGTGCAGCGGCGCCAGAGCGTAGTCGACCTGAAGACATATTATGTGCAAACTCCCAGCACTGGCACACGGATGGTTACGTACCAGCAAGCTTCGTACCAACTTGGCCGGCAAGCTCTGGAGAGCGCTGTCCAGCAGGTCGACGGCCGACGAAATTACCAGGATATCAGTGACTTCATTGTCGTCTCCTGCACCGGATATGGAGCGCCGGGTCTTGACATACAACTGGCGCGCGACCTGCACATGCCCGCCGATGTCCGCCGACTCATCATCGGGCACATGGGCTGCTTTGGTGCGCTGGCTGGACTTCGGCAGGCCGTGGCGGCGGTGCGGACCAATCCAGGTGCTAGCGCCGTTTTGTTGAGCGTTGAGTTAAGCTCGCTCCATTTTAGTCCAGATCTTGATCCCGAGCTGCTAACTAGTTTTGCCCTCTTCGGTGACGCCGCTGCCGCTCTTGTGCTGAGTTTTGACGACGGCGACGGCCCAGAGCTGGTGGATACATATTGTGCCGCGGATTTCTCCAGCTCGGAGCAGATGTCGTGGACTATCACTGACCATGGATTCGTGATGACGCTCTCGCCGCGCGTCCCCATCACCTTGCGGCGCAACATTCGAGGAGTGATCGGACATCTTTTGGCTGCCAACGGCCTTGAGGTCCCCGATGTGCGTCACTGGATAATCCATCCTGGCGGCCCAAGTATTCTGGACGTCATTGCCGATCAGCTGGGGCTCTCAACTGAGCAAATGTCGCCCTCCTGGCAGGTGCTGCGGGACCATGGTAACTGCTCATCACCGACCGTGCTGCTTATATTGGAGAATGTGTTGCGAGCGCGGTCAACCAGTCCTGGTGACTGGGGAGTGATGATGGCGTTCGGCCCCGGGCTTACACTAGAAACCGCCCTGCTCCGCTTCTAACCGCCAAATTAATTCCTTAGACGATAAGACGCAGCAGAAATCCTGGTCGAAGCACAGCTGTGGCAGGCAGATAGTCGCCAGTGACTCCCACTATGGTATCGGCCATACCAGTCTTATGCTGAAGTATGCCGGCCATGTGATTTGCCAGCGGAGGAATCTGTACAGCCGCTTGAATTATGGTCTCGACCGTGCGCTTGCCGCGAAACTCTCCTCTAAGAGCGTAGTCATAGCTTGCAAGCGCGTTGGCACTATAGTCGCCGCTCCCGAAGGCTCGTCGCACTACGGACGCGGCAATTTCCGCACTGCGTAGCGCGCGATAGATGCCTTCGCCGGTAAATGGATCGTAGTACCCTCCCGCGTCTCCCACCAGCAACAATCTGTCTCCCGAGCAGCGTCTGGCACGAGTTCCAATGCGGCTTATAGTCAATACGGGCCTGACAACTTGTACGCGCTCTAGGCGCCTCTGCAGCATCGGAAACGTCGCCAGCGATTCGAGCAGAAAATCCTGCGGGCGGCCGGCCATTCTCCGACCATCCCGACGCTCGTCAACGACCATCGCGACGTTACACAGATCTCCACCGCTGCCCTGTTCCAGAGGAGCAAGTCCGACATACCGTCTGCCGGCGATATGCATCTCGCCATACTCATCCAAGCCGGCAATGCCCCGCATGTGCGCGACCAGAGCCACTTTGCGCAACCGAAGCGGAACCTGTAGACCAAGGCGGCGAGCGACCGTCGAGTGGACGCCATCGGCGGCGAGCAGAATACGAGCTCGTATCGGACCATTGCCGTTGCCGGGAGTTGGTACCAGCGTCCAATCATCAGAGCCGGGGACCAGCTGTGCGAGTCGCCAGCCTTCGCGTATCTCCGCTCCCGCTTCCTGTGCTGCTTGCACCAGAGAGGCATCGAGAATTTTGCGGGGTATGGCCAGACCGGTTTCGAAGTAGCTCTGGCCATCCTTATTCCGGGATGCGGCGAATTCGCCGAGAAAAGATTTGCCATTAGGGGCATAGATGCGGAATCCGCGCAGCCGCCCTGGGTTGTATCTCGCAAGCTCATCGCCCACGCCAAGTGCATGGAGCAGCTGCTCGCACGGAGGGCTAAGGTACTCGGCGCAGGGCTTGTCTCGGGGAAAGTGCGCCTTATCAAGCACAATGACGCGCGAACCGCTTCGGGCTAAGTGAATGGCGACAGCCGACCCGGCAGGACCGGCTCCCACAATTGCCACATCGTAGATATCAGTGATACCAGTCGTTGTAGCCACACTGCCTCTCCCTGGGAAGGTTATCCGTCGGTACGCAACGTATCAAGCTATCCAACTCATGCCTAAGAGCCGGCTACCAGCGACAGTCGAAATGGGAAGTGCACCTCTATCTCCGCCTGGATGAGACCAGCTCGCCTGGCCAACTCACGGAGCTCCACCGCGGTGTAAGCGCGTCGTACCGAGGCGGGAGCGTCGTGCTGCGTCATGGGATGCATCCATAATCCCCTAGTCAACAATATGGCTCCAAAGTATGCCAGGGGTGAGCGTACCACATCTGCAACCACGACGACGTTTCCGACACGCGACATGCCGCGGAGAAGATTCACTGCGGCTTCAGGATCGAAGTGATGAAGCGCCAATGTGCACAGTACGATATCAAATGCCCGGGTCGGATAGGGCAGATTCAAAGCATCTTGCTGCTCAATCCGCACCATGGGCTCACCCGCCGCCTGTGCGCGGGCCGCGGCCACTATGTCTGGACTGATATCAGTTGCTACAATTGTAGAGTGGATACCGGATCGCTTCGACCAACTGGCGATTGCCAGCGGCATATCGGCCGAGCCCGAGGCGAGATCCAGCAGCGAGAACGAGCGCAGCTCCTGCTTTCGCACCACTCTTTCGACATTTCGCACCGTATATGCTCTCCATCCCAGCAGCGCATTTATTCGGCGGATATCTCGCAAATTTCTGTGTAAGTCCTGGATGCCGACGTCCTGCGAGTCCAGGAATTCGCGGATCGTAGCGTCCCGCGTTCGCATGTAGCGCTACCTCTTTTCCAGCGCCGCAGGCACTGGGGGCGCCTGGCCAATCCGCTATCAATGTGCGTGTATCAAGGCGGCGAAGGCTATGCCCAAGGCCATCGCGAGACCAAATTGCAAGTGCAACGCTGAGATCTGCTTCATCCCGCGCATTAACACCTGTCGGTCCGATGTAGGCAGAACCGAGCGTAAATGGGTATAGGCTGTAGGTAGAGTGAGCCAAGCGGCAAGAGTAAATAGGGGTAACAAGTGAACAAGCGAAAAGATAGTAACTGCAACAAATGCCCCAATAATGAGCGTCGCATGGTACCGTTTACCAAACTCTTGCCCAAAACGAACAACGACCGTTTTTTTCTCGGCTGCCAAATCGTCCTGATAGTCACGGAGATTGTTCATGTTGAGGATGGCGGTAACTAAAAGGCCAACGGGAATACTCGCCGCAAAAGCCGACCAAGACCAATGATGAATTTGCACATAATAGGCGCCCCATGTCATCAATACGCCCATGGCCAGAAAGACCATGACATCGCCTAGGCCACGAGTTGCCAACTTGAAGGGCCGGGCACTGTAAAAATAAGCAATTGCCATTCCTGCTAATCCAAACAGGAGAATACCTGGTCCTACCGTCACAATGAGAATAATGCCAAGAATGGAGGCAATGATGCATGACCCTATGCCGCCCCATAGTACCTGCTGCGCGCTCATGGTCCCTTGAAAAATGACGGTGCTTGCCCCTAATGAATTCTTCGTGTCCAGACCGTATCGCCAATCAAAGAATTCGTTAAAAAAATTAGCCGCCACCTGCAAGAACAAGCCAGAGAAGAATGCTGCCAGAAAAAGGCCCCCGCTGAACTTACCCGCATAGGCAGCTAGCGACGTCCCTACCAAAAGTGGTGTAATTGTGGCTGTTAACGTAAACGGGCGAGCGGTCTTAATCCAAACGCTCAACGGAGCGACAGATTTGCTTGTTGCTCTGGCGTTAGACAGCTGAGCCATAGTTAGATCCTTTGCATATCGGACTTTCAGGGATACTATAATGTCTGCGCTGTCGCCTCCGCAAGAACGCAGCCGCACAAGCAGACAGCCACGACCGTCATGTTCCAGGACGGATCAAATACCACGCTGGTCATGGAGTGCGGTGGCGGCTAGCGTTCCCGTCGATGTGTCACGTGCTTCTTATTCGCCTGGAATGCCCTCGTCTTCCGATTCAGCGCTGGAAGCGCTAAACGTTGACGTCGCGCCGGCTTCTTCAGCCTTCTGCTTAAGATATGCCAGCAGGAATGCGTCAAGAGCGCCGTCAAGCACATCGCGCGTTCGCGGGGACCGCGCGCCGGTTCGGGGGTCTCGTGCATACTGTGATTTATCCAAATGATAGACCCGCGCCAGCTCTTCGCTTGGGGCAGCGACGCGCTCCTGATGCTCCAGCAGCGCCTGTGCGAGCTCATGAGCCGTGGAATCGGATGACTTGACTCGAATCTGTAAACCAATCCTTTCGTGGCGAATCTCGAGTACCTCGTGACGATTATCCTGCGACTCGGATGGGAGCGCCACCTCCCTCAGGCTTATCTCTTCAGGCGGGCGTGGTAGAGAGCGGTCCGGCGACGTATGCAGCACTACGACACGGGCGAGCTGTACGTATGTGGAACTGTGGCCGCGCTCTTGCTTCCTTGGGCCGCTGTCTTCCCGTTGCAATTTATGTAGGCCTTCTTCCCCGCGCAGAATCGCGCCGATATTGGGGCCGCGCAGCAACAAAATCGGGTTCGTCCCTACTTCGTGAATGGCTTCCACCTCATGACCTTTACGCTGTGCCCACTTCGCGTACATGGAAGCGAGCATATCAGGCCAGTCTCCAGCGTCTCGCGCTCGGGGCATACTTACCGGTTCTATCAGCAGGAAGACTGTGTCCGCCGCGAGCTGATCGTCGTCACCGGCGAATAATTCTAGCTCGGCCAGTGCCACGCTCCGATCCAGGGTCTCATAGCTAGCTGCCAGTCGGGCAAGTCCAGATGCATCATTGTGCCGCCGAATCATCGTAGCAACTTCGGTGAGCTGCTCAGCCCGACTTCGCAAGTTGACGAAGTGATCGGTTATCCGTTCGAGCTGATAGATGGTCGAAAGTATTTGTCGGGCACGGTCGTTGTCGTCCCAGAAGACCGGCTTGCCCGTTTCTTCGAGCAATGAGGCCACACGCTTTTGTAGTCCCTGGTAGCGAGGGCCGGCAATGTGCTCTTCTATACGCTCTCGTAATGCCGCCACCGCGTCCTGCAGCCTGCGTATGTCTACGGTATGTACTCGCCCACTCACACTATCGGTCAGGGTGGTTCGTTCGTGGGGTTCGGCCGCCGGCGTGCTCTCCACTTCAGCCACCCCGTTTACCGGGATGATGGCGGCGTCGATTTTTCCATCAACGACACATAACTCCAGCAACTGCTCGCCGGTTGACGGTTGCTGGGCGATTCGACGTGCTAGAGGCAGCAGTACCAGCTCTTTGATAGCCCGCTGAAGCGGCCGAGCACCATAGGCGGCGCTAAAGCCTCGGGCTAGCAAGACATCCAAGACTTCTTCGCGGAAATCCAAAAGGATATTGCGTCGTAGCACCCCTTCACGCAGAAGTGCTTTACCGAGCTCACGACGGGCGATTCGGCGCATCTCGTCAAGGCCCAGTGGTTGAAAGACCACGATCTTGTCCAGGCGGTTGATGAACTCAGGCCGGAAATACTCCTCTACGGATTTTTGCACCGACCGAGCGCGGGTCTCTGCTTGTTCGGGAGGGTCGAGAAAGCCGATCGCATGGCTCTGGCTACTGTCGGTACCGATATTAGACGTCATGATGATGATGGTGTTGTGCAGGTCTACCGATCGTCCACTGGCATCCGTGAGGCGAGCATCGTCAAAGACTTGCAGGAATAAATCAAAGACAAAAGGGCTGGCCTTCTCGATCTCATCCAGGAGTAGCACGCTGAAGCTTTGACGGCGCTGTCTCGAGGTCAATTGCGAGAGCAAATCCGGAACGCTCATGGGCGTCTTATACTCACTCATATCGAGCCGGATGAGCTTTTCCTTGCTACCAAAGAGATACTCGGCAAGAGTCTTGGCCAGTTCGGTCTTGCCGACACCCGTCGGACCCACAAAAAAGAGCACGCCTAGTGGGCGTCCGGGATCATTGAGCTCGGCTTTGACAAGGGTGACGACGTCCAACACTGCGTTGACCGCCTCTTCCTGACCTACCACACGCTCGTCGAAGTAGGCGCGGATTTCTTCCTGACTGAGTGGAATGGTATCAGAAATGATCTTTTCGGGTAGGCCGGTCAGGCGCGAAAAAGTCGCGCTTACCGCGTCGGATGTAATGAGGCTCTCCCCCACTGTAGCCGGGCTAGCCGGCGGCCGATCGTGTTGGCGCTCCGGGCGGCCCTGCGCCGCTTCACTGAGAAGATGCGTGGCCTTGCCCGGAAAAGCCTGGTATGGCATGAAGCGGCGGGTCAGTTCTAGCGCCCGCTCCAGCGCGGTGGCCTCGATGGTGACCTTATGCTTCCGCTGCAGGTCGCCAGCGACCGCCCCCAAAATCCTTTTGGTGTCGTCTCGTCCGGGTTCTTCGATTTGGATCACGGTTATATACTTCATGAGCGACTGATCGTCGGCCAATGCCCGCGCACCGTACGTATTGGAATAGTGATAGCTCTCCGGAGTACTCTCCCCCACTATGACGACGTCATTGCGCTCAAGGTAAGGCCTGATAAAGGTGGCAAATCCGTCGGTTGAATCGGACGATCGGCCGGCGTCCGGCAGCGCCCACATGTCCTCGAAGTAGAGTACCAGGTTCTTGCTCTTCTTGAAGTTGTCGAGCAAGTTTCCAAGGCGGGTTTGCCATTCTCCCAGCCACTTAGTGCCAACCATTACCGCACCGGTCGAAATGGCGAGGAGCTTCAGGCGTTCAAGTGCCGGTGGCGCATGGCGCCTCACCACGCGCGAAATGACTTCATGAAGAATAGCTGTCTTTCCCACATCAGCAGGCCCAAGCAACATGAGACTGCGCCGGGCGGAAAGACTCTCGAACACTTTTGTGACTTCTGCCTCACGGCCATACGCTCGGGCAAGCTGCCCCTGCTTGGCCTTAGCGGTTAAATCGGTTGCCCCCATGCCAACCAGACGGGACACGATTTGGTCATCGTTCTCATCTGTGGTATCGCTCACTGAGTCATTGCCTCTACTTCCATTCACGCCAGAGGGTAGCGAGGGGTTCGGCCGCCTCGCTACCCAGTGTACCAAAGCGGCAACCTCCCGGCAAGCGGCCACCACCCTCTAGGATGCAATTGCGCCTGCGTGACGGAAGCCCATGGCGTAGAGAGCGGCATAGGCGCCCTCCTGCTGCAGAAGCTCAGAGTGTGTTCCCTGCTCGACGATAGTGCCATGCTGCAACACCACGATGAGGTCGGCACCTTTTATGGTCGAGAGCCGATGGGCAATGACCAGGGCGGTACGCCCGTACAGTAACTTTGCTAACCCCTGCTGCACCAGCATCTCGGTAAACGTGTCGATGTTGGCGGTAGCTTCGTCAAGGATGAGTATGCGCGGATCGGCCAGTAAGGCGCGCGCGAACGCGATCATCTGGCGCTGCCCCATACTGAGATTACGTCCGCGTTCACGGATCTCGGTATTGTAGCCATCCGGTAAAGTCAAAATGAGATCATGAGCGCCAATCACCCGGGCCGCTTCCTCTACCTCGGCATCGCTGGCCGAGAGTTTCCCGTAGCGTATATTTTCTCGGATGGTGCCGGTAAAAAGAAATGGTTCTTGAAGTACGATGCCTATCTGGCTGCGTAACGATCCTGCTGTGACCTCACGTACGTCTATGCCGTCGATCTTTACTGAACCTTCCCAGACATCATAGAATCGCTCAATCAGCCCGGCGATGGTGCTCTTCCCCGCACCAGTAGGTCCCACGATGGCAACCGTCTGGCCCGCGTGAATGTTGAGATTCAGTTTATGCAGCACCGGAATCCCGGGTTTGTAGCCAAAGACTACGTCGGCAAACTCAACAGTGCCGGTAATCTGTGGCAATGCCCCCGCATTCGGCCGGTCCTTGATCTCCACCGGCATACCAAGAATCTGGAAGATTCTCTCCGCCGCCACGCCCGATCTCTGGAGTTGAGTATATTGCTGGCTGAGATCTCGGATGGGGTCAAAGAAACGGTTGATATAGAGGATAAACGCGACCAGGATACCGACCTGTAGCTGATGGTGAGAAATCTGCCAGCCGCCGAAGACAATGGCCAGCGCCATAGCTACGGCAGCCACAACTTCCACCAGTGGCAGCACTAACGCGGCAACTCGGCTGGCGGTGAGGTTGGTATCCCGATTGAACGCGTTGAGATCGTCGAACTCCGCGCTGTTGCGGTCCTCGCGCACCATACTCTGGATTACCCGCATACCTGAGATGTTTTCTTGCAAGGTGGCGTTTACCAGTGATATGGCCGCTCGAGTCTCCCGAAAAGATCGCTCAGCGTGTTTCTGCCAGAAACTGGCGATGAGCACCATAAAGGGCAGGACGGTAAAGGTCAAGAGCGCCAGCGGCAGATTCATGGCCAGCATCACTACCACAATGCCGACCAGCGCCACCACCGAGCTCAGCATCGAAAGCAGTCCCGAGTTCAGCATGGACTCCAGAACGTCGATGTCGCTCTGGAGCCTGGACATAACGCGTCCAATCTGGGTGCGATCGTAAAAAGCGAGCGAAAGCCATTGAAGATGCGTAAACATATCGGCGCTCAACTGGTAAAGCACCTGTTCGCCAACCCACGACATCATCCAAATTTGCCAGTACTGGGCCTGCCACATCGCGATATTGAGTATCAGTAACAGAACCGAGATAAGTGCCAGTCCCTGCAAGTTTTGTGGACCGATGAAGTTGTCGATCGCCACTCCAATCAAGAACGGATTTGCCAAGTTGAGACCAGTGTAAACAAGCATCAGCACAACACTGAGCCAGGTCGCCGACTTGTAGCGGGAAAGATAGGGTAGGAAGCGCGTGATCAGGCGCCAGTCAAACCTACCGGACATGTCCTCATCGGCGGTGGCCAGGCTGTTCTCCGACCAGCGCTTCTCCCGACGAGAGGCCACATAGGTGCTGCTAGTCATCGTCTCGCCTCCCGTAAATGACCGGTCTCATCTCTCCCAGGTTCTCCAAGGATAGTGTCTGTTCCAGCAGGTATCAGCCATCACTTGCACGGCTGAATTTTGTCTGGCGGCCAGCATCTGCTCCTCGAATTCTTCCTGTTCCCGCAGCTGCGCGTCATACAGCCGGCGGTATGCTCCACCCTCCGCTAGCAGGCTCTGGTGGGTGCCGCGCTCGATGACGCTGCCTTTGTCGAGAACGAGTATTTGATCAGCTCCTTTGATGGTGCGCAGCCGCGACGCCACCACGAAGGTGGTCCGGTCGCGCATGAGCGCCTCAAGCGCCTCCTGTATCAAGTATTCAGTTTCCATATCGACGCTGGATGTAGAGTCGTCGAGCACCAGGATGCGCGGGTCCAACAGGATGCTGCGGGCGATTGCCATGCGCTGCTTCTGCCCTCCAGAAAGCGTCACTCCACGCTCCCCCACCCATGTCTCATACCCATCGGGTAGCGACATGATGAAATCATGCAGACGGGCAACCCTGGCCGCCGCAATGACTTGTTCGTCGGTGGCGCTTGGCAGGCCAAAGGCAATATTATCACGGACGGTAGCATTGAAGAGGAAGACGTCCTGTAGAACGAAACCGATATTGCGCCGAAGCGACTCCTGCTGCACATCCCGTATATCGTGCCCGTCCACGAGAATGCGTCCAGCGGTGACATCGTAAAAGCGCGGCAATAATTGCAGGATGGTGCTCTTACCGGCACCGGTGGCTCCCAAGAGAGCAACGATTTCCCCTGGCCGAGCCTCGATGTCGATATTGTGCAGCACTTCCGGGCCATTCCCATACGAGAAGGAGACATTTTCGAAACGTACCGACCCAGCGATGTTGGTTAATGGCACCGCACCCGGCTTATCCACTATCTGCGGGTCAGTATCCAGCACTTCGTAGAGACGCTCGCCGCTGGCGACCCCGCGCATGAACCAGGTAATCATAAATCCAAAGGTGCGAACCGGGGTGGCCAGGAGTAACGCATACGTGATGACCGCGACCAGGATACCGAGGCTGAGGTGTCGATGAATGACGGCGGCACCACCTACCCAGAGCACGAGAACCGTCACGACGTTCAGCGCCAGCACCATCAGCGGCTGGTTCCAAGCCGATAAGCGCAAAGCCGCGAGGGTCAAATCGCGCACTTCGCGATTCTTGGTCTCGTACTTGCCGATCTCGAACTCTTCACGAACAAACGACATAACCACACGGCGTCCGCTCAGGCTCTCCTGCATGACGGTTCCCAGCTGGCCAGTCTCGCTCTGGGTAGCCATCCAGAGAGGACGCAGGCGCCTCGCTACTTGCCAGCCAAGTACCATCAATATCGGTACCGAGAGCATCGTTACCAGTGCGAGCTGCCAGTCCAGAACCGCCAGGATAATGGAGACGGCGCCAAAGGTCAGGAGTCGCTACAACGGCTCGCAGATAGCCGAGCGGCAGTGAGTTACGTACTCCCTCGATATCGGCGGTGAGCCGCGACATCAGCTGGCCGGTCTCCGACTCGTCGTGAAATGAAAAGCTTAAGCGTTGCAGGTGGTTGTAGATGCGCTGACGCAAGTCATAGGCTACCAGCACTGAAACCGCCTGCGAAAGATATCCCTGCCAGTAAGCAAATAGACCGCGTAGCCCGCTGGCTACCAGTACCGCCGCCGCCGCCAGCAGAAGTGTCCCAAATTGCCCCGAAGTTACCCCGGCATCCACCACCCAGGCAAGCAACCATGGGATAATCAGAGCAAAGGCGGTAGCTAACAATGTAGAGATCAGCGTCTCTACCGTCATGATTACGTGTGGGCGTAACAGACCCAAAATGCGCCAGAGGACTCGCCAATTCGTGTGCCAAATGGAAACGCTAGGCGGCCTAACAGTCTGCTCCATTCCCCGAGGAGCCACGATCACATCCTTTCATTTGAGCGCCTGGTCAACCGTGCGCTGATCATTAAGTGACAATGAAGTCCTTTTTAGCATATCACCGCCATCTAACTCATTTCACGTCTATCACACCATCGCGTCGTTCTGCGTAGGCAGTTCGTATCACTGCAGGTGGATGATATGGCAGAGAAAGAGCGGCGGAGACGCGTCCGCCGCTCTTGCCGAATCGGTGCCTGTGTGAGGCTCGAGATATTTGCCGACCAGGAGCATCAGGTCAATGCGCCGGTGTTGTCCCTGGTTTCGCGATCTGAATAATACTCCTCAGTCGTGCCTACGGCTTCCTGGTCATCGCTATGGGGGACCAACGAGATACGGATTAGGAACACTACCAGAACGAATACGATTGCCCAGAATCCTACGACGGTCAGCACAAAGACGACATTGCCCATTGTCCTGCCACCTTTCAACCAGGAATGCTTGCCTGTGACTCGCATGGGTCATATCATAGGGAAAGCTAGATCCCCGGCGTGAGGGTATTGTACAACCTCGTTCCGAGCGTGATGCGACGCTCGTTGGCGCCGCCATATGAGTGGGATGAGCCGAAGCGGAGTCGAAGGATACTAGCGGAGGGCACCAGTGGAATTCGCATGCCAGATAAAAAAAGGACCCGGTGTGGCACGACGCCATACCGGGCATGGACGAAACATTGGTAACGGCAGTAATGAGGCAAGGCAGGAGACACGCCTAAGCGGTCACAGCAGCTTTCTCGATCAACTGCGCATCGATATCGAGGCTGACTTTGTCGCTGACAAGGACGCCGCCGCTCTCCAAAGCCACGTTCCAGTTCAGACCGAAATCTTTGCGAGTAAGAGAACCTGAGATAGTAAAACCAGCACGCCGGTTCCCTTGCATGTCGGTGGTGACTCCTTCCAAAGTGGCCAGGAGGGGAACTTCGTGAGTAACGCCGTTCATCGTCAAGTCACCGTAGATTCGATACTCGTTCTCGTTCAACTTCTCAATACGAGTGCTTCGATACGTCGCGGTAGGGTTCTTTTCGATATCAAAGAAGTCGGCGTTCTTGAGATGCCCGTCGCGGTTGGCATCACCGGTACTGACGCTGGCTACGTCGATAGTGACTTCAAAGTGAGATGCGGCAGGATTGCCTTCGTCGATATCAAACGAGCCTGACAGCGCGTTGAAGCGCCCCCGAACCGTTGAGATCATCATGTGCTTAACCGAGAACCCAATCTGAGAGTGGGCAGTATCAAGCGACCAGGACATTATGGTTTCCTCCGAGAAATGTTCGCATATGAAGCATTGAGCAAGCTCTATACTTCCGGATTGGAATCAACTTTAGATAATATAGCAAAAATCTACTCATGGAGTCAAGTCCAGCGGTCTTTTTCGTATAGTGCACCACAATGGGCCGCACCGAGACACGCGGGCAGAAATAGTTCTGGTTAGAGGCTGTGGTCGAGCTGGGTGAGCAGTAAGCGCAACTGCCTCTGCTGTGCAATGCTCAGGCTGGAGAACAGGTGCGCGAGCATTGCTTCACGCTCGGGGACGCCACTCGCATACAGTTCGCCTCCCTGCTCAGTCAGCCACAGCCGCATCGTGCGTCCTTGCGCTGTGCGGCGAACCAGTCCGCGCTGTTCCATTCTCTCTACCAGTTGGGATATATTGCCCTTGGTAACCAGCAGCTGGTTGGCTAATTTCTGCTGAGTCAGCCCTTCGTGAGCGCCGATCTGGGCCAAAACATCGAATTGAGCTTGGCTCAGATTTCGATCGCGCATCTGGTCAAACGCCGCATGATCTATCTTTTGGAATACGCGACACAGCCGAAGCCAGAGCATTGTCGCCGATCGTTCTTCTTGTTCGGTCATCGTGACGGAATCTTCATAGCTCATAAGTATAGTTTATCACTCAACTTAACTTAGATCAAGGGTATAGGCGCGTGTATCTGCCTATCCCGGCTGATATGATATGAGGAATGGCAGATCATATGCCAAATGACATCACGCAAACGAGCCGCAGCGGCCGTGACGGTGAGAAACACCGGCAGCAGCAACACCTCACTGGTTGGGCACCTGTGGGGATTGCTTCTGGTCACGCACCCCATACCAAGCGCAATGTATGTGCTGGTCACGGGATTACTGTCGTGGCTGGCGGCCGCTACAATCCACGCAAGACCGTCGGGGGGTCCTTTTGTCTTGGTACTCCTACTGGTCGCTGGATCCCAGATAGCAATTGGCTCACTTAACGACTATTGCGACCGAAGGCTGGATGCTGCCGGAGACCGACAGGAGAAGCCGCTGGTCAGTGGCGTGATACGCCCGTTTGAAGCGATTGCCCTCGCCTGCGCTGGAAGTACTATCGCCCTCCTTGCCACTCTCTCGCTCGGGCCAGCAGTATGGGTACTGGGCCTCCTTATCTTGGGGCTGGGATTGGCTTATGATCTGCGCTTCAAAGGCACTCCCTGGAGCGCGGTCCTGTTCGCTATCTATTTCCCACTCTTTCCGCTGCTCGCTTGGACGGTCTTCGGGCGCTGGCAGCCGTTCCTATTCTGGCTGGTCCCTTTGGGCGCCGCTCTCGGAATTGCTATGAACATCTCCAACACGCTGCCCGACTTGGATGCCGACCTGGCGGCGGGGATGCGTGGCTTGCCCCATCTACTAGGCCGCCAGTGGGGAGCTGCGCTCGCCTGGACTACTCCGCTCCTGGTCCTGGCAATCATGTGGCTGCTGAATCTGACTCGGCTGGTTCCGGGAAACAATGCGGGCCTCATCATTGCCTCGGCGGGTGGACTGGTGGCCGCGCTGTTGCCGCCAGTTCTCTACCTGATGAAGCCGGCGCAGACCACATTTCGTCTGGCCTTTATCGCGCAGGGGCTGGGAGTTGTGGCATTGGCCTGCGGTTGGATTGCCGCCGTAGCGTTCTAGACGCCGATGCGCGCACTTGCTTTCCCTGGTCGAGCAGTGGATGCCCGTTAGTACTGGAAAGATAAGCCAAAAGTGCGGGCAATGCTATAATCGCGGCAAGCAAGATAGAAGACGACGAGAGATTTAGAAGGACTTACAGAGTACCAACTACTAGGTCCGGCAGTGGGAGGCCTACAAAGCGATGTCAGATGCCGGCGTCCCGGAAAACGGCAATCACCTACTTCAGGTGCAGACTGCCGCTTCGCGCTCCGGGCAAAATGGATACAACCTGGCGACTGGACGGATCCGTACGAGTGGGCATCGGTCTTTGCGTACCGCCTATGCCTCTACCACCAGAATTCGCGAGCGCAATTCAGCTCTACGCGGCGGAGAGATGCCTGTTCCTGGCTCACGTTCTTCCAGCGATCTGCCGAGCGATACGGTGAACTCCCATCCAGGCACTCGCGGTGCGCTGGCACTGGCCGATTTGGAACGCTTGGAAAAGGTCGGATACCCAGCCGTTACCTTCCCGCTATCCTATCGCACTGCGACGACATATCCTGATCGTGGATGATGACTCGCGAATGGCAGGTGTTATCACCGCCGCGTTGGAGCTGGAGGGGGAGCCGGATTGGGCGGTGGAGACCGCTGGCCTCGGCGCGCATGCTCTTGAGCTTGCCGTAGCCACGCCTCCCGATCTGGTGCTCCTGGATGTGCGGCTTCCTGATTTGGATGGTGCCCAGGTCTACCAGCGGCTTCGCGCCAATCCTGGTACCAAGTCGGCTCGCATACTGTTTCTGAGCGCCGGAACATCGTTTGATCTCTTCAAACTCGGCATAGAGGACGGCGTGCTGCTCCGTAAGCCCTTCCATATTCCCGAACTGGTGGGGCTGGTTCGTACACTGCTCTGTTTCAGGAATTCGGCGAGATAGGCGCGTAAACCCACCATACTCTCGCGTCCAAATCGTTTCCACGGCCGTGGCGTTACTACTGGAGATGTTGAAAACACATATGGGAGTCGGATATACTACGGCGGGCTAAAGAACGCGACCTGATGGGAGCTTGGAGCGCGAAGTGCGAGGTACCCTGGTGAGGCAACTGCTACTGAACGCTAATAACGACGAGACCCGATGCTCTAGAAATCGGCGAGCTGTCTTACTTCTCCCACTGCTGTTGCTCCTGTCCGCCGCCGTCTCCGGCTGCGGAACGCAGGTCAGCTTCACCCCGCCGCCCATACCCGCCGCTCATGGTACCGGCTTAGTTGGAGTCACGGCGTCCACGTTGCCGGCGCCGCTACCACTATTTCATGCCTACACCGGCGCACTCCCCGCGCCTCCAGCAATTACGGCTAATGAAGCGTTCCTCCTCAATCCCGACAACGGCACGATTTATCTGGCAACGAACGCCGATCAGCCGGTTCCTATGGCCAGCACGACCAAGATTATGACCGCCTATGTCGCACTTACTCTCGGACATTTGGACCAGGTGATCAAAGTTGGTCCAGACGCCGACGGCGCTACGCTGGCACAGGAGTATGGCGCCAGCGTCGCCGGCCTGCGGACTGGAGACATGCTCTCGCTGCACGACTTGCTCTACGCGCTACTGCTTCCTTCCGGCGATGACGCCGCTATTGCCATTGCCGACGGTATCGCCGGCTCGCAGGCCGAATTTGTTGCGCTGATGAATATAGAGGCAAGCCTTCTCGGGTTGCGCAACACCCACTATACCGATGTGCATGGTCTGGACATGCAAGGACTTCAACACCTCGGCACGCGACCTGGCGCGAGCTCGCTACCCTAGCAATGCGAAATAAGACGTTTGCCCAGATCGTGCAGACTACGGCTTACATGGTGCCGGCTACCGCGACTCACGGCCAATACAAATGGTCGACGACCAACAACCTTTTGATTACAACCGACCCATATTATTATCCCGGGGCTATCGGAATCAAGACTGGCTTTACCGGCGCCGCGGGCGGCTGCCTGGTCTTTGCCGCCCGCGGCCCATCCGGCGAGCTCCTTGGGGTGCTGTTGGGTGAGGCAGTGGAGAATAACCGCTTCAGCGATGCTTTAGCACTCCTCAACTGGGGATTTGGTATCCAGCAGCAGCCACAACCGGCTAATACATGTTGCCGCTACCGCGACCGCTACGCCGCGTCATAGGTCTGCGGCCAGACGCCTGCGACCGGGCGCAGCAAGTCGTACGTGGCGGCGGTCTATCACAAGACGACACGAGATCACAAACAACTAGGAGGAAGGAGCGACACGATGATGGAACCCGCGGGGAGTGTATATCACCGTACAGTACAATATGATTTTGCCGACAGGGTGGCGCTGATTCCTGGAGGCTTGGGCGGCGCCGGCCAAGCGGTGACTCGGGCTTTTCTGGAAGCCGGCGCCGAGGTGGTAGCCGTAGGACATGCGCCGTCCAGTATGACTGACTCTTTTCTCCAGAGCCTTGGGGAACTGGCGACGCGCTGCCACGTGCGCTATGCCGAAGTTACCGAGGAGGCGCAGGTTGAGTCGGTGCTCGAGTCGCTGATCCAGCAGTATCGTAGGCTTGATATATTGGTCAACCTGGTTGGAGGATTTGCCGCCGGCCAGCCCGTAACCGAGCTGGATGAGAGCACATGGGACCGTATGCTCGACCTGAACCTGAAGCCAGCTTTCCTACTCTCCAAGCATGCGGCCCGAGCCATGGCTCCGGCCGGCTGGGGTCGAATCATCCATGTGTCGTCGCGCGCGGCGGTCAGTGGTCGCCGTAATGCCGCCGCTTACGCCATTGCCAAGAACGCGGTATTGACGTTGGTAGAGGCACAGGCTGAAGAGCTGCGTGATACCAATATCACAGTCAACGCCGTTCTTCCGAGCATTATCGATACTCCAGCGAACCGAGCCGCCATGTCCAAGGCCGACTGGAGCAGGTGGCCCAGGGCGGAGGATATCGCGCGAGTCCTCCTGTTCCTGGCCTCTGATGATGCTCAGCTTATAAGTGGTGCCAGTATTCCAGTGTACGGGCATGCCTAGGCGCCTCTAAATTCGCGATCCACGAGATGTACTCTCACCTCCGCTCACTGGTCCAGCTCGAGTAGAACGCTTTCGGCCACCACTTGGTCGCCGGCCTGGCAGAAGATGCGAGAGACCATGCCGTCGCGCTCGGCCCGTAAGGTATGCTCCATCTTCATGGCGCTCAAAATGAGCAGCGGGTCTCCAGAGCTGACGCGCTCGCCCTCTGAAACCAGCACCGCGACTATCACACCGGGCATGGGCGCGATCACTGCGCCGGGAGTACCATCGGTGCGCCGGTCATCCATGCGCCCTGGCCCTCCGTTACCGCCTGCGCGGATGTCCACAGAGGAGCTCGCTGCGCGCAACCGCGGGTTCGGGAAGCGGCGAAATCCAGTGGAGAAGCTGTACCGTTCCATTATTCAGCTGTACCCACCACTCGGTAGGAGTGGCCGCTGCCGCTACCACTCGCATCAGATGCCCATCGACTTCAAAGAGCAACGTGGCTCCGTCTGGCGACGTTGGCGGAGTGTTCAGAATATGCACGACAATGGCTACCGTCCGCTGACCCTGACCCTCTTCGGAGATAGTCGCGTCATACCGTCCGGTACCGCGTGGCTGAAGACTTACCTCCAGGGATGGCAGGAATCGCTCGCTCACCGGCGCTTCGGGAAAGTGAGGATTGTTGCGCCAGCGTGGCAGAGACGGCAGTGAGCCCCCCGCTCGCGGGCGTGTCAGGTTGCCCTGGTGGCGAAGGATGGCGATGGCCGCTGCCGCCAGTTGCCGCTCCAGGGCGGACGGGCGCGTCTCCAATAAATAGCTGGCATGCTCTTCGATGAATCCAGTGGTGATATCTCCGGACAGGTGACTGGGATGCTGTAGCAGACGACGCAGAAAAGCGATGTTGCTCGGAAGACCAAGCAACCGCGTCGTCGCCAACGCTTGGTCTAACCGTCGCAGAGCTTCTCTGCGGTCTCCGCCCCAGGCGCTGATTTTGGCTAGCAGCGGGTCGTAGTAGGTTGAGACGACATCTCCAGTCTGTATTCCCGCATCCACTCGGACGTCTCTGGCAGTCGGAGGCCGCCACATAAGAACCTGGCCGGTTACCGGCAAGAAATTTGCTGCGGGGTCTTCCGCATAAACACGCGCTTCGATCGCGTGTCCGGAGAACGAGATGCTCTCCTGACCAAGAGGAAGTGGACGTCCTTCCGCCACCAGTATCTGCCATCGCACCAGATCGAGCCCGGTCACCAGCTCGGTAACTGGGTGCTCTACCTGCAAGCGGGTATTAACCTCAAGAAAGTAAAAGTTTCCATTCCGGTCGACGATAAACTCGACGGTACCGGCATTGGTATACTGGAGCTGCCGCCCGACCATGACGGCCGCTTCTCCCATGCGGGTGCGGAGCTCGCTCGTCAGCGCGGTCGATGGAGTTTCTTCGACGACTTTCTGGTGCCGGCGCTGTATGGTGCATTCGCGCTCGCCCAGATGGATGATGTTGCCATAGATGTCTCCAAAGATCTGGAACTCAATGTGTCTTGGGGCCACAATAGACTTTTCAAGAATTAGCAGGTCGTCTCCAAATGCTGCCAGCGCCTCACGCCGCGCGGCTTGGAGCGCCTCAGGCAGGCCTCGTCGATCGGCCACCAGACGCATGCCTTTCCCGCCGCCTCCCGCCGATGCCTTGATCATGATCGGGTACTCGATGGCATCCGCTTCGAGGAGGAAACGCGCCTCCGATTGGTCCTCACCCAGGTAGCCGGGCACGATAGGAATACCTGCCTCCAACATCAGCAGCTTCGCCTCGCGCTTGCTGCCCATGCGTGCGATCACGTCCGGATCCGGTCCAATAAAGGTGATGCCGGCGCCCTGGACTACTCTTGCAAAATCAGCGTTCTCCGAAAGAAACCCATATCCTGGGTGTATGGCGTCGGCTCCGCTGCGCTGCGCGGCTTCTAGAAGCGCGGAACTGTTGAGATACGAATCGGCGGCCAGCGACGAGCCGAGTCGGATCGCTTCACCGGCTGCCTGTACGTGGGGAGCGCTGGAATCCGCATCAGAGAACACCGCGACAGTCGCAATACCCATGTCGTCGCACGTTCGCATGATGCGGCAGGCAATCTCTCCTCGGTTGGCCACCAGCACTTTACGAATCATTTGCTCGCCTGCTCCTGCCACGGCGGCACCTTCCTCGCTCGTCTTTCGCCGTCCACTACGATGCGTCTGTTGGGCGATGGATGCTGTGCTCAGTCGAGAAGCCTTCGGGATAGCGACGGCGCAGCTTCTCGACGTTTCCCGAGACGACCTCTTCCATCGATAACCCAAGAGTGTCGCAGAGCAACACCCAGTACCAGAGAACATCTCCCAGCTCGCTGGCGAGCCTGTCCTTGTCGATGGCGTGGCCATGAAAGAGGTGCTTCTTGAGCTCATCGGCGACTTCGCCGGCCTCACCGCACAGTCCAAGTCCTCCCGATAGGAGTCTGTCCCGCGGCTCCAGATCCGGGCGCACGGTGCGAAATACGTTCTCTCGATACTGCTCCCAATCCATATTTCCTCCTCTGCATGTCGTGATCGAATCCGCCTAGTCCTCATCGAGCGGCAGGTAGAGTACGGCCCCGGCGAGCGATTTGCCTAAAGGATCCAGGCGAAGTGAGCGGGTGGCTCCGCCGTCCAGCGACTGGTAGAGCACGAAGTTCAGCGCTTGTATGTTGTCTATCTCATAACGCACAACGGGGCCGGTAACTAATGATCCCAGCCGCTCTTTGACCCGCTCGGCGGTGAGCTTGACTTTGAGCTCGGCGTAGGCCGAGGAGGAGCGTGCGATAACACTAATATTTGCTATAGAACCCTTGTCTCCCGCACGTCCATACGCGACGTCTATAACGCGCCTGACAGATGAAGAGTTCGCCACCCTGGAACCTCCGTGTCCTCGAGGATCCCTCGAGGATCCACCACGCCGCCCGGGCATGGTACTGGTGCCGCTCAGCGTGCGTGATCTCTACAAGGCATGCAATTCTGTAGGCAAGTATGCCACATGGGACAAGGTGATAAGTGATTACACATCCGGGCAACAACTCCATCCAACCGTTGGCTTGACAGCGCGGGACAACGTCGATACACTGCATAGCATTCGAACTTCAACTGACTTCGTCCTCGCAACTCCGAACCAAAAGGAGTGGGTCATGGCAATTCGTCGCGTGGGCATCGTTCTTAATGGCGTCACGGGACGGATGGGCACGAACCAACACCTCGTCCGCTCGATCCTCGCGATCCGCGACCAGGGTGGTGTACCCGTTTCCGGCGGCGACGTCCTCATGCCTGATCCGATCCTCGTGGGCCGAAGCGAGCAAAAATTACGGGCGCTGGCCGAGGCGCACGGCATTCAGCGCTGGAGCAGCGATCTGGCTGGTTGCCTCGCGAATCCTGACGACGTAATCTACTTCGACGCACAGACGACCTCGCGCCGCGCCGATGCCGCGCGGGCTGCGATACAAGCCGGTAAACACATCTATTGTGAGAAGCCGATAGCGACGAACACTGCTACTGCTTTGGAGCTAGCTCGATTGGCACGTCGCGCGGGTGTCAAGAATGGTGTCGTGCAAGATAAGCTCTTTCTGCCGGGTCTGCGGAAGCTCAAGCGTGTGCTCGACAGCGGTTTCCTCGGACGCGTGCTGTCCGTCCGCGGCGAGTTTGGATACTGGGTCTTTGAGGGCGACTGGCAGCCGGCTCAGCGTCCCTCCTGGAATTACCGGAAGGAGGACGGTGGCGGCATCATCACCGATATGCTCTGTCACTGGCACTATCTGCTTGCCAGCCTGTTCGGCGAGGTACGCGCAATCTCCTGTCTGGGCGCTACCCACATTCCCGAACGGATCGACGAGCGCGGCGAGCGGTATGTTGCCACGGCGGACGATGCCGCATACGCGACCTTCGTGCTTGCGGGTGACATCATCGCGCAGTTCAACTCGTCCTGGACTGTGCGCGTCTACCGCGATGAACTGCTCACTCTCCAGGTAGATGGCACGGAAGGCAGCGCAGTGGCGGGACTGCGCGAATGCAAGGTGCAGAGCCGGGTTAATACGCCGCGGGCGGTCTGGAACCCCGATCTCCCAAACACAATAGACTACCGGGCGCAGTGGCTCGACGTGCCGGACAACGGCACCTTCGAGAATGCTTTCAAGGTTCAGTGGGAGCTGTTTCTTAAGCACATAGCCTGCGGCGACCCATTTCCGTGGGATCTACTTGCGGGCGCTCGAGGTGTGCAGCTCGCGGAGCTCGGCCTGCAATCCTGGCGGGAGCTGCGCTGGCTCGACGTGCCTCAGCTTGAGTTAACCGCTGATTAGGCCGGCTGGGGGGATCACGTCGCGGAGGAGGTCTCTCATGCGTCCCGAACTGGTCTTGCCACGAGCCGACGGCACTCGCTTCACGTACTCACTCGGCGAGCCGAGCCCGTTTCCGCGCATGTGCGCGCCAGCGCACTCACGGGTTGCCTACGCCGCGGCGCATGTCGTGGCCGACCCACTTGCCGATAATAGTCCAAATTCGAGCGCGCACCTCGACTGGGAGGCGACCCTAGCCTACCGGCGCCGTCTCTGGGATCTTGGATTCGCTGTAGCTGAAGCAATGGATACCGCCCAGCGCGGAATGGGTCTCGATTGGCCCGTGGCACGAGAACTCATCTATCGCTCGGTCGCCGAGTCACGGGCGGCTGCTGGTGAGATCGCGTGTGGCGCCGGTACCGACCAGCTCATGCCGTCAACATCGGTGACGCTGGATGCGGTACGGGCGGCATATGAGGAGCAATGTGCCGCCGTGGAAGACGCGGGTGGGAGTATTATCTTAATGGCGAGTCGCGCACTGGCGTCGTGCGCGACCGGCCCAGACGACTATCTGTTTGTCTACGACGCACTCCTCTCGCAGGTCTCGCGGCCGATCATTCTGCATTGGCTGGGGGACGCGTTCGATCCAGCGCTGGCTGGTTACTGGGGATCGCGGAACCTCGACGTGGCCATGCAGACGTGTCTGGGCCTGATCGAACGGCACGCAGAGAAGATAGATGGGATCAAGATCTCGCTGCTCGACCCCGAGCGCGAAGTCGCCATGCGCCGGCAGCTGCCCCGCGGCGTGCGGATGTACACCGGCGACGATTTCAACTTCGCCGACCTCATTCGTGGCGACGCCTATGGCTATAGCGACGCGCTTTTGGGCGTCTTCGATCCCATCGCGCCAGCCGCCGCAGCGGCGCTCCACGCGCTAGACGCGGGCGACACACAGCACTATGACGCGATCCTGGCGCCTACCATCCCACTCTCGCGCCACATCTTTCGGACACCAACCTACTACTATAAGACCGGCGTCGTGTTCCTGGCCTACTTGAATGGCTACCAATCGCACTTCCGGATGATTGCTGGGCACGAGCGCGCGCGCTCGGTCGTGCATCTGGCTGAGCTGTTCGTGTTGGCGGATCAGGCGAAGCTGCTGCTCGATCCGGAATTGGCTGCGGTGCGGATGCGCCGAGTGCTCGCCGTTGCAGGTATCATGTAGGAGGTCAGGCATGGCATCAGAGCCAGCGCATGCGGAGGCTACAGAGCATACGGAGCATATTGCGCGAGCGCAGCTTGCGCGCCTCAGCCTCAATCAGGCCACCGTGCAGCGGTGGAGTGTGCGTGAGGCGGTAGAGGGATGCGTACGCGCGGGCATTCCCTCGATCGGTCTGTGGCGCGACAAAGTCGCAGCGACAGGCCTCCACGAGAGCTCACGGATTGTGCGTGACGCAGGACTGCGCGTCTCCAGTCTCTGCCGTGGAGGATGGTTTTCGGCGACGACACACGACGGGCGGCAGAAGCGCCTGGATGACAATTTCCGTGCGATTGAGGAAGCGGCCGAGTTGGGCACCAATGTCCTGGTGCTGGTCTGTGGGCCGGCCGTCAACCGCGACATCTCGGCGGCACGCGGGTATATCGCGGAATGCATCGCCCGGGTTGTGCCTTTTGCCGCCGCCCACGGGGTGAAGCTTGGCATCGAGCCGCTGCATCCAATGTACGCTGCCGATCGATCGGCGATAGTCTCGCTTGGCGAGGCTAATCGTCTGGCCAGTCACTTCGACCCAGGCCAGGTCGGTGTCATTGTGGACGTGTATCATGTCTGGTGGGATGCCGACGTGCTGGAACACATTCGCATCGCCGCCGAGCGCATCATAGGTTTCCACGTCTGCGATTGGCTCGTGCCCACGCCGGATATGCTCAACGGGCGCGGAATGATGGGCGACGGAGTAATCGAGCTGCGCCGCTTGCGTGCAGCGGTGGACGCGACTGGGTACACAGGGCCAATCGAGGTGGAGATCTTCAATGAGGCCCTGTGGCAACTGCCTGGAGACGAGCTACTACGGCTCATGTGTGCACGCTATGTCGAGCACGTTCTCTAGCGGCACAGGTCACTCGCAGTGATTCGCCTTACCTCCCCGCACGGTTTACCTGTACATGGTCGACGCAGTCGTGGGGCGCTTATGACTAGGTCTCCTTTTCTACGAGCGTTCGTAGACGATCAAGCGCTTCGTCCCACTGACGAGAGATCTGGTACAGGTAGCGGTGTGCCTCTTCCACGCGCTCTTGATCCATTCGCCAGATGATCTCGCGTCCAGATCGCAGACTCTGAACGAGGCCCGCTGTCTCCATCATTCTCAGGTGTTTGGTGATTGCCTGGCGAGAGATCTGCGCACCTGAGGCGAGCTTGGTGATGGAGAGCGGTCCCTCACTAGAGAGGCGCGAGACAAGACGCAAACGCGTCTTGTCTCCGAGCGCCGCAAAGATGTGAGCGGTATCGGAAATCGAGCCTGGATGCATGGCTCCTGCAACATCTCGGCTAGGGAGCATGGACGAGATACTCTTCGATGAGCTTCATCTGCGCGGCCCATCCCGCGTCATTGGCGGTTATGGCCTTGGCTCGTCGTGCCAGAGGAATCCTGTCGAATCCGGACTCGGTGACGGTGAGGATGACGCCGCCAGACGATTCCTCCAGCGTAAAGGCGACGAGCGTCGTCGGCTCGGTAGAGTAGTCGACGTCTTGCTCTACAGCAAATGGATGCCAGCGGAACGAGAATAGCTTCTCCGGCTCCATCTGCTCGACCAAGATCTCAACCTGCAGACCATCGTACTCTTGCTGGGACTCGCCTACCGCGGGGTCAACTGTGGTAGGCACGATCCTCCCGCGAAGAGCTGACCCAGGCACAAAGGGGCCATCGAACTTCATGCCAAACCAGCTCCCGAATTCGGCGGAGTCAGCTACAGCCTGCCAGACGCGGTGCAGCGACGCATGCAACAGGATCTTCTTCTCGATGCGATCGGTGTTCATGTGCAACCTCCTTGTTGCATTATAACTGACTCTCAAATAATATGCAACGAGAAGGTTGCAGGATTTCATACCTACCTACCGGAGTCGTGTGCCGATCTATATGTGTGTCTGTTCCGCTTGCTTTCCAGGGACTATGGTATCTCGGTAATCTGGACTACAGGGTGTACCAGATCACGGCTGACCAGCGCCGGCCAGAGACCGAGAATTGGACGAGGCTCCGCTCCTACCGAGAGGGCCGCGACCGACATGCCCGCCGGCCCGGAGAGGCCGAGAGCCATGGCTCGCCGTACCGCCGCCTTCAGGGTACCTGGGTCATCCGCGGTGAATGTAACGCGCACCATCAGCTCAATCGGATCCTCCGGAGGCGGCGGGAGGTAGTCGAGCGCTCCGTAGAGGCTGTCCAGCCCCGGGTGAGAGTAGTCGATTCGGCTAATCGGCAGTCCTTCCCAGGCGGATTCGAGCATACCGCGCAAGAGCGCTTCTTTACGCCAGACTCGTGGCCAGCCCAAGGTAAAGATAAGCTCCCGGCTATAGCATTCCAGTCGCGCGAGATTGACTTTGAGAGTATCGGTCGGCGGCCGCCCGGTGACGCCGCTGACCCTCACTCGGTCCGGCGCCGCATCCGCTAGTCGCAGAGTGGTGATGTCGGCGACGAACATCGGGTGTGATATAGCTCCGCGGATCATGCAGCTCGTAGAGCAGCTGCTCTTTGACCGTCTCTATGGTGACGAATCCTGGCAGGCCGGGAACTTTGGTGACCACAAAAGACCCGTCCGACTCCACCTCGGCAATAGGATAACCCGGGTGAGCCAGCTCTTGCGCAGTTACTCGATCAAGGCTGGCGAGACTATTGCCGCCGACCACCTGGCCGGTGCATTCGAGCAGATGACCGCAGATGATGCCTGAGGCTAGTCTATTGTAATCATCCTGCTTCCAGCCATAGTGCCAGATGAGCGGAGCCAGGTAGAGGGATGGGTCCGCGACCCGTCCGGTGATGACGATATCCGCGCCGCCCTGCATCGCTTGGACGATTGGATCGGAGCCCAGGTATGCGTTAGCCGAAACGATAGGTGGACCCGCTAGCGTGAGCGGCTCGCCGGTTTCCATATTGGCGAGTAATTCCCCCGACTCGACTATGGATTCCAGTTGGGGTAAGAGATCGTCTCCGGTTACGGTGGCGATTTTGAGACCATGGAGCTTCTCGCGCTCGGCGACGCGGCCGACAAAGGCGGCGGCGCCGGTGGGATTAAGGCCGCCGCCGTTGGTGATGAGCGGGATCTTGCGGCTGTAGGCGAGAGGCAGTATACGCTCCGCAATCACCTCTATGTCACGGGTATAGCCGTGCTCCGGGTTGCGCAGCTGGTCTCGGCGCAGAATTGCCAGCGTGAGCTCAGAAAGCGCCTCGAAGCAGACAACATCTACATGGCCGCCTTCGATCATGGGGAGCGCCCGGGTTACATCGTCGCCATAAAAGCCTTCAGCGGACCCTAGACGAAACATAGTATACCCGCCATTCTCTAGGTGTTTAGCGTTGACGTCCGGGGAGTATGCCTTCTATCTTGGCAATGATGCCCAGCATGACTTCATCGGCCCCGCCGCCGATCGAGAGCAGCCGCATATCGCGGAACGTGCGCGAGATGTGCGTCTCCTCCATATAGCCCATGCCGCCATAGTACTGCAGGCAGCTATCGGCGACCTCTCGGCCGAGCCGGCCGGCTTTGAGCTTTGCCATCGAGGCCAGGCGCGTGATGTCTTCACCGGCGATCTGTTGCGCCACCGCCTCGTAGCAGAGAGCCTTGAGACATTCGATTTCGGTGAGCAGCTCGCTGATCCGGAAATGGATGACCTGGTTGTTGATGAGAGGCTGGCCGAAGGCCTGGCGCTGTTTCGTATATTCAATGGTGTCGCGGACCGTCCGCTCCATGCCGGAATAGGCGGTAATAGCGCCAACCAGCCGCTCACGCTGGAACTGCTGCATCTGCAGCATGAAGCCCATGCCTTCAGGGCCGATGGTGTTGGACTTGGGAACCCGCACCTGATCGAAAACCAGTTCGGCGGTGTCGCTAGCCCAGTTTCCAAGTTTGCGGAGTCGTCGACTCACGCTGAATCCGGGCGAGGTTGTTGGTACGATAATAAGCGACATGCCACGATACCCACGTTCCTCGCTGGTTCGAGCGAGCAGACACACCCAATCCGCCTGGGTGCCGTTGGTGATGTAGAGCTTCCGCCCGGTAATCACCCACTCATCTCCATCGGAGACCGCCCGGGTGCGAATAGCGGCCACATCCGATCCGGCATCCGGTTCGGTAACGGCGACGCAACCGACGTAGTCGCCCCGTATGCTCGGCTCCAGATAGTTGCGTTTCAACTCCTCCGAGCCAAACTGCGCCAGCGCCGGGGTACACATGTCGGTGTGGACGGTAATGCCCATAGGAACGCCTGAACAGTGTGCCCTGCCCAGCTCTTCACAAAAAATCACCGTGTACCAGAAATCGAGCCCAAGGCCGCCATACTCTTCCGGGTAGGTCAGACCCAGAAAGCCGAGGTCCCCCATTTTCTTGAACAGCTCATGGGCTGGAAATGCGCCTTCCTCTTCCCATTCATCTACATGGGGATTGATTTCTTCCTCGACAAATCGTCGTATGGTCTGGCGAAACATGCGTTGCTCTGGCGTAAACTGCATACTCATTTTCCTTCTCTAGGGGGCTTGCGTACGGACGCGGAAGAGCTAGCGCGTATGAGTTACATTCGGAAGACGCCGTAGTGCGGAGCTCCCGGCGATACCCAGTCACGATTATAGGACATGGAGAGACCTACGCTAAGCGCCATACGGGTGTCGCGTGGGTCGATGATGCCGTCATCCCACAGCCGTGCGGTAGCATAGTAGGGGGAAGATTCCTCTTCCAGCCTCTGTTCGGTCATCTTACGTACAACGTCGATACGTTCTAGATCCGGCGCGATTCCCTGCGCTCGGGCAGCGTCTTCCTGCAGTATTGCCATAACTCCAGCCGCCTGCTCAGCTCCCATGACTCCGATCCGACTACTCGGCCAGGTGAAGAGAAGGGTCGGATCAAAGGCACGCCCGCACATGCCGTAATTTCCTGCGCCGAAGCTGCCGCCGACGATAACAGTAAACTGAGGCACACTGGAATTTGCAACCGCGTTAATCATTTTCGCGCCATGCTTGATGATGCCGCCCTCTTCGTAGCGGCGCCCCACCATAAAGCCGGTGATATTCTGCAGATATACCAGGGGTGTACGAGACTGGTTGCAGATCTGAACGAACTGGGCCGCCTTCAGGGCAGAATCTCCAAAAAGCACGCCATTATTGCCGAGAATACCAACGGGAAATCCGTTGATATGAGCAAAGCCGGTTACCAGCGTGGTGCCGTAATCTCGCTTGAACTCGTCGAATCGCGAGCCGTCTACCAGCCGCGCGACCACTTCGCGAATGTCGAACGGCCGGCGAAATTCGGCAGGTATGATGCCAAGCAGCTCATCAGGGTCGTACCTGGGTTCTTCGGGCACGGCGAGCAGCGCGTGAATCTCCTTGTGCCAGTTTAGCCGAGACACAATGTCTCGACCAATTCTGATGGCGTCGGTATCGTCTTCGGCCAGGTAATCACCCAGTCCCGAGACGCTCGTATGCATCTCGGCTCCTCCCAGCGACTCATCGTCTACATCTTCGCCAGTAGCCATCTTCACCAGGGGAGGGCCCGCCAAAAAGACCTTCGCCTGGCGTTTGACCATTACCGTATAGTCGGAGAGGCCTGGGACATACGCGCCTCCCGCGGTAGAGTTGCCGAAGACAAGTGCTATCTGCGGAAGGCCTAATGCCGACATGCGCGCCTGATTGGCGAATATGCGTCCGCCAAGGTCGGCAAAAAACTCCGCCTGATAGAGCAGATTCGCGCCAGCGGATTCGACGAGACTAATGCTGGGCAGGTGATTCACCTGCGCGATCTCTTGTGAGCGTAGCGCCTTCTTCACAGTCATGGGATAGCTGGCCCCACCCTTCACGGTGGCGTCACTCACGCTAATCATGCACTCAACACCTGCCACGGTACCAATGCCGTTTATGCTGGAAGCGCAAGGCGATTCATCGCCGTACATCCCAAACGCGGCTAAGGTAGACAGCTCGAGGAACGGTGCGTCGTTATCCAGCAGCAATTCCAAGCGCTGCCGTGGCAGCATTTTCCCTCGTGCCAGATGGCGCTGGCGGGAGCGATCGCTGCCTCCAAGGTGTACTTTGGCCTGCCGGGCGTGAAACTCCTCGAGTACCTGGCGCATGATCTCATAGTTCTTGCGGAATTCATCGCTCTTAGGTTTGACGCTGGTCGCGAGAACGGACATATGTCACCCTCCCTCGCCATTCTTGCCGATAACCAAACAGATGTGAATAGCGCCGCCAACTATCCGTGAGCTAGAAGCAACAGCTATCCTTGAAACCGCAGACTCTGCAGATGCTGGCTTTGCCGCCTTTCCGGTCGGGCATGGGTGTGCCGCAGACCGGGCATGGCATCTCCCCCTTTTCGGTCTTTTCGGTCTCCACTGAAGCATCCTCCTTGCCCACGCTAGCTTGTGGATCCGGCCTATTCGTCAGTGGCACATCATCGCCTCTATGGAGCATGGTCCCAACCTCCTTCCTCCTTTTCGCACCCTAAAACACTTACATTTCGATCTCGTCACCCTGGAGCGTGAACTTCGGCCATGGAGTATGGTCGGCAATGGTGTACCCTTGCAAGCGGTACAGCGAGCTGGCGCCATCTACTTTGAGTGTCGCTCCCGAGATGTAGGTCGCTGCCGGCGAGAGGAGGAAGGTAACTGCGGAGGCAATCTCACTCTCTGTGCCCAGACGCAGAGCGGGGGTATCGGCCGCAATGCTTTCGACCTGCTCTTGAATTGCGGGTGGGTACGTCTTAAGACCGCTCGAATCGATAATCCCAGGCGCGACCGCATTGACGCGTACTCCGTAGGCCGCCCACTCAAGGGCCAGAGTTTGGGTGAGATTAACGACTCCGGCGCGCGCCGCCCCGCTGTGCGCCATACCCGGGAAGCCGCGCCAC
Source organism: uncultured Chloroflexia bacterium (assembly GCA_963810535.1). GTDB lineage: Bacteria > Chloroflexota > Ktedonobacteria > Ktedonobacterales > JADMIN01 > JAJPKE01. The sequence continues at coordinate 162,683 of CAWENW010000014.1, forward strand.
ATCTCGGCTACGATGTTGACGATGGCCCCCCCATGCTCGCGCATACCCGCGTCCAGTGCGGCGCGCGACATGAGAAAAGTACCGGTGAGATTGGTTTCCACTACCGCGTGCCACCCTCTTGGTGTGATGGCGTCGGCAGGACTCACGAATTGCCCGCCGGCATTGTTGACCAGACCGTTCACCTGTGGGTACTTCTCGTGTACCGCGAGAAAAAATTCCGCGATCGACTCTGGTTCGCGAATATTACACACGAGAGCGGTGACCTTACCGCCGGAGGCTGCGATCTCATCGCGGGTCGGTTCCAGGTGCTCGGCCTTACGCGAGCAGATGATGACGCTTGCCCCCAGCAAAGCCAGCTCGCGCGCGGTGGCGCGCCCAATGCCAGTTCCACCGCCGGTGACGACGATGGTCTTGCCGGTAAAGAGTCCCTCGCGAAATACCGAATCGCCCATATCCTGCTTCCCCCTACTAGCTTACCTCGCTTGGTACCTCTAGCTCGCGAAAGCGGTATCCTACTCCGCGCTCGGTAAGGATATACACGGGGTGCGCTGGATCGCGCTCCAATTTCTGGCGTAGATAGGTAATATAGAGTCGGAGGTAGTGTGACTCATCTCGGTACTCGTGTCCCCAGACACGTGAGAGCAGCATGTCGTGTGAGAGAAGTCTACCGGCATTATTGACCAGGTGATACAGCAATCGATACTCGGTGGGACGTAAGGAAACCTTCTGCCCGCGGACCCAAACTTCACGCTTGCTGAAGTCAATCGTGAGATCCTTGTCTACTACTATCTTGGTTTTGCGTGCTGGCTTGGGCATGAATGTTCGCCGTAGCAGCGCCTTGATGCGAGCCAGCAGCTCCTGAGGACTGAAGGGCTTAGTGAGATAGTCGTCGGCACCGATCTCCAGACCGCGAATTCTGTCGAATTCTTCCTGGCGCACCGTAAGCATGATTACTGGAACGCTGGAGACCTCACGGATAAGACGCAACGTCTCGAAACCATCCATCTCGGGCATCATGACGTCGAGCACTATGAGATCGGGCAAGTCTTCCTTGACACGTTCGATGGCCTGAATACCACTATCCGCCTCAGCGACCCGATACCCTTCTACCTCCAGATTCAAGCGCACAATATCTCGCAACCGCGGCTCGTCATCCACCACTAACACGGTCATGCTGCGCGGATCGAAGTTTTCATGCTCCATGGTTGTTCACGTCTCCACCAAAAATAACCATCACTGCCTCCGGCTTCTCCGCTCTTGGTAAGCTGAACGAGAATATTGAGCCGCGCCCAAGCTCACTCTTGACCGAGATATGTCCACCATGCGCCTCGACAATTGCTTTACATATGTAGAGTCCAAGTCCCGCGCCCTGAGTACGTCGCGCTAGCGAGTTATCTACTCGTTGAAAGCGCTCAAAGATGCGCTCTTGTTCTCGCAGCGGAATGCCTTGCCCGATGTCGGTTACACTGACAATGAGCTCTTCATTGGTTGCGCGCCCTCGCACACGAATGGGTTGGCCGCGCGGCGAGTACTTGACCGCGTTGTCGAGAAGATTCATGATCACCTCCTCGATGCGATCACGATCGGCCATGACCAGTGGGAATCGCGTGGGAAAACGCACGGAGATATCTCGGTCGGAGCTGCGCGCTTTGAAGCGCCGCACCACTGAACGCGTGACCTCGGCGAGGTTGATCTCGCCGCGCTCCATCTGCAATCCACCTGCGTGTATGCGAGAGGCATAGAGCAGATTGCCGAGCAAATGGTTTAAGCGATCCGACTCTTCTTCGATGGCCTCAAGCCGCCTACGCAACGTTTCCGCGTCCCAATGAGCGTCGGCTCGAGCCAGCGTCGAGGCGTACCCCTTGATTATGGCGATCGGGGTCTGCAGTTCATGCGACACCACCGACACGAATGTGTTCCGCAGCTCCTCGGACTCACGCGAGCGCGTAATGTCTCGCACGTTGAGTACGCAACTGACCGGCTGACCGCTCGAGGCTCGTACCGCTGCCGCGGTCACCGAGACATCAACACTCTGCCCGTCGCGAGCCAGGAGGATCAACTGCTGATCGGTGACAGCGTTGCCGGTTTTGATCGCCAGCACCACTGGGTCGTGTTCGTAGCCGAGGGGATTGCCCTGTATGTTGCGAGGCAGAAGTACATCATGATAGAACCGGCCCACAACCTCATGCTGTCGCCATGCGGTCATTGCCTCCATAGCCGGGTTGAAGCCGGTAATGCGTAGCGTGGAGTCGATAGTAATGATGCCGTCACCGCTAAAATGCAGGATCGAGCCGAGCTGCCGGTTCTCCTGCCTCAACCGTAACACTTCCTGGTGCAACCGAACCGCAGCGGTAAACTCGCCGATGAGCGCTTGCCTTCGGTAGGGGTCTGCCATCTGGCGGCGGGCGGAGAATCCTTTCTGGCCAAGAAAGTGAACCTCACCTACCGTACCTGCCAGATCGCCGAGCGGGAGGGTCGCGATCTCCCCGCCCCACAGATCGGTATTGACTACCGCTCGGGGTCGGCCGTCCAGCGGCTCGGGGATGTGATCCTCCATTAAAAACGTGATGATGCGCTGCGCAGTTTCACGCTCTATTCCCCAACTGATAAGGGCAGCGTCTTCCAGTGAACGATGAGCGGACGTTCCCTCCCCCTGGCCCTCATCGCGAAGAAAGAGTATGCCGGCGCCTCCTTCCACCAGTGCGACGGCGTGCCCGAGAGCACGATAGAGCGCGTCTCCAGTTCGTATCTGCTCGGTTATACCGGTGGACCAGAGGATCGCCATGTCCTATGCCTCGTCTAGACATTCTCGCCACTGCAGTGTTCTACGCCGGTACCGCACCCAGGGCGGGGTAGTAGGGCATCGTGCATTTTATCATATCATTTATACCACTTGATTCCCCAGCGTCGAGGGGTGCGATTGCACCGTCGGCGACAGTGGCATAGAATCGGCGAAAAGGTCAGAAACGGCAGAGATTGATGCGCTTTGATATCTTAACGTTATTTCCTGAGATGTTTCATGGCCCGCTTGGCCATAGCATTCTGGCGCGGGCCGAGGCGGGAGGATATATAGAGATCCGTCTCTGCAACCCTCGCGATGCAACTACCGACCGGCACCATGTAGTAGATGACTATCCCTATGGAGGCGGCGCCGGCATGGTAATGAAGCCGGAGCCGATTTTCGCTTCCGTCGAATCCCTCTATGAAGGTGGTCCCGTCATCTTAATGAGCCCAGGAGGACGAAGGTTCACGCAGGCGGTGGCTCGCGAGCTGGCGCATGAGCCGCGCCTGACGTTACTCTGCGGACACTATGAAGGAGTCGACGAACGTGTCCGCGAACACCTCATCACCGATGAGATATCCATCGGCGACTTTGTGCTAACTGGCGGAGAGCTGGCGGCAATGGTGATTGTGGATGCGGTGAGCCGGCTATTGCCGGGCGTTCTGGCTCCAGGATCCACCGCTGAGGAATCGTTTAGCGACGCGCGACTTGAATATCCCCAGTATACCCGCCCGGTAGAGTTCCGCGGGTGGCGTGTGCCGGACATACTTCTCGGCGGCAATCATGCCGCAATCGCGCGGTGGCGTCGCAAGGAGTCTCTGCGCCGCACCCTTGAGCGCCGTCCCGACCTCTTGGAGAATCTGTCACCCGAAGACCTGCGACTGCTGGCCGAGCTGGAGCGCGAGTAATCAAAATCTAGGCCAAATGAGCCACCAACTATGTGGCTAGCTTCTGTTACTGGCTGGTACAGGTCTCGTTACACTCTACGGAACGGTGTCAAAAGAGAAAGTACGACAGTACCAGAGTACATACCAACTTGCCAAGCTGCTACATATAATCGAGACGGATTGCGTTCTCTGTAGGTTGAGCATCCGGAGCCATCTGTGGACCCTTAGGATAGGAGAATCGTGATGGAGCTACCACATGTCAGCGTCATCATGCCGGTGCGCAACGAGGCGACCTGGATCAAAGAAAGCCTTGGCGCCGTCCTATCGCAAGATTATCCGAGCGACTTACTAGAGATTGTTCTGGTAGACGGCGAGAGTGACGATGGAACCATCGACATCGCCTGTGCTCTACCAGGAGCTGATCGGGTCACTATTCTTCATAATCCATCTCGCAATCAGGCAGCCGGGCTCAATATAGGCATCCGTCACAGCCGGGGTGAAATTATCGTACGAGTAGATGGCCATACTATTGTCGCTCTCGATTATGTAAGCCAATGTGTCAGCGCGCTGAAATCCACCGGTTCGCAGGGGGTCGGAGGGTTGATGCGGCCACTAGGCGTCACCTCCACCGGTAAGACCATAGCCACCGCTACCACTTCCAGATTTGCCGTCCCGAGCGCTTTTCATGTCAGCGAGGCCGCGCGCTATACCGACACCGTCTACATGGGCGCGTGGCCAAAGACTGTACTCGAGCAGGTAGGGGAGTTTGACCAACGAATGGTTCCTAATGAAGATTACGAGCTCCACTACCGAATTCGCCAACTGGGAGGGCGACTCTACCTCACTCCGGCTATCACGTCGCGTTACATCTGCCGCCAATCTCTTGGCGGGTTGATGCGCCAATACTATGCCTATGGAAAAGGCAAGGTCCAAACTCTTCGTAAACATCCCAGATCTTTGCGGCTTCGCCAATTGGCGGCGCCGGGCCTGGTGCTGTGCCTACTTGCCGGTCTTGCGCTAAGTCTCTTCTCGTCGGTAATCTTCTGGACCTGGCTAGCGGTGATTTCGCTCTATGGCGTGCTGTGTCTGGGATTTTCCGTGCAGATGGCTGGTCGTCGCCTGCGCGCGAATCCTGGCCAGCTATGGAGACTGCCATTGGTCTTTTTCACTATACATATCAGCTGGGGAGCGGGATTTTGGGGGGGAGTGCTTGACTGGCGCAAACCTCCGGAGCCTTCATCTGACTCGCTGGTCTCCGATCCGCTGGTGGCGACGCGAGCGGAGGAGTCCCGCCGAGGTATGCATGAGAGCAGCATGCCGCGTCTGCTGCCGCGATGAGCTAGCATGCGTTCTTGCTCGAGTGTTAGCAAGAAGAGAGCAACACCGATAACCGGTGCCAGCGTCTGGGGGAACTGGCATACCTATGTGGAAATTTCGAATCTCTGAGCGCCGGCTGCTGCTGATGGCTGGAGATGTGGTCGCGACTGGCGCTGCGGTGCTGATTGCCCTCGCCCTCTGGGCGCAGCATGCACATACCCGCTATGATCTAAGCTTTGTGTTGCAGCAGATCCACTGGCTGGTGATACTCCCAGTAGTTTGGCTGATACTGGCTAACGCCAACGACTACTATAATCTGCGGATCGCGGCAAGGTTGCGAAGCAGCCTCTGGCGCCTGATCCAGATTTTGATGCAGCTCATGCTGCTGTATCTGGCTACATTCTTCCTCTCACCCCGAGGCTCCCTTCCGCGGAGATTTATCGTCTACTACGCGATCATATCCTTGGTACTCATAGGGGCGTGGCGCATTTGCCGTATTTTCCTCATCGGCTGGACCGGGTTACGGAGGCGGGCGCTCATCGTCGGAGGCGGACAGCCCGCTGAACTGATCTGGCAGGCGCTCAAGCAAGAAGCACACGCCGATTACGAGGTGGTGGGCTGGGTATCCAGTGAGCAAGACGACCGGCAGGTAAGTGGGGTGGGCGAGCGGTTGGGCTCGGGGAATGAGCTTCCGGCGCTTGTACAGCATCTGGGCATCTCAGAGTTGGTGATGGCCTATGTCAACGAGATTCCCGACGACATTTTCCAGGGAGTTATTACCTGCTATGAGCATGGCGTACAGATAGTCCCAATGTCGCGGTTGTATGAAGAGGTTACCGGTCGTATCCCAATTGAGCATATGGGGGAGCATCTCTGGTCACTGGTGCTGCCCATGCACGAACACACGCTGTCCTACTCGATCTATTTGCTCCTGAAGCGCCTGACCGATCTGGTCCTTGGGATAGTCGGATTGCTGTGCTTCCTGCTTGTGCTGCCGCTGCTCGCGGCTATAATCAAGCTGGACTCGCCTGGGCCGGTATTCTATCGCCAGACGCGGCTGGGCCATGGCGGCAGGGAGTTTACCGTCTTCAAGTTGCGCTCGATGGTTTCGGGTGCGGAAGCCGGAAGTGGTCCTCGTTGGGCCACGCCAGGCGACAATCGCATGACGCGCTCAGGGCACTGGCTACGCAAGACCCGGCTGGATGAGTTACCCCAGTTTCTGAACATACTGCGTGGCGAAATGAGCATAGTCGGACCCAGGCCCGAGCGTCCTGAATTTGTAGATTTGCTGGCCGCAGAGATTCCGTTTTATCGGACCAGACTGGCGGCCAAGCCAGGACTTACCGGCTGGGCGCAGGTCAATTACCGCTATGGCTCATCCATCGAGGATGCGTTGCGAAAGCTGCAGTATGACCTCTACTACATCCGCCACCAGTCGTTGCTACTCGATCTCGCGGTCTTGGTCAAGACGGTTGGAACCATACTGCTGATGCGTGGCACCTAGAGCAGCAGTCTAGCTTGTTTCCTCCGCTTTCCACCAATCGATGGTGATTTCGGCGTGCCCAAGATGCAAACCAAGGTGCTCGATAGTGTGCGTCAGGCAACGACGGTTCATACGATCACCGGCGGGGTGCCTGCTTATGGCAGCGAGCTGGTCGCTGTCCATGCCATCCAGGAGATCACCTGCGGCGGCCAGAAACGCGACGAAGCGTGGGCGTAGCTCCGACCATGGCGCATCTGCCGCAAACTCAGCATCTCGCTCACGTTCCAGCGGGGCATTCCCCGTGCAGGCGAGCACCCACCACTCTGCCGAACTAATGGCGTGCTGGCTTATGGCGGAGAGCGAGTTCGCCTCGGGGAACCGTGGGCGCCAGGCGAAGGCGCTCTCAGGAAGTGGATCAAAAGCTTCGATATACCAGGTGATAAGCCGCCGCAAATGGTACCGATACAGCTGTGCTTCGCTAGTCGGCTCTTCTCCAGGCCCGGGCGGAGTCGGCATCGGCATGGTTATCTCTCCCGCATCGAGGCTTCGCCAACCAGCGTGTTAGTTAGCGTGCCCAACCGCTCGATCTCCATCTCTACCGCATCACCCGGTAGCAGCCAGCGGTGCCGCTCGGTGCCGAGTTCCAGGATGCAACCGGTACCGCAGGTACCGGAGCCGATGATGTCGCCAGGGCGAAGAAGTACATGCTGCGAGGCTCGCTCAATCATCTGGGGAAACGTGTAATACATGTTTCTGGCATTGTCCTGACTCAGTAGCTCTCCGTTGATGCGCCCCAGCATCGAGAGGTCATAGCGCTCATCCCTGCCGGAGCCGATGCGCTTATCCGCTAGCTCATCAGGGGTAACCAGGCACGGTCCAATCGAAGTAGCAAAATCTTTGCCCTTGGCAGGTCCCATGTTGAGCGGCTGTTCCGCTCGCCAGAGATCACGCGCGCTCCAATCATTCAATACCATATACCCCGCGATAAAGTCGGGTGCTTCATCGGCGGAGATATTGCGCCCTGCCCGTCCAATTACCGCGGCCATCTCCAGCTCGAAATCGACCTCCCGGCTCATATGTGGGAACGGTACTGGTTCATTGGTTCCATAGAGCTCAGAAGTATTGGAAAAATAGAATACCGCGATCTGATACCACTCGGGAATCATATCGGCGCCGCGCCGGGCGCGCGCAGCTTTCACATGCTGCTCAAAGGTATAGAAATCGCGAAACGATGGAGCATCGGGAATTGGCGCGCGTAGCGAGATCGCGTCACGTTCAAGAACCAGGCCACTCATCGTTTGCAGGTCTAGAGGATCGGTTCGAGCGGCGCGGTCAACTGCGGCGGCAAGAGCTGCCGTGCCCTCCTGCTGCTGTAATAACTGGAGCACAGTGATGGGACGCGCGGCAGCGGCGACCGAACTCGTATCGCGGTCGGCCCACCTTAGCAGCGCTTCAACATCGAGAATGCGGCTCTCACCAAAGATGACTCCGGCCCGTCCGGGAGTCATATGATCGGCCCCCGCGTCGGGATGAACATAGGTGACCAGCTTCATCGCAGAGAGTACTCCTTTGTAGCCCCGCTATGCCTGTCTTAACAGCGGTCCCGCCGGCATGCATGGGAATCGGTCGCGCAAACGCTGGAGCCAATCTTTCCCAGTGCAAGTGCTCCCAGCCTGCCTCACTTGCGAGTCCAGCAGCGAGCACTTGTTCCATGATACCGCAGGTTGTCCAGTACTGTATACGTTCGCGCGCGGTAGTCGCAGATCCGAAGCTCTTGGGCAGCCTAGACCAGGGAGTGCCTGAGCGAAGTATGTAGAAAATAGCCTCAAGAGCGCGCCGGTCAATGGGGCGGGTGCGCTCTGGACACCGAGTCGGGGGCAGCAACGCCTGCATGCGGCGCCAAACTTCCTCCGAAATCCGCCGCTTATCACCGGCCGCCGGCAGCGACACGCTGGGCGAACCCTGATAACTGACGGTCCTATCTGCAGCGTGTGAGGGACCGGCCGGACAGCTTTCGTAGCGCCTACGAGCGGCCAAGAGGGCACCGCGAAGGAGTCCGATGAATGAACTCGCGCTCAGATCCGGCGTGACGAATGCATGTATACCAGCGCGCGCAAGATCTAGGGTCTCCTCAAAATCCAGGCTGGTCATGACCACCAGCGCAACATTGCGCTGCGCAAGTTGACGAGCTAAAATAGTGACCAGTCGGTGGCCTGACATATGTGGTAACTCGGGATCGCAAAGGTCGGCGGCATCCATATCCACCAGCACGATGTCGGCTTGGACGTGGTCTATTGCCTCGGGAAGCCGATGACATGTTGGCACATACCGTAGATCAAAACTTTCCCGGCGCAGGGTGGCGATAATATCTCTGCGGCTCGGTACGGGGGTCTTGGCGGTTAGAACTATGGGTGCTACGGCTTGCTCGGAAGAACCTGACAAATTTTGCAGGTCTGCTTGTTCTTGAACCACGCTGTTCATATACTTTTGTGCCGCGCCCGTGTCGCTCGGAGGGCACGGATCCTCCCCGTGTACCTAAATGCGCAAGAAAAAGGCCAGCGCAGGCGCGAATCCGCGAGAAACCATGAATGGTGAGTGGGTGGCAATCATTTACATATTTGGGTTATGTTTCCACTGAACATATCAAACGCTATACGTCAGTCCGAAAACGACAAAAGGGGCAGAGGCTCGTGAATCGTTACGCTCGTATCGAGTGGTATACCGCAATCACTTCGGTTGGTCTTGCATGCCTAGCAGGCATCTATCTCGCCATAATCACGTTTGCCGAGAATGAGACCTGTTACGGTATAAGCGCGGTAAAAATAGAATGCCATGCCATTGGCAGCTCCAATGCTGCCGCGACTGCTGCTCGTCTGGTGGTAGTACTCACCATGGTGCTATCGCTGTTCGCCTTTGCCGCGGCTGCTGCTCGCTGGCAGAGTCTCGCTCGTGGGTCTGATGCCCGTGTAACCGCGTACATGGCGCTAGTTACTTGCAGCGTGACAGTTGTAGCAATGGTCTGGGCAGCATTCTATGGTGTCGGATTCTTTTTTCTCCCTAGCACGTTGCTTATAGTAGCAGCGACTATCTCTGGTTTGATCGCGCTGCTGCAGAGGCCGAAAGATGCGGCGGATATAGGATCGTCCGCCCGATAGATTGCAGAAAGCTTGGTGGAAATGGCACTCGACCAGATTTCGCCGCTCTATCAGCTGCAGGCTGTACTTGAGGCCAGGCTGGCCGCCATTCCGGATGAGGCTGACGTCGATCGGGCCGCAGATGAATATGCTGCCGCCGAACTGCTTCAGAGTTGTGTGGATGCCGATATTGATCGTGCAGGCAGTAGGCAGTGTCTCCTCCGGCATCTCTATGTTGGTGCGCTGAAGCAGGTGCGTGAGGTGGACCTCTGGTTTCCAGGCCAAGGCGCTGTACTCGTGGAGGGACGCAACGAGGCGGGGAAATCCACTCTGCTCGAGGCCATCTACTTCGCTCTCTACGGAGTGCCCTGGAACACTCCGGCAGCTTGTCAAACCCTTGATGACCTGCTTCCTCGCGATGGAGGCCCAGCCTACGTCGAACTGTCGCTGGCTGTCAACGACGCGTATCTTGAGATTCGGCGACAATTACTTCCCCCATCCAGAGAGGCTGCGCAAGAGATTACCCACGAGGCAACACTCCTGATCCGCGGATCCCACGCGCCACTGGGAGAGTTTGAAGAGATTCATGGCGCTCCGGAGGTCAACTCGCGGCTACTAGACGAGATAGATGACCTCGATGGCGATACCCTGCGTCTTTGCTGCTTTCTACAACGAAATGGATTGGACCAGCTTGAGCGCCTGGGTCCCGAGCAGGTAGAATCGCTTCTCACCAAGTTTCCTGTTGCCAAGCAGCTAAAGCGCATTGGGAGCGAGCTTTGGTTAGCGGCCGAATCAATCAAGGAACAGGCCGATCAATTGGAAAAGGAATACGAGATTGCCGTTTTGCGGGAGAATGCCACCGCCGCGGAGCAGCAGGCCGCTCGAGCGGAAGAGCAGACACATGCGGCGCGTGTGCGCCTTCTACTTGACGAGCGCGACAGCCGTGACGTCGCTCGGGAATTGCAGGAAGAAAAGCTGGCAGCGCTTGGCGCACGGGAATATCGTCTGCGCGCGCGAATGATGAGCTCGACGCGGTTGACGGAACTCCAGAACGAACTGGACACTCTGGCGCACCATCTCAATAGTGAAGTGGAAGATGCCGAAGTAGTTGCCGCAGCGCAACTGGTGCTGGCAGACCTCGAGGAGCAATGCAGGCTGGAAGGCATTAGTTACGGTGAGCCCACTCTGTTTGGTGAGCAAGTGGGACCAGCCGCCGTCTGGAGCAAACTGCGCGCGCAGCATGAGGAGCTAGAGCGAGCCGTCGATGAACGCCGCGCCGACCTTGGGACAACCGACGAGCACGAGGCAGTATCGGAGCTTGCTAATCTGTCGAACCAGATACGCACGCTCCAGCGGCAGGAAGAGGAGGAGGCAGCACTGAGCGCGCGGGTTGGTGAGCAGGTGGTCGAATTATTGGCCAGATACACTCCCATTGGGCGCGTGTACTATGGCAGCGAGCCTCTGGACAAATTGGCTTCCGACTGGCCACTCCTAGCCAATGTGGATGTCGCACGGCTGGATAGTTATGAAGGACTGTGCCGGAGTACCTCACAGGAGGCGCACCGGCTGCGTCTTCACGCGGATACTCAGGCACAGACGTACGGTCTAGCGTCCATTGATCTGGATACAGAGAGCTCTCATCAGCGACTACTTGAGGTAGTGCGTCGCCGTCGTAGATACGAGCTTGCCAGCCAGATGGCAGAGCAGGTGCGAAGCCGAGTAATGCAGTTCGCTCTCCCCCAGGTGGAGCACTATATGGGAGAGCTGTTACCGGAGCTCACCGCCGGCCGCTACCGGAATACGGAGCTCATCGTCAATATCCAGCACGGACAGGGTACTGGCTTCAGCATCCGGCTCTGGGATGAAGAAAATGACCGGCATGTTGCCCACCATACGCTCTCCTCCGGCACACGTGAGCAATGTTCGCTGGCGCTATGTCTAGCCTTTGCGTTTACGGCATTTTCCTCGGCGCTAGGGAGCGTTCCTGGTTTTATCATCTTGGACGACCCAGTCGACTCCTTTGATGCCGAGCGCACGCGAGCGCTAGCGCAGATCTTGACGGAGGGAGCTGTAGCGCAACATTTTGCTCAGGTGGTGTTGAGCTCGCACAGCGAGGCCGTTCATCGCCAGAGTTTCCGTTTCTATGTGGATCTGGAGAATGGCCGGACGAGGGAGTCCAACCTGCCGTCCGCAGATACCGCGCACTGATATCCAGCCGGTAGCGACTAAGCTCGTACGGCAGCCACGCCGCAGCACTTGGTTGACAGCGGACGACCGTGGAGGTCAAAGCAGCACGTGGGTATTATCGCGCGATATGTGCGCTGGATCGGACATGATGCCGCCGGCACCTTGCCGCCACTTGACGTCCTGGCTGGCATTCTTCGGCCCGAGGCCCGGAGTTTCCCAGGGGAGTGGTCCGAGCCAGAATCTGATAGGATAGTGGTCTTGGTGCCAGCGCAATGGATCGGAGACTGGGAAACTGGCCACGCTCTCGCGCCGGCATACCAGTATCTGTGGCACGCACCGCTGGCTCAACTATACCGCCTTTCCGATTGGGTGACAGAGGCAACATCGTACCGGCCGGATCGACTGCCGGATAGCGCCACCGGACCCCGACAGCGACGTGCCGTGCGTAGCCCTAGGGCGCGATTACCTCGATAGGCGCTGAGGTAGTTCCGTGTCCATTTTGGTGTCCATTTTGGTGCCCGTCTTCTTCCACAACGTCGAGAGGGCTGACGCCATAGTCAGCCGGTGGCCGCTTGAGCATGTATCCGACGCCGGCTGAGGTAATGATGTAGCGCGGATGGCCAGGCACCGGCTCGATTTTCTCGCGTAAGTGGCGAATGTGAGCCTTTACTAGGTACGTATCACCTGATTCGCCAAAGCCCCAGACATGTGTGACGATCTGTTCGAGCGTGCAAATATCGTTGGCATTGGCTGCGAGAAGGTGCAGCAGTCGGCTTTCGGTGGGAGTCAGCCGCACGGTCTTGCCGTTCATGGCGACCTCGTGTCGGATGGTGTCCACCCGGATGGGCCCCACGGTAATGATTGTCGAGGGATTTCGAACCAAGGTAGAACGGACTCGCCTGCTTAGAGCACGCAAGTGAGCCAGCATTTGCCGGGGTAGGAACGGCTTCGCGAGGAAGCTGTCGGCCCCATTTTCCAAGTATACCGATTCGGCGTCGTCTCCATTGGTTTTCGCAACTACGAGCACGAGTGCGTCGTGGGTATCTCTCATTTCGCGACAAAGGGCCAAGGGATCTGCATCACTATTGCTGCTCTCCGGGTCAATGATAACGACATCCGGCTCTTTTTCGAGCCATACTTGTCTCGCTCGCTGGTTGGTGAAAGCATAGTGGACTTCGTAGCCGCGGGTTCTCAGCCAGCCTGTCACCATCTCCACCATATCGCGATCGCGATCCACCACCAACAGCTTCATTTCGCCCCTCCGCTGCGGTCGCAACGTCAACTGGTCGTGTTCGGCCTGGGCCAAAAAATAACAAATTCTACTTACGAGGCGAGGCCCACCGTCGAAGACATTTTTATAGCGCCAACGGTGAGCCAACCATTATCTTGCAAATTTCTAGCCACGCCTCTACAGAACATAACAAAAAATTACGGAAAACTGTGTGAAATTCAAATATTAGACGCCGGAAAAACTCGACCAAGAGCTCTCTTGTTAGAGAGTAATACTACACTGTCTCTTGCCCTACAGACTAGTTGTGTATGTCACACTAGTCTGTAGGGCAAGAGCATGGTGTAGATGTTGGTTACTTACTCTATTCAAACGAAGCAGCTCAGGCATAGGCACGAGTGGCCAGGAATGACTATTTACCAGTTTGTACCAGCGAAATTGCAGCCGTTCTCTGCCTACGCCCCCCCTTGCCGGTCGACCATAACTCGCACAGTCAAAATCATGAGCTTGACATCATAAATCAGTGATTGGGTCTGCAAATATGCTATGTCTTGCTCAACCATCTCCTGAAAAGTCACGCGGCCACGCCCGTACACCTGCCAAATACCTGTCAAGCCTGGCATTCCAGCAAGCCTCTGCAAATCATGTGGGCTATATAGCTCGACTTCGTAGCGAATGGGCGGACGAGGTCCAACCAGCGACATGTCCCCTTTGAGAACGTTCCAGAGCTGGGGCAGTTCGTCGATACTAGTTTTGCGGATGAATTTACCCACACGGGTAATGCGTGAATCGGCACCGAGCTTATATGGCATGCTTGCATCGGTGGAGTTGATGACATCGCCACGAATGAACCTAGCGGCTGCCTCCTGATGCACGCTGCTGCCGACATTATGGTGCATAGAACGGAATTTGTACAGGTCGAATTCTTTACCATTCAGCCCAATTCGTCTCTGCCGAAAAATGATAGGTCCTGGGGTGTCGATCCAGATGGCGACCGCAGTCACTATCATGATTATGCTGACGAAAACGAGCGCTACCAGAGTAAGAGCGATATCCAGAACGCGCTTGGCGCGCGCATAGCCCTCGTCAATGGTGAAGCCCCCTGTCGCCGCTACCCGTTGGGTAACCATGACGTCCCTCCCTCTGCCAGGGCAAAAAGCACAAGATACCCCCGATCTAGAGACCAGAGTCTACGTAGTTCCAGCTTGCACAATCCGGGTGTACAACAGGTGCGGCTTAAGTAATAAGTGTGTGCTTTCGAGGCTGCGATAGTAGAGGGCGCAACACCAGAGCTCACTCTGGTATTCCTGGCCCGTTCTCGTGCAGACCGGCATCTTCTCAGCCAGCTCCAATAGCCGGTGAGCGTTCCTGCACAGCACTCCGCGCAGGGCTACCCCAATCGCACATTTCCAATCACCATCAGGCACACAGGACTGCGATAGCCTAGTCTCAGCACGGCAATAGATAGGCACCCCTGGAACCTATCCCCGTGCTCGGCCATGCGTGTTCGTGAAGAAGGGGAGTGAGTGGCTTGCATGACGATTCCACTGGTTGATCTAAAGGCACAGTATCAGACTATCAAGCCTCTGGTGCTGCCGGCTATCGAGCGTGTTCTTGAGAGTATGTCACTCTACCTTGGACCTGAGCAGCTGGCATTTGAAGAAGAGTTCGCCGCCTACTCGAAGACCCGCCACGGTATTGGCGTCTCAAACGGAACTGATGCGCTCGCGCTGGCATTGCGCGCTTGCAGTATCGGGAGCGGTGACGAAGTGATAACTGTGGCCAATACGTTTATCGCAACCGTCGAAGCCATCTACATGGTGGGCGCCACCCCCGTGTTCATAGATATAGATCCGTATACCTACACTATGGACTGGCAATATATTCTGTCCGCTATCACCCCACGGACTCGGGCTATCTTGCCTGTGCACCTGTTCGGCCATCCGGCGGAAATGGAGCCCATACTGCAGATCGCGCGCGCGCATGGCATCCGCGTGATCGAAGATGCGTCGCAAGCGCATGGCGCAACCTACAACGGCTGGCCGGTGGGCAGCTTGGGCGATATTGGCTGCTTCAGCCTGTATTGCAGTAAGACATTGGGCGCATACGGCGAGGCTGGTATCTGCGTAACCAACGATGATGAGCTGGCAGAGCGCATGCGGATGTTTCGGGACCATGGATCACAACGCAGGTATTATCACGAGGTCATGGGTCAAAATGCTCGTATGGATGAAATACAAGCGGCGATTCTACGGGTAAAGCTTCCCTATCTGGAGAGCTGGAACGCGGCTCGCCGAGCCCATGCCGAAGCCTACCACGCGCACCTGAACGGTGCTATTTCACCGCTGCCGGTGACGCGACAGTGGGCAACTCATGCCTTCTACGTCTACGTGATCCAGGTACCGGACCGCGACCGGGTGCGGGAGAGGCTGGCTGAGCAGGGGGTCCAGACTGGCGTCCACTACCCAGTTCCGCTCCATCTGCAGCCGGCCTGTCAGCAATATGGCTGGGCCAGGGGATCGCTCCCGGTGACCGAAGCCGCTGCCGAGCGCATTCTCTCCTTACCGATGTATGCGGAATTAACTGAGGAGCAAATCGAGCG
This sequence comes from uncultured Chloroflexia bacterium, assembly GCA_963810535.1. GTDB lineage: Bacteria > Chloroflexota > Ktedonobacteria > Ktedonobacterales > JADMIN01 > JAJPKE01. The sequence continues at coordinate 178,303 of CAWENW010000014.1, forward strand.
GGTCGCCGACACGATACTGTCAACGGTCCCCCTGGCTGGCGTGCGCGGATAGCTGGAGATAGCTGAAGGCTGAAGAGAGTACATATCCATGATGCAGCATGTACGTTTTGGATTGATCGGATGGGGTTACTGGGGACCTAAGCTGGCGCGTAACCTCGAATCGTTGCCCCAGGCGTCCCTGGAGATCGTCGCCGACGTGAACCCCATGAGCCTGGCCAAAGTCAAGGCAGAGCGCCCCTGGCTCAAGACCACGACACGGGTCGAAGATATTTTCAGCTCGAATGTCGATGCCATCGCCATTGCCACGCCGGTGGCGACGCACTATGAGCTTGCGCGCAAGGCGCTGATGCACGGCAAACACCTCCTGGTAGAGAAGCCGCTGACCGCCAGCGTGGCCGAGGCGGAGGACCTCACACTTCTGGCCGAGGAACAGCGGCTGACGCTCATGGTGGGTCACACGTTTGAATACAGTCCCGCGGTCACTCAGCTGCGCCAGTTGATCCAGGACGGTGAGCTGGGAAATATCTATTGCGTGGAAGTCGAGCGGCTCAATCTGGGACTTTTCCGCAGTGACATCGACGTCATCTGGGATCTGGCCCCCCATGATGCCTCTATCTTACTGGCGCTACTTGGCCGCTCGCCCACCCAGGTTCAGGCCCATGCGTACGCCCATCTCCATCCTTCTATTTACGACGTGGCCCACATCAATTTGGAATACGATACCGGCACGACGGCCCATATTCATGTCAGCTGGCTGCACCCGGCGAAAGTGCGCCGGGTAACGGTCATCGGCGACAAACGCATGGCCATCTATGACGATACCAATCCAGCCGAGATGCTCAAGGTCTTCAATAAGGGCGCCGACATCGGTGTCGACCCGATCGTCTCGTATCGCCACGGAGCCATTACCATACCGCATATCGAGTGGATAGAGCCGCTGAGACTGGAATGCGAAGACTTTGCCCACGCCATCCGAACCGGCGAGCCGCCGCGTGCCAACGGGAGGTCCGGGCTCGAAGTGGTGAAGATCCTGGCTGCCGCCCAGGAGTCCCTCCTCGTCCCGCAAATCGCCGAAGCTATAACTTCATCCGCTCCATCCGTGGGGGGCACCGCCTTCGGCCGCGTACAGGGGGGCGTTCCAGCTTAAGCAAACGAAGGACGAAGCGACTAGTGGCTCAAGAGGCCGTCTTCGCTGGCCAGCCTTTCTAACCCTCAGGATTGCCTGAACTATCACGTGGCCAGCACTGAGGAGTATCCCTGAACATGCAACCAGCGCGTATTGGTGTTATTACGTTTGACCGGTTTCCCTTTGAGGCCAGAGCGTTGCGGATTACCAGAGCAGCCGCTGACGCGGGTTACCTCATCGATGTAATCTGTACGCGCGAAGCTCATGAAGCATTTCATGAGATAGAGGGTAATACACATATCTATCGTCTCCCTTTGAAGAGAGAGGGGAATTTTTCACTCACGAGCAAACTTGTATTCTGGTGCTTGTTCGTCTTGCTTGCTGGTATTACGGCGACCTGGCTCCATCTGAGACATCGCTATAAGATTGTTCATGTACACAATATGCCAGACTTTCTTGTCTTCTCAGCTCTGACACCAAAATTACTTGGTGCAAAGATCATCCTGGACATTCAAGATGTAACTCCCGAGTTAATGCAAGCAAAGTCAAAGGGACAAGGCCCTTCGCGGGTTGTTCGTATTGCCACCTGGCAAGAACATATCTCAACCGACTTTGCCGATCATATTGTCACAACTGGACCTCTTTTTGAGGAATTATTGCTGCAGCGCGGAGTACCTGCAAAGAAAATTACTAGTATTCTCAATAGTGCTGATCCATGCGTTTTTCCTCCTGAGCGTCGCTGCCCTCCACCTTTTGATACTTGTAACAGTGGAGACCGCCCTTTCATTCTTATGTATCATGGCACAATTGAAGAAAGGAATGGTTTAGAGACCGCTGTCCGCGCATTTGCGCTGGCACGTGCAACAATACCAAATCTACGACTCGATATCCAAGGCAAAGGCGAGCATTTGCGCGTTGTGCAACAATTGGCTCAGGAGTTGGGGCTAAGCAATAGTATTGTTTTTACGGGTCCTGTGGAGGTCGATAAACTAGTAGATTTCGTGGTGCATGGCGATGTTGGAATCATCCCGTATCGAAGTAACGGCTTTATGGACATTGTGCTCCCCACGAAAGCGTATGAGTTTGCCTGGATGGGCCGGCCAATGATCGCCTCAGATACATGCGCTCTGCGTTCGATGTTTCGCCCAGAATCGATTGTGCTTTGCGAGCCAGATAATCCCCAAGCCTTCGCCGAGGCGATTATCGATCTCTATCAGCACCCAGAGAAGCGAGCCTATTTGACTCAATGCGCGGCGGAAGATTATGAGGCTTATCGTTGGGAAATAATGGCGAAAATGTATCAGCACTTACTCGAAACGTTGCTGTGCCAATGATTTCACTTGTGAGAGGCCGGTGTCACATGATTGACAATTCACACGATCAAGAGAGAGTTTGTTTCTGCCCTTTGTCTAGTGGGGTTGCAAGGAGGAAGATTACTTACTAGGAGACTGAAGGCAGTGAGGGGAGAAAATGTGAACAAAGCAATTCTTAGTCGCCAACAAACAGATGGTCTGATGAAATCTGTCACCAGGCCATCTGAAAAGACTACTGGCGCAGTGGTTATTGGGGGAGATTATCAGGGCCTTGGCATCGTGCGCAGCCTCGGCAAGCGTGGCATACCTGTGTGTGTCATCGACGACGAGGCCTCTATCTCACGCTATTCTCGCTACACAACCCATGCCATCCGGGTCAAAAGCCTGCGCGAGGAAGATCAAGTCGTTGAGACACTCCTCGAAGCTGGCAAGCGTCTGCACCTGGACGGCTGGGTGCTTTATCCTACACGAGAAGAACTAGTCGCGGCCCTATCTCGCTTCCATGACCAGTTAACTCCTTTGTTCCGTGTGCCTACTCCAGATTGGGAAATAACTCGATGGGCCTGGGATAAACGCAATACCTATCAGCTGGCGAGCAGCTTAGCTATCCCAACGCCACGTACTTGGTATCCGCAGGAGCGCAGCCAGCTGGCTGCGCTAGAACAGTATTTGCCACTGGTCATCAAGCCCGCAGTTAAAGAGCACTTCATTTATGCAACCAAAGCTAAGGCGTGGCGGGTTGACTCCTTGAGGGAGCTGGAAGAGCTGTTCCGCCAAGCCAGCGATCTTGTCAGTCCGGGCGAAGTGATGATTCAGGAACTTATTCCAGGCGATGGGAACCAACAGTTCTCCTACTGCGCTTTTTTCAAAGAAGGAGAAGCTCTTGGAAGTATGGTTGCGCAACGCCGTCGCCAGCATCCTCCTGAATTTGGCCGCGCCAGCACCTACGTCGAGTCTATTGAGTTACCAGAACTCATCGAAATCTCGACTAGATTTCTTAAAGCTATCAATTATTACGGGTTGGTGGAGCTGGAGTACAAGTACGATCGACGTGAGCAGGTCTATAAGCTGCTAGATGTTAACGCACGTACCTGGGGGTACCATTCTTTGGGTCCGCGAGCCGGTGTGGATTTCCCTGCGATGCTTTTTGCCGACCAGCTTGGACTATTGGTGGAGCCATGCCAGGCCAGACCGGGCATCAAATGGATTCGCCTGCTGACAGACCTACCAACAGCCATGGTGGAACTGCTCCATGGGCATCTTGACTGGGCTTGGTACTGGCGTACCTTGCGGCATTTTGACGTTGAAGCTGTCTTTGATCGGCATGATCTACTTCCCTGGTTAGTTGAGGTCTCTCTGCTTCCCTATCTTGCTCTCAAACGCGGCTTTTAAAGTAGGGGCCGCTCAATTGATCGATTGGTAGAATTCTTCGTAGGCTCGTCCGAGAAGCCCGAGCGACAATCCGCCTCCAATCGCATGCCAGCTCCGTTATTTTGACACAATCGTTGTGGAGTTGACTGACTTTCGTGGACACATGTAAGCTTGGGGTGCAAACCCCAGGAGGTTGTCCATGGCGAAAACATCCAAGCACGTCCAGCCCTATTCGCCAGAATTCCGGGCGGAGGCGATCCGGCTGGCCCGGACCAGCGGGAAATCCCATCGGGCAGATTGCCGAGGATCTGGGCATGACCAGCGAAACGCTGCGGTTGTGGCTCAAGCAGGCGGATCTGGACGCCGGCAAGCGGCATGACGGACTGACCAGCGACGAGCAGGACGAGCTGCGCCGCCTGCGGCGGGAGAACCGGATTCTGCGGGAAGAACGGGAGATCCTGAAAAAAGCCGCGGCCTTCTTCGCTCGGGAGACCGACGCGACCCGGTGAGGGTGTATGCGTTTGTGGAGCGCGAGAAGGCCATCCATCCTGTCCGCCGGATGTGCCGGGTGCTCGGTGTCTCCCCGAGCGGCTATTGGGCGTGGCGGCGGCGCGAGCCCTCTGCTCGCGCGAGCGCCAACGCCCAGCTGACCCAGCAGATGGTCCAGATTCACCAGCAGAGCCGCGGCACCTATGGTGCGTTGCGGATCCAGGCGGAACTCCAGGCGCGCGGAATGCCCTGCGGGCACAACCGGGTGGCGCGGCTCATGCGCCAGGCGGGTCTGGTCGGGCTGCCATCGCCGGCGGCCGGTGCACGTGCGCACGACCCGGCGCGATCCGGCGGCGACTCCCGCACCGGATCTGGTCGAGCGGAGCTTCACGCGCGTCTGGTCCAGACCGGCTCTGGGTGGCGGATATGACGTATCTGCCAACCGAGCAGGAGGGCTTTCTCTATTTGGCGGTCATTCTGGACGTGTTCAGTCGCAGAGTGGTGGGCTGGTCGATGCAGGACCATCTGCGGACCGAACTGGTGCTGGCCGCCTTAGAGATGGCGGTGAGCAAGCGGCGGCCGGAGGCAGGGCTGATCCACCATTCCGATCACGGCTGGCAATATACCTCGGTGCGCTATCGGCGAGCGGTGTGCGGCGGCCGGCATTCGCTCGTCGATGGGGACCGTGGGGGATTGCTTCGACAACGCCCTCATGGAGAGCTTCTTCGCGACCCTGGAGTGCGAACTCTTGGCACAGCACCGGTTCCGCACCCACGATGAGGCGCGAGCAGCGGTCTTTGAGTGGCTGGAAGTGTTCTATAATCGGCAACGGCGGCATTCGGCACTCGGCTATCTGGCACCAGCCGTCTACGAACAAACCGTCACCACAGCCGACATCGGGGGCCGCATGAAGTAATCAGTCCACGAAATCGGGGCTACTCCAGAGGTGTCGGGATGTCGCGCCCCACCCCATGGTCACAAACAGCCTAATGACCTACCTGTCATGAGCATAGTCAACCAGCCCTCACACGACTCTCCAACTCTGGCCCTACTCACTGGAGGTGCCTGTATGTTCCTCTTGCTCACGTAGCCATCGGAGCGCGCCCTCTACCGAGTTACCGTACGGACTTCCGGCCTCTCGATAGCGCTTCTCTACATGCTCATTAAGCCAGCTGTCGAATTGGTGAAGTGTTGCTGCCGCTGTGTACAGCATTGGGTGAAATGTTGCCATGAGCATTGCACCTATTTCATTGACGGCATGGCTGATGCGTTAGAGGTCCGCGGCGATACGTTTGAGGTCTTGTGGTTCAGTCATTTGCCTCTACTCGTTCACAATCTCTGCCACGCAGCCACGGAAGTACTGGGTCTCTCTCGCATTCACACAGCCCATTCTACAACAGTCGCCTGCAACTTCGTATAATAGATGCTGCCTACCATAGTGCATTGTGCCCGGCAGACAGAAATGTGGCCACTTGGTGTCACCTATGTGCTGGCTTAGTATGCACGCTGGGAGTTCCTTGGCACGTCTTTTACTGTCAACTGGCTCACATTTGACGTAGAGAGCGTCTGGCGGCCGCTTTAGCTGGAAGCTCATTACAGGCATCCGTGTTGGGATTGGCTAGCGAGAGTCGCTCACTACCAATCGAACAAGGGAAATAATCATAACCCACTATAGTGCCACAATTTGGCTCTGGCACAGTGACGGTGGTGCGAAGAAGGTAGTTGGGTGAGGATTGTGCAGTACGGGTACATAGTTCGTCGCTTCCTGTTTTTTCAGGAGTCAAGCCATGTGCCATCATCTGCACGTCTTCACACGGGTGTTCCCGCATCTGAGCGGCATGGAGATTCACACTTGCCAAGTCGGGTCGACACAGCTGAGCCTTGTGGTGTCGTCGGCCACCTCGTGTGCCTGCTGTCCTGTCTGCCATCACTGGTCCTGGCGTATCCATAGCCACTTTCTGCGCACGTTCACCGATCTTCCGAGCGCAGGCTATGGTGTCGTGCTCCGTTTCTGTGGGCGGCGGTTCTTCTGCGGCAATCGCTCCTGTTCACGCCGGACCTTCCGCGAGCAGGCCCCCCAGATTGCTCCAGCCCATCAACGCCATACCACCGCGTTGCATCGGGCTCTGGAACGCCTCGGGTATGCTCTTGGTGGCCGACCAGCAGAGCGATTGGCACACGCTCAGGGGTTTGCACGCCACGGGTTGAGTCGCATGAGTTTCCTTCGGGCTGTGCGTGCGGCAATCGTCCCGACAGCACCTGCTCCTTGCCAGATTGGCGTGGACGATTGGGCGTGGAGCAAGGGGAAAACCTATGGGACCCTGATTGTGGATTTGCAAAGGCACCGTCCCGTCGACCTGCTCGCGGATCGGACAGCGGACACGTTTGCAACCTGGCTCAAAGACCATCCAGGCATTGAGCTCATTAGTCGGGATAGATCGGGAGCCTATGCTGAGGGCGCCCAACTTGGCGCACCCCAGGCACTCCAAGTGGCCGACCGTTTTCATCTCGTCAAAAATCTGGTGGATGCGCTGGAAGAATTCTTGTTGCACAAAGCTCTGGCACGAGCGCATGCCGCGCAAGCCTTGGCAACGCAACACGCCCCAGTGCCCGATGCGGAGACGCTTGCCAGCAGTGCTGAGGCAGGATATCGCGGGCGCCGGCGCGGAGAGCGCCTGTGGGCAGTTCGTCACGAAGCGGCCAGTGCAGCACGGCATGCACGGCGCGTTACCCTCCACCAGGATATTCACCGTTTGCGGACCCTCGGTCTGGAGCAGCACGAGATTGGTCGCCGTTTGGGAGTCAGTCGCAAGACGGTAATCCGCTATCCCCAGCAGGAGGAACCTCCTCATAGACGCTCTTGGCGCTGGCGTAGTGGCCGCGTGCTCGACGCCTACGAGCCGTACCTGCTGCAGCGCTGGGCTGAGGGCTGTCACAGTGGTCGGCGACTGTGGCACGAGATTCAGGCGCAGGGCTATGCCTATTCCTTCACGAGTGTCTCGCGATTCGTGGCCCGACTGCGGCGTGAGGGGCCGCCCCCACTGCTGATACGGCCCTTACGTGGCGTGCGTCGCCAGTTGGCAGCTGCCCTCATCAGTCCGCATGGCCCGTCAGCGCGGCAGGTGGCCTTCTTGCTGCTGCGTGCGGAGCAGGACCAACAACCTGAGGAGGCTATGTACCTTGAGTTATTGGCCCAGAGGGATCACGGGATTGCTCTGGCATCGACCCTAAGCACAACGTTCCTGGCCATGGTCCATGAGCGCTGCGGAGAGCACCTCCACGACTGGATCACGGATGCGCAGACCAGTGGGATTGGACCGCTGCGTCGGTTTGCTCAGGGACTCCTCACGGACTATGCCGCAGTGCTGGCGGGGTTGACGCTGCCAATCAACAACGGTCAGCTGGAGGGACAGATTAACCGACTCAAGATGATCAAACGGCAAATGTTCGGGCGGGCCAACTTCGATCTCCTTAAGCAGAGAGTGCTGTATACCGCCGAATAGTGACTGCCGGGAATGTGCCGGAGCCCACACGGCATGTCTCCATGGGGCTTTTCAGCAGCGTGCCGCTCCGCTCATTGGAGTGCCTGCCAGACAAGGCGGTGATTGAGCGCACGAAGCAGCCCCCACTGGCGAATGTCAGCATCCAACTCGGCGTTATACTCCTCGGCAAGTTGCTCGAGCTGCTGGGCTATCTCCAACAGGTGCGAAGCCTCGATGTCGCGGAAGGATTCCACCCGTTCATCAGGGTCGAGCGCGCCAAGGATACCGGCTTTCTCGTCAAGCAGGAAGGCAAAGCTGGTAAATTGTGGTCGGTTGTCGCAGAGATAGGTGGAGGCAGCAAGAAAGCGTTCAACTACAGTGGTAAGGCCGGTCTCTTCATGGACCTCACGTTGGAGGGCCTCGAGGATCGACTCATTCGCCTCGATGCCACCGGTCAGCAGACAAAAGATGCCTGCGGGGTAGAAGGGCTTGCGAAAGACCAGCAGCCGTCCCGTTCGACGGCGCACCACCATACAGACCTCGGCGAACCGACCCTCGACGACCTTCCGCAGGTAGGGTGAGTCACCTAGGTCGGCACTGCCGGTGACCGGCGGCCCAAATCGCTGGGACAACTCAGCCAGCTCGGTCTGCATAGGCTCGGGTAGCCAGTTGAAACCGATGGTATCAAGCATCCTAGACCTCCGTTCTGGAGTGGGACAGTTTCGTCTCGCAGCACAGGCAACTGTACCATACCAACCAGTAGATTCTGGAGATAGATGGCACACTCGTTAGGCCAGTTTTTGCAGCTACAGTGCGCTTCTATGTTCGACTCCCCTGCAAAGCCCACGACAAACAGGCACAAGGCGACGACCTCTCGGGTCCGGTGTTTTGGAAGCAACGCACGTGAGGTAGGAATGAGAAGACGAACAGGAGACTTTGGCAACACACGGCGCTGTGCGGTTGCAAAATACGCTACCTGGTTAGCACTGGGCAGAGTCCTTATCACCGCAACTGTGCCAGAGCCCACAATTTATGACGAGGTGTCCTACGTTTACACTCCCGCTACCTGGAAGGCTACGCACATCAAGGGACTGCCTGTTCTAGTCACGACGGAACCATGTGGGATTCTTGAGCCTGTGTAGGGCTTCTCCGGATCCCCTGTACCGTTTTCCAGATCTTGCCCTGCTTTCCACATGCTTGCTTGTTGCCGATAGTGCTCTTCAGAACAGAAGCCCAGCTCCATTTCTGGGTGCCATGGGTCGCGAGCCCAGATTTTAGCAGGCGCGTTGCACACGAAGCAAATGTTGAACCGCATTCTCGCACGCCCTTTCCTGCAGGCAAACAATACCGAGTGTTGCCCGCCTAGTGCCCCATCATACCTCGCCAGCCATCTACCCTACAACACTACCCGTGGTAGGATGCGCTCCCACCGCGACGTCCCCTCTTTCCCCCAAGGCTATCTACAGACTTACGTAGCGCACTCGTCTAGCCAGGCTGTTCTTCCGATGTAGCCTCCTCTTGCTGCATCCGCTGACGAAAGCGATACGAGTCGCCGACAAACTCCAGGATATGGGACTTGTACGTGAGGCGATCCAGGAACGTCGCGGTCATTCGCTCATTGCCGAAAATCGTATTCTACTCCCCGAAACGCAGGTTGGTGGTCACCACCATGGAGACGCGTTCATGAAGTTCTCTTGCAGGCCCTCTGTGTGAAGCAGTGTTCTCCTCGCCGGCTGCGTGCACGCCCGAACATCGCCGGCGGCGGTTCGCAGGCCGCTTGAGATCACTTGCCGTCGGGCGATAGGGCTCAGTGCGGAGCCTGCTTGAGATCGTCGATGCTGGTGGGATGATTGTCTTCATAGAGCAGGCGTACATAGGTGCATGCCCATTCGCGCGGTTCATCAAGGGCATGCTTGATGTCAGAAGGAATCGTGGTGACATCGCCTACCGCAAGATGTTGAGCTTGACCTGTACTTTACTGATGAGATCGACGATCTCGAGCCACGCCTTTCCGCGCTGTTTGTGGTCCATAGGACATCCTCCGGCCGTAGTCATGTGACTGTGACACTCTTGTCACCATCAGGGAGGAGGTTTTCATCTTCGACAGGGAAAACACCTCCCGTAGAGCTATTGCCCAGAGCATACTGCATTGTCACACCATCGCGTGCGACACCGAGAGCTGGGCAGATCAGCGTGGTGCTGCATGGATGAGGGTTCCACTGATAGCCAGTGCCGGCGGAATGGCACACGTCGTGGTCCTGGCCCGATGACGCCGGCGGTGGCACTCGCCTCGCCGCCCTGGCCAGAGAGAGGAGGTGGTGTCACCGACTTGCTTTCAGGCTCGACGCTCCGGAGGCGTTGGAGGCATGGGCGCGTTTCACGCGGCAGATCGTGGCGATCTGTGTGCGATGCAGCCGGTGTCGTCCCACAAGGCGCAGCGTGCAGGCCGCCTGATGTTGCCAGATCTGGCACGACTGCAGCTGGAGCGGCGGCTTGGGTGCGTGCGACGCGAGATTGAACGTGCGTGCCCGCCGGTGTCGGGGTCAATGTCACTCGCCTCCGCGCCGGAGTGGAGATCCCTACCTCCGCACCAGGGATCCTCTGTACTCGCTCAAGCTCGAACAACGCCGCGGCCGGATCGCCGCACCCCTGCGCTGGGTGGGGCAGCAGACGGAGGTCTGCAGTGCGATGTCTCCCCACCCACGGCACGGATCCCGTCCCCGCGCTGATGCTGGTGGCTGTGCAACTCGAGCGCCCCACTGTCCCTGTGGCTGCCGCCGATCGTTTCGAGGAGAGCTCGGAGCACCTAGCGAGCCGTGGCACGCGACAGATCCTGCTGCGCGAGAGATCCTGCTGACAGCGGGATCACCGACAGTTGTGGAACGCCGAATCACCGGCTGCCCTAGCGCCGTTGACCATCGGTGGGGTAGAGCAGTATCCGCTATCCGGGGATTTCCCCAGCGCCGCAGACGACATCGCCAGCCGCGCGGATCCGTGCTTGGGCGGTTGCCTCCCATTTGGGTTCGCCGTGTGGAACACCGGGTGAGAGATGGCGCCGGCTTGTGCGGTGTCGGTCGTATCCGGCGGTATCGTCTCCGTCTGTGTACCACGCCGACGACATTCGCGCTGTCGTTGCGTCCCTACTTTTCAGCCTGTGATAGACTGTGTCTGGGAGTCGCGGTAGAGGGCACCGAGGGCGCTGGTGGCACGGCGTCGCATGGCAGGCACCAGAGAGAAGTGCCATTGTGTTCAGTGGAGCGGAGTCATGGCACACCACCACATCGAGTTCGAGTACCCCGATGAGCTCTTGCGCGCGCGCGACGACGTGGAGTTGCAGCGCATCGCGCAGGAGGCGTTCTATGTGCGCCTCTATCAACAAGGGGCGATCTCGTCTGGGCGTGCAGGTGCAGCGCTGGGTATGGGGCGCGTCGCCTTTCTTGATCTGCTTGGCGCCTATGGTGTGTCCTACTTCGATGAGGAAACAGACCTCGCAGACGATCTACGCAATGCTGACCAGGCGCGTTTGTGAGCGTAACGAGTGGGGCGCCGGTCGTGTCGAATACGACGCCGCTGATTAGTCTCGCCGGGGTAGGTCTGCTCGATACGCTTCAAGCGCTCTATCGCGAGATCTGGATTCCCGACGAAGTCTATGCGGAGTATCAGGCTGGTCTGGCAAATCCGCTCTACCCCACACTCGATGGAAGGGCCTGGATTATGGTGCGTTCCATCTCCCTCAATCCGGTGGTCCCGACGAGCCTTGACGCTGGGGAGGCAGCAGCGATCTCACTGGCGCTCGCGAGCCAAGCGCGCCTCCTGCTCATCGATGAACCCCCTGGACGGACCGCAGCACGACAATTGGGATTACCGATCACCGGCTCACTGGGCGTATTGCTTGATGCAAAGCGGCAACACCTCATTCCCAACATTCGGCCCTATCTTGATAAGATGTTGACTCAAGGCCGATACATCAGCCCCAAGGTGCGTCAGCAGGCAATGTCCTTGGCGGGAGAATGAAGTGATGTGGGGGCTCCGGATGCGCGCCGTAGGCAACGAATCCTTGCCACGTACGATCTCATGTGGTCGATGACGCCGGCCAGGTCGGCCCATTCCCGAGTGATGTCTCCCTCGCTCCGGAGTGGGCCAATTTTGTTGGCTATTTCCTTGCGTAGGACTGGATTCTCCGTCGCTGCTATGAATGAGATTTTAGCTTAGCCAGCATGTCTTTGAGGTCGTCAGTGATGCGCTGAAGCGTGCCCTCATCAGCATGCTTAGCAACTGCGTCGTGGAGTGCACTTCCCAAATCTCTTCTTTTGCCCTCATCACTAAAGAACTTGATGACCTCATCAAGAGCTGCGTGTAGTCGCTCGGTAAGATCGCTCGTGTGTCAGCCACAATATCCCTCCTTTGGGCAGAGCTTCTGTCTAGGTGAGTTCCCAGTACCTACAAACACGCCAAGTCGATCTATGATTACCGCTTCCTGCGATCCGCTTGCATCCGTGCACTCCGCGGTGAGTAGGCCCCATCCTTAGGCTCTGGTTGTCACTGACTGGCCGCGAACAAGGCGCACGATGAACAGGAGGATCAGGCTGCAATGAAGGCGACTACCACGGCTGCCCAAGCTAAATCCCCGTGAATGCGAAGCTGCCAGGTAACAGGAGTGTGAGGAGAAAGGCGCCAATGAAGGCCCCAAGGATTCCAACGATGATGTCACCGACGATGCCCAGTCCTGTGCCCTCTACGACGAGGCTGGCCAGCCAGCCGCAATACCCCCGACAATGATCCACGCTAAAATGTTGAACATCAGTCTTGTCCTTTCGCTTGCTACAATGCATTTTTTTCCGCGCCGGCGGACGATACATGTTTCATGGTTAGCTTCTGCGCTTCCTCTACGGCTGACCTGCCTCCTTGCGCTCTATGGTGAGCATCTTCTGCCGCTCTGAACTCCACATCGTGTGGCTGCCCAGCATCGTGCCGCCATACACCCGAGCATCATGCTCGCAGCTTCTTTTCGCAAAACATGTGCCGATTCCTGACGGTCGCTATTGAGTCGGTGTCATGAGGTGCCATGTCCTTTGTCCCTATATTCCTCATAGACTGCTTCCCGCTTGTCGTATGGCACACGGCGGATAGCTCGCTGGTAGGCTGAGAGCGCTGTCAGAGGTGGCCATTGAGCGAGATGCGGTGGTTGATAGCCGAGTTGGCCAGTACAGCCCGCGCCGCATTCTGTGCTTCCGCCTCCTGGGGTGCTTCTCTGTTCATTTCCTCCGCTGCCGGGCCGCGTCTGGGGCGAATTGGCTGCCATCCGCTGGCAGCCGGGCAGCGGGGGTTCTCTGCTCTCGTGGATCCAGCACCCACCAGACCTGGGTAAATTCCGCCCATGCTTTCCTCCTCAAGCCCGAAGTGTAGCGCTGGTGCCTACGTGCCGGTTGTGACACTGCAGTCGGCTATACCTGGCTGCCGACAGGTTACGAGAGAACGTGCCGGCTGGAGGGATTTGGTCCGCCGGCGCTGTCGGTGAACTCACTAGCAAAAGCGTATTGCTAAGTCTGCGCTCGTGTAGACGAGAATGGGGCCGACATCAGGTCTTGGATGGTCCGGACGTAGACGGCATCGGGCGGCATGAACCGCTTCACGACAGTGTTTTTGGTCGCGAGTGTCCAGGTAATATTCGGGCCGGGGCGGACGCCCGTGAGGGCAGGATGCTGCTGCCCGTCGAGGCCAGTGAGATGTTCCGCAGAAGCAGACGCCAGCTGGAGTGCCGTCGGCGAGTGTGAACTGGTAGTGTGGGATCGGCCCTGTCATAGTTTTGATCACCAAAAGCGGCTGTGAACGCGTTTTGCAGCCCGCCAAGCGTGCGCCGGTAATGCTCTGGGGTCCGGTAGGTGTTGCCGTTGGCGCTGGCGTATAGTACGGCACTCCCGGCGGTGGCCCTGTGTTGATGGTTTTCCCCAGACCAATGCCATTATTGGTGAGCGGTTCACTGGGATGGAGCAGTAGCACTCCGATACTGCTGGCCACCACCAGAATGAAGCCGTTGATCATGAACCAGCCAATGTGACTATTGCGTGGCGGCTTCGGCGCTGGTGCTGGTGGAGTTGGGGGCTGGTAGGACGGTTGTCCATATTGAGTCCAATTGGGGTGAGAAGGTGGCTGCGGTGGGTGGTCGTTACCCATGGGACGCGCTCCTTTTCACGGTGGCTGAGTCACCGACCGCTCAATTATGCCTTATTTGTTCGCAAAGTAGCGCTGGGTAAACGTCGCGATGAAACTGATTTCGACAAAGAGGCCAATCACTGCCTCGCCTGCCGCGAGAATAGCCACGGGATCGCCCAGGTTGATACCCTGCGGGAAGAACCCCGCGTCCGTGGAACGAGGCCAGACTAAGCACCAGTGCTTCATACCACTGCAGGGCCTGAGTACCATGTGGCTCGCGAAGCCCAAAGAAGGGCACGCCGTGCGTCACCTGCACGTAGCCAAAGGCGAAGGTTGCAATGGTAGCAAGATACCAAAACAGGGTGCGCCCGGGTCGGTAGCCGTAGCCTGCCAGCAGATACAGAACCCACGAGAAGCCATATTGCGGCAGATGGAACGTGCGAAGGAGGACGCCACGCTGACGAATTTGCGCACGATAGGAGAAGCGGTCGGCGTCTTCTGCCATGCCCTGAGCGCGGAGCTGGGCTGCAAGCTGGCGGTAGGCGCGTACAACGGCCTTGTAGTCTTTGGCATAGTGTGTGAAGCTCACCTCGTGCTCGTCACCCAGAATGGGTACATTGTCCCAATTGATTTGCGTCAGATCGACACTACCCACGCCGCTCCAATGGATATCACCGAGCTGTGTCTTCCTGTCCAGCGTAGTATTGCTAATCTCCGTCTTACTATCGAGCCAAGCCCCACCGAGGCGGGCTCCCTCCAGGTGTGCCCCGTTGAGGTCGGCTTGCTCCAGGTTCGCCCCGCGGAGGTCGGCTCCCTGCAGGTGTGCCCCGTTGAGGAAGGCTCCCTGCATCTGTGCCTCGCTGAGGTCAGCTTGCTCCAGGTGTGCCCCGCTGAGGAAGGCTCCCTGCAGGTGTGCCTCTCAAGCCAGGCGCCCTCCAGCTGCGCGTCGGGGAGGAAGGCTTGCTCCAGGTTCGCCCCGCTGAGGTTGGCTCCCTTTAGTTGCGCCCTGCTGAGGTTGGCTTGCTCTAGGTGGAGTTCTAACAGGACAAATGAGCGGCGTTCACTGGGATTTTGGGAGCGTAGTGGCTCTTCAACAGCAGCCAGGGCAGCAGCATCACTGTCGGGACCAGCTAGGGCACGCTGTGCCAGCCAGAAGACGTCCGCTCCCGTCAAGTAACCTTCCATAATAGTAAGCGGGCCGTGTCCCCGCGTTGCTTCTGGTCGCTCTGCCCACGCGCGCTGCTGCTTAGCCAACGTATCGAGTCCCGCCTGCCGTCCCTCGCTGATGGGATCGCCCCACCAATCAGTATGCTGCTCTTCTTGCCCAGACTCGTTGCTCATATCGGCCTCGCTCTCGTTCCTGCTCTGCTTGGTTTTCTCTAGCATAGTTGGAGTGTCAATGACTGATCATGTTCCAGTTATGACGGAAGTTTTGAAGGCGAGAGAGGATCCCACGTGGGAGAAAAGTCCTTAGACATCATAGTCAGGATGTGACAGCTTACTTGATGACGTGTAGGTAACCAGGGGAAAAAAGCTGGTTCAGCGTCCCGGTATTCCCAGATCGGGACAAGTACAAGGAAAGGGTGAGTAATGTCTATGTCTCGAACGAATGATTTTCCCTGGGCTATTGTTGTCTACATTCTTGGACTGCCACTTGCCTTTGTCATGACCTTTACGATAGCTGACTCTTCTGGCTTGATTCCGCCCCATACCACTATGCCTGTGAATTGGATCGCTCCAATTGCAATTGTGGTCACAGTCGTGTGGTGTGCTATAGGAGCTGGGTATCTCTTGACGAGTCCAGACATCAATCCCCCGTGGCACCGTTACCACCTGCTCTTCCAGATTCTTACCGTCCCTTTCCTATTCTTTGGTGTCTTCGGTCTCGGCGGTCTCTTTGTCTGCAGCTGCGGACTTCTCGCCTTTCTTGTATGGCCAAAATGAAGCAGCCAATCCGCCCTGAGCTACTGAAGGAACATTGTGTTGCCCTCGCTCGCATTGGCAACACAACGCTGCTTCCGCTGGTCTGGTTTGACATTGCTTATAGCCATCACTACATGCTCGGTGAGGAGTGTTGTGTACGAGGCTCTCCAAAAGTACCGCGTAACACATTTCCGATTCCTAGACACGTTTGCCGAATGGGTGTAGTGTGGTGAGAGGGCGTCGGGAGAACGAGCCCTCCTCAGTGTGTTAGCGTGGCAACCTTTGTATGATCGCGGCCACCACCTCCGCGATCGCAGTCCCCAGTCGCACCCACGTAGAAGCGTCGACCTGTCGCCTGGCCGCGATAGATCGGGCTGTGTGGGGCAGTCTGCGCTTGTGTTGCATGTAATCCCTGTTCTGTCATGTCGGGGCAAGAGAACGGACGGTATTCATCAAGGCAGAGAGTTCGCTGAGGCCCATTTGCAGGTGCGGGATCGGGACTAGGTGCAGCCAGGGGACGAGCAGGCAGGAGCAGACATAGGGCTGCAGCAGCAGGCGCAGGTTGTTGAGATGGTGTTTCCAGCCGGTGCCAGTATCCCAGGCCGGATGAGTTTGCAGGGGAGTCGGCCACGCGTGCGGCAGGTGGGGCCTGGTCCTGGGGCGGCCGTCCGCCAGGCTCTGCAGGCTGACGAGGGTATAGGCACACATCACCAGCTCCCACCAGCGCTCGATGCCGGGCGCGTCGGTGAGCGGAACTCGCCCAGCCCACTCATCTTTCGCGTGTTTAAAGCCATACTCGATGGTCTGGTTACAAATGACAAATTCTGCCTGAGCCGCCCCGCCCGGTTGCATCTGTCACATTGGCACCGCCCTTGTGCCAGCGCCTCGAGTATGTTGTTCCCAGGGTATATCCTGCCCACCAATGTGTTGGCGTGGGAGGATATACCAATGAAGCCCCCCCAGTGGCAGGTCCACCGCCAGTTCGTGCAAACCCGCGACGCTCAGCGGCGGTGGGATCTGGTCTATCAGCACCTCGTCAGTGGAGCCTGAAGCCCCCCGACCAGCAATCAGTCAAGCAGGAGGATGCCCATGCAGATCGCCCTCTATGCCCGAGTGTCCACCACCCGGCACACCCAAACTATCGACCAGCAATTCACCCGCTTACGGGCGCACGTCAGGAGCACGGGTGGACACTCGAGGAGCGGCACATCTACCGTGATGACGGCTACAGCGGCGCCAGCCTCACGCGCCCTGGCTTGGATGCCCTACGAGATCGGGTGGCCTTGGCCGAGATTGATCTGCTGCTCATCACGGCGCCGGATCGCTTGGCCCGCAACTATGTCCACCAGATGCTGCTGCTGGAGGAGCTTCAACGCGGTAGGTGTCGGGTCAATTTCTGGAGCACCCCATGAGTCAGGATCCGCACGATCAATTGCTCTTGCAGATCCGTGGAGCGGTCGCCGAATACGAACGGACGCTCATTGCCGAGCGGATGCGGCGCGGACGGTTGCAGAAATTGCAGACCGGCTCGCTGCTTCCCTGGACGCGGGCTCCCTACGGGTATCGCACCGACCCGGACCGGCCCCGCGATCCCCAAGGCGTCCGGGTAGAGGCAGGGGAAGCAGCGGTGATTGCGGAGGCGTATGCGACGTATCTGGAAGGGACCAGAGCCTGTGTGGGCTGACCACAACCTGACCAAGCGCGGCATTCCCACCCCCAGCGGCCGCGTTCGCTGGAATCAGTCGACGGTCTATGATCTGCTCACCAACCCTGCCTACACCGGAGCGGTCTACGCCGGTCGCACGCGCTGTGTGGACGCTCGAGCACGGCAGTCAGCCTTGCGGCCGGTGGGACACAAGCGTGCTTCGCGGATGACGCCGCCCGCCGACTGGATCTTCGTGGCCCAGGTACCTCCCATGGTGAGCCGGACCAGTTCGACGCCGTCCAGGCTAAACTCGCCCACCACCGGCGCTTTGCCCGGCGCCACAACACGACGCATCCCTATTTGTTACGCAATCTGGTCAGCTGTGGGGTGTGCCGACTGGCGTGTGGCGGCTGCGCGAAGGGACCGTACTGCTACTACATTTGTCGCGGCAAAGGGTCAGCGACCCAATCTTGCCGCGATGAGCGCTGCCCTGCCCGCTACATTCCGGCGCCGAACTCGACGAAGTGGTCTGGCAAGATGTCTGCGAGCTGCTCAGCCATCCCGCCCAGATCGAAGCGGCCCTGCGGCGAGCTCGCGGCGGCGCCTGGTTGCCCCAAGAACTGCAGGCCCGGCAGGCCACCCTGCAGCAGGCGGCCAGGAGTCTGGAGCAGCAGCTGGAGCGGCTCACCGAAGCGTATCTGGCCAGCGTGCTGGAGTTGGACGAGTATCGCCGTCGCAAGACAGACCTGGCTCAGCGGGCCGAGGCCGTCCAGAGCCAAGAGCGACAATTAGAAGCGGGGGAGCTGCGCCAGAAGGAAATGACCGGCATGGTAGAGTCGATCCAGGACTTGTGCCACGGATGTTCGGCAGAGCCTTGAGGGGGCAAGCTTTGAACAGAAACGACAGATTGTGGAGCTGGTCAATCGACCGGGTGGTCGTGACCAACGGGGAAGTGGAGATTCGCTACGTCATTCCCGCTCTCGGCCAAGGGAGAGCAGGTGCGGTTTAGTCATTTGCGTTCAGACTATTTCGTATCCAGGTTCGTAACCCCGAAGGTGTTGCCGACCCACTGCTCAATGTTGCCCGGGCAGGTTGGTCATGAGCATAGCAGGTGGTCTCCTGGGGCTGCGTGTACGGGATCGGTGGTGAGCTGGTAGTAGCGCAGCGCAGCAGCGCCTGCCAAAGATGGATCTCCCGCACGAAGCGCTGTTCGCTGGTCCCATCAGTGAAGACCCGCGCGATAGGGGCGCCAGTTGGTGTAGCGCTTGTGTTGGCCCGGAACAGTCCAGACAGCGTGGTTGCCGCGAATCGCCACCACATAGGGCAGATCCCAGCTGCTGTAGTGCGCGTAGTGAAGTCACGACTCTCGCCGTAGAGACTGTCGGCGAGCACCACCGCGAACCGGAACCCCAGCGCTTGCAGCTGCCTCGATCGAGGTCGACGGCGATCTGTGGCTTGCGTCTGGAAGACGTCGCCGGGCTTGAGGCGACGCTTGCGGCTTGTAGAAGCGGAAGGCCAAGCGGGAAGGTGGTCTGTGCCCAGCACCCCATAGGCATTGACCGAGACGATGCCCATTGGCCAACCCGATGGACGTTGCCGATGTACTGGTGACGCCACATAATCGGTGGTCGTGCCCTTCTTGCGGTCTCCGGTCTCGTCAATGCACAGCATAAACGGGCCGTCCGGCCAGGGCCTGCTGCAGCAAGCCCAGACGAATAGCGACGGAGCTCCTCTACCGACCACTCGGCCTGGGCCAGAAAGTGGTGCAGGGCCTGGGGCTCGCCCTGTACGGTTTTGGCCAGCCGTGGCAGCGACTTGCGCTTGGTCTCGGCCACCAACCCCAGGATCGAGTTGGGTGAACTGTTCGAAGTGGCGCACGTTGTGAAAGACCGAGCGGTAGTGGGCGCAATACTCATCAATGAAGGCGACAGTGTGGTGTGGCTGGTCGAACGCGGGTCATGGTGGGCTGCTCCTGATCCATACGGGGATTTTACTGGCTTTTTCTGCACTCCTTGCACACTTTGTGCCCAACATGACAGAACAGGGTCATACGGTTTAGGGATGGGTTGTGGTAGAATCTGGCCATGGGACGACACATCTCTGTTCAACCGCATCTGAGCATCGACGAACTCGAACATCGCTATCGGACGGCCAAAGAGTCCAACGAGCGGACCTGGTGGCAGATTCTGTGGCTGCTGGCCCAAGGCCGCACCGCGACGGAGCTGTCGGCGGTTATTGGCTACCGCGCCTATTGGATTGGGCAAATCGCCAAGCGCTACAACGAACAAGGCCCCGATGGCATGCGCAACCGGCGGCACACGACGTCGTATCGACCAGCGCCCGTCTTATCCGCCGACCTCCAAGCGGAGCTGCGGATCGCGTTTTCCCAGGCAGCAGCGCAGAACCACAACTGGACCGGCACCGATGTGGCCGTCTGGATGAGTCATACGGACCAGGGCTGGGTCATGGTAGAATAAGCACGCGGCACATCCCGTTCCAATTCTCTCTCTCTGAGCAGTAACGAACTGGCGCATCACTACCCAACGGCGAAAGGTCACAATGAGCCACGTGGTGGCAGATCCTGTGGGTGCTGACGCAGAGGCGGAGTGCCAACGCACTCTCCTCGGTGATCAGCCAACACCAACACGCAGCGATCGGCTGGCCTGGAACCAGTCCATCTGAGGAGGCATATGACGCAACGCCAAGACGAGAATCTAGAGCCTGCAGAGCTCTGGCAGACAGTGAGTTCTGAGCAACCCCTGGTGACCCCCTGGTTTTCCATCCGGCGGGATCAGGTACAGACACACACTGGCGATGTATTACCTATACCTACGTCGACGATCCGGGGGCTGTGTTTGTCGTGCCTGTGACCGTGGACGGTGACGTGCTGCTGATCCGGCAGTATCGCTATCCTGTACGTGAGTGGTGCTGGGAAGTCCCAGCCGGAGGCATCGAGGCTACGGAGGACAGTGCCGCCGCAGCAGCGCGCGAGCTCGCCGAGGAAGTAGGCGCTGTGAGCTATCACCTCCGGCCCATAGCCGCATTCTACGCCAGCAACGGCATGAGCAATGCGCGCTCTGAGGTCTATCTGGCGACCGAGGTCGAGGTGGGGCCGACCAGACACGAGCCAACAGAACTGCTACGAGTCGTTGCGCTGCCCCGAGAGGAGACTTTGCGCATGGCCCGCGCAGGCGAAATTACCGATGGGCAAAGTGCTCTTGCGGTGTTGTTGTGCGAACGGTATCTGGCAGCCGGTACCTGAGCTCGGGGGGACGCCCCAGTGGCGACTCGGAGGCGACCGCGAGGGCTCTCACCCATGATTTGGCACTGCAGGCACCCACCGTGTTACTCGTCGGTCATCAATCCCCACCGTCATCTCCGGATGAGCGGGTGTTGAGCGCAGGTGCGACATGCCCTCTCAGACTATCGTCTCCTAGGTCCTCTCGTTTGTGGATCTGACGCGGCCACCAGTGAAAACAGGTGGTCGAGCGGATTATCGCCGGCTGCTCTGCAACTCCGCACAGCATGCCAGTTGGACTTCCTCGAGTTCCTCGATCGTGGCGAAATGCTGATTGATGAGACCCAATTCGTCAGCGGCCACAGATGCTCGGCGGGTTGGAGTTCGGGCGAATAGGGCGGCAGAAACAACAGATGCACGTGCTCGGGCGCCCGCACAGGCGCACACTGGTATGCCAGCCGGCCCGGTCGAGGACCAGCACAATTTGCTTACGGGGACTGGCTCCGACCACGCGGGCAAACGCCGCGAGTTCGGCTTCAAAGAGCGGGATGGAGACGCTGGTTGCCAGGTGAAAGACGGTACGGCCCGAGGTCGGATGCACAAAGCCCACGACATAGCGCCAGGCGAAGCGATGCTGCACGATCGCGGTCGGTCGCTGGCCAATCGGCGCCCACACCCGCCGCTGCACCGGTTTCAGGCCGATGCGATGCTCATCCATCGCCCACAGCTCGACGGTCGCGTACGGAAAGGCCGTGTGCAACGGCTCTTAGGAGCGGGCGAACGTTTGAACTCCTCTTGTTCTTCCGGATCGGCGAGCGCGTGCTGCGACCGGGGCAGTTGGGGAAGCTGTGCCGCAGTTTGACAAGGTAACTCCAGGCGAGTCCATACGAGACCGGACGCCCAGCTGCTCACTCATCCAGGCGGCGACCTGGCGTGTCCGCCAGTGGTGGTTCCGGGCAGCGGCTTGGGCTAGCTCCCCGCGCAGTTCCTCTTGCTGCTCGGCGGATAAGACCGGCGCCGGCCGATACGAGGTCGTATGCCGGCGGTTGTGCATGCCGTCGGGGCCCTGTTCGTTGTAGCGCTTGGCAATCTGGCCGATCCAGAACGCCCGGTAGCCAATGACCGCTGACAGTTCCGTTGCCGTGCTCGGCCTTGCGCCAGCAGCCATAAGATCTGCCACCAGGTCCGCTCGTTGGGCTCCTTGGCCGTCCGGTACCGGTGTTCGAGCTCGTCGATGCTCAGATAGGGTTGGAGGTGAATTCGTCGTGCCATGTCGAGATTCTACCACAACCCAGCCCTGGTCCGTATCAGCGACTGGGGCGCCCGGTCTCGTATGGGTTAGGTTGGAGCTACTTGGTCAAACTCAAACACAGTCAGCAACGGCCCCGACCGCAGCATGCCCTCGCCGACCCCGAGGAGCAGGAAACCTTTAAAAAAAGCTTCGACCCCTCTTAAGAGCAGTTGCTACCGCGTTTCCCCGCGCCAAGGTCGAACTGTGGGCAATGGACGAGCACCGTGTCGGCTTGAAACCGCTGCTCCGCCGGGTGTGGGCGCCCATTGGCCAGCGGCCGGTGGCGATCGTGCAGCATCGCTTTGCCTGGCGCTATGTGGTGGGTTTTGTCCATCCCGCCTCCGGTCGCACTTTCTTTCATCTGGCCACCAGCGTCTCGATTCCCCTCTTTGAAGCAGAACTGGCTGCGTTTGCCCGCGCGGCGGGTGCCAGTCCAACGCAAGCGGATCGTACTGGTCCTGGACCGGGCCGGATGGCATACCAGTCTGCCGTCTGCAGGTGCCCGAGCACGTGCATCTGTTGTTCCTGCCGCCGTATTCGCCCGAACTCCAACCGGCCGAGCATCTGTGGCCGCTCACCAATACGGTGCTCATCAACCGGCATTTCGCCACCATCGATGAGCTGGAGGAGGTGCAGCTGGCACACTGTGCGGCGTTGCAGCACCAGCCGGCGACGATCCGCTCGACCACCTGTTTTCACTGGTGGCCCCGGCAGATTCATAAACGGCGAGGACCCCCACGGGAGGTACTATAACCAGCGTCCGCCTCGAAGATGATTCTGCACATCCCTGAGGATGGTATCCTGTTGATACGACATGCTCAGCGATGAACCTGCCGAGAGAGCTGAGGGAGATCAGGAAGTGCTCCCTGATTTTCCCTCGATAGCTAGAATCGTTTCGACCGCAGTGGCGCTCAGACTGTAGGCCTTGACCGCGCCCGTCGCGATACGGTGGGCTTCGCGCGGACGCAGGAGCAACAGCCCCGCTACCCCTCCCAGCGGGACGAGGCTCGGAGGGTCCAGGCGCAGAGGCGTCAAATCTTCCTGACTTGCGGCGAAGATCCCACGGCTCGCCATGTCCTGCAGGAGGGCGCGCAGGAGATCCCGCCGCGATGCCCCATGATCTGCGATCCCCAGCAGCATCGCCAGCAGACTGTGGCTGCGTCTGCCTGGCACTCCGCGTTGGGGAGCACTGGAGGTTACCTCCTCACCAAGAGCCACACGCACGGTGAGATCGGCGAGGTTGACGCCGCTTAGCGCGGCATTCATTGGCTCGACCAGGCGCGGGTTGCACTCGAGGTAAGTGGGGTTTCCACTCGCTTCATCGAAGAAGTAATCGAGCGCCAGCGGACCGTGCCAGCGTAGAGCGTGGCCCAGGGTCACGAGATGCTCTCGCACCGCCGGGTGATCTACCCCCATGCGGGCGGCGTGCCCCCCGCCCACGCTCACTCCCCGCGTTTGTGTGCAGTGAACTGCCAGCAGGTGGCCATGCGCAAAGACCGCCTGCGCCTGGCATAACGCGCCGGACACTTCATACTGGACGACAATCTCTTGTGTCCCGTCGAGCAGGCCCTGCTGTTCCAGGGCGAGCACCGCGCGGTCCCGCTCCGCCCGGTCCGTGACCTGCCAGACCCCCTGTCCCGCTGTGCTGTAGTCCATCTTGACGTAACAGGGAAACTGGGAAACCGCCTGCAGTTCTGCGCGCGAGCGCACAACATGAGTCTGTGGCTGGGGCAGGGAGAGTCGGTCCATCAGGCGAGCGAAGGCGACCTTGCCCTGCACCTGGAGGAAGGCGTCAAAATCGGCGAGCGCAACTGCCACGCTGGCTGGGAGTTGATCGCGCACCTTCGCGAAGAGGAAGGCTTGCTCGTGGACTGGGAGCAGGACATCGTAGCGCTCCCGTGTAAGGTGCTGGAGCATGAACGCAAGGTAGCCGAGGGGATCTGCTCCCAGAGGTGGACAGTGATACACGTGCCGGACGAAGCGGGAAAAGCGACTGATGCAGAAGGGATTGGGGTCGCACACATCGAGGATGTAACCGCACTGGCCCAGGGCGGTAATCGTCTGGCGTGCTGAGGTGCTCGACCCATCCGAGAGCAGGATACGGAGGGGCGCATGCCCAGTACGCGGGAGTGCTGCTGCGTCTTGCGACAGGTCGTCATTTCCCCGTTTTTCTTCTCGTGTCATGCCCCTATTCTACCTTAACCCATCCCTAATCCGTATCACTTGGTACCAAAGAACCACTGTGTGAAGGTGGCGATGAAGCTAATCTCGATCAGCGGCCGAAGAATCGCTGGATCAGCATGGCGACGAAGACGCCCTCAATCACGATGCCCACGACTGACTCGACAGCGGCAATCCACGATTGAATGCTATTCAAACCAAATTGCTCAAAGAAGACTCGGCCGTGAATGGCGGTCAGACTCACAAGGATTGCCTGATACCACGTAAGGTGCGCCGCGCCGAACCATTGCCCGGCAGTGAAGTAGGCTGCGGCGAACACGGCAAGGGAAAGACCATAGGCAATGAGGATGCGTCCTAGTCGATAGCCATAGCCGGACAAAGCGGCGATCAGCAGTGAGAAAAGATAGGCGCCCACTTTGCGCTGACGACGATACAGCTCGCGCTGAAGCACTTGGGCATGGTAGGCGAAGCGGCTGGCATCTTCGGTGAGGCCCTGGGCCTGAAGCGCGACGGAAAGCACACGATTGGCGCGAACCGCTGACTTGTACTCGCTCAACTGGGTATCTCGGTCTTTGTGCTTCCCCGTGACGCCAATGGCCGTGCGGGCAGTCCGTTCGTCGCCGAGACTATCCACTAAGCTCCAGTCCACCACGGTCAGATTGGTGTTATCGAAGCTGGCTTGATCAAAGCTTACGCCGCTGAGAGTAGCATCGTTGAGCTTTGATGACTTATCAAACCAGGAGGCAATGAGGTTAGCATCGTCTAGGTGCGCAGAGTCGAGGTTGGCTCCCTGCAGGTGCGCCTCACCGAGGTTGGCTCGCTCCAGGTGCGCCAACCTCAGGTCGGCTCCCTGCAGGTGCACCCCGCGGAGATCAGCCCCCTCCAGGTGGAGTGCTGACAGGCCAGGTAAGAAGGGGTTATTGTGATCTTGTAGGCGCGCCTCAGCGGTAGACAGGGCAGCTGCATCCCCTTCAGGACCGGCCAGGGCACGTTTGACTAGCCAGAACACGTCCGCACCCGTCAAGCCGGCTTCCATAGCAGTAAGTGGACTGTCTCCCCGCGCCGCCTCTGGCTGCTCCACCCATCTGCGCTGCTGCTCAGCAAGAACATCGAGCTCTGCCTGCCGTTCTTCACTGATAGGATCGCCCCATTTTGGTGCCTGCTCTTGCGGCTTCTCCTGCTCGCTTTGCCCAGACTCGTTGCTCATTTCGGCCTCGCTCTCCTACCGGCTATGCTTGATTGCCTCCAGCATAGCCGGTGCGTCAATGACGGGAACGAAAACAGCAAGTGGCTCGAGCCCGAGCGCTCGTTCATTTCAGCCAGCCGGAATTGGCACAGACATTGCGATGCTGTGAAGCGAGCATAAAGCTCGGGTGAATGGCTGCATGATGCTGGACAACCATAGGAGGTGGAGTTCATTGCGCGCGTGTGGGCAGGAAGCTCACTACGGGTCTCAAGGACGATAGGCAGAAAGGATGCTGCCTAGGTGGCCCGCTTCTTTCTGTTTCGATGACTACCGCCCTGGTGGCAGAGGCGCACAGGGGGAAAGGTTGGGACGAATTGGGACGGGATCGGGACGGCCGGTGGGCGTGCATAGGTGCCCAGACGTTTCTAAACGTCCTCAGCCATCTCAGGGATATCCCGCTCGAGTTCGAGTCGGCAGAGTGGGCACCACACGTGTCCGCCTCCCACTCCCACCCCTTGTCCGTTCCGTCCACTCTGGTACGCCTGGCGGCCGCGGGCACACGTCTTGGTCCGTGCCCGATGTCGCCGGCGGGGATGTCCTCACCTCGCCTCAAGACGCGAGAGGGTTCGTCACCGACGCGCCGCTCCGGAGGCCGAAGCGGCCCAACCACCATCGGCTCCGATCGAAACGCATCCGCAGTGGGATCACGGCCAGGGCTGGAAACCCCAGCTCATCAATCTCCGGCTCGTGCTCCAGCCCTTTATCTGCACCTGTCTCCTGCTCCCCTGGCTCTATCTCATCCCGCTGCCACAGCTGCACGACGGGCTCCGTGAACTCTCCGCGCTCATGAATACCGTCCGTGCTCTCGTCCCAACATGACAGATGAGGATGAGAAGGTGTTCGAGAAGGGGAAAGTTAGCAAGAGCCGCCAGCGGATACCCTCTGAATTGTCTCTCATGCACCATTCGGAGGGCATCCCTGGCATGGCACTTTCGGTGTCTCCCATCTATCCCAGCGATCTGACCGATGCAGAGTGGGCTCTCCAGGCTCCTCTCATCCCCGCGGCGAAGCCAGGTGGGCGACCGCGATGGGTCAACCTGCGGCGCATCGTCAATGGACTCTTCTACTGCTGCGCACCGGCTGCGCCTGGCGCTATCTGCCCCAAGAGTATGGCCCATGGCAGACTTATATTCACGCTAATTGGGCCAAACCGAACGAGTTATCCATTTTCGGGTCAGGTCACACCCACCCCGACATAGTGCCCTCAATTGAGGTAAACTAAGGGTGCACTTGGCTATTCTCGTGGACGCAAACGAATCTGCTAGCCAACGTCGGGAAGAGTGTGGTAGTAAACCTGCTCGAGCGCGACCAGGAGCTGGCCGAACTCTCCGCCCTGCTTGATGAGAGCGCCTGCGGGAAGGGCCGCATCGCCGTCATTCGCGGCGAGGCTGGCATCGGCAAAACCTCTCTCGTCGAGCACTTTCTCAGGAGACCCAGGAGCGTCGCCGGACTCCATGCGCTCACTGTGGGCGGCGTGCGAGGCCTTGTTTACGCCGCGTCCACTGGGCCCGCTCTATGACATCGCCCAGCAGACCGGATCCTCGCTGCGCGTGCTGCTCGAGGGCGAGGCGAACCGTGCGGCGCTCTTCGCTGCCCTTCTCGACGATATTTCTGGCTCGCCCACCATCCTGGTGATCGAAGACATCCACTGGGCCGACGAGGCAACGCTCGATCTCATCAAATACCTGGCCCGACGCGTACACCGCACTGCCACCCTGCTGATCTTGACCTACCGCGATGACGAGCTCATCAACGACCATCCGCTGCGGCTGTTGCTGGGTGATCTGCCGGCCCGCGATGTCACGCGGCTGCACTGCTCCCACTCTCAGAAGGAGCAGTGGCGACACTGGCACAGCAGGCTCATCGTCCACCAGGACGTCTGCATGCCATCACTGGTGGTAACCCGTTCTTTGTCATCGAAGCACTTGCCTACGATGCGCCCGGGGCACCCGCCAGCGTATCAGATGCGGTGCTCGCGCGGATTGCGCGCCGCTCTCCGGCTGCGCAGCGCCTCCTCGAATACGTGCGGTCGTTCCCAATCGGATCGACCGATGGGTGCTTGAGGCACTGGACGCAGGTGATCGATTGGTGCTCGATGAGTGTCTGGCCGCTCACATACTGTACCTGGACGGACAAACCGTCGCCTTCGCCACGCGTTGATGCAGGCGGTAGAGGACGCGCTCTTCCCGGCGCGCCGGCAGTACCTCCACGGGGAAATCCTGCGTGTGCTGGTGGAGCGCGGGCTTGAGCAGACGCCGCTGGCAAGACTGGTTCATCATGCCGCCCAGGCTGAGGAGAGCCCGCTGGTGCTGCGCCTGGCGCCGGACGCCGCCAGGCAAGCCTCCACGCAAGGTGCGCATCGTGAGGCCGCAGCGCACTACCAGACAGCACTGCGTTACGCTGACCATATGCCCTCGACACAACGGGCAGATCTGTTCGACAGTTTAGCGAATGAATACTACCTGACCGGGCAGGTTCAAGCGGCGATTGCTCCCTGCGAGGCGGCACTCACGATCTGGCGTGCGCTGGGTCAAACGGAGAGGGAGGGGCGCACATTGCGTCGCCTCTCACGTCTCAGTTGGTTCCTGGGCAGGAACACCGAGGCGGGGCGTCTCGGTCTGGCTACAGTGGCAGCGCTGGAATCCGTGCCACCAGGCCGCGAGCTAGCGATGGCATACGCCAACCTCGCCCAAGTCGGAACCCGGACTGGTGATAGCGCCGCCACCCTTCGGTGGGGCGAGCGCGCCATCGCACTGGCCGAGCCGCTCGGTGATCATGAGACCATCTGCTATGCACTCAACAGCATGGGAGCTGCTGAGATCGACAATGGCGATGAGCAAGGGCAAATCAAGCTGGAGCGGAGCCTGGCGATGGCCCTGGAGCATGGCTATGAGGAACACGCCGCCCGTGCGTATGCTAACCTCGCCATCCATCAAATTGTGCTGCGTCAGTACCCAGAGGGGGAACGCTACCTTCAGGACGGCATTGCCTACTGTCAAGAGCGGGATCTGGATCCGTGGGGACACTGTCTCCTCTGGGTGCGAGCGCGTCATGCTTGGAGCAGGGACAGTGGGCTGCGGCCGAGCAAGAAGCTGCTGCCATCTTGAGCGTGCCCTGGATGGCGGTCACCAACCGCATCCCTGCATTGCTGGTACTCGGACGACTGCGGTCGCGACGAGGCGAGTCAAGCGCCGGGGAGTTGCTCGACGAGGCACGCGACCTGGCACTCTCGATGGGTGAAGCGCACCGCATGGAGCAGGTAGCGTCCGCGCGCGCAGAGCGGAGATGGCTGGCGGGTGATCTTGTGGGGTGCATGGCTGAGGCCAGCATAGCTTTTCGCCCTGCATTCCTTGCAAATGAGCCGTACCAGGCCGAGGTGGTGGTGTGGCTGTGGCGCGGTGGTGCTTTGAAGGAAGCACCACCAAGCACTCCCATACCCTATTCTTTGGAGATGTCCGGAGACTGGCGCGCAGCGGCGGATACCTGGGAGCAGAAGGGCTGCCCCTGGGAGCAGGCGCTAGCCCTTCTGCACGGCGATGAGGAAGCTCAGCGCAAGGCCCTCGCTACTTTCGAGCGGTTGGATGCTTCCCCAGCGGCGGAGATCACCCGCCGGCAGCTCCGTGAGCGCGGTGTACGCGGTCTCCCAAGAGGGCCTCGTCCAAGAACCCTCGCCAATCCACAGAGACTTACTAATCGCGAGTTCGAGGTTCTTCCGCTGCTGGCCGATGGGCTGCGCAACGCGGAGATCGCCGACCGGCTCTCCACAGCCCCAAGACCGTCGAGCATCATGTCTCCGCCGTGCTGGCCAAGCTGAACGCGCGCACACGGGCCGAGGCGGTGCGCCGAGCCTATGAACTCGGAATACTGTCCCAGATGGACTCCGCTCCTGATACAAAATAGGGGGGTGATCCACCGAAACTGAGGAGAATCACCCATGCGCGCCACCCCAGTGCACAGGTATCCTATTTCTGCCACCCTCCAATGGATGCCGTTTGCTAAGGCTTAGGCGCCAGCCGCCATACCGGTATCCGCGGGAGCGCAGCAATCAGGCAGGTGCGACGAGCATCTTCCCCCCTGGGATCTCGTGTCATCTGATTGGCGCGATCCCCAATTGATCGGACCAGATACGCATCGCAAAGGAACATAATCATGACAACGGTAAACAGAGAGACTAAGACTGCTGATTCAATGTACATTCCCACACAAGTCGACGCGGACAAGGCCGGCGCGTTCGTCGGCAAAGTTGTCACCGATTGCGCGGCGACGGTGAGTGTCGCGCTGGCCGTGATCGGTGACCAGCTCGGCCTTTACCGTGCGATGGCCGGCAGTGAGCCGCTGACCTCACGAGAACTTGCTGAGCACACGAAGACGAGCGAGCGCTACGTGCGTGAGTGGCTGATCAATCAGGCTGCCGCCGGATACATCGAGTACACTCCCGACACAGGGCGCTATTCACTGCCTGACGACCGCGCGGTAGCGCTCCTTAGCCAAGATAGCCCCTTCTACGTGGGCGGCGCACTAATGATCGCGTTGGCGATGACGAAGGCCGAACCACGCATCCGGGAGAACTTCAGCACTGGCGCCGGCATGGGATGGGGCGAGCACGACAAGTATATGTTCGAGGGCTGCGAGCGGCTCTTCCGACCCGGCTACCTCGCCAACCTCGTACAGAGCTGGATTCCGGCGCTGGACGGCGTACAGGCGAAGCTGGAGCGCGGGGCGAAGGTGGCGGATATCGGCTGCGGACATGGTGCCTCGACCATCATCCTGGCCAAGGCCTACCCTAATTCGCACTTCTATGGGTTCGACGTGCATCCCGCCTCGATTGAGCAGGCGCGCGCGCACGCTCAAGAGACAGGCGTAGCCGATCGCGTTACCTTCGATGTGGCGAAAGGAACCAACTACCCGGGCTCTGACTACGATCTGGTCGCCTATTTCGACTGCCTCCACGACATGGGCGACCCTGCCAACAGTGTCCGGCACACACGTGAGGCACTGGCGCCCGACGGAACGGTGATGCTGGTCGAGCCGGCCGCCGGCGCTCGTGTCGAGGACAACTTCAACCCCGTGGGGCAGTTCTATTCTGGCGCCTCGGTGCTCGTCTGCACACCCAACGCGCTGGCGACGGGAACGGAGGCTATTGGGACAGTCGCGACGGACGATACGGTACGCGCAGTGGTCGAGCAAGGCGGGATGAGCCGCTTCCGCCGCGTGTTGGAGACGCCCCTCAACCGCATCTTCGAGGCACGCATCTAGCGTCGCTCTTTCTTAAGCCTGACATTGGGAGACGGGGCAGGTAATCGCCTGCCCCGTCTCCCAACAAGTGGCATTGGCCCGTTTTCGTAGGTAGAAGGGTCAGGAAGCGGCTGGCAACTGCTCACGTCCATCGGTGAGCGATAGCCCAAGGAGGAATGCAGACGTTGCCGGTCGTAGAAGATCTCCAAGTATTCAAAAATGCACGCTCGTGCCTGTTCACTCGTCTGAAAAGCGTGGCATTCAACGCATTCGGCTTGGAGCGTGGCGAAAAAGCTCACCATCAGCGCAATGTCGTAGGGATCCCCCTTCCCACTCATACTGAGCGCAATCCCGTACCCACCTAGCATGGCCCGATAGCCCCAGCTGGTATAGTGACTGCCGCGATCGGAGTGATGCACCAGATTGGCCTGGTGACGGGGGCTGAACAGCGCCATCTCTAAGGCCGTCTCCACCAGTGTCCCATCCCGCCGCGTGCCCATGCTATAGCCAATCGCCCGACGCGAATACGTATCCACAATGCCCGAGAGGTAGCGCCATCCCTCGTGCGTCTCGATGCCCGTGATATCCGCCATTGTCTCGTGTGAGTAGGGCAACCTGTCGTCAAGGCCGAATAAACTCGGCGGTGAGGTTCAGGCTTACGCCTGGTTGCAGCGTGGTGCCGGACTGGGCCGGATAGACGGTCACGATGAGCACCGTCGGCTCTTGATGGACTAGGTCTGCGGCCGACATGGGCAACCCGAGAGAAAAAACGCCTGGCTGGCTGGCTGGGTAGAGGCTGACGTTTCCCACCTCGACCATGGTGGAGTCTTCGACGGCGAGCCCGAGCACTAGGCCCTGACCGGCTGGATTTGTTACGGCCCGTACCATTAGCTGGACGCCGGTGGCACGGGGCAGGCAGGGTTGCGGTATCCGCGCGGTTGGCTGATCTGCGGTGAGTACCACAACGGCGGGGCTGGAAGTTGCAGTAGCAGGCAGTGGTTCTGAGTTCGGGCGGCCCTCGCACCCGGCAAGCGTCATCACCAACATGCACACTAGCAGGGCGCAGGTCATGGCGGTGCGGCTCATGATACTGGCTCCACCTTGGAAAGAACGAGGTCCAGGCTAACGGTGACGCTGAGAACGTGTGGGGTGCTGGGCCGTCCAGGGAAGGCAACCGGCACGAAGGTTGCGGTGATTTCAGTCCCACCGAGAGCCGAAGTCTGCTGGAGCACAGTGGTAAGTGGCAGCCTGAAAGTTGGCGGAGGGTGCCCGGGGTGTTGGAAGAACGCCACCGCGCCGACAAAGCCGGCAGTGGCCTGGGTAGCCGCAGAGGCATTGGGTACGTTCACGAAGACCTGCACTGAAAAGTCAGCCGGAATGACCACGCTGCTGAATGTGAATACCAGGTGTGCCTCGTTGGCACCGACTTGCGCCAGCAGCTGGTCGAGGTGCTCAGTGCCGGGGATGCTGTAGGATACGCGCTCCTCGCTGGCCTCTCTGACCACACTCGGAAAGCGTTTGAGTGTGTCCAAGGTGATAACGGCCCCGCTCCTGAGCTGCTGCTGGTTGGGGGTAGGGCCAGGGGTGGGTTGGGTCATAGGAATACCTGCTTATCTACTGGCTAGCATTACGCTACCCGAATCTAATGCTTGTCAGCGGCATGAGGACGGTCGTCTCCACATCGATAGTCACGGGCTTGCCTTTGGCGTCGTAGAAGTCGGTGAACGTAGTATTCCACCATGCTGGAGCACTGTCGATCGAAGGGAGGCTATTGTTGAGCACGAGGTACCATTCGGTCCACAGTCGGTCAATGTTATTGTGATGCGTCCAAAAGATTGGATCCAATGGCGACATGAATGTGTCCATGGTGCCACCGACGAAACCGTGAATGTAGTTATGGGGGGTCTCTTCGATCAGGCCGTAGCCGGGACCGAACAGGGAAGGGTCGTTGAGGGTCGTCGCGGCTCCAGCGAAAGTGAGAAAATTGGTCTCAGCTAACATCTGGTTCACCACCGTTGAGCCGACGGACAAGGAACTCGCTGCCGACGTGGAGCTGGCGCCACGCGGGCTATGAAAGAGCGGCGAGGAAGTGTCCCAGAAAACCGCAGGTACCTGCGGACTCGTTGTCCAATTCCAGTACGGCAATGCGAAGGTTGTAACGCCGGTCAGCTCACGACAGATTTCTTCAAAGTAGAACAGATACGCCCGATGCCATGGAAAGAAGAGCCAACTCTCGTGCCGGCAATGGCCTAGGTGAATCATGGCCTGGTTCGTCCAGTTCCGTGGGTCGGAACTAGGTAGCTGCTTCATCTTTGTGATGGCAAGCGCATACGTCTTGATGTCCATTTTAGCGGCGGCAGTGGTGATGTCTCGGCGAACGGGAATGCTGCGGCCGGTGAGATTGGAGCCGCAGCCGCTCAAGGGCAGGCCTGCAAGACCCGCCGTTGTGACCAACCCAGCAAGCTGCAGGACTTGACGGCGGGATAGCCCTAAGTTTTCACGGCGGGCTGGGGATGTAACGGCGGCAGAGGGTAGTTGGATAAAGCGCTCCATAGTAGCCGCCTCCCAGGGAGGAATACGGAAGCCAGCGACCCGAGAACCGTAAGAGGTCACACGTTTATATGAATAGGATAACCCTACGTCGACTCTATACCACTGGAATACTAGCTGTCAAACAGCACTAGAAGCAGGCGGGTGACAAGTCAGGCGAAATCGGGATCTGACGCATGAGAGGCCATGTGATCTGGCTACTTGTCTTGGGTCGCCCCCAAATTGAACTGAACGGGCACCTCCTGCAGCTGGGTGTGCAGTGCCTCCGGGCCGTGCCGTCAGCCAGAGCGTCGTCCCATAGGGGGCGGCCGACGTCGCGGTCCTCGGCCATCGGTGTCACGTAGGGTCGTTGCGGCAGCCAGATCAGGGGCTGTAGCCATCGAGGGCCGCAGGCAGGCGATCTCCAACCACCGACGAGCTCGCCCAGGAGCTGGCCGCATCGCTCGCCCACGGCAGGACACGGGCGAGGGGTCTACCAGTCGGTCACTCGCCTGTCAACGGTGGGCTCGAGCCCGAGCGCTCGTTCATTTCAGCCAGCCGGAATTGGCACAGACATTGAGCGTGTTTGGCAATGCGGCGAGGCGATACTGTTTGGTAGGCTACAATGCGGGAATGCATGCGCTAAAGGCACCTACGCTGGGACGGGGGTAAAGCAACTTGGGCGTGGTAAGTCCTCCTGGGACACGCAACTGGAGTTTGTAGCGTATCCCTAGGAGGAGGACAAGGCAAGTTTTGCCATGGAGAGATGAGCGACGCTCGCTAGAACCGCCAGATGGTGGGCAAGTCGTAGCCACCCATGCCCACAGCCAGCTCCCCGCCGTGGTGGATGTCGTGACGCAGGACATGCCAGATGATCCACTGCCGCGTGCGCTGCCCCCAAAACTGGCGCTCGGCCTCGGGCAATGTGGCCGGCGGCTCGAATGCGTAGGCGAGGTCGGCCACAGTCCGGCGTGCGAGAGTCTGCTCGATCATCTCCCACGTGGCCTCCAGTCCGGAGAGCAACTCGGTGGCCGATCGTTGCGGCTGCCCATCCTCCTCCCAGCGCGCGATGGCAGCCACGTCGGGGCCATCCTCGCTCATCCACCCGTAGAACCACCAGGCGCGGTCGGCGACGATGTGCTGCACGAGCCGCTCGATCGACCAATGCGTCGGCGCCACGGGCAACGCCCATTGCTCAGGTGAGAGTGGCGCGACGGCTTCGAGCAGGTCATGCTGGAAGGCGTCCCAGCCGCCATAGACGGTTGCCAGAGAGAGTGAGGACTCGGTCACGGTGTCATCGGCTGCATGCATAGCAACTGCTCCTCCTGAAATGTGTGAGTTGCCCAGGTGAGGGCTCACTGGTGATGGCTTCTTCGATCGCAAAGAAGCCCAAACAACCGCTTGGCTACCTCCGAGCGAGCGGTTACTATGAGTGCACTGGGCGATTCGTACATGAATGTGACGCCGTACGCTGCGGAGCGTGAATACAACCCATCCGAGCTGCCGCAGAAGCTGTTGTACTGCTGCTCGTGGATGCCACAGAGCGGGATGCTGTTCACCAGGTATAGAAACCATCCACTCCATGCGTGCCGAGAGCCAGGGACAGCTCGCCTCCGTGATGGATCTCATGTTCCATGACGTGCCAGACAATCCACTGCCGGGTGTGGGGAGGTTCTTCTTCAAGTATCCCTTTCCTCCGCAGCCACTCCTGATGTGAGGCGGGAGGAGAAATAAGCTGTGCCAGATCAGCGGACGTCCAGCGGTCTAAGGCAGAAGCAATCACGTGCCAACTCAGCTCAAACATGGCTACCAGGTCTGCCGCCTTTGGTTCTTCGATTTCCGCCAACTGGCGAAACTGGGCCATCGTGGTGCTTTCTTCTCCCATCCAGTTAGAAAACCAGTTGTAGCGTGCACCAAGCATATGTTCGAGAAGCTCGCCGATAGACACGTACTGTGGGGCAACAGGCAGGGAAAGTTGTTCCGATGAAAGCGGTGCGATAGTGTGGACAAAGGCGTGTTGATAGTTCTCCCAACCTGGCTTGTAAAACGTGGCGAGGGGAAACTGCTGTTCGGTCATGGCTGACTGCCCCTTTCCTTCTCATGCTACACCTCCATTCAGGAGAGCGAGAGTATCATAACATGGGCGACAGGAACACAACTTCTTCTATCTTGCTTTCCGGTTACGCAACGGTTAGCTGTAATTTCCTTCCGAAATACACTCCGCCATCGAGTTTGACACATCATGACGTCGGCCGTGCCACACGAGACACGAGGAGTCGAATCATCGCCACCTCGATGAGCGTT
This sequence comes from uncultured Chloroflexia bacterium, assembly GCA_963810535.1. Taxonomy (GTDB): domain Bacteria; phylum Chloroflexota; class Ktedonobacteria; order Ktedonobacterales; family JADMIN01; genus JAJPKE01. Next base: position 213,829 of record CAWENW010000014.1, read on the forward strand.
TCGCTGGTTTGCACTTTGCGCTCGTAATCTTTGGCCATGCGCCGATTTCGGGATATCCACGAAAATGTTCGTTCAACAATCCACCTTTTTTGTTGGAGGTTGAAGTTGCGAACTCCTGGCGTGCGCTGGACTACCACAAGCTCCCAGTCACCATGTATTTAGCACCATTGGGCCAATTCCTGCCCTCGGTAGGCCTGGTCAGCCCAGATCGTCTTGAGCCTGGGAACGAAGTATTTCAGTCCTGCCAGAAGCCTGCGAGCACCGTGCGTATCGTGCATATGTGCCGGGGTGACAGAGTAAGAAATCGGGATGCCAAGCGTATCTACGAGCAGATGCCGCTTGCGGCCTTTAATGGTCTAATCACAAATGACAAATTTTGTCTGTCGCGGCATGTCAGTCTGAGGTTGACGTGGTCGCATACTCCGCGACGTCTCCCCACCCAGGCTCGTATGACATACCTTTCCGGTGAGAGTGCTCAGGTTCATGCTCATCGGGGAGGAGGCCATGAAACGGCAATGGCGCACGCGTCGCCAGGTAACCCCGTATCCAGACGGGCAACGACGCTGGGATCGCGCCTACCAACTCCTGCTGGAGTGGACGACGGCGCGTGAGCCCGCCCAGGCGATATCCGCGACGGCGAATCCCTGTGCGGTGCCCCTGGTCTCGACGGCCCTCGCGGTCGCTACGGATCTTTCGTCAGAGGAGGTGGAACCAGATGCGAGTTGCCCTGTATGTGCGCGTCTCAACCCAGCGACAGGCCCAACAGCAAAACGTGGAGCAGCAGGTGGAGCGGCTGCGCGCCCAGGTGGCTGCCCATGTGGAGGAGGAGGGCTGGGAGGTCCGTGAAGAACACGTCTTCCGTGACGACGGCTACAGCGGCGCCACGTTACGCCGACCTGGTCTGGATCGGCTGCGAGACGGCCGTCGCCTCGCGGGCGCTGGATCTGGTGCTGGTGACGGCCCCGGACCGCCTGGCGCGCAACTATGTCCACCAGATGCTGCTCCTTGAGGAGCTGGAGCGGGGTGGCTGCCAGGTCGCGTTTCTGGATCGACCCATGAGCCAGGATCCCCATGACCAGCTGCTGCTGCAGATCCGTGGCGCCGTCGCCGAGTACGAGCGCACGCTCATTGCCGAACGCATGCGGCGAGGACGCTTGCGCAAGCTGCAAGCGGGCGTGCTCCTGCCCTGGACGAAAGCGCCCTACGGCTATCGGCTGGGACTCGAGCACCCCCGCGATCCGGCGGGCGTCTGGGTCGAGTCGACCGAGGCGGCCATCGTCGGAGAGATCTTCGCCCGCTATCTCCAGACAGCAGGGAGCTTGGGCGGAGTAGCCAAATATCTCACGGCCCAAGGTCTGCCGTCGCCCATGGGCAACGTCTGCTGGAAGGCGAGCAGTGTGCGCGGCATCTTGACCAATCCAGCGTATACGGGCCACGTCTACGCTGGACGCATCACCACGCGACCGGCGCGGATACGTCGCTCGGCGTTGCAGCCCGTCGGATCGCGCCCAAGCGCCACGGCGGTGGTCCCCGCCGAATGGCTCCCCGTGGCCCTCATCCCTGCAGTGATCAGCCAGGACCAGTTCGACCAGGTGCAAGCGAAACTGGCGCTCAATCGCCAGTTTGCCCGGCGCCATAACACGGCGCATCCCTATCTGCTGCGGGCACTGGTCAGCTGTGGCCAGTGTCGCCTGGCCTGCCTGGGGCGCAGCACCCAGCCCGGCTATGCCTACTATCTCTGCCGCGGCAAAGCCCACGCGATCCACTCGGGCCGCGCCGAGAAGTGCCATGCGCGCTTCATCCCAGCGCAGCAATTGGATGAAGTGGTGTGGCAGGACCTGTGCGAGGTGCTGCTGCATCCCAGCAGCATTACGCAGGCCTTGGAGCGCGCCCAGACAGGCCAGTGGGCACCGCAGGAACTGCAGGCACGACGAACGCATCTGCGGCGAGCCGCACAGAACCTAGTCGGCCACATCGAACGCCTGACGGACGCCTATCTCAACGGGATCATGCCCCTCGCCGAATACCAGCGGCGTCGGGCGAGCGTGCAGCAGCAGGTGCACAGCGTGGAGCGCCAGCTGAATCAACTGGAGTCTGAGGCGCAAGGGCAGCGGGACCTCGCTGGCCTCACGCAGTCGGTCGAAGCGTTGTGCCAGCGCCTCCAAGGCGGTCTCGAGCACACCACGTTCGAGCAGAAGCGCCAACTGGTCGAATTGCTCATCGACCGGGTGGTCGTCACAAACGATGATGTCGAGATCCGCTATGTGATCCCGACGACGCCCGCCAGCGAGCACGTGCGTTTTTGTCATTTGCGTACAGACTATTTTGACACATTTGTGGGCGTCGTAGCCACGGATACGTCCGGATTCTTCGACAGTCTTTACCGATTGGGCATCCATGATGGCCGCACTTGGGTCCGGATCTCGGCCGACGCGCCGACGCTCGGCCTCCCGCCCCCCGGTAGAGAAGGGTCCAGAGGCCCCTGCGGCAGAATTGCCGCCAATGATAGTACACGGTTTGCCATGGAGGGAAATTGCTCGGCAAATAGCGCCAAGGGCAGCCTGTATGCAGCACATATAAGAGCGCATCGAAGCCCGAGCGGAGGGAATGCCGGTGGAGTCTCCCATGGGGTGCCTGAGGCGGCAGGAACCGTTGGAGGCAGTCCCACTCGACATTGGAGAGATTGCTTGGATAGGTGGTAGTCATGCCCTGGAGTGTAGCTAATGCTGGCGCCTCTGTGCCCTACCAAACACGGTCTCAGTTCACCGGGCTAGACACGTTCGCCGGACAGGACGGAGAGTACAATCCGAGTCTGGTTCTCCCTCCCGCTCCCGCCACTGGCACACGAACAAATGGCATCTTGATGCTGAGCGTGTCCGTTCGTCGCTGGCGGAGATGGCTCCGGTGGGATCTCCCTATGGCGTAGCAGACGTCGACGTCTGCTACGCCATAGGGAGAGTATGTATGATCAGGAACGAGCGATGCGGTTTGAAATGTTCCAAGCGAGCGCTTTTGTTCCCGACACAAAGCGGCAAGTCGGGCCAAAGGTGTGTCCTGCCAAAATGCCAGCGAAGTACAAGTGCGGTACACTCGACTCGTAGGATGTATCAAGAATCGGATATCCATCCTTTTGCTGTATTTGCTGAACAAGATTTGTGTCAAGAAATGATAACTTGCGCAGGTCCGGCCGATAACCCGTTCCAAGCATTAGGTAATCGATATCTCGCACTGAACCATCATCCAGCTCAAGATGGAGCCTCTCGCCAGCAGGAGTAGCCTTCACAACCTGAGTTTCCTCAGTAATACCTACTTGCCCCTCGATGCGTGGGCGCAGCCATTTTGACCCACCAGGAAGCACAGCTCGTCTACTCATGGGAACTCTGATGCCATCGGGTAGGCGGCTAAAAAGCCTTGGGAAGGCGACTAACCAGTTGATTCCCGGAGGGCCGACATCTCCAGGCGGGTAAAAGATATGCTTGACAGGGCCAGTCTTTTCGTACAACACTTTGGTGTGCCATCTCAAAGAGCCCCGCGCGATCAGTTCCACAGCAGCTCCATTTTCATTTAACAGGGCTGCATATTCCAGCGCACTTTGCCCATTGCCGATTACTACCACAGAGCGATCTTTGAAGACGGAGAGATCGGCATGAGCAGAAGTATGGCCAGCCAGGTTACTCGGGAGATCACGCGCATACTCTGGTACGTAAGCAAATTGAGAAATTCCGCTGGCAAGAACAACTTTATCTGCCTCAACTGAACGCCCATCGGCGAGATCTAGATGAAATCCATCTCCATCTGCGGCGAGATGGCTGACATACGTTGTATCAAGATCGGGCACATTTTGCTGCTGAAACCAGAGCGCATAATTGAGAAAATTTGCAAGAGGAATTGGCTCCTGACGTGTAAGGTGCATCATTGAGTAGTAACTATCAATAGTATAGCCGCTATCCGGACTGGAGATTGAGGAGGCTGTCCAGATTGATTTCAAGCACAGGCCCGATGGCATGCCCTGCCAGAGTTCCATTGGTTTGCCAAAGGTTTGTGTTGAAACACCTTTTTTCTTCAGATGAGCTGTCACCGAAAGTCCGTATGGCCCGGCCCCGACGACAATGGTCGTGTCACGTTTCACTTCAACCGCCTGCCTTTCAACCAGCTGCGTATGCCGTCGTTATTATCCATACCGCTGTCTTTGTTCTCGACTGGACCCTTGCTCATAATCAAAATATCACTGGGAAGTGTTGATAAGATGCTTATTAAGGTGAAGAATCCATAATATGGCTGCGGACACGTGTATGGACACCACCTTGACACACGATACTTGCTGGCCCCACGGAGCATAATCGTGCGAGATTCCCGCCCCTGGCTATGAACCCACCGCGGATGTATCTGGTTACGCGTAATCAGACAGAGCTGAGGTAAAACGGCTGGCTGGCGAAGACGGACTCCAGCACCAGGTCCGACTGGTGGCGCTGCTGCGCTTCTATCTGTGTATTTATTTATCTACCCAAGCTGGAAGGTGAAACTGACTCGCAATCCGCACGCGCATCTTATTACTATGCACGCGTCGTACTGTCCACAAGGTGGGGGGGTTCTTCCGCATCCAAACATCACTTTAAGAGGATCACGATGTATTTCTTGCGGTAGGAGAGAGAAAATGAGTTTAGAAGAATTATACATAACTGGCGAGTATCTGAAAAAGAACCCAACCTGGCATGTTGAAGAATCTCCATGGAAGGCAAAACAAATCATGAAGATACTGGCAAGAAATAGTCTCAATCCTAAGACAATTTGTGAAGTTGGATGTGGCGCTGGCGAAGTCTTGAAGCAATTGCAGCAGAGACTGGATCCCATGTGTACATTCATGGGATATGATATCTCTCCACAAGCATTTGAGCTTTCGCAGAGTAGGGCAAACGACCGGCTACATTTTAAGCTGAGCGATATTAACGCGGAAGATGCCTTTTTCGATCTTATTCTTGTTTTGGATGTAGTTGAACATGTAGAAGATTACTTTAATTTCTTGCGAAGCTTAAAGGCTAAGAGCCAGTATAAAATTATTCACTTACCGCTTGACGTTTCGGTACAGTCAATCCTCCGTTCCAATGGTTTACTCAATGCTCGTCAAGCATATGGGCACATCCATTACTTTACCAAAAACACTGCTATGGCAATGCTCAAAGATGTTGGTTACGAGGTGATTGACTACTTTTACGCTCCTCGCTCAATTGGCCTGGCTAACACTTTACTAAAGAAAGTTCTTATACCGCCAAGAGTTCTATTTTTTTCCCTACGTAAAGATCTAGCTGTACGCGTGTTGGGAGGATACAGTCTCTTAGTTCTAGTAAAATGAGCCCTTCATAGGCACCTCCAGCGCGGCACGACCATGTCCAGGGCAGCTGTGATATTCCTGCACGGCGCGCGTCCTAGGTAACCTCAATCGCACAACTGCAATCACCATCAGGCACACAGGGCTGGGATAGCCTAGTAACAGCACAACAAATGCGTAGGCGCCTGGGTGCCTCCCCCAGTGCGCCGTCACGCATGTTTGTGGCACAAGGAGTGAGTGGCTTGACCGATGTATGCGGAATTAACTGAGGAGCAAATCGAGCGGGTCGCCGACACGATACTGTCAACGGTCCCCCTGGCTGGCGTGCGCGGATAGCTGGAGATAGCTGAAGGCTGAAGAGAGTACATATCCATGATGCAGCATGTACGTTTTGGATTGATCGGATGGGGTTACTGGGGACCTAAGCTGGCGCGTAACCTCGAATCGTTGCCCCAGGCGTCCCTGGAGATCGTCGCCGACGTGAACCCCATGAGCCTGGCCAAAGTCAAGGCAGAGCGCCCCTGGCTCAAGACCACGACACGGGTCGAAGATATTTTCAGCTCGAATGTCGATGCCATTGCCATTGCCACGCCGGTGGCGACGCACTATGAGCTTGCGCGCAAGGCGCTGATGCACGGCAAACACCTCCTGGTAGAGAAGCCGCTGACCGCCAGCGTGGCCGAGGCGGAGGACCTCACCCTTCTGGCCGAGGAACAGCGGCTGACGCTCATGGTGGGTCACACGTTTGAATACAGTCCCGCGGTCACTCAGCTGCGCCAGTTGATCCAGGACGGTGAGCTGGGAAATATCTATTGCGTGGAAGTCGAGCGGCTCAATCTGGGACTTTTCCGCAGTGACATCGACGTCATCTGGGATCTGGCCCCCCATGATGCCTCTATCTTACTGGCGCTACTTGGCCGCTCGCCCACCCGGGTTCAGGCCCATGCGTACGCCCATCTCCATCCTTCTATTTACGACGTGGCCCACATCAATTTGGAATACGATACCGGCACGACGGCACATATTCATGTCAGCTGGCTGCACCCGGCGAAAGTGCGCCGGGTCACGGTCATCGGCGACAAACGCATGGCCATCTATGACGATACCAATCCAGCCGAGATGCTCAAGGTCTTCAATAAGGGCGCCGACATTGGTGTCGACCCGATCGTCTCGTATCGCCACGGAGCCATTACCATACCGCATATCGAGTGGATAGAGCCGCTGAGACTGGAATGCGAAGACTTTGCCCACGCCATCCGAACCGGCGAGCCGCCGCGTGCCAACGGGAGGTCCGGGCTCGAAGTGGTGAAGATCCTGGCTGCCGCCCAGGAGTCCCTCCTCGTCCCGCAAATCGCCTAAATTCATCAAAGTACGCTCTCTGAGGGAGCTCGTTCTCGGAGGCTGCTGTGGAGGCTCTAGTCCACGAACCCAACTCCATGATCCCACCCGAGTCAGGATCGGGCGACGAATTTTTCGCCGACGAGCGCTGGCTGGATTTGATTCAGACAGTGTACGGTTACCGAGTGATCCGACTCAAACTCACCGGTGCCAATGGGCGGCCTCCTGGCTTTCTACCGGTCTGTACGCTGAGTAGTCCGCTGACCGGAAGGCGAGTGGTGTCACTTCCGTTCTCTGATATTTGCCCCCTTCCGGTCGCCAGCTCCGGTGACTCTGCCAACCAACTGCTGGATGATGTCCTGGAAGTCGGGCGGCAACACCGAGCCGGCTATGTAGAGTTGCGTACCGGCGTCTCTCCGGTATTAAGCGGCCGGAGTGATTTCGTGGATGCGCAGCTCTATGTTCGTTGGCGTCTGTCGCTTGAAGGTGGCGAGAATTCGATTTGGAGAAGTGTGCAAAAGCCGGCGCAGCGCCAGGTGCGCAAATCCCGGAAGCTGGGCGTGACTATCCGCTATGCCGAGAGCAGTGGGGATGTGATACTGTATCATCGCCTCCATGTAGGCACACGAACCGGAAAGCACGGCATGCCAGCACAGCCGCGCAAGTTTTTCGTCGGACTATGGGATCGATTTGCCTCCGACGGCACCGTACAGGTCTTGTTGGCTGAGCACGACGGAATTACGATAGCGGGCATGGTGCTGTTTGCCAGCGGCGATACAGTGCGCTACGCCTATGGCGCCTCGATAGAGCGGTATCTGCATCTAGCGCCGAATGACCTGCTGATGTGGGAGTCGATTTCCTGGGCTATCGCTCATGGTTATCGCTTTTTTGATATGGGTAGAACCGCACGCGACAACCATGGCCTAATGGAGTTCAAGCGTAAATGGGGAGCGTTTGCCGAGCCTCTTCCCTATTACTACTCACCGCGCGTAGCAGGCCTGGCTTCCACTTCCGAGCATAGCCGTAAGTACCACCTGCTCACCGCATGCTGGAAACAGCTGCCGTTACCAGTGGCATCGGCGCTTGGGGGCGTAGTTTACAAGCATCTTGGCTAAGGAGCGGGTAGCATGCATCTCCTTCATGTGATGCGACAATCCACATGGCGATGGGTTGTCCTCGCCTCTGCGGCGCTTGTGATACTTCTGGGATTAGCTGGTGGATGGATTGTCGCGTCGTCACAATCACTCCCAACGGTTTCGAGCGTTCCGCCGCTCGCAAGCCTGCCGAATGCCACACTTTGGAATCAAAACGCCTCGTCACTCCTCTTCGGTACCAACGATACCTACGAATGGTCTACCAATAACCTCGAGAATCAGGCAGCGATACAGGACATGTTGCACAGCGCTGGTTTCACATTGGTACGCACGTTCATTCCGGATAAGGCAGCTGATTCAACTATAGAATCGCGCGTAGACACCATAGAGCACATTGGAGCGAGCTGCCTCGCGGTTCTGACCAATATCAACGATACCAGCTTCAATAAGCATGTTGTTGCTTATCTGGGCAGTCGTTGCCGTATGTACGAGTTCGGTAATGAACCCGATTATCATAATGTGTCGCCGGCTAGCTACCTCTCCGCGTGGAATTCGACTATTCCACTTCTGCGACGTATCAATCCGAAAGCCCAGTTCATTGGACCAGTTACCTCGACCGATACGGGCGAAGGCAATTTTCTGCAGCAGTTTCTGGAGGGAGTCAATGCCTCAGGTATACTCCCGGATGCAATTAGCTTTCACTACTATCCTTGTTATCACGATAGTGAGTCTTCCTGCCTTGCCAAAGCAAGCAGTTACGGTCTGGTGGCCCTTGGAGTACGCAGACTCGTCAAGAAGATTCTTGGCCGAGAGTTACCGGTTGGAATTACCGAGTGGAACTATGAGCCTGGTAACCCCCCACCGGCCTATGGTAATAATGCCAGCTTCATCACGAAGTTTACCACCGCCGCTATCAAATCCATGATCTCCAGTGGTGTGGCATTTGCGTGCCAGTTTGATGCTGCCAGCTATAGCGGCTATGGACTGCTCGATATGTTCAATGTGGAAAATGATCAAGCTAAGCCCCAATTCTATACGCTTGCTTCGCTCATCAAAGCATACCGCCCTACCGGCGCAACCGGCGCACCGGCACCCGCTGTGCCCGCAGGTACCGCCATCTCCTCTACCGCTGTGCTGCTGTCACAGAATAGCAGGACAGTGTGCTCACCCAACGATATAGGCCCGGGCGAACCCCAAGCACTTACCGACGGAAAATTCGGCAACTGGGGCTTCTGGGAGCTGGCTGATAATACTTTGCCCGGCTGGTGCGCGCTACCCATACCAACCAAGGCGAGTAAATTAGCGCTTACCTGGTATAGCGATTACTCATTTGACTATGTCGACGATACTGGACTTGCTCCGATGAACTACAACATCTCGGTGTCGGCCAATAGCACCAACGGCAGCGACGGCTCCTGGCATACTGTAGTCTCAGTTCGAAACAACCAGGCACGTGCCCGTGAAGTCGAATTCGGATTCGCGGGAATGTCGTGGGTGAAGATGACGATGTTGGCGGCGGAGCCCCATGCAAGCCAGCCGTATATCCGAATAGACGAGCTGGAGGTCTTTGACGCTGGCAAGCTGGGTACCGACAGCTTCTTTTTCTCCGGTGATTCGATTACCGGTATCGCGTATCTGCGCGATACCGGCACGGTACCATCGTTTGCCAATGATCTTGCCGCTTGCGATACCGCGCGGTACCCACTCATGATCGATGGCGGATTCGGTGGATGGAACTCATCAGGAGCTGCGCAAGACATAACCCAGTGGCTGAACCTTTCTCCCAATATGCATTACTGGCTGCTCGGGTGGGGAAGCAATGATGCGCTTGACGGGACCACCCCGGAGATATTTCGTGCCAATCTTGGAGTCGTGGTACAGGCAATCCTGGCGCATGGCGACATTCCAGTAATTGCTCAAATTCCGTATTCCACCTATCAGAACCGTCCTGGGCTAGCAAGTGAGATTCAACAGTTGAATCAGGCTATCGATGAGATCACCTCCGAAAGTCATCTCATTGCCGGCCCTGACTTTTATACGCTCTTCAAAGATCACCCCGAATATATAGGGCCGGACGGTTTGCATCCAAGCAGTGCCGGGGCGGTGGCTATGAACGCTTTGTGGTTTGCCGTCTTGAAACCCCATCTAGGTTTGAGCAGCCAGAACTGCTCATGACGATGTAGCGTCACATTATGTAGTGCCAGTTTGACCTTAGTACTTCTTGCAGTCTCGTGGCTTTAGGTTCAGATGGTGTTATGTAACCTTCACTCGTTCTCAGCTATCACGGCTGATCTTAGTGGCTACAAGGGCCCCCTGTAACCTGTTCTACCGCTTCACGAAGTGTCGGACTCTACTTGGTGTTGGCGACTTTTGCATCGTCGAAGTACAGTGTTCCACTGACCTGGTTCATAAGAGTCAGCTGAGCGTACGCATTATTGGTGGAGAGATCGCCATCAGCGCTGGCAATTGACACGCCATTCAGCCACACTTCGGCATGACCCGAGGTTGATTCATTCATCTCCAGTTCCACCGTGTACCAGGTATCTACTGCTATGGCGTCTACGTTGCTGTAGAGATCATAGCGGGTACGATTACCGTTCCAGGCGTAGACGTCCAAGCCTTGCCGGGCACTGTCGTAGAACATAACCCACATGAGATCACCGCTCGTATCGGTGCCTGCAGCGATCTCGGTTGTTTGAGCAGTTGGCCCGGCGATCCGGAAGGCAAAGCTGGTGTACGTCAACGCCTCGGCGCCACCAGTGAGACTACTGGAGAGTGCGACGCTTTCCTGATTGTTGGCGTTGGTCAGAGCTAGTGCGTCTGATCCTGAGTGCACAACCGACGTCTCCACGCTTGCCTGGCCGGAGCCGCTGGGCGTGTTCCACAAGCTTAGGTCGCCGCTCTCGAAACCGTCGGAAAGGTAGGTGCCGTTTGGTGGCGGTGGGGGGGGCGTCGCCACACCGGTACCGGAGAGCGCTACTGTCTGGCTACCGCCTGGAGCGTTGTCGTTGACGGTGAGAGTGGCGCTCGCCGCTCCGGCGGCAGTCGGCGTAAAGGTGACGGCGAAGGTGCAGGTAGCGCCTGGCGCCACACTAGCCGCAGAGCAGGTGTCGCCGGTCTTGGCGAATTCTTCCCCATTGGGTCCGCCGAGCGCGGCACCAGCGACGGTGAGCGTCGCGGTACCAGTATTGGTCAGTACGATAGTGTGGGTAGGACTGGTCGACCCGACAGTCTGAGTCGCAAACGTTACACTGGTGGGACTCAGTGTTGCGCCGGAAACGGAACTGCCGCCGCCGGTTGTGCCGTTGTACTGGTCATCGACTATGACGTCGTCAAGATAGATCGAGCCAGCGACGTAGTTGACTAACTCCAGTTGGGCATATCCGGCATTCACCGAGAGATCCCCGTCCACATGAGCGAGGGAGGTGCCGTTCAACCACAGCTCCGCATGCCCGGTGCTTTGTTCATTATCCTCGACCTCCAGCCCGTACCAGGTGTCGGGAGACACCGCGTTAGTAGCGCTGTAGAGGTCATAACGAGTGCGGGCACCATTCCAGAAGTAGGCATCTATCCCATGGCGTGCGACATCATAGTCGACCACCCAGAGCAGATTGCCGCTCTGGTCAAGCCCCTCGGCCAGAGTCGTGGTGGAGCTGGCCGGGCTGGCTATACGGAAGTAGAAGCGCGTATACGTCAGCGTCTCTCCTCCACCAATCAGCGCAGCGGTGATGCCTATGTTCTGACTGCCGCTGTTGGTTAGCGCCAGCGCGCCACTTCCGCTGTTTACCACCGTTGATTCGACACCCACCTGGCCGGTGCCCACAGGGCTGCTCCACGAGCCGAGTCCATTCTCAAAGCCGTCCGCGAAGTAGATACCGTTCGCTGGCGGCGGCGGAAACACACCGGTACCGCTGAGCGGTACGCTCTGCTGGCCGCCGGGCGCGCTATCGCTGAATGACAATGTCGCCGAGCGACTGCCTGAGCCGATCGGAGAGAAGGTGACGTTGATCACGCATGAGCTATTTACCGCCAGAGATGACGGGCAGTTGTTGGTCTCGGCGAAATCACCTGAGTTGGTGCCAGAAACGCTGATATTGTTGACCGTCATAGGGGCGGTTCCGCTATTGGACAGAGTTACCGCCTGCGACGCGCTGCTGGTATGGACGTTTTGATTGGCAAACGTCAGGCTGGCTGGGTTGAGCGTTGCGGCAGGACCTGGATAGCTTCCTCCGACCGGACCGTTATAGGCATTGCTCACAATCACGTCATCGTAATAGACAGTGCCGGCCGCGTCGTTGTGAAGCGTAAGCGTACTAAAGGGCGCGCTGGTTGAGAGGTCAGTATTCAACTGGAGGATGGGTGAGCCATTCAACCAGATCTCGCCTACCCCGCTACTCTGCTCATTGTCCTCAATTTCAATTCCGTACCATGCGCCCGGCGCGACCACATTAGTAGCGCTGTAAAGGTCATAGCGTGTACCGGCGCTATTCCAGAAGTAGGCGTCAATTCCGTTACGGTTGGCGTCATAGTCTACTACCCAATCGGTAGTGTTATTCGTGTTCGACCCCTGGGCAAGGGTCGTAGTTGCCCCGGGAGCAGCTACCTGGAAATACAGCCGAGTATACGTCAGCGATTCGGGGCCATCAGCCAGAGGCTGGTAGAGATTGGTGTATTGCCCACTGGAGTTGGAGATCGCCGCGGCATACGAGCCGTCATTTACCACACTGGATTCAGCGCTGGCTGTGCCAGTACCCCAAGGTCCGCTCCACTGGGTGAGATTACCCGATTCGAAGTTGTCAGAAAGATACGTGCCGGACGGTAGGGGCGGCGGCGGTGGAGGCGGCGTGCTGCCGGTAAACTTGTACAGTATGTTGGCGGTGGTCTGCTGGATTCCAGCATTCGCATAGCTGCGGTTCGGCCAGTTGTCGAGACCCCAACTCCATTCAATAGTACCCGAGGCAAAGACCATGGCGCCGCTGGGAGCCGTATAGATGCTCGAGTTGGACACCGAGTCACCGACGCCACCGCCGTCGTCAGAGGCGATTCCCACCACCGGCGAATTGGCGAGTACCACAAGACCCGCGGGAGTGGCGCCGTTGTTCCAGACCCGATCATATTCATAGCCGACGATACCGGGAACCGTCGAGCCATCTACAAACCCGGTGTTGGCATACACCCAGTTTGATGCGTTCTCGACCACATACGTGGATGTGGGATTCTGATCCGAGTCCTCATACATCACTCCGAGGAGGCCGTTTTCCGGCTGGTTGACTACCGGATCACGCCAGTAGGTGGTGACGAGACTATTATTGACTCCGAGCATGGGATCCGGGCCTGGGGAAGGTCCGAAATCGGCGAAATCTTTGTAGCCGACTTGCACCCGGTTGGGAACGCCCTGAGCATCAGGCTCGAAACGAATCTGCCAGTAACAGGTATCGGCGCTAAAGAAAGCGACGTTTACGCCTGCGTTAATCGCCGCCTGCACGTTGTTGCGCATACCCATCGACCAGTACTCGTCATGGCCGACAGAAATGAATGCCTTGTGATTGGTGAGGGGATTGACGCCGGTATCGGTATCAACGTCGGTAGTGTAGGTAATATCGAAACCTTGCTTCTCCGCCCACCGAATGAAGGGATACTCATAGGAGAAAAACTGCCCGGCTCCGTTTCCGTCTCCCGGATTGAATGGTCGATCGAACGAGACCTTGACGGCGTGAGCGGCCGAATACACCGACCCATCGGTGAGATTGTTGTAGAGGCTGGTACCGCCGTAGGTATTGTAGGCCTGATAGGTGGTCACGCTCGACTGGAACACCAGCGCTTCATGGCCGCCGTCATCACGCACGATGAAGATGATGAAGCTCTTGTTGCCGTCTGAAGCCGATAGCTTGGCGAGGTAGACACCGGTTGTCCACGTGTTGGGCACGTTGAGTGTCGTAGTTTTGGACCAGTTGGTGCAACTAACCATGCCCGTCGTGCTGTCGATCGGACATGCCGGCTGCTGCACACCTTGGAAGGTGCCCATGGACAGCATGTGACGGGCACCGGTGCCCGAATACCAACCCACTCGGTAGATGTCGATAGTGAAGCTGGGTGCGGTAGTCGTGACGAAAAAGCTGATAGATTGACCTCTATCTATGCTGATCTGCGACCCATAGCCCGACAGCTCTTGCTGATTAAGATTGGCCGAGAAGTCGTCCCAGTTAGAATCCCCGGGATAGGTATTCTCGATCTGAATCGCATTCTGCCCATCCGCATTGGCCACTGGGAGTGACCAGATCGCCGCTCGAGGAAAGAACGCTACTGCGCCTGCCTGTAAGGCAAGTAACACAAGACAACAAAAAAGCACGCGAGTAGACTTACTCGCGTGCTCCAGCCGGCGGAGAAGTGACCGCATCGACATCAAGCCTCACCCCAGTCCGAACGCTCTCGCGCATAATCTTGAGCAATCAAGGTCGGCGACGATTGAAACAATCTCCATGCTCTAGATAAGAACAGCAATCTGCCAAATTATCGGAGGGCGCGGTATTCGTTTGGTAAGCTCGATAGGTTCAACCAGGTGAAAATTCGTAACTCGAGTAGCGGAAGCAGGCCGGGCGCTGGCCTACTCATGTGTAGCGGCGAGCCTCGAAAATACGTAGGAAGAAGTCCTGTACGGTAATGGAGTCAATGTCGCCGGTGATGGCCAACGCGGCGTGTGCTCCTTGAGGCCAGACGCCGAAACGCATAAGAGGCCTCTGTAGGTTCTCAAGCTTGGCAAGTAGTGCGCTTCGCTTCTCTATCTGTTCTGAACGAACCGACCCCAGGCCATCCGGCTGATCGAGAAAGAGTGAGTAGCGCGACGCCGCCTCCGGCTCAGCTCGTGCCGCTGGATAGCCATGTTCTTGCAGGAAGAGCTCAACATCAGGGTGGGTACGGTGCGAGAGCGCGATACCGGGGAACTGCGCGGACTCAATGGTGAATCGACGTGAAGCGATGATCTGGTCGGGCCCCGTCCAGCTCACGAGCCCGGTGTCACAACGCACGTGGCGTGCGAGAATAGTCGCCCGCGGAGTACAGGTAGCCTGGACGTGCCAGCTGCCTTCACCATGCGACTCTATTGAAAACTTGAATTCTCGATGCTCTCGCCACCAGATCTCGATCTCGTGCAACGTGGCCAGCCAGACGGGAAGCTCCTGGCGTTGCGAAAAGGTAAGCAGACTATCGAGCGCAGGCTTGCACAGCACACCTCGCTCTGGGTGAAGATTGAGGGTATAGATACCACCAAGCCCAGACACCCTGCTCATCACCTCGCACCAGAGATTACCCAGCGTTACCTGATCAGTGATACGCAAGCGGTCGTAGAGCATTTCATCATCCGGAATACTGGTAGGAATACGCACCAGCTCGCCTTCGAAATGGGGCCGCAGTGTGTACGCGCTTGGATGAATCGCTTGAAACAGAGACAACGATCGCAGGAAGCCGGTGCGAAGTGTGGGACTCAGACTCGACAGATCCAGGACATCGTGAATAATCGCTTCATTGCTATCATAGCCGAAGCCAAGCTCCTCGAAGGAGCGAACCGCGTCCTCGGTCCAGCCCAGGTAGGGATTGCGGAATCCCTGAGAGGAAACCCCCGCCGTGCGAAACACGTCGAGCGCCTGCTCTGTCTGACGATGCTGGCTAGCGCCGCTCAGGGTGCGATAGTCATTGTGAACGTAGCCATGTGTACTGATCTCGGCACCACAAATGGCGACCTCGTTGATTAACTCTGGATGCCGTCTAAGAACCACCGCGGGGATAAAGAACGTAGGATTACCGCCGTATTTGTGCATAGTAGCCAGGATAGAGAACAAAGTGCGCCGGCTTCGAGCATCCGAGAAACCAAAGCGGGCAAACACCGTCCATAATCGGCGCACAAAGTTGTGTGGCCCCTTGGTTCGGATGGAAAATGCCACCAGATTCATTTACTCGTCCTCGCTTACCGAACTTGCAATGGCAGGTAGTACGCAGTCCTGCTCGCAGCTACCGCACCATCCGACCAAGCGGTGAGCTGCATCCTGGTGGATCTGTGTGAGCGGATGAGCACAGCGACAGACATAGCCGTGAAGACGAGCGGGGTTGCCAAATACCAGCGCATGAGGTTGGATGTCGTGGGTAACTACCGATCCGGCCCCCACCAGGGCGAATCGGCCAATCGAGTTGCCACAGCGTATGACCGACCCTCCTCCAATAGAAGCGCCATATTCGACTAGCGTTGGGACGATTTGCCAGTCTTCCGCGGATTTGAGCTCTCCATCAAGCGTAATAGACCGGGGAAACAGATCATTCGTAAAGCAAACATGCGGTCCAACAAAAACACCATCTTCCAGTGTTACTCCTTCGAAGACCGAGGAATAGTTCTCTATCTTCACCCGTGAACCTACTCGAACATGAGTGTCGATATAGACACCCTTGCCGATGTTACACTGCTCTCCGACGCTGGCGTGCTCCCGTATTTGGGCGTGGCTCCAAATACGGGATCCTGCTCCTATGCGCGCTAAGTCTGAAACCTCGGCGGTAGGATGCACATAGTATGGCGGCTGAAACGACGAATCAGACGGCTCCGCTACTCTAGACACATGCAATCTCCCTACCCCAAATGCCTAACCGGCGTTAGTGACTGGCTTCGCTGGATTTTCGCACAGCGAAGCCACAAATGCTTGATATTTGGCGCGCTCTCGCTCCCAGCGGAATGGTGCATAATCACTGGTCGCTTTCTCCACCATTTGCCGCTGCAACTCAGGATGCTCGTAGAGCTGTACCAGGGCGTCGGCGAAACTTTCCGGATTGGCCGGATCACACAAAAGAGTGGCGCCAGGCCTGAACATCGAACGAATCGCGGGGGTGTCGGCTGCGATTATGGGGCGCTGCATCCAGGCCAGCTCATAGGCTTTAGTCGGCAATACCAGCTCAGCAAAGCCATCCCGGTGATAGGGTATTATGCCGGCGTCTCCATGCAGCACGAAATCCACGATCTCCTCGATACGACAAGGGTTTTTAAAGGTAACATGCTTGCCGATACCAAACTCCTCTACCAGAGCTTTTACCCTCGGCAGGTGTTCACCGTGTCCCATAATGTCCAGCCGGAGACGCGGGGCTCGGGGCAATGCCAGAGCCAGCGCCCGTACCGCAGTATCCAGACCGTTCCGCTCTGCAATCGTGCCGTAGTAGGTGATAGTAAACGGGCCATCGTAGCCTGGGCTCCACGAGGGTGGTGGACAGCGCCGACTGCTGGGGAACAGGCGCGGATCGGCGCTGTTCAGAACTACCTGGATCTTTTGGGAAGGGACACCACGGGCTTGGAGGCGTCCATGAAACAGCCATCCGGTGGTGACGACTCTATCGACAAGGGCAATGGAGATTTGCTCCTGCAGAGCGGCAACTCGAAAGAGCAGGTCACGCAGACGCGGTCCGGATTTGGCAGCCATCAACTCGGGGCTGACATCCTCGACGTCGAGCACTACCTTCGCTCCCAGCAGACGGGATGGTAGAGCGGCCAAGACGAGGAAGTCGGGCATGTTGTGCACTATTATGACTTGGTAGGGCCGGCGAAGTTGTTGCCAGGTGAGCATTATACCGGCACCCAGCAGAAATTTGGCCCAGCCAAGTAGTGTATGTAGAATCGTGCCCTCGAAGCTGCGGCTCAGAGGCAGACGATGTACGATAACGCCATTGTGGACCTCATGCCCCTTTTCCCCTCTGTCCCGCAAGCAAATGACATGCATCTCATGCCCCGCGTCCGCAGCAGCCTCCGCCATGCGCAGAATCCGGGGCACACATGGGTAATAGTCGTAGCCGACAGCAGCGAGTCGTAAATCCTTCATATCGTCGTCCTCATTCTGTGGTCCTCACAGGTACATTGATAATTCTTGTCTGTGAAGTAAGCAACTTGACCAGTTGCTTACGTACTTGCTGATTTTCATCTACCGTTACTCTTATGACTTGTTCTTTGTGCCCGCCGAAGCAGCTCGTGGGGTACGAACCCAGGTAGTGGTGTTTTTGCGCAGGCGCCGTAGGACAAAATAGATCCAGAGCTTCCGCAATACGTAAGCAGGCGCATGCACCAACGCCGTGTACACCTCTTTGGGTGGTCGCAGCAGCACCAACGCCGAGCTCACATAGGTGAGTAGGGCTAACACCAAGAATACCGACAAAATGACCTGCCACCAGCCGGCTAGTGCGAGCGAGGCCAGCAGTACAAGAAACGTTCCCCCCACCAATACGGAGAGCGGCGGTGTAAGCAGCTCGGCACACGCGTCCAGACGCACCGGGTCGTGGTGGTGGATACCTTGCGCCAAAAGATCCCATGCCACTCGCCGTTGCCGCCTACTGGACTCGGGAGACAGCGTTTCCCAGCGAATATCCTGTGACTGAAGCTGGCGCACAGTCGTAGGCATGACCGAGTATACTTTGGCGCCGGGAACAAACCATATTCGCTCCCCGCTTTGCACTACACTCAGGTAGTACTGATAATCTTCGGCCAGCCCGAAAGCACGCCAGGGATGGCGAATCAGCATGTCAGACGTGAGACACATGCCGTTGCCGGTCAAAGTGGAGGAACCTCCAATGCGATTTCGTCCCAGCGGACGCACATAGTTCATTAATGTGAGCGCCAGCCAGCGTAATGCGGTAGTGGGCGAGTCAGAGACGTTGAGGACGGTATTGTGGGACTGCAGCGCCTGCTTGCCATGTCTCAAGCCCTTCTCCAGTGCCTGCAGCAGCAAGGGATCAACCACGGTATCGGCATCTATGACGACATAGGCGTCATACCGGGTGCTTTCCGCCAGCAATCGGCTGAAAGCCCAGGCCAACGCATAGCCTTTCCCACGATTGGCGGTATCAGTTCGCTCGTATACGTCTGCCCCAGCTGCTCTAGCAATCGAAGCGGTACGGTCGGTACAGTTGTCGGCGATGACATACACTGAGCGGCGATCGGCTGGATACTCAAGTCGATCGAGACTCGCCAGTGTTTTGCCGATCAATAATTCTTCATCATGAGCGGGCACCAGTATGGCAAACGCACTGGCCGCATCGCTCGCCGGCTCGGTTGTCTGTCTATGTCGTCCAAAGGCCATAGAGGCCGCTATCGCTCCCACTGAGAGCACTACGAGATACGACAAAGGAATGGCAATAGCAATCTCAAGGACGAGAAGCAGAGTTCGCAGGGTATCTGCGAGGTTGAAAGCGATAAGAGAGCTCATAGGTGCCACTCCTTTCTAGTAGCTTCGCCAAGAGCGGCCAGCAGCTGGCTGCCGCAGTAATCCCAGCTATAGAATTTTTCGACCAGCTCACGGCCGGCCTGACCCAGGCTGGAGCGGCGTGCTTCGTTGCCCAGAAGCGCTACCACCGCTTGCGCAAAGAGGGTCGCATCATCGGCGGTGAGTAGATGCTTTTCGGGAACACAGGAGATTCCTTCACAGCCAAGTGTAGTCGAGACAACTGCACGTTGCATGGCGAGCGCTTCCAGGATCTTCAATCGAGTGCCTCCGCCGGTCAATAGTGGGACTACCGCAACCTGAGCGGCGGCAAGATATGGCTGCACATCCGGCACACTACCGGTAACTTTGACACCAGGCAGGGAAGCAAGGCGCCTGATCTCAGACGGGGGGTTGCGTCCAACTAAGTGCCAGGTAGCCGCCGGCATAGCTCGTTTGACAAGCGGCCAGCAACGCTCGGCGAAGTAGAGCGCACCCTGGACATTGGGAAAGTAATCGAATGCAGCGGTGAAGATGATCCGGCCAGGCACCTCAGTCTCGGCCCAGGCCTCCTGCGAGAAGGACTGTATATCGACGCCATTGGGAACCACCGCGGTGCGTTTCTCGGGAAGCAAAGTGTGCAGCGTCGCTTGGTCACGTTCGCTAGTCAGCAAAACGAGATCAGCCCTCTGGCACCAGTCGAGCTCGAGAGGCTTCACGCGCCGGTATTCGACCCAGCTGAAGCTACGGCGAGCCAGACCTGATGTGCCTTGATACATGCGCCTGAGCACCTCATGCTCGATGTTATGCTCGTCGAGGATGATACGGACCGAGCGCGGCACATGGTAGCCTGCAACAACCAGACTCTCAAAGAGAATGGCATCGAAGTGATGGAGATGTATCTCTTCATCCAGGGCCGCTTGCGCAGCCGGCAGCGAGGTGGCTGCTAGGTAGTACGAGCGTCCGCTGGCAAGCGTGCGAATCTGAGTGAGACGCTTCGGTCCGCTCGCCGGCACTTCCACTTGGCGAATAGAATGAGTGTAGGGTAGAAGATGGGAAGCCGTTGTTCTTGTCTGCTCATGCTCTCCCACCAGCGCCAGCAGCGAGACGGAATGCTGGCGCGCAAGCGCGCGCAACAAGTGAAAGTTGCGCAGTCCCGCGCCCCAGGTCGGACCAGGAAGAGAATGAGCGACGACGAGGATATTCATATTGACTCCCACCTGCTGCTACTCCCTGGGTCAATGTACTGAAGCAGCGGCGTAGATACCGGTTCGGCTGAGGGGAGAGGAACATATCGTCGGACAAACGCGGGAGCTGTCTTCTGCTTCCCGCCATGCTCGTCTCCCAGATCTCCTTCCAGGGTTGCTGGCTCTCCCGATGAGGTTGCTCGGGCAATGGCTGGCAACTTGAAGAGAACTCCCAAGAGTACGCCAACATAGATCATGTTGCGATAGAAATAGAATTGGTAGTCGCTGTACGCGACTATGACCTCCATAACAAGAGTAGCTACTGTGAAGATGGCGAAAAGCTGTAACTCTTTGTTCTTCACTCGTCTGGCGAAAAGACATCCGAAGACGATACCGCAGCCGATCAAATACCAGAGCGCCCCAAACCCCAGCGGCCCTAGACGCATCCAGATCCAGAGGACGTTGTTGTGAGGTATATAGAGATAGTAAGGATCCAGCTCTAGGACATTCGGCAACACCTGGGGTTGTAAGAACTGCTTGCCGAACCCGTAGCCCAGTAGCGGGTTAGTCGCCTCAGTAAACTTAAGGTCATAGTTTTCTATGCCGCGGTATGCATTTGAAGAAGCATCTCGCGCGTCGGTCGCACTCGGGTGGAAAACCGAGATCACGGCATTGGCAGGCTCCCCGAGCGCGCCGCCGGCGTTGCGGAAGGCCACGACATAGGCAGAACCCAACAGGACACAGATTACCATCGCAGGGACAAGGACCCTCCGTGACTCGGGTTTGATCATGATAACCAGTGCCCAGGCAACGGCAATGCCGGCCAGAAGCGCAACATAGTCGGCGCGACGATTATTGGCAAGGAGCGCGATTGTGATGGCGGGCAGAGAGAGAAGTATGGCAATGAAAAAACCGCGTTGCATATGATGCAGCATCATCAAAGCGAGCAGCAGCAGGACCAAGACAAAGAAGAACGATTGCTCATGCGCCATGATCTCATTTTGACCTGAGATGTGGCCGCCAAGATAGTGATAGACGATGTACACCCCTTGAGCACCTTTTACCGCAGTGCCGATTATGGTTATCCAGAGAATATTGCGGACGTGACTCACCTTGGACACTATATTGAAGGCGAGTATATACGAAGCAAAGAGATACCAGAATGGTCGAACTTCCAGCACGATGATCCGAAAATTTCCGCCCGAAGCCAGGCCATGGAGTATTCCCATGACGACGCAGCCGAGGAAGAAGATAAAGGGGTAGAATAGCTTGCCCCCGTAAAGTGGGCGCCGACGGTTCGCCACACGAGCAATCACGATGACGGCCAAGACGGCAAGAATAAAGAATCCAATAGGACGCTCAGGGAGTCCCTCCAGATTGGTTGGCCAGTAAAAGATATACAGGCGATCAGTGCCGATAGGTGTAGTGGGAAGAGCCTCCTGCTCGATCATGACAGCGCAGATGACGAGTAAATATAGACCGAGTATTGGCCTCCACGGTACCAGCGCCAGTGCAACTAGAGCGGCAAGCACGGCGAGCACCTGGGCAAATCCTTGGCCCACTCCTACAAGAACCAGCAGCGGAGTCAGGACCAGCGTCGCGATGAACAGGTATATATAGCCGGTTCTGACCCGTCTAGGGGTGCCGGTTTCTATTCCAGGATAACGAGTATCCAGATGGTGCTGCTCGAGAATTTGGCGATCACGCACTGGAGGCATAGTCTTCATATGCATCTCATTATCCGCGCATGAGGAGAAGAATCCCGGCTATGACACTGCAGAGCATAAGCAAACGAGTACGTCGCGAGTAGTTACGAGCAAACAAGCCGATAGCTAGAAACGACGCCAGCAGGAAAGCAGTGGTAAGCACGGCGGATTCTCCCTCTAGAGCAAGTGTTGCAGCCAGCGCGGAATACGGGATTGCACCTGATTCATGATTATTCCTTCTACATGGTAAGGCCGTAGTTCCTCGCAGGCCCGAGCAACGAGTGGAGCAGGCGTGTTGCCAGCATGCACTACCACCATGAGCGACTCAGCCAGGCGAGCGGCAATGAGCCCATAGCTGGAGCTGAGAACTGAGGGAAGGTCCAGAATCATGAGTTCACCGGACTCGGCAAGGCGGTCATACAGCTCTGATTGCTTGAGTTGAGCAAGCTCGGTCATGCTGTCTAAACCGCCTGCACCAGCGGGAATAACGGTGAGGTTGGGCATGAACTGATAACGAATCTCCGCGATACTGCTTTCTCCGGAGAGATACTCGGCGAGACCCGGTGAAGCCGCAAGACCGAGATCTCTACTGAATGTGGGCCGGTCCCAATCGCACTCTACCAGCACGACAGATCGCCGTGAACTCGTGGCTAACGCATAGCTCACCAACCATGCCGCCGAAGTCTTGCCTTCGCCGGCCACAGCGCTGGTGAGACCCAGACTGCGCACTGGATGCTCGTCGGCGAAAAAGAGCGGTAGGCAGCTGTGGAGAAACTCGGTACGCAGCCGCGCAACCGAGCCACTGTCCCACTCGGAGAGTACTTTGGGCTGCCGTAGCGACGAAATCTGACGCGCCGACGGAGCCACCGCATCTCTGGCACTCGTATCCTTTACTTTGACACCCCTGTGGTTCATGATTTACCTCCACCCAGTATTTCGGCCTCTACCTGAGCTTCGTCACTGTCCGACTTCGCTGCTGCATCGTCTGCGCCAGTACAGATTCTGGTTCCAGAGCTGGATCCTCTTGTTCTTTCAGTAGAGGCGTCTCAGGCAGTAGAGGCGTCTCGGGTACAATTTCCTCTGGAGCAGGCGCTACCGCCGTCACAGGGGTTTGCAAGCCCTGCGGCCCTTCATCGAGCGGAATCCGGGGAACTTGAACCAGGACAGGATATGAGGTGGTAAGGGATACATCGGCAACCGAGTAGAGGGACTGATCGAGTCTGACTAGTACCAGCAGGTAGCCGATGGCCGCGATCAATCCAATGACCAGGCCAATAGCGCCCCCTACCAGGAATGACTTGGTGCGCTGAACCGGGCGATTGGGAGCCGTCGGGGTGTCGAGAACAGTGTATAAGCCGCTCGACCCGGTATTGAGCACCGCGAGCTGCTGCTGGACGGTGTTGATATTGCCTTCAATATTGCCGACAGTTGCGCTGGCCTCGGTAACCTGGGTCGCGAGTAGCTGATATTCCGGGTCGACCAGTGCCTGGGTTGCCGTGAGCTGGTTGCGTTGTACATACTGTGTGGCCGCCTGAGTAGCTTGCTGTGCCTGCTGCTGAGCCACTTTGAGCTGCCTCTGGTAACTTGCAAGTAGCTCATCGCCCTCGGCGGTGGATTGGCTGGTGCTTTGAGTGCCGTAGTGCTTTATAACCGCTTGCACCACCTGGAGCGCAAGGGCAGGATTCTTGTTTGCATAGGTGATCTGGAAGAGGTTGTAACCTTGCGGCGTGACTATAACGTTGGTGGAAATCTCGGTAAAGATAGCATCCTGCAGGTTTTGCGTGCCAGGATTTGCGGCAGCGAGAGTATGGGGAAGATCTGTATCATTGGCTACCGCCAGGGTGAAACTTCGGCTCTGGAGTAGTTGGCTCAACGTAATAGCCTGGGTCTGTGCTGGAGTCGATTGGAGATCGGACTCCGGCCCGGTGGCGCCAATGATCTCATAGCGGCGGAGTGCCCAAATGCCCGCGCTCACCTGGTATTGACGCGGTAAGAGCATCACCACCGCCAACCCGAGCAGTATCGGCAGCAATAAGAGCGCAAGTAATCTCCACTTCTGGCGGAAGAGGATCTCGATTGCCTTTGTCATAGATACCGTTCCTTAACGATGAGTATGGTACGTCTTGTATGGCACAACTCACTGGGTACTCTATAACTCCTGCGCATGGAGGTGGGTGTGGCCAAGTGTTTTTGAAAGGTGCAGGGCAACCATAAATGGTGTACATCCAGATACGATTCCTGCTTCCAGCCCAATTGGGCAGAGGCTCGGATGCTACGGATCGTATGGATCCTATGGATACTGATCTGCACTTGCGAGTTTCTTGCTGCACCGCTTCGCTACCACGATAGATATGGGGCTCACCGCCCAGGTGAGATACCCTTTCCTCCGATATCCGCCGCAAAGCGCGCTCTATACCGCCGTTAGCGCGCTAACCTGACCTGACCGCAGTGCTGGGTTGTGAGCGGGCCCGCCAGGTATCAACTGATTCTAGTGGATACGCATACGCACCTGGCGTTGTGTCTTGCTGGAGAAGGAAGCGATGCTACAACATCGACAGCTACCCGGTGTGGTAGTGCTCGGCAGTGACTTCAAGGCTCTAGGATTCGTGCGCAGTCTAGAGCGACATGGCATACCCATTCGAGAGCTTGGAGATATGGCGACGCCGGTTTTGCGAGCGGCGCATACGCAATACAAGGAGGCGTACCGATGAATGCTCTTCGGCGAGTACTCAGCAACACGGGCATCTCCTTCATAGGGCAGATGATAACCTGGGCTTCAACGCTGGCTCTTACCATCGCCTATGGGCGGTTTCTGCATGGAGATGCGTTTGGCGAGCTGTATTTTGCCGTCACCTTTGTTGCCCTAATTGGTTTTCCCATTGAATTCGGATTCAACCAGCAAATTGTGCGGGACATCGCGCAGGATCCGTCCCGTGCTCTGTGTTATCCCGCCAATGTGCTTTTGCTCAAGTTCGCTCTCTGGGCTACGCTCTTCGGCGCCGTCTTGGGCGCAAGTAGTAGGCTCGGATTCAGCGATGATGAACGCTTTCTAGTGATAATAATCGGTTGTTCTCTCTTGGTGAGCGCAATAGGGACCACTTTCGGCTCGATTCAGACCGCGGCGCAACGCCAATTGTTCCCGGCTGTTGCTACGGTACTCGAGAAGGGATTGGGAGCGATTATTGCCATAGTGTGGCTGCGGACCGGAGGCGGCATCGAAGCGGCAGCGCTGGCGCTGCTTGCCGGGGCGCTCGCCGGCGCAATTTGGCAGATATTCTGGTTCCTGCGGCTGGTTGGGACCCGCTTGCGTTTCGATCTGCGCCTTGTGCATGACTTGGTGCGCCAGAGCATTCCGTTTCTGACCTACGGAGTGCTGGGAGTTATCTACTATCGCATAGATACAGTATTGCTGCAGGCCCTTGCCGGAACCGCCACCGTGGGCGTATACGGCGCGGCCTATAGGCTATTTGACACTCTGGTATTCCTGCCAAATATCGTAATTATGGCGGTCATGTATCCGGTGATGGCGAAGATTTCGGTCAATTCCGATCGTCAGATGAAGCTGGCCATTGAGAAATCCATCAATTTCTTGCTGGTTACCGGTATTCCTATCATGATGGGCCTCATTGTCGCTGCGCCCAATATCATTGGTTTCCTCTACCACCGCAGCGATTTTGTAGGCGCAGTTCCAGTGTTACGCGCGCTGGCCCCGGGTCTGGCTATTCTCTACCTGAACACTGTTTGGACGACCGCTCTCATGAGTCTAAAACGTGAGAAGCAACTGCCGTTGATAGCGGGAGTTGCGCTGGTTTTCAACATAAGTTGCAACCTGATTCTGATCACCCGCTTCGGAGGCGTAGGAGCCGCCATCGTAACTTCTCTCACCGAACTCTTGCTTATGGCCCTGGCACTCTCGATGCTACCACGACATTTGTTACCACTGCCGAGCCTGGTAACCGGGGTAAAGGCCCTGAGTGCTAGCCTGGCGATGTCTCTGGTAGTGGTTCTGCTCAGTCGCGCTTCGATCCTGTTGATCGTACCAGTAGCGGGCTTGGTATACGTGCTGGCGGCAACGTTACTCGCGACGATTCCAAAAGAAGACCTGACGGCGCTCTACACGACAATAGCTCGCCGGACTCGGGGTGTGGCTCCGGCAATGAGCGCCAGGCCGTCCAAATCCGCGCAGGGTGGTGCCACTTCGGCGCTGGCCTTGCGAGGAGGTGGATACTCATCCGGGTCGTCGGGCATGGAATGGCAGGTCGAGTCTGGGGGGATACAGGCAGTGGATACCAATGGACCATACCGGTGGCTCCAGAACATGGCGAACTCGCTGTCCAGACGGGGCGCGGATCTTGTACGCTGGGTTCGCCGGACGATAAGAGCAGCCGCTATGTTAGTTCGCCCGCTTGGTGCCGCCAGCATCAAATATGCAACCAACTACATCATGTCATACATTCCGAGCTATTCGCTGCGCTACCTCTGGTATCGACGAGTTCTCGGCTGGGAGATAGGTGAGCGCGCATCCATTCTTATGGGCCAATATATCCAGATGACCGGTATACGAACCAGCGGCCGGCGAGTCTCGATCGGCGACGGAACTGTCATCAACCAAAAGTGCTTGATTTATACAACCGCCGGCTTGGTTATCGGGAACAATGTGAGCATCTCCGCGGAGACCGCGCTCATCACAGGCACCCATGATATCAACGATCCGAACTTCCCAAGCGACTATCGGCCCATCGTCATCGACGACTACGCCTGGATAGGGACCCGTGCCGTGATCTTGCAAGGCGTGACCATTGGTCAGGGCGCGGTCGTCATGGCCGGTGCAGTGGTTACACACGACGTGGCGCCGTTCGCCGTTGTCGGCGGGGTCCCTGCCCGGCAGATCTCCGAGCGCAAACTGCGAGACTTGTCGTACCGTCTTATGGATCGCCCGCTGTTTGAGTAACGAGTCACATAGATTAGACGGCCTGTTCCTAGCTTAGAGGGCGTTAAGCGTCTACCGCAGGTTGGCGTAGCAGAATGTCAAATTCGCCAAAAGTATGCTTCCAGCTGCCAGGGTCGAAGTCAAACGGCACAGCTTGTGAGCGGCCGGCCGCGGCCAGGTCTAAGCCTGCCAGCATTCTGCGCGCCAGAGCGGTTTCCTGAACCGGGTCTTCATGGCCTCCGCAGAGGGCGGCGGCACCACTCTCTGCGAGCCGTTCCAGCGATAGCCGCCAGTCGTCTAAATTGGCATCCTCGGTCTGCATCCAAAGTGTCCCGGCATAGCAGGTGTCGCCACAGAACAGATAGCCGGTCGCGCTGTCCAGAAAGCTAACGTGGCCGGGAGAGTGCCCAGGTGTATGCCAGACCGTAAGCGTTCGGCTCCCCAAGTCCAGCACTTCACCTTCATTTAAAATACTGGTTGAGGGTGCTGCTTCAATCAGTCCGACACCGTCCACCGAATATGTCTCGCGCAGGCGGTCGGCCTCCAAAGCATGAATACGCCTGTCATCAAAGCTATGCAACCCGCCGATGTGATCCCAATGGCTATGAGTAGCGAGCGCCCAGACAGGCTTGTCCGTCAACTCGCGGCAAGCGGCAGGTAAATCCCCGATACCCATTCCGGAGTCTATCAACGCAGCATGCTGCGTCCCTTCGATGAGGTAGAGATTCACCGTACCGACACCGTACTGCGGCACCTGGCTCCCTATAGGATCCTGCAGGACTGAGATGCCGGAAACGAGCTTGCGACATGTAAACCAATTCCCCTGCATGGTGCGCCTCTTCTCGATGCCTAGTCATTCTCATCTTTACTGCGCTTCACCATGATATCACGAACCAGTAGATTTCCCGCCATATTCGCGTGGCGCTACCCCAGCATCTACGGCGCTTCCTAGCAAGTGGAGTGTATGGAATGATACAATTGCGCCACCGGAGAATCATATGTTGGAGGTAGTCAATTAGGCGACTATCCTCTCGCAGTAGTGCCGCGGAAAGACTAAAAGGAGAGACCGATACGGCGAAGAACCAAAGAATCATCACGTTGAGTGGACCGTCGACGGCGGAAAGGGCATTCCTTGCTGCAGTGGATACCGGCGGGGATGACGCATTGTGGAGTGCGGATGACTCCATGAACGAGCTGGCTCAGCTTTCACGTACTGCGGGAGCCGACGTAGTAGGAAGCATGATACAACGGCTGCGTAGACCCGACGCCGCCACATATCTGGGTAAAGGACGCGCCGGCGATCTTGCCGGGCTTCGCCAGGAACTGCAATTTGACCTGATCATCATGGATGACGAGCTGACCGCAGCGCAGCAGCGCAATCTCGAAGACCTCACCGGCGTACGCGTCATTGACCGTACCGCCTTGATTCTCGACATTTTCGCGCAGCACGCTCACACCAGAGAAGGCCAGCTTCAAGTAGAATTGGCTCAATTAGAATATCGCCTGCCCCGATTGAGTGGACGCGGTCACGGTATGTCGCGACTGGGCGGTGGCTCACGGGGCGCCAGTGGTGGTGCCGGCGGAGCGATCGGAGCACGTGGACCCGGCGAGACTAAGCTGGAGATCGATCGCCGAAGGATACGGGCGCGCATTGCCGAGCTACGCCGTGAGCTGGAGGGCGTCCGCCAGCAGCGCAACGTCATGCGCAGCCAGCGAACCGCTCAGCTGATTCCGACCGTGGCGATTGTTGGATACACCAATGCCGGTAAATCGACACTCTTCAATGCGCTGACCTCGTCTGATGTAGTGGCTGAGAACAAGCTCTTCGCTACGCTTGACCCCACTACGCGCTACGTGCAGCTGCCGACGCACCAGGAGGTTCTGGTTACTGATACGGTTGGGTTCATTCAGAAGCTGCCGACCAGTCTGGTGGCGGCCTTTCGAGCAACGCTCGAAGAAGTGACCGAAGCGAACATCTTGCTTGAAGTCGTGGACATCACCCATGAAAACGCGATAGAGCAGAGCCAGACCGTGAATGATGTGCTGGCCGAGCTAGGCGCCTCGGGCAAGCCGCGAGTAACTGCGCTTAACAAAGTGGACCAGCTGTCCGATCCCGCCGAAGTGGATGCCACCCTATACCCAAATGCGGTGCCGGTCTCGGCGTTAACCGGTTTCGGGCTTAAAGCGCTCTTGCTGAGGGTCAGTGAAGTCATCGCCGTGTCTCTTGACCCAGTGCATGTGCTGGTCCCATTTGAGCGAGGTGATCTGGTAGAGATCTTCCACCGGCG
Organism: uncultured Chloroflexia bacterium; assembly: GCA_963810535.1. GTDB lineage: Bacteria > Chloroflexota > Ktedonobacteria > Ktedonobacterales > JADMIN01 > JAJPKE01. The sequence goes on from CAWENW010000014.1 coordinate 242,914, forward strand.
CGGGCATGTCGCGAGCGAGCGACCGGAATTGGAAGGGACGCTTATCGAAGGTGAATTGCCGCATGCGCTGCTCGCGCTCTTTAAGCCGTACCGTCTCATGAACCGGCGTATCTAGTATTTCTACTGGAGTTGCCAGCGGGGCGAGAGGTCGGCCGGCGGAGTCGCGTGCGTAGATTAGCGTATCAATGCGTACTGAACTAGGTTGGAGAGTACCACGACCAATACCAGGCCATCGCAGGCTACGGTAACGAGGTTGGCCATGCGGGACGAGAATCTACGGAGCAAGAACGTTCCACCGGTCACGGTGGCAACAACCAGCACCTTATCTGTGATCAGGGCGCCAAAGCCATAGAGAGCCAGTAGATGGCTCATCAACGGATTACCCTCATTGAGACCATGTGAGAGACCTATATAGGTACTAGCAAGATCGCCCAGGTTCAGCACCGCGAACAGTGCCAGCAGCACTGCCAGCAGGCTACTTGAGGCAGCAGACTACTACCGATCGCACGGCGGACGGGGACGGCATACAATATGCTACTAGAGGGGGCCACCATCTTCAGCGGCACGGTTGACCAGGTATCAGGCTCTCCAGTCGGTTGCAAACTGTCCATACGATCTGACGACGCAGGTGAGATAGTAGCCATGTATCTAACTTCCTGAAATGAGGTATGAGACTTTCACACGGTTTTACATACCAATTCTCGTGCCAAGGCCGATGAGCTTTCAGTCTTTGTACCTAACAGATCCGGTACTCTATTGATATGCGCGTGGATGTTTCGGCATTGCCGCACATATACGTGCAGAGGAGTAGATATGAGTTTTGCCAGCCAGTACCAATCCCTGCTGAAGGATGTCTTCGCCAAGCTCGCGCAGGTCGACCTGGCAAACGGCGCTCAGGCGGAGGCCCAAGCTCGGCGTTACAGCGAATCGGGCAAACCTGATTTCGCGTTGGCCTATCTACTCAGCTGTGAGCTTCCGGACGACGAAAAAAGGGCTCTGCTGGCGCGTTCGTATGAGCGTCGAGCCGCCATCACATTGGAACGCGCCGGCGAATTTGATCGCAAATTTCACCGTGAGTTCCCCCTTCTACATACGAGTGCTGCCCACGACCGCGGGGTGGCAAGTGATATACGCGCCGGCAAATCGCTTGCTTCCGAAACAGAGCAACGTGGTCAAATGAACGGTGACAAGCTGGTGATGGACGACGCCAGCGCCAGCCTACAGGAGCAGACGACGATGAGCGATGACGAGTCAAAATTCGCAATTGGCGAGACAGGTGATCCGGTAGATCGATTTGCTATCCGCAAATCCGCCGCTGCACGCACGGCAGTGGCGGAAGTCCCAGATGGAGCGGTAATAGGTCTGGGTAGCGGCACTACCGTTGAAGTCATGCTATATGAGTTGGCCGCACGGGTACGCCAGGGACTGCATGTAACTGGTGTTCCAGCCTCAGAGCGTACCGCAGGCGTCGCCGCTGCCCTGGGTATTGCTCTCACCGAGCTCGACGATGTCTCAGAGCTAAGTATGAGCATAGATGGCGCCGACGAGGTTACACTGCCACACCTTCACCTGATCAAAGGAGGAGGTGGCGCGTTGCTGCGGGAGAAACTCATTGCCGCCGCTAGCCGCTATCGCATCATCATCGCAGACTCTCGCAAGGTGGTGAATGTCCTGGGCACTACCCATCCGGTGCCGGTAGAAGTAACGCCGTTTGGATGGCGGCATACTGCTGCTCGACTAGCTCAGCTCGATTGCCGACCGGTATTGCGTACGAGTGCAAGCGAGCCTTCCTCCGGCGAACAGACCCCGCTAGCCGGGAGTCCGTACGTGACTGACGGCGGAAACTACATACTCGACTGCCATTTTGGTGCGATTTCCAATCCCGAAGTGGTTTCGGTGGCTATTAAGACAACGATTGGAGTGGTCGAGCATGGTTTGTTTCTCTCTATGACCGACCGGCTCGTGGTCGCGGGAGATGCCGGTGTTCAAGTCTATGACCGAGTTCTCTAGCCTTTTGCCGCCAGGACTAGCCGCTCCAGCTGCCGCTAGCGTACGGTGCGCGGCAGACGTGCGATGTAGCGGTATAGAAAGGCTGCGGCTATGCCGCCAACGATAGGGCCAATGAGATAGCAGACCACGTACGCCACCCAGTTGATTTTCACGCCATATATCCACGACATGAGGTCTGGTCCGAGTGCACGTGCCGGATTGACTGTGGCGCCGGTAGCTGGGCCAAGAAACATGATGACACACGCGAGTGTGAGACCAATCGTCAGGCCGGCCCAGCCAGCCGGAGCGCGCTTATCCGCCGCCGCCGCCATAACGGCGAGCACCAGAATTCCCGCGCCAAGGCCCTCAACCAGAAACCCCTGCAACATGCTTGTGTTGGTAGCCAGCGCAGGGCCACCGAGATGTCCGACGGTAGCAGCAAGCTTGCCGTAAGCAATCAGGATTCCGATCGCGCCGAGCACTGCCCCGATCAACTGACCCAGCAGATAGGCGGGCACATCTCCCCAGTCGAATTGGCCAACCGTCGCCAAGCCAATAGTGACGGCGGGGTTGACGTGGGCACCAGAGATTCTGCCCACGATCATGATAATGGCGAAGAGTGCAATGCCATGAGCTAGGGCAACCAGCAAGAGCTCAGCCGATGTCGCCGTATAGTGGTCATTATGAGGAAGAAGCGCGGCGATAGTAGCGGCGCCTCCGCCAACGAAAACCAGGAGAAATGTGCCCAAAGCTTCGGCGGCAAATCGCTCCACCTGGGTCGCTGGACGTGCGCGGCGCGTCTCTACGGCGGTATCTACTGTGGTTGTTTGACGCACACAGACCCCTTTCTTCTCTTCTTAAGCTCCCATGCGGCTAGCGCCATCGGTGCCGTCATGCCCGGTACACTGAGGCGCTAGCCGCGGACACTAATATTTAGTTACTCTCTACAACGGATAACGTCCCTGCCGTGCAACACTCATCTGTGCAAAGACCATGTAAAAGGCGGAGAAGAATAGTGGCTAGCTTACAGACACTGGAAATCCCCACTCCAGAGGGTACTCTCGAGGCATTGCTCCGGCTTCCGAATGAGTCGGACGCAGCGATAGCAGCGCCTATGGCGGCGCTGGTCTGCCATCCTCACCCACTTGGGGGTGGCACCATGCATAACAAGGTCGTCTTTCGCATCGCACAAGCGTTGGGCGATCTTGGTCTGCCAGTGTTGCGGTTTAACTTTCGCGGCGTAGGTCGCAGTACTGGGACCTACGATGAGGGACGCGGCGAAGCCAATGACGTGCGGGCGGCGCTCTCCTTTCTATCGGAGCGCTTTCCCAGCATCCCGCTTTGCCTGGCAGGATTTTCCTTCGGCTCATGGGTCGGTCTACCAGTAGGTTGCGCTGACGGCCGGGTTCATCAGCTCATCGGTGTAGGGGTGCCGGTAGCTACCTTGCCGCCGCCTGAGCTAGACGGCTGCGCGAAGCCTAAACTTATCGTGCAAGGAGTGCGGGATCAGTATAGTTCGTCTGAAAAGCTGGACGCCTGGTTTGGGCGGTTGCCTGAGCCCAAGCGGTTGATTCGGGTGGCCGGTGCCGACCACTTCTTCACCGATTTCCAGACTGAGCTTTATCATGCCATCTACGATTATTTTACAGTGGGGGTTCAGGGCTCGGATTGACCGCCGCGTTTGATGATACGAAAGGCGTGAATCAGCCGGGCTGAAAGCCGAGTAGATTTCCGCCATCCGGTATGGTTCCTCGCTGCTGCGCCAGCACGAGAAAATCTCCTAGTCCGCCTGGACCCTGCAGTAGAGACACGGCGGCGAGCAAGCTGCGGCGGCGCAGGTAGTCGGCCTGACCTCGGTCAGTATGTCGCTCCGAGTCAGCATACGGATACAGATGGCTCGCCAGACTCTGCGCTTCCTTCTGAATACCCAATTGGCTAAGGAATTCCGCCTGCCTAGTAATTCCGACCGTTTCCAGACCAAAGGTATTTCCGGCGGCGATGAGCGCGCTGAAATTGACATGGGCGGTCAAATCCTGATGGCCGGGCCTTGCAAGCGGTTGCTCCTGCATCTGATGTTGCCGGTAAGCGGCGAGAGTTCCACGAAACCGCAGTGGTGTATACAACTCGCTAGCCTCCGCCCCATAATCGATGGTGAGGAGATAGCCACGTTCCACGCGTGTCGCGAGCTCACCATAGAATGCTGCGGCCTCCGGGCAGACTTCGCAGCGCCAACCATCGGGAAAGTCGAGCCATGGTACTGCGAACTTATCGAGATAGCTCGCTACCTCGTCGGAAGATGGATTGCCGAGCAGCTCAAAAAAGATTGGACGGCCATCACCTGGTTCGTATGATACATAGACCTCGGCCAGTCTCCCCTCATGTTTTTCCAGGATATGTGTTGGTAAGGCATCTACTACCTCGTTGGAAACCACACAGCCGACGATTCCCAGTGGAAGGTCGGGGGGAGAGTCGACGACGTGGACCGCGTGCTTGGGGGCGCGCAGTCGTTGCAGCTCGGAGTCTAGGCGTTCCTGGCGGCGCTGTCGCAGCGCCCCATCAGGCGCGGCGCGATCGACCACTGTGTAGCGTAGTGACTCAGCCCAAGGCGCGGCCTGTTGCAGCGCGAAGTGCCACACGTCGGCAGCCAGCAGACCTCGTCCAGCTCCAGGCTCGACTATGTCGAAGCGCGAGGGAGATCCCAGCAGTTGCCACATCTGGTGCAATTGCCGGGCAATGGTCCAGCCCCAGAGGGGGTGCAAATCGCCGCTGGTGAAGTAGTCGCCGCTCCATCCGATCGGTTCTCGCCCGAGGCCGCTCCCCGAATAGTAGCCAAGTTCATGGTGGTATAGAGCCAGCTCCATAAAGCGGGCGAACGTAATCGGGCCCTCGCGCCTAATTTCCTGGGCGATGAGCTCTTCCAAAGACCGCATCACATTTCTTCACCCCAGAAGAATTCAACCTTGCCGAAATGAACCGTGTCCCCAGGCTGTATGCCCGCTTCTTCGAGGGCATGCCAGACACCCAGGCGGCGCATCTGACGTTCCAGCCGTTCCATGCCCTCTGCACTCTCAGGGTCAGTCATGGAGACCAGTCGTTCTGCTTGCCTGCCTCGTACCCGGTAGCCGTCCGGCGTCTTCTCGATCGTGAAATCATCAAATGGTAACGGGCGCAATACTGGGCCGGACGCTGGCACTTCGGTACCAAGGAGCTTGAGCTGAAGCGACTCCTCCAGCTTGATCTCGCCCAGCACCTTCGCCGTCATATTCATCAATTCCGGTACGCCTTCATGAGTGGCCGACGATATACCAATAACCGGTACGCCTACAGCGTGCGCGTGCTCTTCTAATGCGGGCCACTTATCGCGTGCTTCCTGCAGATCCATCTTGGTCAACACAGCGATCTGCGGGCGACTTGCCAGGTCGGAGCTATACTCCGCGAGTTCGTGATTGATCGCCATCCACTCTTCCCATGGATCAAGCTGCGAGAGGCCATCGATCAGGTGAAGCAGGAGGCGAGTGCGTTCCACATGACGAAGGAATTCGTGACCGAGACCAACGCCTTGCGCCGCGCCTTCGATCAATCCGGGAATGTCCGCAATAACAAAGCTGCTGAAGTTGCCTCCGTGGGTAGGATCGCCAACCAGGGCGACTCCGAGATTGGGTACCAACGTGGTGAAAGGATAGTCTGCGATCTTGGGATGCGCCTCTGTGACAACCGAGAGCAAGGTCGATTTCCCGGCGTTCGGATAGCCTACCAATCCAACGTCGGCAATGAGCTTGAGCTCCAGCTCCAACACCAGCTCTTCACCCGGCTCGCCGCGCTGCGCCTCTCGTGGAGCCTGATTGGTTGGGGTGGCGAAGTGAACGTTCCCAAGCCCGCCGCGCCCACCTCGCGCCACCATAACGCGCTGGCCCGCCTCGGTCAGATCGGCCAGCACAGTAGCAGTGTCGGCGTTGCGCGCAATAGTCCCTGCCGGAACGCGGAGGATGAGGTCTTCGCCCTTGGCTCCGTGCATCTTCTGGGCGCCGCCGTTACCGCCTGATCCTGCTTTGTAGTGAGGATGAAAGTGGAATTCCACGAGCGTATTGAGGCCGGCATCGGCTTCAAGATAGACGCTTCCGCCGCGGCCCCCGTCACCTCCATCAGGGCCGCCCATAGGCACGTACTTGGCGCGATGGAAGTGTTTAGAACCGTTGCCGCCGCTGCCGGCAGTGAGGTAGATCTTAGCTCGGTCGTAAAACTGCACGAGGAAGTGCCTTTGAAATCTGTTGAAACTTCGGGTGGGCCCAGCAGGATTCGAACCTGCGACCAAACGGTTATGAGCCGTCCGCTCTGCCGCTGAGCTATAGGCCCGCGAGCGCTCACTATGATTGGAATCGCCGGCAAAACTGCACCAGCGCGTATAGCGAGAGTGTACCACAAAGTCACGGCACCTGTCATTGACACTGCCGGCACGGCGCGCTTATAGTGCCACAGATAATGCGGTTATAGACGGAGCATGCTACCGAGCTAGCGGTTGGTATCGCAACCGAAGGAAGGCTGCCCATGATCATTGAAGGCACGGTTCTTTCCAAAGAAGAAGGGCTATCCGCCGTCTTCGAGGGTACCCTGCAGTCTTATGTGCGCTGCGAGATCGCGCGACTTGATCATCCGGAAATTCATTCCGAAGCGCGTATCGTCGGACTCGACCATATCGACGTGCCAGTGGGTGGTACCGTCAAACTGGAGGTAACCCGGACCATCACCGACCGTCGGGCTGGTGTCGTTCGTTTCGACTGTAAGCTTCTCGATGGCTAGGGCCGGCTCTGGCGTGGAACACGCACAAGAGTGTGTTTGTACTTCAGCAGGAGCTCGAAGGATAGCGATATGGCTGTCTCACCCGTAATCGCGCTGCTCACCGATTTCGGTCTGGAGGACGGGTACCCCGGGATCATGAAGGGGGTCATCTTAGGTATCGCGCCGGAGGCGAGACTGGTAGATATTTCTCACTCTATTCCGCCGCAAGATATCACAAGCGGTGCCTGGGTTTTGCATACCGCCTGGCGCTACTTTCCTCTCGGAGCGATATTTCTCTGTGTCGTCGACCCCGGCGTCGGGACCAGTCGCGCCCCCATCGCGCTTCGCACGGCCGGCCGATTCTTTCTAGGACCTGATAACGGCATCTTGAGCTACGCGCTGGACGCTGCTCCCGCCTGCTCCGAGCCCAGTGCCGCGATCGTCCTAGATCGATCCGAGTACTATTTGCCGCAACGCAGTGCCACATTTCACGGTCGAGATGTCTTTTCGCCTTGTGCGGCTCATCTTGCGGCAGGGACAGATTTCGAGGCGATGGGCACGCCGGTAGATCCAGCACGGCTTATCCGGTTGCCGATATCGTCTCCGGTGGTGCAGAGCGCCGGGCGAATCCTGGGCGGGATCGCCCACTGTGATCACTTCGGTAACATCATCACCAATATCGGGCCAGATCTCACGGAAGCGGTTCTTGCCAGTCCCACCAGCGTCGTGCGTATTGGCGACCGGACCATCTCGCGGCGTGGCGCCACCTTTGCGGATGGACCGGAGGGAGATCTGTTTTTCCTCGCTGATAGCTCGGGCTATCTGGCAATCGTCTCGCGTAACGGTTCAGCCGTAAGCGAGTTGAACGGTGTCACGCCCGGCAGTGCCATATTGGTGGACGGGCTCTAATGCCAGGTTAGGCGGAACTAGCCGGAAACACGTAGTACGCTCCCGCGCGATAGGCAATGAGAGGGAGGAGAGGTCCCATGCATGTATACCTAGTGCGCCATGGCGACGCCGGTGATCGAACTGAGTGGGCCGGAGACGACCGTGAGAGGCCACTCACGGACAGCGGTCGTGAGGAGATGCTGGCCATAGCCAAGGGCATACGCTGGCTTCACCTGAACCTCGACACACTCGTTACCAGTCCGCTTACTCGAGCAAAAGAAACCGCCGACTACATTGCTAAGGCTCTACGTCCAGCCAGCTATGAAACCAGTGACTTGCTCGCGCCGGGCTGTGATCTGCGGGCGTTCGGCAAGTTGCTGTCGGGGTACCCGGAGACCCAAGCTCTCATGATCGTGGGGCACGAGCCCGATCTGGGCGAGATCATCGCTGAATTGATCGGCGCGGGCACCACGGTTCGGGTGCAGATGAAAAAAGCCGCCTGCTGCTGCGTGAAGTTGGCGACGGACGGCGGCGCTACCTCGCGTTCCAAGCTTGCCGGCAAAGGACAATTAGTGTGGCATCTACCTCCCCAGATACTTGCGCGCCTTAGCAAAAGATAGGCCTTTCGGTACTCCCTATCGCGCTGGACCTTCTGCTACACTTCCACCCGAGGCTCTCCAAATCGACGGCTGGACGTGCCGCGATAGCGGCGCGAAGTACGCGAAGTAGAAGTACGCGAAGTAGAAGTACGCGAAGTATTGGAGCGGAGACCGCGATACAACGGAAAAGGAGACGGGTAGGCGACATGACAGCTTCGGAAATTTCAGCTAGTCTCGCGCCAGTCCAAGTCGAGAGCCAGGCTCCCAGCGAGACCAGCTCTTTCAGCAGACGTGTTGCGGTACTCTACCGACTCCTGCGCAGCATTAGTCTCATGTGGAAAGTCATAATCTACAGCTTCCTGGTCGGTATAACCGTCATCACTTTTCTGCAGCATCCGATGTTCCTCCGAGAGCCGCGCGGCTGGGGTATCATAGCGCTAGCACTAGTACTCGGCCTCTGGTATAACTTCGGTCTGCTCTGGGTGGTGTGCGGCAACAGCGCGCGTTACTACGCACGCCTGGACAGCGGCGAGCTCCCCCATTTGCATTGGCGGGGATTTCTCTATTGGGCCAGCCTGCTTGGCCTGGTGATTGCGCTGTCCCTGCTCAATCATAACTTCGTCTGGATGTTCTGGGCGGTATACGGCCTCAATTTCGCGATATTCCCCTTCCCTGAGGTCTTTATCACACTCATGCCCACCATCGTGATCTTAATGGTCGCCAATGGCGGGCTGCCGTCAGGGTCAACGCCGACGGATATCTTGAATTTCGTCGGCGAGCTCGGAGGGCTAACTATCTATAGTCTCATCGCATACCTGCCCTTCATGCTGATCAAAGCGCGGATCCATCGCGAGAAGGTCTTTGCCGATCTGGGGGAGTCGCATCAGGAGCTCGAGCTAGCTCACAGACGCCTAGAAGCTGCTCACCACCGGCTCGCCGAGGCCGGGGAGCGAGAGCGTGAAATTGCAGTGTTGCGAGAGCGCGGACGGCTTGCTCGAGATATGCACGATACCCTGGGTCACGCGTTGGTGCTGGCCAACGTGAAGTTGGAGGCCGCACTGCGGTTGCGTGCGGTGGATCCCACGCGCGCCGATCATGAGATCATCGCTACTCAAGAGATTTTGCGCGGGTCTATGGCTGAGCTGCGTGCCTCGCTGGCCGATCTACGCTCGCCGCTGCATCCACAGGAGTCGCTGGGCCAGGCGCTGGCGCGTATAGCCAATGAAGCTGGAAGTCGGGCCGCCTGGAATATTTACACTGACATAACTGATGATGGCGCTTGCCTGAGTGGCCCAATCTCCGAAGCGCTGCTCCGAATGTGTTCTGAGGCAATCACCAACGCAGAGCGGCATGCCCATGCGCACAGGCTCTGGGTCTATCTCGGCCGAAAGGTACGGGCTGACGGCGGCGTTGACGTCGTCCTACGAGTCAGTGATGACGGCATCGGTATAGTCTCTACCTGCCCCACGGCTTGCCAGCCAATCGGAGTCTCCGTAGGCTCGGACAGGCTCGCTACCGGCGCGCAGGTGGCCAGCCATACGGCTGCGCCGGGCCACTATGGGATTCTCGGCATGCGGGAGCGGGTGAGTGCGCTGGGCGGGCAGCTTACACTGACGTCGCGCGAGGCGGAAGGTGGTACGGTTGTGGAGGCATGTTTGCCGCTGGCGACGTAAAACTCTCATATATATTTTGCTGGTGAGACGCGAAAAGTTTACTCCCCCCTTGATTTTGCACAAGATCGACGAGGCCACTGAACATGCATGCTGCGCGTGGTCCTGAGAACAACGAAAACGCTATTCGCATCCTTATTTGCGAAGACCAGACATTGATGCGGGAGAGTCTGCGTACCGTGCTCGACCTGGAACCCGGGTTTAGGGTGGTTGGCGAGGCGGCCGACGGCGAAGAGGGAGTGGCGCTGGCCGAGAGTTTACGGCCTGATATCGTCCTTATGGACGTGCAGATGCCGCGCCAGAACGGTGTCCAGGCGACCTCGGCGATTACCGTGCGTGGGCTTGCTTGCCGGGTTATCATTCTGACCACATTTGATTATGAGGATTACGTCTTCGACGCCATCAAGGCCGGCGCAGTTGGGTATCTGCTCAAGGACATGCCGGCAACCGAGCTGGCGACCACCATTCGCAAAGTGTATGCGGGAGAATCCTTCATCCAGCCTAAGGTGGCGACCAAGCTGCTTATGGAATTTGGTCGCCGTTCCCCGCCCCAGGTCGAGCCGGCGCCGAGCTCGGGCATCCGTGGAGGGGGTGAATCTGCGCCGAAGGCAGCTGCCGGGGACAACGCCGTCCAGGCTTGCGGTTCGCTAGAGGAACTCAGCCAGCGAGAAGCGGATGTGTTGAGACTGCTGGCGCTGGGCGCCAGTAATCGAGATATTGCCGACCAGTTGGTACTAGCTGAAGGTACTGTAAAGAATCACGTCTCCAATATCCTCATGAAATTGCATGCAGCTAACCGTACCCAGGCAGCCAATCTCGCCCGTGAGCGCGGTCTCATTTAGCCGTAGCCATTGTCATATAGCGAGGTTGTATAGTTTCTCGTCTGGCTTCCTGGCGGAATGGGGTTCTGGATCGTACTATGCTGTAGGACTACTTTTGGAAGGGGCGGTGAAGTCATGACCGTGAGATTGCAGTACTTCATCCCTTCGTACATAAAGAATTGTTAATAGAGGCATAAACTATTGCCTCGATAAGACCGCGTATGGTATACTCCTCAAGGTGTGCAAACTTGGAGGCACATCAGTGGCGAACGACAACAACAAGAAACAGTATGATGAGGGTTTTTGGACCGCATTTGCCATTCCCACGCAGGTTCTGCTCTATATCGCTGGGGGTGCGGGACTGGGGCTCTTGGTCGGCCACTTCATCGACGGTTTGCTTCATTCCACGCCGGTAGCGACATTCATCGGGCTGCTGTTTGGCCTGGCCGTTGGCATCTACGGTATCTTCCGTTTTGTCATCTCGCTCAAATGAACGGAGCGTGACGAAGGTAGTACCAGAACGGCGCCGCTAGGTTCATCGGTCCATCGCAGCCAGGGGACGAAGGGAGAGCCTCTGTGCTCTGGAAATTACCGAACATTGTGGTACCGCCTGACGTACTTTTCTATATTGGACCGTATCCAGTCTACAACACGCTCCTCTTGAGCGTGGTCAGTGCGCTCATCGTGATTGGCTTTTTCTGGTTCGCACTGCGCAAGCCGTCTATCATACCTACTCCGGTGCAGAATCTCGCCGAGTGGATGATCCAGTTACTACTCAATCTGTGCGAAGAAGTTGCCGGCAAGCGGAATGGAAGGCGTTTCTTTCCCTGGGTGGCCTCCATTTTCCTGATCGTGCTCATCAGTAACTGGTGGGAAGTAATTCCCGGCGTCGAAACAATCGGCACCATCAACAACAAGGTTCCTGGGTGCCCCCAGCATGTTCAGACAGTGCTGGGCATCTTCCTGGTAAACCATAACAGCTCGAACTGTATCACTCCCTGGCTGAGGCCACCCTCCACCGATCTCAATTTCACGATCGCTCTCGCGGTCATCTCGGTGATTGCCACCCAGATCTATGGATTCATGGTGCTGGGATGGCGGGCACAACTGGGCCGATACTTCACCCTCAAAGAAGGTCCCATGCTTCTGGTCGTGGGCATGCTGGAGCTGATATTGGAGCCGCTGCGCATTCTCTCACTTAGCTTTCGTCTCTTCGGCAATCTGTTCGCCGGAGACGTACTCTTGCTGGTCATCGGCTACCTGCTACCATTTTTTGGCCCCATACCTTTCTACTTCCTTGAACTCTTCGTCGGTTTCATCCAGGCCTTTGTCTTTGCCTTCCTGACTCTTATCTTTATGACTCTTGGCACAACTGTCCACGGCCATGAAGATGCCGAAGAGACCAATGTGGCAGAGGCGGCTCATGCGCGGCATGAGCAGGTAGAAGCGGTGTTCTCTCATGAAAAGAGCGCTTCTTAACATGTCCCAGCGCGGCTGGAGCCGCTTCGCTGTTGAACGGGTTTTCCAGTCCTATGCATGGTGCATAGGTGGAAATAAATGTAGCATGTCATCTTTCTAGACTTTTAGGAGGAATACTATGAATGCCCAGTTTTTTGAGTTTGCCGCGGCTCTCGCTATTGGCTTGGGCGCCATCGGCCCTGGCATCGGCATCGGTCTTATTGCCGGACCGGCACTCTCCGCCATGGGACGTAATCCGGAGGCCGCCGGCATTGTTCGAACCAACATGATTCTGGCGATCGTCTTTGCTGAAGCGGTGTCGATTTACGCTCTGGTAGTCGCACTCATTATCCTCTTCGTCATCGGCAACGTGAAATAGCCCGTCTGATCAGAGGAGGGCGGTACTGCCTATGGGCATCAATCTCTGGAATTTCCTATCTCAGGCCTTCGTGTTTCTAGTGCTGCTAATTGTCCTGGCTCGTTGGGCGTTTCCGCTGCTGACCAAGACGCTGGACCAGCGCGGCAACATGATACGCGAAGGTGTTGAGAACGCGGAGAGGGCCAAGCGCGATGTCGCCGAGGCCGAGAAGCGCGTTGAGGCACTGCTCGATCAAGCTCGGCGTGACGGCCAGGACGCGATTGCTAAAGCCACTCAGGCGGCCGAGCATGTTCGCCGAGATATCGAGTTGGATGCTCAGGCACGCTCGCGCGACATCATCGCTCAGGCCGAGCGCCGCATACAACAAGAGGTAGCTCAAGCCCGGTCACAGTTACGTCAGGAAATAGCTGATCTGGCTATACAGGCGGCCGAGCATGTTGTGGGCAGGTCGATGGATCCTTCTACCAGTCGCAAGCTGGTGAGTGAGTTCGTATCGCAGTCGAGGGACGTCAAGTGATCAAGGGCGCGACCGCGCGTCGCTACGCTGAAGCGGTCTTCGAGCTTGGACTGGAATCCAACCAGGTCGACTCCTGGCGCACCGATCTGGAGACGCTGGCGAGCTACTTTGGGAACAAGCGGCTGCAGTTCATCTTGCGCGAGCCCAAGATTCCGCTTACACGCAAACAGCAAGTAGTGCGGGATCTTCTGGCCGATAAGCTGCATCCCGAGGCGCTCAGCCTGGCGTTTCTGTTGGTGGAACGAGACCTGGTCGACCACGCCCCAGCAATCTTCACTGAGTTCGACAAGCGATACAACAACTACAAGGGTCAGGCGATTGCACAGGTCACTACAGCCATTCCGCTAGATCCTGAGCTGCGTGAACAGGTACGCGGCCAGCTCGCGGAGATGGCCGGCAAGCGCATAATTTTGCAAGAGCGGGTGGACCCAAGTATCTTGGGAGGCGCCGTAGCGCGCATCGGCGACACGCTGATCGACGGAAGTCTTAGACGCCGATTCGAGCTGCTCCGGAGTCAAATTGCTCGTGGAGGCGACTTCACCGGGTCAATCTCGAGCACCAACGGTAATTCCAACCGAGGCGAACCGAGCACATAAGACTCATATAGAGATGTAAGCACGGCAATTCGTGAGGCCGGCTCGCCGGCTTTTGGACATAAGGAGTAAATCATGGCTATCGCGGACGAAATTACGCGAGTCATACGTGATCGTATCGCCCATTTTGATGGATCGTCCACCGATACCGCGATGGTGAGCGTCGGGACGGTGATCGAGGTCGCCGACGGCATTGCCCGAGTCTATGGTCTCTCCGGCGTCGGCTATCTCGAATTGGTGGAGTTTCCCCGAACCGGCCTCATGGGTATGGCTTTCAACCTGGAAGAGGATTCAGTAGCTATACCGGTGCTGGGTGATTATACTCAGCTCCACGAAGATGACGAGGTCCGTACTACTGGGCGCATTATTCAGGTACCGGTTGGAGATGCTCTGCTCGGCCGTGTGGTAAACGCGTTGGGCGAGCCGCTGGATGGCGGTGGCCCGATTGCTACCGAGAAGTTCCGTCCGGTGGAGCGTGTGGCTCCCGGTGTTATTACCCGGCACCCGGTAAACACGCCAGTGCAGACCGGACTCAAGGTTGTGGACGCGCTGATTCCCATCGGTCGCGGACAGCGCGAGCTGATTATCGGCGATCGCCAGACCGGCAAGACGGCTATGGCGATTGATACGATCATCAACCAGAAGGGCAAAGATCTCACCTGTATTTACGTCTCTATCGGCCAGAAGAACTTTCAGGTGGCACAGATCCGCGAAATCCTAAGAGATCATGGCGCGCTCGAGCATACCATTATCGTACATGCCAGCGCCGAAGAGCCAGCACCGCTGAAGTATCTTGCCCCTTACGCAGGGTGCGCCATGGGCGAGGAAATCATGGAGGGCGGTCGCGACGCACTAGTCATCTATGATGACCTCTCCAAGCACGCCGATGCTTACCGGAACATGTCGCTGATCATTCGCCGCCCTCCTGGACGTGAAGCGTATCCCGGCGATGTATTTTATTTGCATAGCCGCCTCCTGGAGCGGGCCGCTCGCCTAAACGAAGACTATGGTGGAGGATCACTTACCGCGCTGCCGATCATCGAAACCAAGGCCAATGACGTCTCCGCCTACATTCCCACCAATGTCATCTCGATCACCGATGGGCAGATCTTCCTGGAGACCGACCTCTTCAACGCTGGTATTCGCCCGGCTATGAATGTTGGCATCTCGGTAAGCCGTGTAGGCAGCGCCGCTCAGACCCAGGGCATGAAGCAGGTAGCTGGAACTCTCAAGCTGGACTTGGCGCAGTTCCGTGATCTGGCGGCATTCGCCCAATTTGGTTCCGACCTGGACAGAGCCACGAAGGCCAAGATCGATCGCGGTCTGCGTCAGCAGGAAATCATGAAGCAGAAGCAATACGCGCCTATGTCGGTCGAGCACCAGATCATGATCATCTATGCCGCGTCGAAAGGCTACCTAGATCAGGTCCCGCTGGAGAAGGTAGCCGAGTGGGAGAGCCAGTTCCACCAGTATATGGATGCCAACTCTGGGGAGCTTGTCAAGAGCATTTACGACACGACAGTCACCAACAAGAAGAAACTGCCTCCGGAAATATTCGCCCAGCTGGACGCGGCAATCACCGAGTATCAGAAGGTAGCGCCGCGCTAGGCACCCGACTTAGGAGTAGAGTATGCCATCGACTCGTGAGATACGGCGGCGTATCCAGGCTGTCAAGAACGTCGCGCAGATTACTCGGGCCGTCCAGATGGTGGCCAGTAGTAAGATGCGCCGCGCCCAGGAGCGCGTGCTCGCCTCGCGACCCTACTCGGAGGAGCTGACAAAGCTGCTGTCGCGCCTCTCCGGACAGGCGGAGGGTCAGGAAGATCTTCCCTTGATGAGGTCGCGCGACGTAAAGAGCGCAGCCATCATCGTGGTGACTCCGGATCGCGGACTTGCCGGCGCGCTCTCCAGCAACGTCAACCGTCGAGCCGGGCAGCTGGCCATCGAATTGCGTCGTGAGCATGGGGGTAATCTGCCGATCTCATTTATCGCGGTTGGACGTAAAGGTCGTGATTTCGTGACCCGGACCCGGCAGAAGCTATTGGCTGAGTTTACCCGGCTCGGCGACAGGCCTCAGCTGACCGACGTACGGGCTATCGCCCGTACCGTCACTGATGCCTATCTGAATGAAGAGGTGGACCTGGTCTATCTGGTCTATCCCAAATTTGTCTCGACGGTGGTGCAGACGCCGACTGTCAACCAGCTGCTTCCGGTACAGCCGCCTGTAGTCACAGACGAACACACGCCAGCGCCGCAGTATATCTTCGAGCCGGATGCCACTACGATACTTGCCGAGTTACTCACCCGCTATCTAGAGACGCTCATCTATCAGCCAATCTTAGAGACGGTAGCCAGCTTCTACTCGGCGCAGATGGTGGCCATGCGCAATGCTACCGACAACGCGACCGAGCTGCAGGCAGACCTGACGCTGACCTACAATAAGGCACGCCAGTCAGCTATCACCACCCAGATTCTGGAAATAGTCGCCGGATCGGGAGCTTAGTACGGGCACGACACGGCACAAGAGGAGAATAAAGACATGGCAACCGCTGCAACCCGAACTAAGGGTGTCGTCACGGAGGTGTTGGGTAACGTAGTGGACATAGAGTTCCCAGACGGCCAGCTCCCCGCTATCTACAACGCCATTGAGGTGCCGTTCAGCGGGCGTGAGGTGCCGCTGACTCTCGAGGTCGAGCAGCTGCTGGGTAATAACGTGGTGCGCTGCGTCGGCATGGGTCCAACCGACGGCATGCGCCGAGGCCAGGAGGCCTTTGACACCGGTGGTCCAATCACCGTGCCGGTCGGCCCTTTGACCCTGGGCCGCATCTTCAATGTGCTTGGCCAGCCGGTGGACAATAAGCCGGCGCCAGTCAACGCGCCGCGCCTTCCCATTCATCGCCCCGCACCCACCCTGGAAGATCAGGCGACCCAGGCCGAGGTGCTGGAGACCGGTATCAAGGTCATCGACCTGGTCGCTCCCTTCATGCGCGGCGGCAAGGTAGGCACCTTCGGCGGCGCCGGCACAGGAAAGACTGTCATCATTCAGGAACTCATCAATAACATCGCCAAGAAGTCCATGTCCGGCACTGGCGCTGAGGGTGATGCCGGCGCCGGAGGTCTCTCGGTTTTTGCCGGGGTAGGTGAGCGGACTCGTGAGGGAAATGATCTGTACGAGGAAATGACCAATGCTGGCGTGCTTGACAAGCTGGCTATGGTCTTCGGCCAGATGAACGAGCCGCCCGGGTCGCGGTTGCGGGTGGCGCTCAGCGGTTTGACTATTGCCGAGTACTTCCGGGATGTCGAGCACCGAGACGTGCTGCTCTTTATCGACAATATCTTCCGCTTCACCCAGGCGGGCTCAGAGGTCTCGGCCCTGCTCGGCCGCATGCCGTCGGCGGTAGGCTATCAGCCGAATCTGGCGGAGGAGATGGGGCAGCTTCAGGAGCGTATTACCTCTACGAAAGAGGGCTCGGTAACTTCGATGCAGGCGGTGTATGTACCGGCCGACGACTTCACCGACCCCGCTCCGGCAGCTACCTTCGCTCACCTGGACTCGACCATCGTGCTGGAACGCAGCTTGGCGGCCCGCGCGCTCT
Source organism: uncultured Chloroflexia bacterium (assembly GCA_963810535.1). GTDB lineage: Bacteria > Chloroflexota > Ktedonobacteria > Ktedonobacterales > JADMIN01 > JAJPKE01. The sequence goes on from CAWENW010000014.1 coordinate 260,200, forward strand.
TCCCAGCGGTCGATCCACTGGGCTCGACCAGCCGCATCCTTGACGCCAATATCGTTGGCGAGGAGCACTACAACGTAGCGCAAGAGGTGAAGCAGGTTCTGCAACGCTACAAGGACCTGCAAGACATTATCGCTATCCTGGGCGTTGACGAGCTTTCCGACGAGGATAAGTTGACGGTGTCTCGCGCCCGCAAGATCGAGCAGTTCTTCTCGCAGCCGTTTAACGTTGGGGAAGCCTTCACCGGGCGCCCCGGCAAGACGGTTCCGCTCTCCGAGACGATACGAGGCTTCAAGGAAATTCTTGAAGGCAAGCACGATGCCATATCCGAGATCCACTTCTATATGGCAGGCGGCATCGATGAGGTCGTAGAGCGGTCCAAGCAAGAGGAACAGTCGTAGCGCGATTATTGAGAGCAACAATAAAACCATAGACCGCGGTTCAAAGAGAAGGAGGCCAGGGTGGCACAGCGTCCCACTCTGCATGTGACGGTGGTCACAGCGCAACAAACCGTCTTCGAGGGTGAGGCCGAGATGGTCATCGCTCCCGGCAGCGAAGGCCAGCTGGGTATACTGCCGCGCCATGCTCCCCTTCTCACGACGCTGGATCTTGGCGAGATGCGGATACGCCAGGGCGGCATCGATGAAGGGCTCTTTGTAGCCGGCGGCTTTCTCGAAGTCAACAAAGATGAGGTCACGGTGTTGGCGGATGACGCCGAGCGAGCCGCGGAGATCGATGTGGCGCACGCCGAAGAGGCGCGCCGGCGCGCCGAGGCGACTCTGGCGCAGCACGGTATCAGCGGCGACGCCGAATCCAGCGCCCTAGGGGAGCTGGAAAGAGCGCTGGGCCGGCTCAAGGTGGCTGAACTCCATCGCACTCGGACCGGCCATCGCCGCCGTCCTCCTCGCGAGCTCGAGGAAGTCCAGCAGTAGAGGAGCATACCTCATGACCTCTACTGCCCAGTCTCAGCCAACGGACGCCTCTGGCACCACCAGAAGTCGGGGGGCCTGCCCGCATGATTGCCCGGATACCTGTGCCACCATTACCGAAGTAGAGGACGGCCGGGCGGTACGATTCTATGCCGATCCCTTGCATCCGGTTACTGCTGGCTGGCTCTGTGCCAAAGTGCGTCCCTATTTGGAGCGGGTCTACCACCCAGACCGGCTACGCTATCCCATGCGACGTCTGCGCGGAAAAGGCGAAGGCGAGTGGAAGCGTATAGATTGGGATGAGGCTATCCAGGAGATTGCCGCACGCTGGAAACGCATCATTGCCGTGGACGGTGCCGCCGCAATATTGCCATACTCGTACAGTGGCACGCTTGGTCTACTCCAGTTGGCCGTCACCGACCAGCGGCTGTGGAACCGGATGGGAGCCAGTGGCCTGCAACGATCGATCTGCGGGGCGGCGGCGGAGTCGGCGGTGAACGCTACACTCGGTGCCCGGATGGCCCCGGATCCGGCCGATGTTCTCCACAGCAAGTTGGTCGTTATCTGGGGCCACAATCCCGCCAGCACTGGGCCACATTTCATGCCTCTACTGCGCGAGGCGCAGCGCAATGGGACAACGGTGGTGGTAGTGGATCCCCGGCGCACGCTCACCGCCCGTTCGGCCGACGAGCATATCCAGCCTCGCCCCGCCACCGACGGCGCTCTGGCACTTGGGATCATCCACGTCCTCTTTCGGGAAGGACTCCACGATCAGGCCTGGCTGGAAGCGAATACTATCGGCTGGCGGGAGCTGCGGGACCGAGCGGAGTACTATACTCCCGAGCGGGTTGCCGCCATTAGCAATGTGCCCGCTGATACAATTCGTCTGCTGGCCCACCGCATTGGAACTACGCAGCCGTTCATGCTAAAATTTGCCGACGGTGTCCAGCGGCATGGCAACGGTGGGCAGACTGTTCGTGCGCTATGTTGCCTACCAGCGGTGGTGGGGCAGATCGGCGTGCGGGGTGGGGGGCTTTCGTACAGCACCAGCGGCTATATTCACTGGGATGACGAGGCATTGGGCCACGCAAGCCAGTGCCCGCCGGTACCGCGAGTCATCAATATGAACCGTATTGGGGCAGCCCTTACCGGAGAGATCAGCGATCCACCCATTGCCTCGCTCTACGTCTACTGTGCCAACCCGGTCGCTTCCGCTCCCAACTCCAGCCTGACGATCGCCGGTCTTTCTCGCGACGATCTCTTTACCGTCGTGCATGACCTCTTTATGACCGATACCGCGCGGTATGCCGACATCGTGCTGCCGGCGACCAGCCAGCTGGAACACGTCGATCTGCACAAACCCTATGGGCACCGCAATCTGCAGTATAATGCGCCGGCGATAGCCCCTCTGGGCGAGTCCAAGAGCAATTGGGAGGTCATGCGGTTGCTTGCGGCGGCGCTTGGCTTTGACGAGCCCTGGCTGAAGCAGACCGGTGAGGAGGTAATCGCCGAGGTGCTGGACGCCACCCGCGCGCACAATCGTTTGCTCGAGGGGGTCACATTGCAGCGACTCCAGTCCGAAGGTACGGTACCGCTCTCGTTCGGGCCTGAGACGCACGTGCCGTTTGCCGATCTCCGCTTCCCCACGCCTTCGGGAAAGGTCGAGATCTTTAGTGAGACTATGGCTGCCGCCGGTGTCGATCCACTACCTGACTATCATGAGCCAGAGGAATTTGCCGACAAAGCGACCGGGCAGCTAATCCTTATCTCGCCGGCTGCCCACCACTTCGTCTCAAGCAGCCTGGCCAACCAGGAGAGCCTTCGAGCAAAAGACGGCGAGCCGTACGTTGAGCTGCACCCGTCTGATGCGTCGAGGCTTGGGATCGAGCAGGGCGAGACTGTGGAAATTGCAAATAAGCGTGGCTCCTGCCGGCTGCGAGCGGTCGTGACCGCGAGTGTCGCGCCCGGAGTCGCCGTTGCGCCGAAAGGGAATTGGCAGCGGCTCTCGCCGGACGGGCGCAACGTTAACTGGACGACCTCGGATGCGCTGGGCGACATGGCTGGACAGTCTACCTTTCACAGTAATCTGGTTCATATACGTCCGGTACCCTCTCCGCAGCCGCAGCGGCATGAGTCGGGTGCGGCCGGTGAGGAGGCTCAATGAGCAACCGTGATGAGAGCGGGCAGACCCCGATGACTGGGCATGCACTCAAGAACCTCAGTATGTGGGAGGCCCAGAGTGATGAGTATGAGAGCCGGCACGCCGACGCGCTTTCAGGAGATCTGGCAATGGCCTGGGGACTGTGGCGGATCCCTGAAGCTGAACTGCAGGTCCTCGGAGACGTTGCCGGACGAGATATCCTGGAACTGGGCTGCGGGGCGGCCCGCTGGTCGATTGCTCTGGCCCAGGAAGGAGCTCGTCTGGTAGGGCTTGACTTCTCGTCTCGCCAGCTAGCACACGCCCGACGGCTTATGCAAGAGGCAGGCGTCAGCTTTCCGTTGGTGGAGGCGAGCGCAGAGGCGGTGCCTCTTCCCACCGCCAGCTTTGATATCGTCTTCTGCGATTGGGGCGCCATGACCTTCTGCGACCCCTACCTTACCGTGCCCGAAGTAGGGCGGCTGCTGCGCCCGGGCGGCCTCTTCGCCTTCGCTACCTCGACGCCGCTCTGCTTTGTTTGCCTTGACCAGTCGACCGATGTGGTTGGCGAGCAATTGTTACATAGCTATTTCGGTCTGCGTCGGATGGAGTGGTATAACGAGGTCAGCTTTGATATGCCGTACGGTGAGTGGATCCGGCTATTTCACCGCCATGGCTTGCTAGTTGAAGACCTGATCGAGACCCAACCGCCACTCAACGCTTCTACCAGCTATCGAGGCCCAGAGGACATCGCCTGGGCCAGAAAATGGCCCATGGAGAATATCTGGCGAGTACGCAAGCCGGCAGGACATATATAGCGATCCTCACTGGGCAGAGGTGCCGCCACCCAAAGACGCAACTACTGCAACTAGATCCCGCTCATCGGTGTTTTACTAGGTGCGAGCGGCTACAGGAGCTTTGTCAGGCCGAGCGAAAATAGGGCAGGTACGGCAGAGTATACGCCACACCACGTCGCTCGTGGAGCGAGAACTCGTATGTTACTTGTTGCTGTCATTGTCCCAGTCATGCCGCTAGTACTCTTTAGCTTGCTTGCCTTACGTTTCGGAGCTGACAGCCGCGACTGGAGAAAAGCAGGCGATTGGGACTGGCTGCATCGCGGGGCGCCGGATGGGACTGATTTCCATGTCTGAGCACTGTGAGAATGACGAGCGGCTGTGCGCCGGGCTGGTAGCCAATCTCGAAAGCGGGTTTGAAGCTCTGGTTCTGGCCTACCAGCACCGAGTCTACGGATTTGCCCTTCGGTTGTCGGGAAACGCTGAAGACGCAGAGGAGATTGCTCAGGATGCTTTTGTACGGGCCTACCGTGCGCTGTCAACGTATACACCTCCCCAGACGGCGACGCTGCGGCTGAGACCCTGGCTCTTCCAGATCGCGCTTAATGTGTTCCGCAACCGGGTACGAAGGCCGGCTGTGGCGCCCCGGCAGGTGTCACTGGACGGTTCCGCCGAGAACGATCCCGCCGATCGACTCATGGCCGGCGATAGCGACCAGCCTGAGCAAGCGGCCATGACAGGTGAAGGGGAACGCATCCTCGTGCGGCTGATAGCCGACCTACCCGAACATTTTCGTGTTGCGATCGTTCTACGCCATGTCGAAGGATTGAGTTACGCCGAGATGGCGGCACTACTTGGCCAACCGGTGGGGACTCTGAAAGCCCATGTGCATCGAGGCGTGAAGCAGCTGCGTACGGCTCTAGACGCTCTAGAAGACGAGTTGCCTGATGGCAGCGGCCGGTCTAGTCAGCGCAATCTAGGTAGCCGAGCCGCAATGAGCGAGGTGCGATAATCTATGGAACCTATGACACACACGACGCCGCTTGCCAGTGCTCGCATTCTGCGCCAGCAACTTCGCCAGCTGGCCGGTGCCCAGGCCCCGGCTACCCTCATGGCCGATGTCTGTACCAGCGTGGACGTTGCCGATCGCTACTTGACGCTGGAGAGCCCGGTTGGCCAGGTTTACGTTGCGTATAATAGCCATGGCCTTTCCGCGGTACAGCGAGCTGACTCCGCGCTGGAGTTTGAGCGGCGATTCCGCGAGCAGTTTGGACGTGGAGTGTATATTGCCGACGATGCCCCGGCCACGCTCGCCTGCGAGTTGGAGCGAGAGCTCCGTGGCCAGGGCCGTGCGCAGGTGCGCTTTGATCTGCGTGGTCTCTCCGAGTTCGAGCGTGCGGTGTTACTGAAGGCGTTGGAGATTCCGCGCGGGGAGGTGCGTCCTTACGCCTGGGTCGCTCGCGAAATCGGCAATCCTAAAGCGGTGCGGGCGGTGGGAACGGCTCTGGGCAACAATCCGATTCCTATCTTTATTCCCTGTCACCGGGTGGTGCGGAGCAACGGTGAGACGGGCGAGTATGGTCTAGGTGGCGAGGCCAATAAACGCACCATGCTGCGAGCCGAGGGAATCACCATGGAAAAATTGGAGCAGCTGGCCCGGAAAGGTATACGCTATACCGGCAGTGACACTACCCATGTCTTCTGCTTCCCGACCTGCAGCCATGCTCGGCGTATAAGCGAGAAACATCTCATGCACTTTCGCTCCGAGGCGGAGGCACGCGCCGCCGGATATCGTCCGTGTAAAGAATGCCGGCCGGCGAAAGGGGCATAACCCATATGGCTGCCATTCCAGCTATCTTACCGGTGAGGGGCGCGGTCGAGCTGGCGCCAACGGCGCCCTATAATTTCCGCCTGGCGCTTGCCTATGTCGCTACCTCACCCTCGGCGGTGCTGGAACGTGTCTCTAGGGAGGACGGTGTTTACAGACGCGCGATCTCGCTCTCTGGACGAGATGTCCTGCTCTCCTTGCGCGGAGTAGGGGATAGGACCAGTCCTCGCCTGTTACTGGAGATACATAGCGAGGCGCAGCTGACCGATGCTGAGGTGGATATGGCCGCCAGCCTGGTACGGCGCCTCTTTACCCTTGACGTCGAGAGCGACAAACTTGGCGAGTTCGAAAGTATCGCCGAACGCGATCCGATTTTCGGTGGTCTGATACAGCGTCTGTCTGGAGTTCGCCCTATCCTGATCCCTGATCCCTTCGAGGCGCTGATCTGGGCAGTGATTGGCCAGCAGATCAATGTAACCTTTGCCCGCAAGCTCAAGCTCGCTCTGGTAGATCTCTGTGGCCGTTGCCTGGAAACCGCTACTGGCACCTATGCTCTTGCGCCGGAGCCAGCAGCCGTCTCAGCGCTTGATTTTGAGCAGTTACGTGCTCGCCAGTTCAGCCGGCAAAAGGCGGTCTATGTTCTGGAGCTGGCCAGGGCGGTTGCTTCCGGCCAGCTCGATCTCGCCCAACTGGCGTCCATCCCGATGGACGAGGCGGTGGACGCGTTGACGCGATGGAAGGGCGTCGGGCGCTGGACGGCGGAGTACGTCTTGATGCGTGGACTCGGCAGGCAGGATAGTCTCCCTGCGGGCGACCTTGGCTTGCGGGCTATCATAGGGCGCTGGTACGGATTGGAACGGCACGCCAGTGAGAGCGAGGTACGCGTCATTACCGAGCGCTGGGCGGGCTGGCGTGGCTGGGCAGCCTTTTATTGGTGGTACGCCCTACAGAACAAGTGGATGTCACCTGAGGAGTGCAAGGCAGCAGTGTCCTCTGTTTCCAACTGATTGTTCAGTTCTTGCTATCTCTGGCCCCACACTGAGAGGAGCAGGTCACTCCGAGCTCAAAAAATGAGCTTGTCCTCTTCCATTTTCATTGTAGCACCTCCTGTGTGCTCGCACACTGCCTTTTTGGACGATTTTTTTGGGCGATCCTTCCCCTATACTAAGGAATTGCCAAAGGAGGTAAACATATGAGTTCCTATGTGCTTGGTTTTCAGGATATTGACAAAACAAAACTCATGGTTGTTGGGGGTAAAGGCGCGAACCTGGGGGAACTTTCCAAGATTGAAGGAATACGTGTACCGGATGGCTTTTGTATTTCTACTGGAGCCTTTAAAAGAATCATTGGGGAAACGTCGTCGATAAACGAATTACTTGATCAGTTATCGCTTCTCAAGGTGGAAGACCGGGATAAAATCGGTGAACTTAGCGGTGAGATTCGCAGGGTCATCGAAGGGGTAGCCATCCCTGAAGACATTAATGAAGAGGTCACCCGCTTCCTCTCCAGGTTTGGTGAAAAAAATGCCTATGCAGTACGGTCCAGCGCAACGGCAGAGGATTTACCGACGGCCTCCTTTGCAGGCCAGCAGGATACGTATTTGAACATTATCGGAAAGGAGGCAATCCTCAAGCATATCAGCAAGTGCTGGGCATCGCTATTTACCGACCGGGCGGTAACATATCGCCTGCAAAACGGCTTCGACCACCGTAAAGTCCATCTGTCTGTGGTTGTTCAGAAGATGGTCTTCCCGCAGGTGGCAGGAATTTTGTTTACTGCCGATCCCGTCACTTCCAATAGGAAGGTGATATCCATTGATGCCAGCTTCGGACTTGGTGAGGCATTGGTCTCCGGCTTGGTGAATGCTGATATCTATAAAGTCCGTAACGGCAAGGTCGTCGATAAGAAGATATCCACCAAGAAGCTGGCTATTTATGCCTTAAAAGATGGCGGTACGAAAGAACAGGAGATTGAGCCTGAGCGGCAGAACAGGCAAGCGCTGACGGATGAGCAGATTTTGCAGCTTGAGCGCATGGGCAGAAAGATCGAAGCACATTTCGGTTGCCCCCAGGACATCGAATGGTGTCTGGTTGATGATACATTTTACATTGTCCAGAGTCGGCCAATCACTACTTTATTCCCCATCCCTGAAGCAATGATCAGGAAAATCACGTGTATGTATCTGTTGGTCATGAACAAATGATGACCGACCCCATGAAACCATTGGGATTGTCTTTTTTCCTGTTAACCACGAATGCACGCATGCGTAAAGCCGGTGGAAGGTTGTTTGTTGATGTTACACATTATGCTGGCTTCACCTGGCTAGCAGAGAAAGTATATTAGATGTTATGGGAAAAGGCGATCCGCTCATAAAAGATGCATTGATGACCATCGTAGAGCGGGGAGATTTTATACAATCGTTACCAGATGATAAGCAAGAAAAGACTCCCGGTAAAAGCAATCAAGGTCCGTCGCTTGCGGATTTTCAAACACTAAACGAATACGATCCGGCAATCGTTTCTGATTTGATCAAGCGTAGTGAAACATCAATAGAAGAGCTAAAACAAAACATCCAAACGAAATCAGGATCGGATCTGATTGATTTTATTTTGGAAGACATTCAGCAATTAAAGAAGAGTTTATCTGATCCGCAAGGTTTTGGTGTGATTATGACTGCTATGAATGCTTCCTCATGGATCAATGAAAACATGAAGGAGTGGTTAGGTGAAAAAAACGTAGCAGACACGCTTTCTCAATCGGTGCCAAACAATATCACTTCGGAAATGGGTCTGGAGCTATTGGATGTCGCAGATGTAATTCGTCCTTATCCGGAAGTAATCAATTACTTACAGCATGTAAAAGATGATAGCTTTTTGGATGAACTGGTTCAGTTTGATGGTGGACAGGAAAGCCGGGACGCTCTCTCTGCTTATCTCAACAAATACGGAATGCGCTGTGCCGGGGAAATCGATATTACGAGACCTCGTTGGAGCGAAAAACCAACTACACTTGTCCCCCTGATTCTCAGTAACATCAAAAACTTTGAGCCAGGTGAAAGCAAGCGGAGATTTGAGCAAGGGCGACAGGAAGCATTGAAAAAAGAACAAGAGTTATTAGATCGCTTGAAGCAATTACCAGATGGTGAACAAAAAGCCAAAGAGACAAAACGAATGATCAGCCTCATCCGAAATTTCATCGGGTATCGTGAATATCCAAAATACGGCATGGTTCATCGCTACTTCGTTTATAAGCAGGCTTTACTGAAAGAAGCCGAACAACTCGTACAAGCCAATGTTCTTCATGAAAAAGAAGATATCTACTATCTCACTTTTGAAGAACTTCGCGAAGTCGTACGCACAAAGAAACTGGATTACCAGATCATCAGCCAACGAAAAGACGAGTACACATTCTATGAAAAACTCACTCCCCCACGTGTTATCACGTCTGATGGTGAAATTATTGCAGGTGAGTACAAACGGGAAAATCTCCCAGCCGAAGCAATTGTCGGTCTACCTGTTTCTTCCGGAGTGATAGAGGGACGAGCACGTGTCATCTTAAACATGGAAGATGCTGATCTAGAAGATGGAGATATATTAGTCACCTCATTTACTGACCCGAGCTGGACACCATTGTTTGTATCCATAAAAGGCCTCGTCACCGAAGTTGGTGGACTGATGACCCATGGAGCAGTGATCGCACGTGAATATGGCTTACCGGCAGTTGTCGGAGTAGAAAATGCTACCAAACTGATAAAAGATGGGCAACGAATTCGCGTGAATGGAACAGAAGGGTATGTAGAAATCCTCTAATGGGCGAATGCAGAATAGGTGGATGTGACCTCCTCCCTAGACCGCGCCATAACGTATGAGAAATAGCGTCAGATTGGTGCAGTCTAGGCAAGGACAGCATTGACCCATTCTCGCCGAACCTGCGGGCAGTATTTTTGTGTTGAAAATGGCTTGCTACCAAGCATATTCGATACACTGGACCGTATCGGCAATCTCCTGTCTGGAAGGTTGAATGTCACAATGGACTTGAACACCGTCATTGGAATATTGCTTGCTGGTCTGTTCGGCATCGCGGGCACCGCAATTGGATCAATTCTCACGGGTAGAAATCAAGATATCCTGACGCACCAGCTTTTAGAGGAACAGCGGAAACGAGAAGACACCGAATATAAACGGCAGCTCGCTTCAGCGCGCCATGACAGGCTTACGAAGAGATACGAAGAGTTGATAGTGGCGGCTCAAAAGTATGCGGAAGTAGCTTACTCTATGTACTCGGACGCGCTCGCACCGTACATGCTTGAAGGCGATGAAGTGGCTAATTTACCTGGAAATCCTAAGAAGCTCTACCGTGATTTCTATATGGCTTCAGACAAAGAACGTACTGAATTCCAACGACTCTTGTCACTGGTCGCAATCGAAGGGGAGAATAGCGATATCGTTCAACGTGGCCGAGCGTTCGAGAAAGTATTTAGAGTGCTACTAGAAGCACTGGCAGCTGGAAGTTCCGATGCAGTACTCGATCAACATGAAGATGTAGTCAAAGCCTACGAGGCGTTAAGCAGTGCCATTCAGACTCATATGCAAAAGCTTGAGACTCCACTCTAATCCGCGCCACTTGCCGCCAGGTTCGCAACAAGGAACGTGTCAATTGAACACTGGCACTCGTGGCAGTGTCGCATTCGCAGCCAGGTCAAACGGGGAGTCGGAACCGCGGAAGATCTGCCTGTCATCACTCGGCCGGACGAGTCTGGGCGAGCACGGCGCCGGCCAGCTCGAGCGCCTGCGGGAGAGAAAGCGATTCACCAGCTTGCCCAGCTGCCTCGAACGCATCCAGGCCGAGTGCGCCCTGCGCCGCCGCGCGATCTCGCTCCCGCAGATCGCGCTCGGCTGGATCTACCAGGTCTTGTGCGCCTGAGCGGCTCTGCGCCGCCGCGGCATAGAGGCGGACCGCAGCCTCCCAGGCACGCAGGCGGCAGGCGTAGCCGGCGAGACGCTCGATCACGCGCCAGCGAATGCGGTGGTCACTGACACGCGCCTCGGCGACGCTCGCTTCGTCCAGTGCCTTGCAGGCAAGGTGCGAGAGTGCCATGGGCAAGCGCGACACCCGCGACGACGCACAGCTCCTGAACCAATGCCGTTATGTCGTCTTGCCGGCGCGAGAGCTGTATCGCCCGCTCGAGATATGCCAATGCGTCGCTAGTGGCGCCCATCCGCCAACATGCGCGTCCCAGGTGGTAAAGGGCCACAGTAACCGCCTGACCGTATGCCTCATACACGCGCTGGCTCTCCAGCAGGATACTCCGCGCCTCCGCCGGGCGATCCATCATGATGCAAGTCTCGCCGAGGTTGGCCAGGATCAAACCGAGTGAAGGCTCGTGCTCTGCCAGCGAGCGGCTGATCGCCAGCGCCTCCTCGTCAATCGCCAGCGCCTCGTCGTAGCGGCCCTGGTAGCACCTGAGATCGCCCAGGTTGATCAGGGTCGATCATCTCGGCGGTTTTATCCTCCGCCTTGCGGTTGATCATCAAGCTCTCGACCAGCATCGCCTCTGCCCGGTCGAACTCGCCGAGTTGAAACAGCGGATTGGCGAGATAGTGCAGCGCCTCCGCAAGTTTGCCCGGATCACCTTGCTCGCGGATCAACGCCAGCACGTGTTCGGCCGCCTCGGCGGCGCTCTGAAAACGGCCTAGCCGGTGACGCATGACCACCAGCACCTTCCAGGCTTCCACCTGTGCATCTAGCTCTTCCGACGAACGCGGTGACTCCGCGCGCGCCAGCAGCCGCTCCAGCCACTCGGCGCTCTCGGCGGCCAGGCCGCGCGTCTCCCAGAACGCTCGCAGGTGGGCGGCCAGGCGCAGCCCGATCCGCAGCTCGCCGCTCTCCAGCAGCCAGTCGAGTACCGCGTGAAGGTTGTCATGTTCGCGCAGGAGCCGATCCAACTGCGCCGCCTGCACGTTCACAGTCGTGGGGCTCAGCTGCTCAACCAATTCAGCGACGTAATCCGCCAGCCGGCGCCGCGCTGCCTCCAGCTCACCTGCCTCGCGGAGCCGCTCGACCGCGAACGCGCGCACGATCACCAACAGGTCATATCGTGTTTCGCCTGGCTGATCGCCCGGCGGGTCAACGCGGCGGACCAGGCTGGCATCTACGAGGGACGTGAGACTCGCCGCCACCATCTCCTCGCCCAGATCGGCGACCATTTGCACTCCGTCCACCGTCGCTCCGCTTGCGAAGACGCCCAGGGCACGGAAGACACGCTGCTCGTGCGGAGAAAGCAGGCTATGGCTCCAGGCAACGGTCGAGCGCATCGCCCGCTGGTGATCGGCCAGATCGCGTGGCCCGCCTGCCAGGAGATCCAGCAGCGCGGAGCCCTGGAGCCGGGTGGCAAGGTCCTCAAGCGTGAAGTGCCGTGTCTGCGCGGCCGCCAGCTCGATGGCCAACGGCAGTCCGTCCAGCCGCGCGCAGATCGCCGCGACGAGTCGAGCGCGCTCGGGCGTGCGCAGCGCAAAGTCGGACCGGGCGGCGCGCGCCCGCTCGATGAACAGGGCTACTGCGCCGTAGCGCTCAAGGTCGGCGAGTGGTGGCAGGTCAGCTAGATTGGGCACCTGTAGCGGCGGCACGGCGAACTCATGTTCGCCGCGAATGTTGAGCGCTGCGCGGCTGGTGACGAGCGCCTTGGCGCGTGGGCAAGCACCGAGCAGCGCGGCGCAGAGCGGCGCCGCGGCCAGGACGTGCTCGAAGTTATCGAGCACCAGTAAAAGGCGCCTGCCGCCCACCGCCGCGATCAGCGCGTCCAAGAGTGACAGGTCGCCTGTCTGGCGCACGCCAAGCGCCTGAGCGATGGCCTGCGGCACCTGATCGGAGGCAGGAACTGCCACCAGGTCTACGAGCGCCAGCTCGAAGCTGTGCTGATCACGCAGCGTGGCGGCGACTTGCAGTGCGAGGCGCGTCTTGCCCACGCCCGCCGGACCCATGAGTGTGAGCAGACGCACGCGCTCCTGGGTAAGCACGTGAACGATATTCGCCTCCTCGTGCTCGCGACCAAGCAGGGGCGTGAGGGGAGGCGACAGGCGATACGATGGCACTATCAGCGTCGGCTGCACGCTGGGTAGGGAGAGCACGTGCGCTTCGGCGGGCGCAGAGGTGGCCGAGATGGCAGGGGGAGCAGGTTCGCTGGCAGGAACAGAAGTAGCGGTGTCTACGGCGATGGAGAGGGCGCGGCGCGCCGCGTAGGAGAGAATCCCCGCATCGTCGGGGGCTAACTCAAGGGCGGTGATGAGGAGCTGGACGGTGTCCTTGTGGGGCACGCGAGTCAGGCCACGTTCGAGCAGGCTGACGGTGGCGAGGCTGAGGCCGGCGCGCTCGGCTAGCTCCTCCTGGGTCAGCCCATTCCGCCGACGATAGCGCCGCAAGAGATTGGCAAACTCGGGGGCTCCCTTCGCTGCCATCGCGACCTCCTCGCGTACGTGCTCAGGTCAACTCGTTGCCATTTTACCACCTGCTACCTACTTTTACGCGCACTCTTACGCGCCATACTACGCATTCTCGCTGGTGCTATCAGACGATTGCGGGCACACTGTCTCGTAGACAGGTGGGCGGGTGCGCACAGCTCGTCCTCAACCAGCTTGATCCCTGATGCCAACTGCTGGATGCCGACCGCCATAAATCAAGAACGGAGCTTAATGCTATGGTCAGCGAAACTGGATATCCCGCCGACTTGGCGCACGTCAGTGCGATCTCGTCGGAGCAGAAAAGGAGACCAGCAATGGCACGAGGTGGCGTTCGCTTATATTTCCTGCCTGCGCTGATGCTCGTGGCGGCGCTATCTCTTCTTTCGGCATGCTCGAGCACAACGATCAACACCAGCAATAACAGCACGCCGCACGCTACGACTACCGCGACATCTACGCCAACGGCGACCCCCAAGCCCACGGCGGTCCCAGCGGTGACCCTGGTGTTCTGCCAGCAGCTCATGTCCGTTGCCGAAGCCAATCAAATCATGCAGCCGGCTAAGCCTGCCATCACGATCATCGTCACCCCAGAGTCTAGCGGAGGCTTGTGCACGTACTCGGCCTCTTCATCGCCAGCTGGACTGGTCGTGCAGATCAGTTTGGGCAACTATAACGGACCGATACCCATCTCAGAGTCGGCAATTGACACGTATTTCAAGCAAGGACTGAATCAACCGGGCGTGGTCGTGCTCGCGACGACGCCCGTCAGTGGAGTGGGCGATCAGGCGGGCATCGTGGTCGGGTCCTATACGATCAACGGCACGACGATCTATGGAGCGGCTTTCTTCGTGCTCGACGGGAACGTCGTCTTCGACTGCGGTAACATCTACCTTTCGTCCCCGACTGCTACCCAGCAGGCCGCACTCAAGCAGTGTGCGCAGCTCGTCATCAGTCGGCTGTAGGAAGCCGGAGCGCAAAAGTCTATATGCTCACGACCGCTAGATAGCCCTCTACAGACGTGAGCTCAGGCACACCAGCGCACTATGAGGGTCCGGACCGTCCAGGACCACCGCCCGCGAAGGCATCCAAGTGGCCAGCGCGGACCCAGCACGGGGTGGCGGAATATCTTCTTCAGCGACCAGCCATGGCCATGGCTGGTCGCTGTGATGACGTGTGGGGCGGGAGCGACACGCAGGCGCAGATCGCATTCGGTCAGCGAAACCTGGATGGGTGCTGTACTCCCGAAGAGATTGCTCGGCCATGCGACCTCACCCAGTGACGCGGTAGACATGACCATTCAGGCTGATCACGTAGAGTTCGCCAGCGGCGTCTTCACCAAACGACGAAATCTGGCAACTGTTCAGGCGGACTCTGAGTAGAATTCAGGCGTAAGCCACATGGCGGGCGGATCTCTGGTGCGCCACGCGGCGTGTCCGAGCATGACGGCGATCCCGGCGATCAGCACAGGGAGCAGCAGAACGACTAGCTGTATCACACCATACAGTTCACCTTGGTCGAGCAGTACCGGCGCTAACGCCGGGATCGCGCGGACGAGAGATCCTCCGCCCAGGAAGGCGACCATCCGCAGTACCATCAGCGCCAGGCCGGTCAGAGCGAAGATGAGGCTTGCCCGTGCGAGCCGCGCACCGGGATCGAGAGTGACCATTGTGCCCCCTTTTGCCATATTCGCTTGCACGATGACATGGTTTGCTCTGGACCGCTCACCATTCAAGCGAAGCTGGGATGGACAGGCGTGCCGGTAAACACGGTCTCAAGAGCTGCTAACCGTTTGATCCCTTGCTTGCTTAAGACTGGACAGATAGCCTCCGGATGCGGCCGAACGCGGTGCCGCCGCGGGCGGAGCGGAAACAGCTGGACACCTTCTGCTGGACTTTGAGCATCCGAAGATCCCTTTCCGCCTGGTTGTTGGAGTCAGCTGTCAACTATACCCTCTCCATCTCTTGCGGAGGGAGTGTTCACGGTCACCCACCCCTTTCATCCCCTGTGCGGCCAGCAGTTTGAGATCCTGACCTATCGGCATAACTGGGGGGAGTATCGCGTCACGTTCTATGATACCCCGGAGCATGTCCGGGCGCTGCCAGCGGCCTGGACCAGTCTGCATCCCCACGACCCGAGTGTGGTGCTCGCGGCCGGCCGAGCTGCTTTTCGCGCCACGGATTTGCTGCAATTGGCCCAGTTGCTCCAGCGCATCCAGCACCGGCGAGAGGAGGACGCTGAGTGTTAAGCCAATTATGCCGGGACTGTCAAGGAAATAACGCCGCGATGCTCACAAAGAAGTGTAGTATAATTCCATTTAAGAGGGCATTGTGGACGCGCTATCCCACCATACATGCCTTGACAACGAGGGGAGAATGGGCCATACTCTGCCTACACCGCGTGGTCGGTGTGGAGGTCCCCATGGCTGACGAAAAACTCCACGCGTTGCGTTCCTTGCAGACGCTGCATCCGCATCCGGAACGGGTCCGGGATCCGCTCTTTACCAGTGGGTCGCCCTTCTTTGACTCGCGCGATCTGGTCCAGGTCAAATACGAACTCTTGCGCCGCGTGCGGGTGGAAGGCGAGCCGGTCTCCCAGGCGGCAGCCCAGTTTGGCCTGTCGCGTCCCACGTATTACACCGCCCTGGCGGCCTGGGAGCGTGCTGGACTTGTCGGGTTATTGCCGCAGCCGACGGGACCGCGGCAGGCGCACAAGTTGACTCCCGACATTGTGGCGCTGCTCCTGCCACACGCCGCCACCCAGTCGTCGGCACAACTGGCCGACTGGCTCCGCGAGCAGTATCACCTGCGGGTCCATCCCCGCAGCATTGAGCGGGCTCTAGCCCGCGTAGCGAAAAAGGGGGCAGCCCAGTGACGGCGATGCAGCGGTCTCCAGCGGTGCCCGACTACGAACCACTCCGGGCCTGGGCGGTGTCTCCAGTCTCCAGCCCGCCGCCGGGCTGGGGGCACCTGCTGCGTGGGGGGATGGCGGCCTGGGTGCGCCAGACACCGGCGATGCCACCCGATGCGCCCAGCTCTTCTGCGCGTACAGGGCTCGATGCCGCTCCATTGGCCAGGCTGGTCGCGACCATGATTGCGCAGGTGTCCTCATGACCATGACCATGAGTGGGAGTGGGTCAGCCGCCCTGCAGAAAGTCACCGCGCGGCATCTCCAGCGGCAGGCGATGTTGTATGTGCGCCAAAGTACCCTGCATCAGGTGTTGGAAAATAGGGAAAGTACGGCCCGCCAGTATGCCTTGCGTGACCGAGCGCTGGCGCTGGGCTGGGACGCCGCGCGGATTGTCGTCATTGACCAAGACCTGGGACAGTCTGGTGCGTCCGCGGTGGATCGCGCGGGCTTTCAACGTTTGGTCGCGGAGGTGGGCTTGGGTCAGGTGGGACTGGTCATGGGCTTAGAAGTCTCCCGTTTAGCGCGCAGCTCCCTGGATTGGCACCACCTCTTAGAGATCTGTGCCCTGACCGGCACCCTCATCCTGGATGAAGATGGGCTCTACGATCCGGCCACCTTTAATGACCGCCTGCTTCTTGGGCTGAAGGGAACGATGTCGGAAGCCGAGCTGCATGTGCTGCGGGCGCGCTTGCGTGGTGGCGTTCTGCACAAAGCGAGTCGTGCCGCGCTCAAGCTGCCGTTACCGGTGGGCCTGGCCTACACCGACGACGACACCGTGGTCCTCCACCCGGATGCGCAGATCCAGCATGCCTTGCGGCTGCTGTTCGCTACCTTCAAGCGGACGGGCTCCGCCTGGGCCACCGTCAAGTATTTCCGCGCGCAGGGACTGCTCTTTCCGCGCCGGGTCCGCACTGGCCCCCATGCCGGAACCATCCACTGGATGCCGCTGGGCCACAACGCCGTGCTCAAAGCGCTGCGTAATCCCCGCTATGCCGGCGCCTTCTGCTATGGGCGCACGCACACCACCAAGCATCCAGATGGCTCGCTCCACATCCAGAGCCTGCCGCAAGAGCAGTGGCCGTTTCTGGTGCGTGACGCCCATGTGGGCTACCTCAGCTGGGAGGAGTACGAGGCGAACCTACAGCAGCTCCGCGCCAATGCGCAGGCCAGCGGCCAAGATCGCCGGCATGGCCCGCCGCGGGAAGGCCCCGCCTTGCTCCAGGGGCTGCTCCTCTGTGGGCGCTGTGGCAACCGGATGACCGTGCGCTACCATTGCCGTGGCACGCGGCTGATTCCCGAATACCTGTGCCAGAAGGAGGCTATTGAAGCGGGCCGCCACCCCCTGTGTCAGCAGGTGCTGGGCGCGGGCCTGGATAGCGCGATTGCCGACCTCCTGCTCACCCACCTTACGCCCCTGGCGGTGGAGACCAGCCTCGAGGTCTATGACGAGCTGCATGCTCAGGCTGAAGCGGCCCAGCACCTCCGCACCCAACAGGTGGAACGCGCCCGCTACGCCGCCGAACTGGCGCAGCGCCGCTTCCTGCGGGTCACGTCGTAGGCACAAACGTCTTTTCACCGTTGCGGTTCTGCGTCACGTTGCCCTTGCGGCGGGATGCCACTCGACGCTATCAGCAGCGAGCACGTCGGTGGTCTCCAGCCGATTCCTTGCCTCTGGACGCCACAGCACGCGTTGAGTTCTCTTCAGACAGCGTTATCTCTCACCCTGAACTGTTGGAGGAGAACCCATGACTGGCCGCCCACATCGTCCTTGCCTTCGTCGCCGCCTTATCCTTGAGTATCTCCCACGCCGTGATGCCGCGCAGCGCGTGCACCTGGCCTTTGGTCTACTCATGCGGGCTCTGGCTGACCAGCCACGGCTGGCGAGCGAACCCCTATCGTCGGTGCCACAACCTCGGCAGGAGGAATCCTCATGAAGACCGTTGCCCTCTACGCCCGCGTCTCCACGCACCAGCAAGAAAAGCAGGGCACCATCGAGAGTCAGCTGGCGGCGGTGGCGAGCTATGCCCACGACCAGGGACTGGCTCTCTCACCCGAGCACACCTACGTGGATAACGGCTACAGTGGGGCACGGCTGGATCGCCCTGGCCTGGAGCGCCTGCGGGATGCGGCCTGGCGTGGGGAGATCGATCTGGTGCTGCTGCTGGCGCCCGACCGCTTAGCGCGCCACTATGCCTACCAATATGTGGTGGTGGAGGAACTGGAGCGAGCAGGATGTGCCGTCCGCTTTGTCCAGGGGTCTCTAGGCGCTTCCCCCGAGGACCGGCTGGTACGCGAGGTCCAGGGACTCTTCGCTGAGTTCGAGCGGGCGGCTTTCCAGGAACGCAGTCGGCGTGGTAAGCTGCACCAGGTACGCGCTGGTCGCTTCTTTGCTCCAGAAGGTCCCTATGGCTATTCCTGCCTCAGGGGAGGTGAAGGTCAACCGAACCGCTTTGTCGTCCACGAAGCAGAGGCAGTCGTCGTCCAGCAGATGTTCGCCTGGCTGGTAGAGGAACAACTCTCGGTGTATGCCATTACCCGACGACTCACGGCGAGCGGCATTCCTCCGCGGCGCGGCCATCCCGCGTGGTCGGCCTCCACGGTCTATAAGGTGCTGACCAATCCCTTGTATGCGGGGACGCATTACTACAATCGGACGGAGAATGCGCCGGAGCTGAGTCCGGAGGAAGCTCGGGTTCGTCGCCGTACGACTCAGGGGAAGAAATCCCATCGGCAACGACGCCCGCGCGAGGACTGGATTGCGGTTCCCTGGGAAGCGCTCATTAGCCTGGAGCGGTTCGAGCGAGCCGCCCAGCAGCTCCAGTTGAATCGGGAGCGCTCTCCCCGCAAGACCCGCTATCCCTACTTGCTCCAAAGCCTACTGGTCTGTGGCTACTGCGGGCGCCGCTTAGGCGGTCATGCGGGCGTGGCCAGTGGCCGCTATGAATGTACCAAGCGTCGAACTATCGAAGCCCCATCGTGGCGCTGCCACCTGCGCAGTGTCAGTCAGCCCGACATCGAGCCGGTCGTCTGGGCAGCCGTCTGCCAATTGCTCCAGCAACCCGACCTGATCTTGGATCAGGTCCGCCACCAGCAAGCGGGAGAAGGTCCTGACGTGAGCGATGCTGAGCGGGAACTCAAGCGGTTGCGGCACCAGCAGGCGACGCTCCAGCGGGAGGAACAGCGGCTCATCGACGCGTATCAAATCGGGGCCATTGAGGTGGACGAGCTCAAAGAGCGGCGCCAGCGCCTGCGGGATACCGAGCACCAAGTCTCCCAACGGGAACAGCTCGTCGCCGCACAAGTCGCCCAGGTCCACCATGCGAGCCAGTGGGCGGAGTCGATTACAGCGTTCTGCCAGCGCATCGCGCACTTCCTGGAGGCCCCAGCATTTGAAACTCGTCAGCGTGTGTTGCGACTGGTCGTGGAACGGATCGTCGTGACGGATGAGCAGATTGTCATCCAACATATCATCCCCACCGATGATAGCAGCCGTTTGTACCTACGACGTAGTCGATCCAGAAAACCGCCTGGTCGCGGACGTGCTGGAGGCGGACTGGAACGCCCGTTTGCGGGAACTGGCCCAGGTGCAGGAGGAGGCAGCGCGGCAGCAGGAGGCCGAACACCGTCGTCTCTCCGCGCTCGAACGGCAGGCCATTGCCGAGCTGGTGGACGATTTTCCCCGCGTGTGGCGGGATGGGCGGACCTCGGATCGCGACCGCAAGCGGATGGTCCGGTTGCTGCTGGAGGATGTGACTCTGCGACACGACGAGGAAGTCATGACGGCCCAGATGCGCTTCAAAGGGGGAGCCACCGAGACCCCCACCGTGCCGGTGTCTCACGGCCGGCGGTATGCATCCCAGCTCATTGCCCTTCTGGACCAGTTGCTCGACGACTACACCGATGCCGAAGTGGCTGAGCAGCTCAACCGTCTCGGGTGGCGCACCTACGAAGGCCAGCCCTTTCATGCGACGCGCGTCTTATCGATCCGCCGGTCGTACCAGTTGAAAGACCATGGCACGCGACTCCATGACCGCGGGCTGTTGACCGCGGCGGAAGCGGCGACCGCCTATGGGGTCAGTCGCCAAACGCTGATGGACTGGGGGCGGGCCGGGCTGGTGCCGCTGTATCGGGCCAATAGCCATGGAATCGCGCTCTTCCCACCTCCCGACGAGCATGCTCCGGTGAAGAACACGCACAAATATGGGAAAACACCCTCACCATGCGAACGGAGTGCAGTATGAAGCCCAATCGTTGTCAAAAGGAATACTGAGGTCGTCGAGGAAGGCAAGCACCGCATCCTGCCCCAGCCAGAGGCGTTCGAGAAGGTTGCGGGCCGGCGACTGTTTGAGCCGGCCTCGGTGGTACGGAGGGCGGACTGGCGGCGGGTTGGCAGCGTGGCCGGCCGCCAGGGATTGCGCAGTCCATAGGCCCATATCTCGGGGCGAGTGCCCGGCTGATTGGCAAAAGGGTTATCAGGTGGGATGGCATATTGCTGCCTCCCCGTGGTGTGGTTCACGTCGATGCGGAGAATCTTTCCAGCAAGACGCCCTTACGCTGGCCATTCCCGAGTCGCCGGTCCCGCAGTCACCAATCCCCAAATAGAGATAACCGTCGGGACCGAAGAGCAGCAATCCACCGTTATGATTCTCCACGGGGTGCGGCACCGGCAGAATGATGTGTGCGCTGGCCGGGTCGGCTCGATCGGGATCATTCTGAGAGACGTGATAGCGCGCTACAATTACAGTACCGTCTACGTTGGTATAGTCCACGAAAAAGTACCCATTGCTCGTGTAGTCTGGATGGAAGGCGACGCTCAATAGGCCTCGCTCCGACCCAGTAGAGATCAGCGAATGGATATCAAGGAAAGGCTGCGCACGCACGGCACCATCCATGCCAACTACCATGATGCGTCTGTCTGCTCCACGACGTATACGCGATCTGTCTGTCCCGGCGCGTAGGTCAGATATACCGGGCTATCTAACCCAGTCGCAAACTGCGATGGGGCGAGTAATTGACACTATCCCTTGACGCTGCCTGCCAGGATACCGCGCACGAAGTAGCGCTGCAGGCTGAAGAAGATGAACAGCGGGAGAGCCATCGAGATGAAGGCCGCCGTCGTCAAGATCTGATATTCATTGGTGCCGTAGGAGTTGACGAGGTTGGCCACCTCTACCGTGAGGGGTGCTTTGCTGGGGTCGGTACCCAGGTAGATGAGCGCCACCAAGAGATCGTTCCAAACCCAGATAAACTGGAAGATCACCAGCGAGGCCAGCGCCGGCACCGACAAGGGCAAGAGTATGCGCGTGAAAATGCGCAGGTGCGAGGCTCCGTCCACGCGCGCGGATTCGAAGAGGTCCGGCGGCAGCGCAGCAAAAAAGTTGCGCAGCAGGTAGACCGCGAACGGTAGCCCGTAGGCGGTGTGCGCCAGCCAGATTGCGACATAGCTCCCCGTCAAACCGACATCGGTAAACAGTGTGAGAATCGGAATCAAGGTCATCTGGATGGGCACCACCAGGAGCGCCACGATGATGAGGTAGATCCAGTCACGACCAGGAAAGCGCATCCAGGCGAAGGCATAGGCCGCGAAGGATGCCACCAACACCGGAAGAATAGTTCCGGGAATGGCAATGATCAGGCTGCTCTTGAAGGCGGCACCGATTCCTTGTGCAGTGAGTACCTGCTGATAGTTGGCGATGGTAAAGTGCCACGGTGGCGCCAGTGCCGTCCACCATCCGGTGTTCTGGATATCCTGGGCTGGACGAAACGATGTAACTAAGATGCCAACCGTCGGTACAAGCCAGACGAACGCGATCAGGATAACGATCAGCGTCAGAATGTTGCTACTGGCGATGTGCATCAGGCGCTCGCGAGGGGTTAGACGTTCTGATTGCCCGGTGCTCCTTCTATGGGTTGCCGTGACAGCTTCTGAGGTGACAAGGTCGGTAGATGTCACCGGTTGACTGGTGCTCATCGTTGTCCCTCCGCCCGGAATCGCTTGATATTGAAGTACATGATCGGGATGATCGCCGCCAGCAGCACGACGGCCAGTGCGCTGGCCAACCCGGTATTTTGGAAATTGAAGAGCTCCTGGACGTACTGCAGCGCGATCACATTGGTGCCGAAATCACCTCCGGTCATGACGTAGAGAATATCGAAGATCTTGAGAACATTGATGACCATGGTAGTGGCCACCACCACGATGGTCGGGCTGATTATCGGCACGGTGACGCGGAAGAAAATTGCGAACTCATTCGCGCCGTCGACGCGCGCGGCTTCGAGGATATCGGCTGGAACGCTCTTGAGAGCGGCGGAGAGGATGACCATGCAGAAGCCGGTCCAGATCCAGACATAGACAGCGATCAACGCGAAGTTGTTCCACGGCGTGTCAATGAGCCACGCATGCGGCGCAAAACCGAAGCGGGTAAGGATCGCATTCAGCACTCCGGTTTGGGTAGTTCCCGCAGGCCCAAAATTGTACATGAAGTCCCAGATGACCCCTGCGCCGACGAACGAGATCGCCATCGGGATAAAGATGGCCGCTTTGGCGGCGCTCTCGATGCGCACGCGGTCAACCAGTACGGCGAAAACAAGCCCCAACAGAACCGTCGCCGCCGTGCCAACCACCAACCACAGCAGGTTGTTGCCCAGCACTTCCAGCATATTGTGGTCAGTGAAAATGAAAATAAAATTTTTCAAGCCGACGAAGCTTGTCGACTCGCTGTTGAAGAAGCTCAACCAAATGGTGTTGAGCACCGGCCACACGAGAAAGACGCCGACAAAGACGACCGCCGGACCCACCCATACCCAGGCGACCAGCCAGTCGCGAAGTGGCGATGGGCCTTTTTCCCCTGGCTGCGCCTGGTCAAGTGCGCTGGAGTGCCGACCAGCCATGGCTGCCATAGGAGGAGCTCCTTTGCATCTGAAGTGGAGTAAAATTGGGCAGGATGCCAGCTGCGCCTGCAGCGAGGTATCCTGCCTTGCCCGGAAAGGCGGAACATACGTCGGTTGCGGATGCCTATGAACCGTACGCTTGCGTCGCCGTCGACTCCATGCTGCTGAGAATGCTGTCCAGGCTACTTGGGGTCTTGATATAGCTCAACGTTGCCGCCCAAAACGCGTTCTCCACCGCCGGAGGCATCAGGTCGTCGGCGCCAAAGCGGTAGATGCTCGCCGTCGTCAACATCTTCGCCGACGCCTGGGTTACCGCGTCGGGATAGGCGCTCAGCGGTACGGATTTATTGACGGCGGTGAAGCCGCCGCGCTCGACCCAGATCTCCTGCGCTTCCGCTGTTGCCAGATACGCGACCAGCGCCTGTACGGCGGTGGTATTGCGCATGGCGACGACCACGTCGGCGCCACCGGTGACGGCTCCGGCATACTGCTGGTTGATGGTCGGAAACGGGAAGAAGTTGAAGTCGGTGCCCGCTACCGCTTTGGGGAATTGGGCGGTGATGAACCCTTCGGTGAAGTCGCCCAGATAGTACAGGTCTGCCTCCGGGGGCGCGTCGAACGGAAGAAAGCTCGCCGGCTGAAACCCGGTCGCGAGAATAGCGTCGGGCGCGCCGTTGATGTAGTGGTTGCCCCCCGCGATCTGCCCAAACATCTGGAACGCGCTCTTGATACTGGGGTCTGTCCAGGGAATCTGGTGCGCGACCCACTTGTCGTACATAGCCGGTCCCGACTGATTGAGGTAGATCTCGGCGATCCAGTCCGCAGCCGGCCAGCCGTTGGACCCCGGACTCGAGACGCCCATGGACCACGGATACTTGCCGCTGCCAGCAATGTTATTCGACAGCGTGATCATATCCTGCCAGGAGCTGGGAATCTGGTAGTTGTTTTTCTGAAACTGTGCGGGATTGTACCAGACCGTGCCTTTGTTGGCGGCCTTGTAGAAGATGGCGTAGAGCTTACTGTTGTAGGATCCGAGGCTGATCCACGCCTCGGCATAATCCTGTTTGATCTGGTTCATGTCCAGAAAGCCGTCCAGCGCGATCAGGTGCCCCTGCTTGGCCAGCTGCTGCATCTGACCCGGATTCGGCAGGATCGCGATGTCCGGCGGATTGTTCGCCCGCAAGCGTGAGGTGAGCACAGTAGTCAGATCTCGGGTCGTGTCCAGATTGATGGTGATGCCGTGCTGCTGCTTGAAGGGCGCCACTACTGTGTTGAACGAGGTCGCCTCCTCACCGGTCCACACATTGAGCAGATCGATGGTACTGGATTTGATCACACTACTACCGCTACTGCTTCCGCAGGCATCCAGCAACGCGCCCGCGGCGCTGAAGGATAGGCCGAGCGCTGCGGCACGGCCAAGAAATGCCCGGCGGCTCATCCCGCGCTCGGAGTACTCCGTTACCAAGCTGTCCAGCTGACTCGGCTGGTCGTGACCAACGTTGGTCATGTTGCTCATTCTCTGCTTCCCCCTTCGAATCCCAAGAATAGGGAACTAGAACTTGCCACAAACCTGTGTTACAGTAATAGATTATACACTATACACCTTCCGGCCAGGACTCGCCGGGCGTGCGGCCGGCTGCGCATAGGACTCAGTGCGGTCCCGTCATGCCAGCATCCTCTGTCACATTGGACGCGAGAGGAGCCCCTGAAGCTGGTGTTGGCTGTGCTCGTCGCCAGACCGTTTTGTACGCTGGACACACCGTTCAAGACACACCGTTCAGGATGTCGGCGAATCAGACACTTGGTTGTGGGCGAAGCTAAGCGCGTAGTCCATCGCGCCTTCTTCTATGGGCACTTCGCGGTGTTCCCGGCGGCTCATCGCCCAAGTATGATCTAGGATGGCGAGGTACGGACCATACGTGTCGCCGGCATCCGCCTCTGGCAAATAGGCGGCGAGCCACGCCAATAGCGGCCGGTGGTAACGGCGGAGCCAATCGTCGGCGGCGACCAGCATCCCCACGTCATTTCTAGCTCGTTCACTCAGCAGCCACTTGTGGACAAGCAGGTGCTGGTATAGCCGCCGCGCGTAAACGCGAGGAACGCGTACGCCGAGGTACTCATGCAGGCGCCGGACATACCAGCCAGGTCGTAACGTCGCCGTCTGCCACAAGTGGACCGCCGCATCCGGCTGAAGCATGCCGTCCACTAGCTCGGCATGGACGAGATTGCTGCCGCGCCGCATGAATTGCAGAACGCCATAGCCCAGGACATTGAGCCGCCGCATGAGATGTAGCAGGTCGAGCACTTGAACCTGGTCTTGCTCAACGACTGCCTGGCTATGCAGGCGCTCGGCGCGTAATCCATGGTAGCAACTGCGGAAATAAGCCGCGTCATCTTCGGTCACCAGGGGAGTTTCCTCAGATAGACCGCGCGCCAGTCGGATGTCTTCGGCCTGCCACTCCAGTGACTCGGTGAATGCCTCTAGATCGGCCTCCCGCAGACCATCGCTGAGTGCGCCACTAACAATCTCGGCGGTTTCCGCATCGGCCATGATGGCGGTGAGACGGTGGTCGCTGAGGTCCATGAGTACATTTGCGAGTGACGGATCGCCCCAATAGACACCTGTCTCGTGCAGATTGAGCAGCAACTCGGCCACGGCACTCCAGAGCAGGCGCTTGTTGACTTCAGTGAATGGATACCGGTACAGCACCGACTGCGGCAGCACGTGCTCTGCCAGGCGTGTTATACAATAACCGACATCACCTGACTCGTATAAAGCGTGTCCGGCAAACTCGCCCACAGCGACCGGCGCGCCGGATATGACGACGTAACCAACAGGTTCAAGCGTGCAGCTCCCTCGCGCCCGCAGCTCCTCGAAAGCGGTGATCTCGTGCTCAGCAGAGGTGGGGCTTGTCTCCTTTACCGCATAGCGCCTCGCACCGGATTCGATAAAGAGCACGGGATGTCGCGACTCACCGCGCCGCATGATGAGTGGCTGCACTCCGTGCTCGGGCCACTCATCGAGAGGGACACCCCACGGCAACCAACTCAAGCGAGTCCAGTCGGTCTCGGGAACCCTTGCGATGCGTACGGGAGGAGCGAGCGTGCCAGATGCATCTGGAACAGGATGAGCCAATCCGCTGAGCTGATCTGACGACATATGGCCCCCAGTCCTTCTCCGATCTGATACTGGCAAGATATCTACTACGATGTTTGACCATAGTGGCTACGAATCACTATCGCAAGATCACTATCGCATCTTGGTTGTCCGGCGTCAAACGACCCATGCGGCCGCGAATCGAGGTAGTAGGAATTAAACAAGGCGGCGGAAATGTTGGTGTCAAACTACAATATAGCTAGCTGACTTTATTCCATCTACGCCCGTATGATACGATGCAACTGCTGGGTTGCAAACTTTGGGAACTGGAGCGAACACGGTCATCTACTATCGAGCTAGTCTCCATGAACCCTGCCATATTTACCGCTCATATTCGTAGTTGATGCCGCTCCTGGTACGTACTATGCAACTGGCTCGCGTTGCTGCGGCAGAGATGTCCAGTTCGCTACTAATTAGGTTGCCTGGTCCAGACTGTAGTGTGGCGAACCTCATAGCCTGTGCCTACCCTACTATCTTACCATCAAGGGGGCGGTATTGGATGCCGTTTGTGAGTTGGCACCTACCCGCTTGAGCGAGAAGGGCAGGCCCATGACCGATTTACGCATCAACTGGAGATGGCAACGTCCGAGAAGGAACTTTGACAGCGCACGTTTTTACGAGTTAGCGGCATCTGCGGTAGTCGCAGTCGTCATTTGGGGAATAGGCACAGCTGGCCTGGGGCTGGTTGCCCTGGAAGCGCACATCATTGCCGGGTTCGGGATCAACCCGTATGCTATCTCGACTTCTGGAATCAAAGGCATATATCTCTTGCTCACCGCTCCGCTTATTTTAGGTGTAGAAACCAGTTTTTGTTAATGATGACATTTATTAGCAAATAGCGATAAATATGTCATGATCGAGTGATGAAATTAAGTCACAATGCTCGCCTGGTGAGATTGACCTATCGAACGGCCTTTCGCTGGTAGCAAAAGGGCCAGATCAAAGGCTATCAACTGCCTTCAGGAACCATTGTGGTCACTGAGGGAGACGAGCACAATGCGAGCATCCCGGAAGAGTTGGTCGCTCTATATACGCGGGTCTCTTCTCAGGAACATCGAGCGAACCGGGAACGGGAAGCTCGACACCTGGAAGAGTACTGCGCGGCCAAAGGTTACCGGGTTCAGAAGATTGTGAAAGAAATGGGTTCTGGGTCACTGATAACCGGGCGAAGTTGCTGGCGCTGATCTTCGAGCGGCGCATTACCCGCATCGTCGTGGAGCATAAAGACCGGGCGACACGCTTTGGCTTTCGCTCTGTCGAGGTTCTTCTGCGTGGACAAGGACGGACGCTCGAAGTGGGTCAATCTTGCAGATACTGATCGAGAGGATGTACTCCACGATCTGGTCTTCGTCATGGGTTCGTGTGCTGCCCGGCTGTATGGACCGTGCAGAGCCAAACGGAAAACAGAAGCGATTGTGGCGCAACTCAAACAGGAGGGAATCAGTGCAACTGGTCGAGCAACATGTGATTCGCCGGAGTAATCCCTGTTATCAGGCTATAGATCAGGCGGCGTTTGCCTCCAAAAATCTGTACAATCAAGCGAATTATCAGATTCGGCAAGCGTTCATTCACCGGGGCACATACTTGCCCTATGCTGCTGCCTTTCGCCTGCTTAAGTACCATGAGGCGTATCGCGCCTTACCGCGCAAAGTCTCCAATTCCATCCTGATTCAACTGCACACCAATTGGGTTGCCTTTTTCAAGGCAATGGACGCCTACCGGCAAGACCCCTCGAAGTTTCAAGCGCGCCCGCGCATCCCTGGGTACAAAGACAAGGGAAAAGGACGCTTCATGCTTATCTATGATAAGCAAGCTCTGGGCAAACGCGCCTTCAAGACAACGGGGAAACTGAGTCCATCAGGATTGGCGTTTGAAATCGAGACGAAAGTGACCTGGAAGCAGCTCGATCAGGTCAGGATTGTGCCACGTGGAGCCACGTACATCGTGGAGGTGGTGTACACGGTGCAAGCACAGCCTGCCGTTGTTGATCCAAACCTGATTGCTGCGCTGGACCTTGGAGTCGATTGGCTCGCCGCGATCGTCAGCAACAAGCCGGGTTTTGTCCCCAGGCTCATCAATGGCCGTCCGCTCAAAGACGTCAATCACTACTTTAACCAGCAACGCGCCCGCCATCAGCAGAGACTTGCTCAACAGCAGCGCAAGTCTTCTCGCCAGCTTGATCGACTCACTGCGAAGCGTACGCGCCGTGTCAATCAGTATCTGCACACGGCAAGCCGCAAGATCATCGATCTGGTAGTCGAAGAGGGCATGGGAACGCTCGTCATCGGCCTGAATAAGCTCTGGAAGCACGAGATTAACCTGGGGCGGCACAATAATCAGAACATAGTCCAGATCCCGCACAGCCGCTTCGTCGACATGCTGACCTACAAGGCGCAGCTCGCCGGCATTGTGGTCGTTGTGCGCGAGGAGAGCTACACGTCGCAAGCCTCGTTGCTGGACGGGGATGAGATCCCGACGTATGATCCAAACTGCCAGACAAAGCCGGTCTTTTCGGGTACGCGGGAATATCGTGGGCTGTATCGGGCCAAAAATGGGAGACGCATCCAGGCAGATATTCACGGTGCCTACAACATCTTGCGCAAAGAATTTCCCAACGCATTCCCCGACTCCCAGGCCCGACCTGGGCAGGAGATAGGGGGACAGCAGTTGTCCCTTGCCACCTGGGCGAGAAAAGTAGGAAGGATATTGGTTCCTTCGTCTCGTCGAGCCGTCTAAACAAGAGCGTATGTCATCTTTTGGCATAGGTTTGCGATACTGTAATGCTCTGGGCAAAATGGAACACATCGGAGGGATCATAGGCAGCTTTGATACGCTGGAGCCGTGGCCAATTGCTGCCGTAATAGGCGATCTGCCATCCGGCTAGGTCCGGGTCGATGTAGTTCTGGTAGGCAGCGCCGCTGACATATGGGCGCATTGCCTGCCATGTATCAGTCAGCCAGCCGTGATTGGCTGCCACAACAGCCGCGGAGTCGTCCGCGGCCCAGGTCGCGTAGTACTGAGCCGAGAACAACGCGTTACGATGTACAAACGCGGTGGCGGCCGGATCCACGCGGTTGATCGCTCCGCCGGAGGCGTCCAACG
The DNA here is from genome assembly GCA_963810535.1 of uncultured Chloroflexia bacterium. Taxonomy (GTDB): domain Bacteria; phylum Chloroflexota; class Ktedonobacteria; order Ktedonobacterales; family JADMIN01; genus JAJPKE01. The sequence goes on from CAWENW010000014.1 coordinate 289,399, forward strand.
TGATGAACCCGGCGCCCAGCTCTGATGAGCCCTGGCGCTCGGCTATCGCGCTTAACAGCTTCTCGATGGCCGTAGCTGGCATCAGCGCGTCAAAATAGTCGGACTTGGCCCCAAAGGTCTCTCTGGTGAGTTGCCCAGCCGGGTTTTGACTGGGCAAGTGACAGGCCGCTACCGAGAGACCGGCGCAGTTGGCCTCGATGAGCATGGTATCGAGTACCCCCGCCGGAGCTATATAACTGCTGTTGGGATCGGCGCCGATCTGTTTAGTCAACTGGTACAGCAGCGGTTGAAGCGAGATAATCTCGCCAACATACACGCCGTTGACCCGAATGAGTGGTGAAGCCTCAGTGCTGGCGCTTGCGAGCAGGAGACAATTAGACCACAGCTCGTCTGGTGCCCTCGGTGCCCACCGTTGCCATGCGTCAACAACTCCCGCCGCGCGATCCCACGCCCAATCCAGAGTAAAAATAGATAGAGCTTCGATTGGGTACGCCCGAAAAGTAAGCGAGGTGACTACTCCAAAGTTGCCGCCGCCTCCGCCACGTAATGCCCAGAAAAGGTCGGACTCCTGGTCGTTGCTGCAAGTAAGTACGCGACCATCAGCGGTACATACCTGCGCTGAGAGCAGGCTATCACACGTGAGACCAAACTTACGGCCCAGAACCCCCACCCCTCCTCCGAGGGTCAAACCCGCGACGCCGACGGTTGGGCAGGAGCCGGCAGGCAGTGCTAACCCCGCACGAGCTAGCGCCGAATAGACATCTATCAAGCGGGCACCGGCGCCCACAGTAGCGGTCTGGGCGCCTGCATCCACACTCACGGCATTCATCCTGGAAACATCAAGAACCAGGCCGGTGGACGTCGAGTAGCCGCCATACGAGTGGCCGCCAGATCGAGCGGCCACGTCGACGCCAAATCGCTCCGCAAAGGCCAGGCATGTCCGAATGTCCGAGGGCGTGCCGCAATAGGCGATACCTGCTGGAAGCACGCTGTCGAACTGCGGATCAAACAACTGGCGCGCCGTAGCGTAGTCCGGCGAGCCCGGCCGCACCAGCGTGCCCTGCAAGCTTCCAGCCAGCACGGCCCAGTCGGCCATGCCTAGCGGTGGCCGCGGCGTGCTGGCGCCGCGGCGTTGCAGTCTCAGCCTTCCCTGCCGGTTCTGGCTCGCTTCGGCAAGCCGCCAACCACACGGGAATTGCTCCTATGGTGCAGAGGGAGAGAAACTGCCGGCGTGGTACCTTGCGGCGCCACAATGGGTTGTCGCCAGACATGTATCGGTTGCCTCCGATCGGCGTTTACACGACACGATAGTCGAGCGCAATTCTAGCCGCGCTAGAATTGCACCCCAGAGAAGTGAAAACGAGCGTGCTGGTGGGGCAACCGAAGTATAATGCACCGAGCTTTTGTAGACAAGGAGGTAACGTGATACTATTCAGCGTGGACACCCACCAGCCTCTGGTTGCCAAAGAACAGTGCGGCCTTTTCGTGTAGATAGTAAAGGGGGGTAGTCAAATGGTCAGCAATGCCGCCGGCGATCGTGTCTTCATTACCACCAGCCCACAAGGTCTACGACAAGATCTACCACCGATGCGCCTGTGGCATAAAGCGAAACAGCTTGGCGTCTGGAATCCGCAAGACATTGATTTCACTCAGGACAAGGTTGACTGGCAGAACCTGTCCGACCGGCAGCAAGAAGCGCTTGCTCGTCCCTGCTCGCTCTTTCTGGCCGGCGAAGAGTCGGTCACGCTAGACCTCCTGCCCCTGATACAGGTCATTGCCCGAGAGGGACGTCTTGAAGAGGAAATATACTTAACCTCGTTCTTGTTTGAGGAAGCTAAGCATGTCGAAGGCTTCCGTCGCTTCTTTGACGAAGTAGTGGGCGATCACGGCGACCTGTCTCGCTATCACGGTCCGAACTACCGTCGCATATTCGGAGACGAGTTGCCGACTTCGATGAATCAGTTGCTCACCGATCCTTCCCCCATTGCCCAGGTACGCGCGGCCGCAACCTACAACATGATCGTCGAAGGCGTACTGGCTGAGACCGGCTATTATGGATTCCTGCGCAATCTTTCCGCCAACGACATCATGCCCGGTATGCAACACTTCATCACCCTGCTCAAACGAGATGAGTCGCGGCACATTGCTTATGCTATTTACTTTATTTCGCGGCTCATGGCGCAGCATGGCGATTCGGTCTGGCAGGCGCTGCAGGAGCGCATGAATGAGCTCTTGCCTTTAGCCATGGGAGTCGTGAGCGACACCTATGTGACCTATGAAGACGGTGAGCCGCCGTTCGATCTCCCGGAGGAGGAGATGCTGGGCTATGCTATGACCCAATTCCAGAAGCGGATACATCGCATCGAGCAGGCTCGAAACCAGACCCTCGATGAGATTGACAGTATCGCCAACCAGCTGGATGAATGGCAGGCCTAGCCGCCTGCTAAGGGGAACGACAATGGCGAAAAACTCGAGAGCCGCGACATCGGTTACTTCGGGGCAGCAGTGGGCCCGGCGACTCGTAGCTGGGCTCCTTGCCGTCTGCGGTATATTGACCTTCGGCTATGCCGGAGTTACCACCTATATCGCTACATTGGTCGTGAAGCAAACGCCGCTAGCGCTTGCCGGAACTCCCGCCCAGTACGGGCTGGACTATCGCACTGTGGAGTTCCCGGCACGGACCGACCACGTTGCGATACGTGGCTGGTTCATTCCTGGGAGGCTGTCGGACGGACAGCTGACTGATTCCCGCGTCCTCATTATGGTACATGGCGCGTATCAGAACCGCACCGATCCAGCCGCCGGACTGCTTTCGCTGGCCAGTGCCATGGCAGAGAATGGCTTTGCCGTGCTGGTCTTCGACATGCGCGGCACCGGCCAGTCCGCGCCGGCGCCATTCTCGCTCGGCTATTTCGAGCAGCGTGACGTACTGGGCGCGGTCGACTTCCTTCGCTCTGGACCGTTGCCCTACCCTTCCCTTGGGCGCCCCCAGGTGATTGGCGGGTGGGGGGTATCGATGGGGGCCATAAGCTTGCTTCTCGCAGCGGCGCAAGCGCCGGCTATCAAAGCAATAGTGGCTGATAGCGCCTATCCAGACGTCGCTCCCATATTGGAGCGCCAGATTCCTCTGCAGGGCGGCCTGCCGCAATTCTTCACTCCAGGTGCGCTGATGATGGACCGAGTGCTCTATGGCATTGACTTCTACAACGTCAAGCCTGGTGATGTGGTAGCTAGCCTTGCTCCGCGTCCCATCCTTTTCATTCAGGGAGCCGCCGATACCTACAACCCGCCGTACAATCTCGGGATACTGGTGCGGGACGCCGAGGCCGCTCCCAACGCCCAGGTGCAGTCCTGGCTCGTTCCTGGAGCAATGCACGCCCAGGCGTATCACGTCGAAGGCAAAGTCTATGTGGAGCGTCTCGTCAGCTTCTATACCGCCACGCTTGGACCCGCCTTGATTGGAGGGTAATTTTATAGAGAGGGATAACCTGTGGGGATGAATACACCTTCCGGCTCAACATCGTCCAGCGTACCAACCGGCAGCGAAGGAAACTATGTCGACACCAGCTCATTCCTCCCCGGCTTACTTTTTGGGCTGGTACCGCTGGCTCCCCTGGCACTGACAGTCGTGCTTGCTCTGGGCCTGGCCTGGCTGGCTCGGCAGGTGACTTCTAGCGCAGGGTTCTACACCCAGCAATGGGCTGCCGGAATCGTAGTGGCACTTGGCCTACTTGCCGGGGTGATAGTCTTCATCGTGTTCTCGAGACGAGCCTTGAGCCAGATCAAGCAATGGCAGCAGGAAGGACTGGCTCGGCAAGCCGGCGCCGCCCTCTGGGGGCTGGTCATTGTGGCCCTGATAGTTCTCCTTCCAGTGGTGCTTGCCATAGCCATACCACAGCATCCAGCGCCCATACTGACTCACTAGCTGCCTGATTCGCTACCGATCCGATGGGTTCGCCGTTCTGGAGGCAGTCGCGGGGTTATGAGATGGCATCTTCAACGGTTACGTAGAAATACTCGGTCCAAACCTCCTGGTCCGACCAGGGGAACAACTGCGCTACGTGGCGGTGGCGGGAGCGAAACGCTCGATCGTCGAGCAATGCCTCAAAGCCGGTTTCATCCTTCTGCATGCGATCGTACTCCGCGCGGAACCGTTTCCACGTCGGCAGAAGAGCTTTTTCGCAGTAGGCCTGGATTTCGGCTTCATGTGCCGCCTCGTTGTGGCGTCGCTCCTGTGGATCCACTATGGCAAGCTCCGCGCGATCCGCCTCGGCTCGCAGTCGCGGCAGCTTGGGATCCGCCAGCCGCTCGTGAAAGTGGAGGAAGAGCCGCCATCCATCGGGCGTTGCGGCGTATCCTAACGGATCATCTTCTCCCGCCACCGCGCGAAAGGCTGGTGTGTTCACGTTGAGGAGCGCGCGCTGCAAACTGGCCCACGCCTGGTAATCTTCGGCTGAGCGCGAGGAGCGGCGTGCCGCAACGAAAACACGGTAGAGCAGGTAGAGATATTGCTGTTCCGGCCGTTCCCGTATCTGGTCGATGCGCGCAAGGGTCTTGTGGCTCCTTGACTTTATGCGAGCCAACGCGTCCTGCGCATATACGATATGTTTGGTGGTGGAGAGTCCCGGCGATAGGCAGGTCACCGGGTCACCGGTCCAGTAGTGAGTGGTCAGATCATCCCACTGCACATCACGCCCAGCTGAGACGACCCCCTCGCCCACCCGCTCCAGCTCGCGAGCCGCGACCAGGCACGCGAGGATATCGACCGAGCCTTCGCCAACGTTCTCTAGAGTGAGATCCAGACGCAGCACCCGCTTTCCCGGCTCTGCCTGAGGAGTTGGACGCTCGGATAGATCGGTTCGTGGCGGCTGATACCGGTGTACGCCTGGATGGCTGACGTAGGGAAGGTCGTGGGCCGGGCGAGTCAAGCTATAATCGGCACTGATGTTGAGAATGGTCTCGGCATCCATCCGTCGCCGCGCCTCAAATTCGTAGCGGCGCAGCTCGCGCTGTAGATTCACTATCTGGCGAAGCGCCAGCGGGACCCCCAGCACCGCGATCAATCCAGCGAGGATGCTGGCGAATGCTTGAAAGACCGTTCCGATAAATTGCAAAGTTACCCCGCTTGCCAGTACGCTCCCCACCATATGCCATCCACTCATTCTTACTCTCTACCTCCCAGGATCACGCCGCTTCTCTAGCGGCATTGTGCCGGAAAGCTATGGCACCCGTCAAGAGGAGAGAATGTGACAGGTAGTGGGCTCGTCGCGACAATGTTGCATTTGCCTCGGGCGAGCGGGGTACGCTATAGTGCACGAGGAGGTCCGCTTTTTAATGGAGGTAGGTTGTGTTCGCGACGCTTCGACGAATCCTCAGTGATGAAACTCCCGGTCTGCGTGCCAAAGTTCTGGGCATCTATGCTCTGCTCTTTTCGGCCAATGTGGTGCTGTGGAGCGCTACTTTGCTCACCTCCTTCACATATCCAATCTTCTTCCTCCTGGCTGCGACCGCCTATACGCTGGGTTTACGTCACGCCTTTGACGCCGACCATATCGCCGCGATCGACAATGTCACCCGCAAGCTGATGCAAGAAAAGAAAAAACCCGCCACCGTTGGCCTGTTTTTCTCCCTCGGACATTCCACGGTCGTCTTCGTGGTCGCTGTCCTGATCGGTCTAGGGGCGAAGATTCTGAGCCAGGGAATTGCGAACGGCAGATCTCCGCTTGAGACTACCGCTGGCCTGGTAGGCACGGCGATTTCAGCGGCATTTCTCTTTCTTATGGCACTCATCAATATCGTCATCCTGGTACAAATTGTACGCGCTTTCCGGTCGGTAACCCGGAGCGGCGTCTACGATGACGAAGAAGTCGAGATTATGCTCAATCAGCGCGGTTTTCTCGCTCGCATCTTCCGCGGACTCTTCCGAACCGTCGACGCGAGCTGGAAGATGTATCCGGTGGGCCTCCTGTTTGGTCTAGGGTTCGACACCGCGACCGAGATCGGCCTGTTCGTGATCGCTGGCACTGTCGGTACCTACCACGTGCCCTTCTATGCGGCGTTCCTGCTGCCGCTCATGTTTACGGCCGGGATGACCCTCATGGATACGACCGACAGCATCATGATGTTGGGAGCCTATGGCTGGGCGTTTGTTAAGCCCATTCGCAAGCTGTTCTATAACATGACCATCACCCTCATTTCGGTGCTGGTGGCGCTCGTGATCGGTGGCTTCGAGACTTTGAGCATCATACAGGGTCAATTCAACCTTACTGGAGGATTCTGGGACTTTGTCGCTCATCTGACCAGTAATGCCAACTTTGGCTGGGTCGGTGTGGGGATTATCTCGATCTTTCTGCTCAGCTGGTTGATCTCGAGCCTCATTTATCGAATCAACCGATATGACGAGCTGGAAGTAACCTTGCGCCGAGCACCTTGATCGACCGGCGCTCCGTAAGCCAGCATGCAGTGCAGAGCGCGCTTTTGTGTGGCGCAACCGGAGACAAACATGACTAGCCAACAGGAATCGATCGCCCAGTCTACGGTCTTGGTGGTAGAAGATGAGGCAGATATCTGCAATCTGATTCGCAGCCACCTGGAAAGCGCCGGGCATACGGTGCTGCAAGCCTTTGATGGTCCCAGCGCGCTCTCACTGGTGGAGCAACACGCTCCGCAGCTGGTAATCCTGGACTGGATGCTGCCTGGACTCGACGGGCTGACTGTCTGCCGCCGCATCCGCGAGCGGCATCTGACCCCTATCATCATGCTTACCGCGCGTTCCGATGAGATTGATCGCGTCTTGGGTCTCGAAGTAGGTGCCGACGATTATGTCGTAAAGCCGTTCAGTATGCGTGAATTAATGGCGCGAGTGAGAGCGCTCCTGCGCCGGATCGCTCTAGACAGCCAGGTGCATGTCGCCGAAGGGGACTCTGTCTCTGCAGCGACTACTGCCGCAGTGAGTGCGGGCGGAATACTGCGGGTAGATCCAACCGCGCGCATTGCCACATTGCATGGTGTCGAGCTGGATCTCACTCCCAAAGAATTCGAGCTGTTATTGCTCTTTGCCCAGCATCCCGGACGAGCCTTCAGCCGTGAATTCTTACTTGAGCAATTGTGGGGTTACGACTATGACGGCTTTGATCGTACTGTCGACACCCATATAACTAGACTGCGCAAGAAGCTGGGAGCGCTTGGGGATAACATCGTGACTGTTTGGGGTGTAGGCTATCGCTTCAGTACATAAGGAAGAGCCATCACAGTGTTTTAGCACTTCCCAAAGGTCAGTTTGAAGGACGAAGCATCGGCCTTGCTGGCCGCAGCTTAGGCTTCTGCGGCTGTGGCCAGCGTCATAATGGCAACCATATGTCCCTCGTACATATCGTCGGCAAGAAACTGCCAACCCATCCCGGCATAAAAGTCACGCGCCGAATGGGTATAGAGATAGAGTTGCTCCATTCCCATGCCGGCAGCTTCTCGCACGGCATGCCGAACCAGGGCGCTTCCAATGCCGTGACGACGTTGGTCTTCCGCCACAAACACCGACGCCACCCACGGGGATAAGTCGCTTCGAGTAAGCATGTCATGCTCAACCAGGCTTACTGATCCCAGAGCTTTGTCGCCTTCCATGGCAACGTACGTAGTGGGAATCCTGTCACGTCTCGTCTCCTTCGCCAGATCCCTGGTCCAGGATTCGAGCGAACCGGTAGGATCGAAGTGTCCCCATTCAGAGAAGTGCCAACCGGCAACTGCCGGAACGAGGCTGGGATGATCAGCTAGATTCACTATACGCACTCGTCCCCTCCTGCCTGTTTTGTAGCAAGCCTGCTGACCTGTGTGGCGATCCGGCTCCCGGCATTCCGATTTGGCCGGATCAGCGACCGCTGTTCCTCAGCCCTGATGAGTACCGGGAGCGAGTGGCCGCGATCCAGGCGGACCTTACCATGGACGATGACCGGGCGAGCGGTTTAGCTCATGCGCTCTAGGATTATCACTGGGATTTGTCTCGTGGTCTTTTGCTGATAGTCGGCAAATCCCGGCATCAGTTCGGCGTGCCGCTGATAGAGTCGGTCGCGTTCCTCGCCCTCGGCTACCTGTGCATGGGCCTGGAATCGCTCGGCGCCCAACTCAACCGTGACAATCGGATTGGCAAGCAGGTTGAAGTACCAGTCGGGATTGGTAGGTGCGCCGCCCTTGGAAGCGACCACAATCAGGCGATCTCCGTCGGTGGAGTACGCGACTGGCGTCGTGCGCGGCTGGCCGCTCTTGGCGCCAGTAGTAGTCAGCAACAGAAGGGACATACCCCCTTCGACTTTGCCACGGTTGGCGCGATAATTCTCAATGACGGTGCCGTTGTAGGAATTTGGACTGCCCATTATTTCTCCCGAGCGCGGCTCCCGACTTCTATCGGGCCGTGCTGAAACCAAAGGGACGATTCTTCTCCAAAGAGACGTCCTTGCATATTCTACCAGGAGGCCACGGTGCGGTTCCGGTCAAACGGCCAGGAGAGAGCTACACATTTTGGTAGTCAGCGATAGTTGGGGCGGTATCCGTCGCGTCAGCCACGATATGGATGTCTGCCCAGATGTCTTGCAGGAATAGGAAGTTGCCCGCTGTACTGGCATATTTATTGCCGCCCAGGGTTGCTGGCGGGTCAATGAGATTCCCGCTCTACCATCAGCCGAATACGCGGTTTTGTCCGCGACGACAAAGGAGACGTTTTTTATGGCAATGTCACCCTGGGAACCGTTTGATGACTCCATGGACGAGGCTACGGGCAGTCTCATGCCGCTGCGCCGCGCCATGAATCGACTGCTCGAGGATAGTTTCATTCGAGCAGGCGCCATGCAACCGTTCCGTCAGGTTTTTCCGCTGGACGTGCGTGAGACCGGTAATGAGTACGTGCTGGATGCTTCTCTTCCCGGCGTCAAGACTGAGGACATCAAGATAACCGCTGTGGACAACGTTCTGACAATTCAGGCTACTCGTAAGACTGAGAGCGAACAAAAGGATCAGAAGACCGGAAGGTATGTCCGCAGAGAGCTCTATGAGGGCGAGGTCAGCCGATCAATCCGGATGCCCGGACCTATTGACACCAACAAGATTAGTGCTACATACGAGCGCGGAGTGCTGACGCTTCATGTGCCCAAGTCCGATGCCGCTAAAGCCAAGCAGATTAACGTACAAGTGAATGAACCGAAGAAGAGCGCAAGCTAGCTAATTTCGCTCCAGCAATCGTACCGATGCCGCTGCTTCGATCTTCTGTTCCGCTTCTGGTATCACGGAGCGGAACAGAACTGTTTTTCTACCCCGTTGCTGGGATTGCAAGAACTGCAGTATCCTTTGAAGTGGAGGCTCCTTGTACGAGAGGGGAGTTTCCGCCGGGGACGGCAAAGCATGTATGAGGAGTGCAGAAATCAATGGCAGAACCGCTAAACGACTCAGTAGCCCTCATCACCGGCGCGAGCAGCGGCATTGGAGAGGCGACTGCTCGTGTTTTAACTGACGCGAGGGGCGGCCGTGGCTCTGGTTGCCCGACGTCAAGATCGTCTTGACCAGCTTGCTGAGTCTCTTACCAGAGACGGAGGGCGGGTCATTGTCATTGCAGCCGACGTATCTGATCAGGGACAGTCGCAGGCGGCGGTTGAGCGGACCGTGGCTCAGTTCGGGCGATTAGATATAGTCGTCAACAACGCCGGAGTTATGCTGCTAGGGCCGGCAGTAGGCGCCCCGTTGGAAGAGTGGGATCGCATGGTGGCGCTGAATCTGGCGGGCGTGTTGTACATTGCACATGCCGCGCTGCCCCATCTGCTGTCGGCGGCTCAGGATTCGCCCCGTCAGGTCGCCGATCTCATTAACATCAGCTCAGTTGCGGGGCGAGTTGCGCGTAATGGTTCAAGTGTCTATAACGCTACCAAATTCGGAGTGGTCGCTTTCACTGAATCGTTGCGTCAGGAATTAGCGGGGCGGCATGTGCGCGTCAGCGTCATCGAGCCTGGCGTGGTTGCGACAGAGCTTCAAAGCCATCTCCGTCAGGAGATTCGAGAGCAGGCGATGCGGCGATTTGCCAGCGTGGAGCCACTGCAAGCCGAAGACATCGCCGATGTTATCGACTTCATTGTGACCCGCCCGCGGAGAATGGCCATCAATGAGGTGCTGGTGCGGCCGTCCGAGCAAGAAGCATGAGAGTTGGAGTGTAGCAACTCACCTGCCGGGCAGGTGCAAAGCTCACCTTGAGCAGAGTACTAAGACTATACTGACATGCAGTGCTTGAAGAGAGATTCGGCCGTACACTTTTGGATATCTCGATGTCTGATGCGCCCGCCACAGCTGGTTGCATACCGGAGACGTTCATGAGCAGTACGGTTGGCGATACGCTGCCCCTCGCGGTTGCTGTCGCCTTAAGCCCCGCTCCTATCATTGCCCTGGTGCTTGTCATGTTGTCGCTGCGCGCCAAGACCAATGGCCTTGCCTACCTGCTAGGTTGGCTGGTAGGTCTCGTGGTTGCATTGGCTATCGTGCTTGCCCTGGTAAATCTTCTCAATGTTGCTCCAGGCACTGAGCCTTCAACTCTCGCTTCCATTATCCGGCTCCTGGTTGGCGTGCTGCTGCTCTATTTGGGTATCCGCCAGTGGCGGTCTCGCCCAAAGGCGGGAGAGGAGCCGCGTACTCCGGGGTGGATGGTATCGGTTGATACGTTCAGTCCGGCGCAGGCATTTGGACTTGCCCTGCTGCTGTCGTCGTTTGGAAATCTTGCGCTGGTCCTGGCGGCTGGGCTGGCTATTGGACGGGCGAAACTGGCCGTCCCGCAAGAGGTTGTCGCGGCGGCTATTTTCGTCTTTCTGAGCAGTCTCATCGTCATCGCCGTTGTAGTCTACTATTCCCTTGCGCGCGAAAGCGCATCGGCGATGTTGTCGAGCTGGAAGGCGTGGCTACTCGCCAACAGCGTAGCGCTCACCTCGGTGTTGTTCGTCATAGTAGGCACGATTCTGGTCGGAAAAGGAATCAGTGGCTTGGGTCTTCTCGGATAGCCTGGCCGGCCTCTTTCAGCTTGCTCCGGAAAGCATCTACATCAACTTCGGAAAGCAGCTTGGAGAGGGCCACTCCCCAGGCGTAATGCCCGCGCTGCCGCTTCTCGCTGCTGAGCAATCGAATGCGGAAGGAGCCCTCCAAACGGACAAAGACGCGCAGAAGATGCGGTTTTTGTCCGCCATTGTATAGCCGATGATAGATCTCGGTATGGCGGGCCGCCACCTCGGGATCCGCCGATGACTTTCCCTGTTCGCCCTGTTGACGTGCCAGCAATGTCTCTTCGCGCGCCAGACCCCGTATGTGCTGGTCGCGAACATGGCGCATGATGTTTCGCGCCATTCTTCCCCGGTGTGGGGCATTAGTTCGAGGCAATCCGTACTCGCTGGTCTCGACCAAACCCATAACACGCAACGCAGTATCGTGCCCGGAACTGGCGGTAAACAAAGTGATGTACTGCGCACTCGGTTTCCAACGGCTGCGCGCCTTCAGTGTATTCGGAATCTCACGGATACTGTTGGGTAAAGTCAAGCTGATCCGCTCTGGCAAGATGGTCTTGGCTGGAACCCCCGGCGTCTGTACCGCCATATAGCGATTGTGCGCCGCACGGCTGGCCAGCTCGCTCCATTCTCCCAACACTACCGCCGGCTGAGCAAACGCCACGCTCCTGAGCTTGCTGAAAACCGCATCCTGGCCAAGCATACTGCGTGAATCTTGAATAATCCTGACCGCCAGGAGAAACTGCACCAATTCGAGAGCAAACACGGCGACCTCCGAAGCACCAGTGCCAGACGTTTGCTTCTGGAAAGCCGCGGCGATCTTTTCGCGTTCCGCGGCCGGGCGACGCGCCAGCGCCGGCTGGATAATGTCTACGACTGGATTATAGTAATCCAGTCGTAGAACCTCAACGTCGCTGGAGCTCACCAGCAATGGCACGAGAATCTCCAACTCATTGTGAAACTCCCGTATAGTGGTGGTAATGCGGGGAATGAGTGTGACCAGAGCTAGTCCCGCGGCGATTACTGAGCCGGCTATGAACCAGACGATCTGCTGAGTCGTGAGCTGCTGTGCCAGCAGCGTTGAGCCCAGATTGAGGGCCAGCCCCAGGAACGCCGAGATCATTACAACACTCAGGAGCAACTCCAATGTACGTCCCCGCGCTGCCTGAGTCTCTTCCTGCAGAGAGGGCTGTGTGTCGAATTCGTTATTGTTCACAGGTGGCTCCCCAGCGTTAGGACCCGACGGTAAAAGGAATGGCGTTGCTTCCAGGCGGTAGCCAGGGCGCGGGCGAGTGCGAACCATGTGCCCATAGAATGCGCTCGTCAAGCCGGCGAGAGAGCCGGTAGGCCACCGGGCGGAAGCCTTGTCGAAGCCAGAATCGCGATGCAAGCAGATTGGTTGCTCGCCAGTCAATCAGACAATGAGTGTAGCCGTCGGTATAGTCAGAAGCGAGGCCGTGAGCAGCCAGCGAGCGGCCGACACCTCGTCTGCGTTCCTCTTCCCGTGTCACCGCGATAGCTAGGTAGCTAGAATCGGGAGTTATCAGCATGTCTGCAGTACCATGTCCGGCTGCGGCCGGCGCAAACAGCTGATATCCGGCAAGTAGCCCGTGCTCATAAGCTAGCCAGAGCTTCTCTTTTTCATTCTTCAGGATGGCGATCAATTCCTGTCGGGCCTGCTCTCGGTCGTACGGTATGCGCGGCGCGTAGACCGGAGAGAGCGATTGATGCGTCGGTAGTATGTTTTCGAGGTCAACGATCATATCCATGTCTGATAGCGTAGCGCGGCGGATGTCATACTCCGGATTCGCCGGCAGCGCGAATGCCGAGACTGGGGCGGTTTCACGCAGGCCATGCACCTGCTCTTTGCCGAAAGAAAGGGAGAACCAGGCCTCAAGTGCATCATGGTCCGGCTCCGGGATAAGGATGTAGTGAGCAAGTAGACCTAAAGCAACCCATGAGGGCGAGAGTGCCGCATACATATCCGCGTAGAGATCACGGTAGACCTCTGCCCCCAGGGTGTGGTCAACCGCATGCCCGGCCAGCTCAACCCAGGCGCTTCTTCCCCAGAATCCGCCAGTCCTGGGAACACCGATGAGATACCCAACCATCCTCGCGCCCTGCCGAGCGACGACACCGCTGTGGTGAGCCTCGCTCCAGGTCTTTTCTACCGCAGCGCGCGCGATCTCCGGCTCTGTATATCGCTCCGGCAGGAGTGGCTCCGCCGCTCGGTTCTCCCGATGACGGCGCGCGAGCAGTTCTGCGGCCTCATCGATATCGGTGCCGTGAAAAGGAGTAAACTGTATATGCATACGCGACGCCGCTTTTCTCTTCTGGAAATCCGCTCCACTTAGCTGCCGAGAAATGCCATCACATCGCGGTTGTAGTCATCGGCGCGCTCGATGATAGAGATATGGCCGGTACCGCGATAGAGGACCAGCTGGGCCCCAGGTATGTGCTCGGCTAGATACCGCCCATTCTCAACTGGAACCAGCGGATCGAGCTCGCCGTGAATGACCAGAGTTGGTACCTGAATCCGTTGCACCCGGTCGGAGACATTGTGGCCCAGGCAAGCCTGCAACTGCCGAGTGTACGATTCGGCTGACTGTGGGCGGTAGCGCGCCGTATCAGCGATGCGGTCCATGACTTCGGGATTCATCTCGGCGTAACCCGGTGCCATTATCAAAGTATATGTGTGCCTACTCAGCTCGCCAATGTCATCTACGTGGCGATCCTGCACCAATAAAGCGGCGATTTCGGGGCCTGGACCAACATGGGTTGGGCCGCCGGCTGAAGTGCCGGTCAGCACCAGCTTGGCTACCAGCTCTGGGTGTCTGAGCGCCAACTCCAGCGCGACGAACCCGCCCATAGAGATGCCCACGACGTATGCTTGCGCAATCCCCAGGGCGTGTAAGACTTCAGCGGCATCTTCGGCCTGATCGGCAGTCGTGTAGGGTTCGCTTACTGGGTCGCTGTCGCCGACGTCCCGGTGGTCTATCGCGATAGTGCGATAGATTTGGCCAAGAACCGGCATCTGGTTATACCAGCCCAGTCTCTTTGAAGCCAGTCCGGTGAGCAACAGTACCGTTCCCTTGGGATTTGGTGGGCTGACCTCATCATAGGCTATTTTGCGGCCATTCACGGTGACGAACGAGGGGGTAGCTACCTCAAGCATCGCGACTTTCTTCCTTTCTGTGGAAACAGTGGGGTAAGCCAGCGTCTGGTACGCATGTAGGGTAATTTGCAGTATAGCAGAGGCAGGTCATTGCCACAATTGACTCGTCTTGCGCGCACTAGTCTCTCGAGTGGAGCACGCCCGGAAGCGCTGAGCACGACACTTGACCCGGTAGCAGCACCACTCCACCGGGCCGCCCGGAGTTGAGAGACGTCCGCATCTGTTCTACAATGTGGGCTACGGGAGGAGAATTACGCATGAGTTCGCAAGCGGATGACGTAGGAGCGGATGACGTAGCAAAAGTGCCGCCGGCCCCCGAGGAAATCGGTATTCGCTCGCTCTACCGGCGGCTCCTAGAAGGCTGGAACCAGCGAGACGCGGCAGCGTACGGCGCTCTCTTCGAGGCCGATGCCAATGTCATAGGATTCGATGGCAGCTCAATGAATGGGCGTGCCAAGATCGAGTCAACCCTCAGGCAGATTTTCACCGACCATGTCACTGCTACCTACATTGCCATAGTTCGAGAGGTACGGTTTCTTACTTCTGAGGTTGCCGTCCTCCGTGCCGTCGTTGGTATGATTCCTCCGGGCGAGACCGATGTCAACCCAGCCGTTAACGCGTTACAGACGCTGGTTGCACAGCAGCGTGAGGGGCAGTGGCGCATTGCGCTGTTTCAGAACACTCCAGCCCAGTTTCACGGCAAGCCGGAAGAGGCGGTGGCCCTAACAGAGGAGCTTCGACGGATACTGTAGGGCTCGTCCGGCCGGACGGCGCAGGAGTCTCTGCCGGAAAAATCAGTTCGGCTCGAGCGGCCGCAAGATAAACCCCCGAGAAGGGGGAGTGGGGAAAGATAATGGCTGAGTTGCATGCTGGGATGGCGTCTCTGGAGACGGGAGAGCGGGTTAGACTGATCAGGGAAGAGCTGCCGGCGGTGGAAGACACGGTCTATCTCAACACCGGCACCTGCGGACCGCTGCCGCGGCGAACCATCAAAGCCATGCAAGAGGCGCAACAAGAAGAACTGGTGCATGGCCGCATCGCACCCGACCACTACCCGCAGTTGCGTGCGACTATTGACGACGTGAAGTCGGTTGCGGCCAAGATACTGGGGTGCGAACCTACCGAGCTTGCCATCTCACGCCATACAACGGATGGCATGAACCTGGCGCTGGCAGGCTATCCCTGGCAGGCCGGTGATGAGATTTTGGTCACCAACATCGAGCATCCTAGCGGTCTGCTGCCCAGCTTTCTGGCACGCCGGCGCTACGGCGTAGACGTGCACGTTGTAGACATCGGTCTGGGCGGTGGAGACGTGGGCGACATCATTGCCGCTTTCGAGCGTAGCCTGACGAGTCATACTCGCATGCTGGTCCTTTCCCATATCCCATATACTACCGGCGCGGTACTACCTCTCGCGGAAATCGTCGCGATGGCGCATAACTTCAACGTGCTGGTAACAGTAGACGGCGCGCAGTCTTTCGGCCAGATTCCACTCAATCTCCATGAGCTTGACGTTGATTATTACGCCTGTCCAGGCCAAAAGTGGATGTGTGGCCCGGAGGGTACCGGCCTCTTCTATGCGCGCGCCGGAAGTCTAGACCGCATCGAACAAACCTTTGTCGGCCCGTTCGGCATGCGAAGCATGCAGTCGCTTGACTATCTCGGAGCGGCCTACGAAGCCGCCGAGGACGCGGGAAAGTTCGATGTCGGCAGCGCAAACCTCCCACTTCTGATCGGCCAGATGGCGTCGATGAAGTGGATTGGCGAGGAGGTAGGATTGGAGTGGGCGACCACCCGTAGTGCCACTCTAGGCGCCTACGCGTATCAGCAACTCTCTGGACTTCCTGGGGTGGAGGTGATTACTCCGCGGGAGAGAATGGCGGGTCTCATCACGTTTGTTGTCCAGGACATTGACGCGCAGGACCTTTCTAATCGCTTGCGCGCTGAGCACAACGTTACCATACGCTTCGTCGACAAGTATATCAATAATCCACGCGGCAACCGACTCTCCGCCGGCTTCTTCAACACGGTAGAGGATATTGATCGGCTGGTGGAGGCCGTCGACGCTATACGGAAGAGTTCCGCAGCCGGATAGCGGCGAGATGGTAGTAACACGCGAGTGCCGTGCTTGGACGATGAATAGACGATGAATAGACGATTAATAGACGCGTGCTTATCCAGGGTGGAGCCGCTCAGGAGATGACTGACTCCCGCGCGCGTGAGGAAGAGGGGGAGGCAACTCGTGGCTAGCGTGGAAATTGAACTACAGGGACACATTATCGACTCCTATACGCTGCCCAGAGTCTGGGGAGCCATTGAGGACGCTGGCGCTCACTTTACTGTGCGAGAGATGCGCGTGGGAAGCAGCGAAAGTGAGACAAGCTATGCACGTATAGAGGTCACGGCTGATACCGATGATGGGCTCTTCGCTCTCCTTGGTGAATTACAACGTCTAGGAGCGAGTCCGGTCGCCGCTCGGGATGCCGGCCTGGAGGTGGTGACTCAGGATGGAGTTCTGCCT
>CAWENW010000015.1:0-72755 GCA_963810535.1 uncultured Chloroflexia bacterium
AGACTGTGTGGTACCTGCCATCTCTTGCCGCCGCGTGAGAACTCCTGGCGTAGTTGATGCGCTTCCCTTCTGCGGCGGGGCGGTTCGTCACCACCGACCCGCACGATATGTGCACGATCTTCAGTAAAGAGCTGTCATTTCTATGTGCGAAAATGCCAGATGCAATTGATCTGGTGCGGTCAGTCGGGCGCTGGACCAGTAGTGCTTTGGGGGCGCACGTCATGCGGCGGAGTACAGTGGACCATGGTCTAGTCACCAGTCATGGCGATGAGTCGGCGGAGCGGCATCTCCGGCTAGGCCTGATGGCGGTTGGCATCGTACTTATCGTTGGGACAGTAGCCTTAGCGCTCATAGAGCACCTGTCGGTAGTAGATGCTCTCTACGATACCCTGGGATTGATGACGACCTCGGGAGTGTATGACAGTCCAAGGAGCGGCGCTGGCCGAGCGCTGGCAGCCCTGGTTCTCGTCGCGGGTGTCGGCGCGCTCTTCTACACCTTTGGAGCACTTGCCGAATATTTTATTGAGGGACATTTTGGTCGAACGATAGGTAGGCGCCGGATGGAGCGCAAGATCGAGCAGTTGCAAGGGCATGCGATCATCTGCGGCTACGGCCGAGTCGGGCGCCGTATCGCTCGTGAGTTTGCCAGCGTAGGCCAGCAGTTCGTCGTCATTGACCCCGGTGAGGAGAATGCGCAAGGTCAGGACACCGCCGGATATCTGCACCTCAAGGCGGACGCGTCAATGGATACAGCTCTTCTGCGGGCTGGGGTTCAGCGAGCGCGCAGTTTGCTCGTAGCTACCGACTCGGATGCGGAGAATATTGCCATCACGCTCTCAGCCCGTGCGCTCGCGCCGGACCTGTGGATCGTTGGCCGTTCCAATCATGATGAGACAGATCGCAAGCTGATTCGAGCGGGAGCGAACCGGGTGCTCTCTCCCTATGCGCGTGCCGGGCACCGCATGGCGGTTCTGGCGCGCCAGCCGGCGCTTTCGGACTTTGTCGACGCGGCGCTGCAGGAAGGCGAGCCGGAACTCTCGCTGGAGGAGCTGCAGGTCGGTGAAGGATCGCCGCTGGTGGGAATACGGCTGCCCTTTGGGCCGGGAGAGGTGCCTAAGCTGCTGCGCGACCGCTTGATTCTAGCCATGCGACGGGCGGGAACGAGCGATTGGGCGAGCGCGCCGTGGCAGCCGGGAACGATCGTCAGGCCGGGAGATTGCTTGATCGTGCTGGCGTCGGGGCAACCAATGCATGCGGATACCGAGAGCGGAGTGGAACGGGTTGCGACGGAGGACCGCCCGCCCGACTCAAGATCCGGCGAGGTCAGGTGACTTGCACGGCTCATAACATCAGTCACCGTAGCGGCTGGTACGCACCCCGCGGCGTGCATCCAGCTCCTAAGGTGTATGCGACGCTCTACTTGCGGATGACGTTGTAGCGACATACGATGGGCTTGCGTAAGCTAGTAGACTGAGAGTGAGATGCGCAGAAGAAGGAGATCACCGGTACGGCCCTGATTTGGATCCTTCTGTCGTCAAGGAGTACGCCCGTGCCCCGTTCATCAAAGAACCAGATTGGGACGTCAGACCTCCTCCCGAAGCCGGCACTTGTAGTTGGCTCCTGGGAAGGTGAAGTCGCCGTGGTGCGGGCCGAGACAGGAGTGGTCACCTGGCGACGGCGAACTGGACGCGAGCTTGGTACCCTCGCTCAAGACGGCAGACGATTCTACATACCGCTGGGTGCGCCATTCTCGCTACATAAGGAGCGACTGCGTGCCGCCACCGCGGCGAAACGGGAGCGTGTCGATCGCCGGAATGCTGATGCCGAAGCGCAGCCCGGTAGGCTCGAGTGTCGCCGGATTGTCGATGGAGCGCTGCTATGGACCACTTCGGACTGGAGCCTCAAGGGTCCTCTTGATGTCGATGCGGACAGTGATATGGTGCTGGTTGCGGCGCATGATCCGGCTCGCCGACCTGATGTTAAACAGATCGCTGCGCTCGATCCCCAGACCGGAGCGGTCCGCTGGTCAGTGCTGGGTAGTCAGGCTCCGGTTCGCCCTGTTCGGCTCATTGCCCTCAGCGGCGACCGGGCGTTTATCGGCAGCGGTACATTGCCGCTGCCGCCGCGGGTATTGGAGTCCCAGACCGGCCGGGAGCTGAGACGCACAGTCGGACCTGTGTCTCTGCTGTCTCGGCCAAACCGCATGCTTGTGGCCAGGGTGCAGCCCCGGCATGATCAGGAAACAGAAGTCACCGTCCTGCGTGCCGAGGATGGTTCTGAGTTGTATAGGATGCCTGCCGGGGAGCGTCGGATGCATATACTTACCGACGTAGGTATCGTGTATGTCAGCTCCCAGGAGTATCTCCATCCTTGGGTTGCCTCGGTGGACGTGACGCGCGGCGGGGGTGAGCAGTGGCGTGCTGACGGGATACGCGCGGACACTCTTACGCTGGATAGTGGTCGCGTGTACTATGCCTGCCTCCATGCCAACCCGCATATGCCGCATCATGGTGACAAGATTACCGAGGTGGGAGCGCTGGATGCCGAGACCGGTGCGCCGCTCTGGTCGTGGCGGAGTCCTAGTGACACTGCTGCGCTGCTGCGGCTCTGGGGATGGCGAACGCCAGCTATGCTGGCCCATTCGGTGAAAAAATCCTCCGTCGTGTTCGCGTCTCGCCTTGCCAACCCCGAGCCCCATGTTAGCCGGCTGCCCTACACCCTCCACAGCGCTAGCAGTGGGCTCTGGCTGGAAGCTCGAGATGGCTTGGTATTTGTCGGAACGCGGCTGGGACTCTTCGCGCTTGTTGGAAGCAGCGGGCATCTGCGTTGGCATGCCCTGCCCGATGTTGACCTCTCGTTTGTCGAACCAGCGCTCCCGCCGGTATGACTCTATGCCAACTCCCTCATTTGTCTGAGGCTCTCCGTCCAAACGTTGGCCAGGACACAACGCGCGAACGATTACGATGTGACCGGCACGCCTTTACCTGACACGCAGAGGGATTCCGGTAACGCATCATGAGATGATAATGCCCATGGCGCGAATGAGGGCAAGTGCCTGGAACTCATCTACAATCGCGCCTCGCAGCTCAGCGGGCCCAGCGCGCATCCCTTCGATAGTACAGCCACGAATATCAGCGCCGGCGAGCGTTGCCCCACTGAAGTCGCCATTAGTAAGATCGCAGCGAGAAAACACCGAGCCGGTCAAATTGGCTCCGCGGAAATCGGCTCCGCCAAGTGAGCAATCATTGAAGTGCGCCCTCTGCATCTGCGCCTCGAAAAACTGAGCGAGATCAATCTGGCAGTCCGTGAAGACGGTATCGAGGAAGGTGGCTTCCAGCGCACTAAAGCCTGTTATACGACAGCCGATGAACACGGCTCGGGCGCACGAGAACTTTGGCCACACCGCATTGGCGAGGTTGCAGGCCTCGAAGCGCACGTCTTCCATTCGAGGATCCTGGAGCAGGCTCTGGGTGGCCGTGAGATGTGAGAAGACGACGCCCTCGAAGTGCGGCCGCAGCAAAGTTTGGTCGGTGAGGTCAAGATCCTGATAAAGTAGGTGGGAATAGCTCTCGCCGTCGGCGGGCCGATCGCGGAGCAAGTCGGCGGGAGGGAGCGACTTTGGAAGCTTCGGCGCTGTGATGGAAGTTTTTGATTTCTGCCTGCGCTGCGCCGATGGTTCGTGCTGCGGATCCAAATCGTCCCTCCTTGCTGGCGCTAGATCGACTGGTGAAGTCGATATATGAGGACCTCGTCGACGTAGTGGCCGGAGCCGAGGCAACATTCATGACCAGCTCACCGGAGCGGGCAAGCCGCCTCCTGCGATTATTCTACTGCGAACGTTCCGGCTAGGCCAGACTCTTGGCCACCGCTCTACCGGCAACGCGTCCCGAGAAGAGACAACCGCCCAGAAATGTGCCCTCAAGGGCCCGGTAACCATGTACACCACCGCCACCGAAGCCCGCAACCTCGCCGGCGGCGTAGAGCCCGGTAACCGGCTCTCCGTCCGCCCCTAGCACGCGGCCGGAGAGGTCGGTCTGTAGACCACCCAGCGTCTTGCGAGTGACGACGTGAAGCCGCACGGCAATGAGCGGTCCGGCCTCTTTATCGAGCAACCTATGAGGCGCGGCTGTGCGGATTAGCCGATCGCCGCGATAGGCGCGGGCCGCGCGTATCGCCATAATCTGCGAATCCTTGCCAAACGGATTATCCAGCTCGCGGTCGCGGGCGACGATCTCGCGTTCCAGCTTTGTGGGATCGAGCCGCGGCTCTCCGGTGAGCGCATTCATTCCGCGCACCAGCTCGGGCAAGGTACGCTCGACAACGAAGTCGGCGCCATGTTTCATGAAGGCCCCGACAGGCTTAGGTACGCCGCCCGCGGCACGGCCGATAGTCCTGAGAGTCTGCTTGTTTGTTAGGTCTGGATTCTGTTCCGAGCCGGAGAGCGCGAACTCACGCTTGATGATCCGCTGAGTAAGTACGAACCAGGTATAGTCATAGCCGGTGCGTAGAATATGGGACAGGGTGCCCAGGGTATCAAAGCCGGGGAATAGGGGAACCGGCAACCGATTGCCCTCCGCGTCCAACCAGAGTGAGGACGGGCCTGGCAGAATGCGGATGCCGTGGTTCGTCCAGATAGGATTCCAATTTTGGATTCCCTCGGTGTAGTGCCACATACGGTCCCGGTTGACGATGCGTCCACCTGCCGCCTCCGCAACGGCAAGCATACGTCCATCCACATAGTCAGGTACACCCGTGAGCATGTGCTTGGGAGGCTCACCC
Organism: uncultured Chloroflexia bacterium; assembly: GCA_963810535.1. Taxonomy (GTDB): domain Bacteria; phylum Chloroflexota; class Ktedonobacteria; order Ktedonobacterales; family JADMIN01; genus JAJPKE01. The sequence continues at coordinate 4,780 of CAWENW010000015.1, forward strand.
AGGCGATCTATCGGCCAGTTCTGGCGGACAAGCTCGTGATTTGCACCGATACCGCCCGAAGTCACGATGACAGCTTGGGCACTAAAGCTGAACGATCCAACAACAACGCGTGAGCTCGGCCTGCCGCGTTCAACCTCACTTGGCTCCAACACGTCTCCCGCAACGCCGTCTACCACGCCGCCGCTGACGCTCAGGGCACTCACGCGGTGCCCGAACTTCAGAGTAATGAGTCCTCGCTCGACCGCACGGCGTACACGCTGGACGAACGGCGCCACTACGCCGGGTCCGGTTCCCCAGGTTACATGGAAGCGCGGCACTGAGTTGCCGGGGCCGAACGCTCCATAGCCACCTCGCTCGGCCCAGCCGACGACTGGGAAGAAGCTAACTCCCAGACTCCGTAACCATGGGCGCTTCTCGTCTGCGGCAAAGGAGACATAGGCCTCGGCCCATCTGCGCGCCCATATGTCTTCATCGTTCTCGCGATCGAACCCCGCGTTTCCGAGCCAATCCTGTAGCGCCAGCTCGTATGAGTCGCGGATACCCATTCGCCGCTGCTCGGGTGAGTCTACGAGGAAGAGGCCGCCGAAAGACCAGAATGCCTGTCCGCCGAGGTTCTGTTCCGACTCTTGATCAAGCAGAATTACGCGCTTGCCAGCATCGGCGAGCTCAGACGCCGCCACCAACCCCGCCAGCCCGGCACCCACGATAATCACATCCGCGGTTCTGTTCATCAATCGCTCCTCGTGATACGCATCAGGTGCGGAACTCCGCTCTAGCCGCTATCCAACTGACAGCCGGGCAGCCTCACTGGGATTGTACTGGCAGAGGGCAATGCCGTCAATCGGCATTGCCCTCTGTGCAAACGGCGCCAACGAGGCCGACCAGTTGACGGCTACGGCGAGCTCGCATAGCATAAGGCCTTATTACCTAAGCTGGCAGTCAGCCGTATACTGTGTATAGGTTATGTTGGTCTGGAGCGGACCCTGACGCCGATCGTACACATTGCCCGTCTTCGGGCCGCTGCAGCAGAACGGAGAAGTCGAAATGAAAATCATTGGGAGACTGGGAGCCCTGCTCCTTGGCGTGCTAGGATTCATCGTGGGATTCGTCCTGAATATTGTGCACTCCACTGTCCATAGCGTGTTCCAGCTCGGCGCCACCCACGGATTCGTCGCGTTACTCTTCTTACTCGTTGGACTGGTCGGGTCTTTGATAGCCCTGTTCGCTCCGCGTGCCGCGGCGCTGCTGCTGCTCATCTCCGCTATAGGATTCATAATTTTTGTCGGCCTACTGTACGGTATCGTACCGGCGGTAATCCTCCTGATCGCCGCCATCCTAGCCTTTATTGACCAGGGTAGAGTAACGGCCTAGGGCTTCGCTTGCCTGGCTGAACGGCTCGCCCAGTTGCTTGGCGAGCCGCCACTTCGGCTCCAGACATGGTATCCGCTTTTCTCACTTGGGCGGTTCCCTCTGCGGGTGGTCCCGCTGCGAGCTGTACCAGCTCCTATATATGATACAGCCTAGTCGTCGACTGAGATCTTGGCGTAACGGGAAATATTGAGCAGTATCCCAAGCGCCGCGAGCGTGGTGATAAGCGAGGATCCGCCAAAGCTGATGAGCGGCAGCGGCACACCTGTATACGGTATCAGATCGACGACAGAGCCGATATTGATGGCAGCCTGCACAAGTATCCAGCAAGTAATTCCACAGGCTAGCAGCGATCCAAACATACTGTCGGCATGGCGCGCGATCTGCAGTCCGCGGTAAGCAATTACCGCAAACAGCAGAATAATGATGATGCAGCCAAGCAGTCCAAGCTCCTCTCCCGTCACCGCGAAGATTCCATCGGTATACGGATTGGGAAGAAATCCCGCCTTTTGTACTCCGTCGCCGAGGCCGCGCCCGATGACGCCTCCACTGCCCAGTGAGATGAGACCCTGACAGACCTGATAGGAGGCGGTACTGCCGCAACCAGGTGGTAATGGGTGTATGAAAGCTACGAATCGGTCGCGTCTGAAGCTGGTGGCAGCGATGACGACAAGATACACAAACGCGCCAATCACAATTGACACCACCAGGTGGCCGGGTCTGGCTCCAGCGGCATGAAACATTGCCAGCGCCGTCAGGGCAATTACCAGAGAAGAGCCCAGGTCGTTCTCCAGTAGAATACCGGTGAGAACAGAGCAGAGCACTACAGCGAACGGCAACAGCCCTTCTCCGAGGAACTGGACCCGTCTACCTCGTCGCGCCAGCCACTGCGCGAAATAAATGACTACCGCAAGCTTTATGAGCTCGCTGGGCTGAAACGAGAATGATCCCAGCGAGAGCCAGCGCTGGCCTCCGGACGCACTCCTTCCCACAATCAGCACGGCGATGAGGAGTAAGAGCGCCAGAAGCAAACCGGGAAGTGCGACCATGCGCCAGCGACGATAGTCAACCGACAGCGTGCCGATCAGGGCTCCGCTGCCAAGTAGCGCCCACACCAGCTGGTGTCGGAACCAATAGCCAGGATCACCGGGCATCGCATATTGGCTGGCGCTGTACACCATAACGAGACCCATCACCGCCAGCGCTACTATTGTTAGAATCAGCCAGTAATCGGGCGGACCGGGACGGCGGGCCTCGGAGAGCCTCTGTGTGAGGGGCGAGTGGGCTTCCGTGGCCCGCGAGACCGGCAATCGGGGTAGGTCGGCAAGACCAGGAAGGGCTGGCGCAGCATACCTGGCAGAGGAGTCTTCCCGTACAGGGGATTGTGCCGTCCGTACCAGTCGATGATCGACAACGGAAGTCGGTCTCCGGTTGGAGGTCCGACTACCGAAAGTGTCCATGTTGTCTCCCTTTTCACTGATCGTGTACAGGCTGCGCGCCTAGGGTTTGGACGTCACTGTTCCTGCCGCCGACAAGGGGTAAAGCATGAGGCATGCCAGGAATTCGGAGGTTGCCGCAAAGCTGATAGGCCGACGGGCTGCTCTTCGGCATGTTGTAGAATGCGGCAAAGTATAGTTCCACCGGAGGTTGGTATGGCGGAAGCGCCTCGCAATGCGAATAATCCCGGTATCGAGCACGGCCTAGAGAGCCTAACGTCGGATACCAAAGAATGGGCTGCCGTCTCAATACTTTCCGAGGAGCAGACAGCACATACCCCATCCATCGCACTTTCCTGGCGCCGTTGCCGCGCCCGCGGGCAACGACGGGAACTAAGTGAGCCGTTACAGCTCCCAGCCCAGGACAGTCAACCGTCGGCGCCTGGCTACGTGCTAGCCGGCCAGCTGGCATCACTGCGTCCCGCCATGGAGGATGTCTATCAGTTTAGCGAGGGAACCGCCTGCGCGATAGGCTTCTGTGATGCCAGTGCCCGGCTGCTTGAGCTGTTAGGCGATCCAGACCTTTTGGCGTCAATGAGCGCTGCTGGACTGGGGCCCGGCTCATGCTGGAGCGAAGAATGCGCTGGCACCAATGGAGCGGCACTTGCACTGCTTGAGTCCTTTCCCACCCAGGTAATCGGCGATGCCCACTACTGTTGGTTCTTTGCGCCGTACTGCACATCAGCGGCGCCGGTGTACGACTCGCTGGGCGGTCTGGTCGGTGCGCTCGTGGCGGTGACCCGGAGTTCTCTGGCTCATGCTCATACGCTTGGCATGGTCAGCGCGGCTGCCAGCGCAATGACCACCGAGCTGCGTATGAATCTCTGGCTTGCCAGTGCCAACGACCTGCTCTCCGAAGTAAACGCCATTCTCCATACTCTGTCCGAGGGTATTCTGCTGCTGCAGGCCGATGGGACTATCTCGCAAATGAACGCGCGTGCCGGGCATCTTCTTGGGCTAGCGCCCGGCCGGGTCGCGGGACGGCGACTAGCGGATGAGGTGGAGATGCCCGAAAAGCTCGCCGAGGCGCTCCGTTTTGGACATGAGCTGCACGACGAAGAAGTAACATTCAATGGTCGAGGCGAGAGAATTGCCTGTCTCTGTACGTTACGCGCGATTGCCCCAGAATCCCAGCTTTCGCCGATGTCTTCGTCTACTGCTGGGATCGAAGCGCCTGATCATCGGCGTAGTCTGGGCCACTCGGGGATGAGTCTGAGCGTGACGCCGCATAGTAGAGCCAAAGGATTTGTGCTTACGCTGCGCAGTATCGAGCGAGTTCAGCGGCTCGTCCATCGCATGAGCGGTGCACAGGCGATGATGCGATTCGAGAACATCATTGGTCAGAGCTCCCAATTGCTCGAGGCAGTACGTCTCGCTCGAATCGCCGCCGAGAGCCAGTCGACAGTACTACTCCATGGAGAGACTGGCACGGGTAAAGAAGTGTTTGCCCAGAGTATTCATAATGGAAGCCATCGCGCTCATGGGCCTTTTGTAGCGGTCAACTGCGCGGCTATCCCTCGCGAGCTAATCAGCAGCGAGCTCTTCGGGTACGAAGGAGGCGCTTTTACCGGTGCCGATAGGCATGGGCGCCCTGGTAAATTTGAGCTCGCCAACGGCGGCACGCTGTTTCTTGACGAAATTGGAGATATGCCGCTGGACTTGCAAAGTAGCTTGCTACGAGCAATCGAGACGCGCACGGTAGTGCGAATCGGGGGACAACAGGTGACATCAGTGGATGTCCGGATTATTGCCGCCACTCATAAGGACCTGGCCCAGGAGGCGCAGATAGGCACTTTCCGCTCCGATCTCTATTTCCGGCTGAATGTCTTTCCAATCGAAGTGCCTGCCCTACGTGAGCGCAGCGGCGACGTGCCGCTGCTGTTGCGGTATGTGTTGCAGCGGCTGAGCACTAGGTTAAACCAGTCGCTTGGTATCGAGCCTGCAGCGCTTGCCGCTCTGGAGAGCTATGACTGGCCAGGGAATGTACGCGAACTGGAGAATGTCATAGAGCGGGCGGTTTATATCTCAGATCGAGGTATCATTGGTTTCACCGACCTTCCGGCAAAAATTCAGAGCGGCACCCTAGCATCGGCGGCCCGTTCGGGCAATGACCGCGATCAGGGGGGAAGTACGTTGTACACTGGAGCCTCTGGCCGCTTCCCAACCGTGTCGGCGCTTTCACATGAGCGAAAAGGAAATCTGCGGTCGGAGAGCGAAATTGCTGAAGCCAACCATATTGTACGTGCGCTGCGCGTACATCAGGGTAACGTCACCGCCGCCGCCGCGGCGCTGGGGATCAGCCGGACGACCCTCTGGCGCAAGAAGCGCCGCTATCGTCTCTAGCTCGCCTGCGTTCCAATCGCGAAACACGTTACAATACCGCAACATGACATGTTGCAGTATCGTAACGTCGCGGAGGCGTAACAGCGCGGGCGGCACAACATTTCTCGAATGACTCGTCCAGAGTCTCCCCGGTCAAAGCCCCAAGGATTCGGGCGGCACGACTACGTGGCCGTGAGTTTTCTCGAACGCGCCGTCCATGCAGAAGAAATCGGCACAGTTCATGCATTCTTTCATACACATTACAATGTGAGTCCATGTTTCAGCTTGATCACTGTCAACCGGTGTCGCTATTCCTGCTCGCAACCGAGCACACCAGTCTGTAGACCACCATAAGAAACCATCCGGCTGGCTAAACACGTATGGAAAGGGGTGATAAACGCGGCAACGATCTAAACAAACCTACCCGGCGATATCTTAATTGCCCAAAGATGGGTCACGCATTGATGAGGCTACAGCGCGGAAGCTTCAACCTGGGCCGCTGTTTGGCGCCGCCGTCGGAATCGAACCGATCTTCTCTCCGCCTGTGGCATCTATCCTCGCCTAATAAACACAATAGTGTATGCTGCCAGTCCTCGCAGTCACCTGGCATGCAGGAGGAATCAGATGCAGAACCAACCAACTCTTCTACAGAAGCTCGTTGCAGAGGCCCTAGGCACGGCGTTACTTGTATTGATCGGCGCGGGCTCAGTTACAGCCACCCAGACTATTGCCGCAGGTAGCGGCGCCAAGTTTTCAGAGGCGGATCTGGGCATCATCTCATTCGCCTTCGCATTTATCATCATGGCGATGATATTCGCGATTGGAAAAGTCTCCGGCTGTCACATCAATCCCGCAGTCACGATCGCCCTGGCCCTCACCGGGCGCGTAGATTGGCTCACTGGAGTAATGTATATCATTGCCCAGTTTGTCGGCGCGGTAGTTGGCGCACTAGGCATAGTCGCGATGTTTGGCACCGGAGCCGCCACCACCAGCATACTCGGCGTGACTTCGTACGGCTCCTCGGTTAGCCCGGTGCAGGCTATTGTCGCGGAGGGCATCGGTACCTTTATTCTCGTGTTTACTATTTATGGGGTAGCAGTCGATCCGCGAGCTCCGGCTGGTTGGGCCGCATTGGGCATCGGCCTCATCGTCGCCGGCGTCATCTTCGTCGTGGGCCCCGTAACTGGAGCGGCCCTCAATCCCGCACGCGCCTTCGGCACGACCTTTGTGCAGGCCGTCTTCGGCGGCAAAAACTTCTTCGACCAATACTACGTCTACATTATCGGACCAGTAGTCGGCGGCGCAATCGGAGCTATTGTCTACGATCTCGTGGTACAGCCAAAGGCCGTACCTGTTCCCAGCGAAGTCCCTGTCGGCGACACCAAGGAAATCGTAGCTTAACGCCCGCTCGTGACGGCGGTGTTTACCAGAGGAGGCTCCCCTCGTGAAAAAGCTCATTAACAGTCCCGAAACCGTTGTCCAGGATGAGCTTGCCGGACTGCAAGCCGCCCATCCTGATCTGTTGCGAGTCGACTTCGCCAATCAAATTGTTGTGCGCGCGGATGCTCCAGTAGTTGGCAAGGTTGGCCTGGTTTCAGGTGGAGGCAGCGGCCATGAACCCATGCATGGCGGCTTCGTTGGTCGGGGGATGCTCGACGCTGCCTGCCCCGGCGCTGTGTTTACCTCGCCGGTGCCTGATCAAATGCTGGCTGCCACCCGCGCTGTCAATGGCGGCGCTGGAGTTCTACATATCGTCAAGAATTACACCGGCGATGTGCTCAACTTTGAGATGGCCGCGGAACTTGCGCAAGCAGAGAACATTCAGGTTGCCAGCGTCACGATGGATGATGATGTCGCTGTCAAAGACAGTCTCTACACCGCCGGACGACGCGGCGTTGGGGCAACTGTGCTGGCGGAGAAGATTACCGGTGCCGCAGCTGCGGCCGGGGCGCCACTCGATCGTGTCGCCGACCTCTGCCGCAAAGTAAACGCCAACGCGCGGAGCATGGGCATGGCGCTTACCTCCTGCACGGTGCCGGCGGCCGGAAAACCGACTTTTGATCTGGGCGAGGATGAGATGGAAATCGGTATCGGCATCCATGGCGAGCCAGGGCGAGTGCGAATGAAGCTTGTTCCCGCCGCCGGTATCGCCGAGCTACTCCTGTCGCCCATATTGGAAGACCTGCCCTTCCGTTCTGGTGATACGGTACTCGCTTTTGTGAATGGCATGGGTGGCACTCCACTCATCGAGCTGTATATCATGTACAACGAGGTAGCAAAAATCCTTACTGGCAAGGGTATCAGCATCGGCCGCAACCTCATAGGTAGCTACATCACGTCCCTGGAGATGGCAGGCTGCTCGGTCACGTTGCTCAAGCTTGACGACGAATTGACGCAGCTCTGGGATGCTCCGGTGCATACGCCCGCATTACGCTGGCGCGCGTAGCTAGAGGTACCAAAGAGAGTCAATCCAGGACCCAACCTCAAGTATCCCGGCTTTTTGGGTGGGAATTTATGGGAGGCAAAGCTGATCCGTGTCACTGCAAGTGACACGGATCAGCTATTCGCCAAACAAAGCTCGAAGAAAAGGTGAGCGAATGGCAGCAGATCGAGCCTGCATTCTAACCTGGTTGCGCCAATCGGCGGAGAAATTGCACACCCAGCGTGATTATCTGACCGAATTGGACTCGGCCATTGGAGACGCAGACCATGGTATCAATATGGATCGTGGCTTCAGTGCTGTGCTTACCAAGCTTCCCTCAGTAGCTGAAGCGGATATAGGCACCATCCTCAAGACAGTCGGTACGACGCTCGTCTCCACTGTTGGCGGCGCCAGCGGTCCGCTCTACGGTACCGCCTTTCTACGAGCCGGCACTGCACTTGCCGGCAAGCAGGAGTTACAGCCTTCCGACATCGTCACTGGTCTAGAGGCGGCGCTCGAGGGCATAAAAGCTCGAGGGCATGCTCAGATGGGCGAGAAGACTATGGTAGATGCGCTCTCGCCGGCGGTGGAAGCCTTCAAGACAGCCGTCAGCTCTAGGACAATCCATACATGATGCTCTAGGCCAAGCCGCTGACGCCGCCGAAGCGGGAATGAAGGCTACAATCCCCCTGGTGGCAACCAAGGGCCGGGCAAGCTATCTTGGCGAACGCAGCGCAGGCCACCAGGATCCAGGCGCCACGTCGGTAACTTTGCTCTTGCGTACAGCCGCCAATGGAAAGTAGGCCTAGAATGGCCGTTGGATTGGTAATTGTGTCTCATAGCAAGCGCCTGGCTGAGGGCGTGGTTGAGCTGGCCGAACAGATGGCGCAGGGCAATGTCAAACTTATCGCCGCCGGCGGGACCGACGACGGCACCATTGGAACTTCACTCACTAAGGTAGTTCACGCGATCTTCGGTGCTGACTCAGGCGATGGGGTGGTGGTGCTGGTAGACCTCGGCAGCGCGGCAATTATCACCGATATGGCGCTGGAGCAGCTTACCACCGGCCGGCGCGAACGAATACGAATCAGTAATGGGCCGCTGGTGGAAGGGGCGGTACTGGCAGCGGTCGAGGCAGCCATCGGCGCTCCGCTCGATTCCGTCCTGGAAAGCGCAGAATCAGCTAAAGACTTAGATAAACTCTCAAAGAGGACTTAGAGGTGGTAAAAGTCGAAAAGACAGTGACACTGATCAACAAGGTGGGTTTGCACGCCCGTCCCGCCAGCATATTTGTCCAGACGGCGGCTCGATTCGCGTCTACCATCACAGTCGCCAGTAATGGTCGCACCGCCAATGCCAAGCGAATGCTGTCGGTTCTGCAGCTGGGCGCGGAGCACGGTACCGACTTATCCATTACTGCTGAGGGCGATGACGCCGCTCTGGCAGTAGCGGCCCTGGTAGATCTGGTAGCGAACCGCTTCGGTGAGACCGAATAGCGCCCGAAGACGCGGGCAAGCCATCTCGAAAGCGAAAGGCATATGGAGCCTACCCAACCCGTCCTCACAAACACTGCCACTGGGGCGGCCAAGAGCAAGAGCCACGCCCAAGACGAGATAACCGTCCGCCTCTCAGGCATCGGCGTCTCCTCTGGTATAGCAACCGGGCCCGCTTTGATTTTCAGTCCGGATCGGGAAGTTGATGCAGAGAGAGAGCAGGGGCAAGAGCGGCCCGTGATTGCGGATGCCGAGATCGAGCGATTACAGATTGCTATTACGGCTGCAGTCTTGGAATTACGTGAGCTGGCGGAAAAAGTCGCCCGGGAGATCGGTCCATCGGAGGCTGGAATCTTCGAAGCGCAAGCGTCGATACTAGAGGATCCTACCATCATGGAGCGCGCCACGGAGCTGATCAATCAGGAGAGTGCTACCGCAGAAATCGCGCTACGCACGACTGCCGAGGAACAGGCAGGCTTGCTTGCGGCTTTACCTGATCCGGTCTGGAAAGCGCGCGCGAGCGACGTTCGTGACGCGATACAACGGCCCCTGGATCATCTTCGTCCCGAATCTTTGCGCCGACCGAGTCTTGCCGATCAACTTGCCAAGATCGGACAGCCAGTGATTATAGTGGCTAATGATTTGATGCCCTCCGACACTGTGCAACTGGGCGCGGCGCACGTAAAGGCGATCGCGCTGGCGGGCGGAAACGCTACGGCGCATGCCGCTATTCTAGCGAGATCGCTTGGAATCCCTGCCGTCATGGGAGCGGGCAGCCAGCTGCTGGAGATCGCACATGATAACGACTTACTGGTAGTCGACGGGCAAAGCGGCCAGGTGATCGTACGACCAAGCAAGAATGAACTGGACCAAGCCCAAATACTGGCCAATCAGCAACGCGACGACCGCCGCCGCGCCGATGCACGGATGAGTGCATGGAGGGTACACCCGGGCAGGACACAGGACGGCAAAAGTGTTCCTCTATTGGCAAATGTCGGAACTACGGCGGAAGCGCAAGCGGCAGCGAACCTGGGAGCCGAGGGCATCGGTCTCCTGCGCACCGAGTTTCTCTTCTCCAGTCAACCTCAGTTCCCAGGTGAGGAGGAACAGGCGTCACTCTATGAAGCCATCATTGCGACCTTTGCAGGCTCCGAAAGACTCGGCCACCGGCCTCCCATCATCATTCGTACTCTTGACGTAGGCTCTGATAAGCCGCTGCCTTCGCTTGAGGCTTACGTGCGGAATTTGCCAGAGGAAGCCAATCCAGCTTTAGGGGTGCGCGGCATCCGTCTACAGCTTGTCGCCAAGGAGTTGTTGGTAACCCAGCTCCGGGCAATACTCCGCGCCACTCGAAATTTGCGAGCCAACGTCCGCATAATGTTGCCAATGGTCTCAACCTTGGAGGAAATTCAGGAGGCGCGCAGGCTGCTGGTGAAGGTGCGTTCTGAGCTGTCGATCGCCAGCACTATACCGCTTGGAATTATGGTCGAAACACCGGCTGCCGTCCTGTCCGCTCCATCGATGGCGCGTGAGGCTACTTTCTTCAGCATAGGCACCAATGATCTTACCCAATACGTCATGGCCGCCGACCGGCTCAGCCCAGCCTTGAGTCAGCTCTGCCAGCCCACTCAACCCGCGGTACTGCAAGCCATCGCGGCCGTAGTAGCAGGCGCGCACCACGCAGGCCGGCACGTGGGGGTCTGCGGTGAGATGGCAGCCAATCCCAAGTTTGCGCAACTTCTGGTTGGGCTCGGGATTGACGACCTCAGCATGACGCCAGCTAGCATACCAGCTGTGAAAGAGACGCTTGCCGAACATTCTCTCGCAGAGTTGCAGGCGCTGGCCGCCGATATACTGCGCGCTACGTCCGTCGCTGAGGTTGAGAAGAAGCTCGCCAGCTCACTATCATGAAGCTATGAATACCATCGTGGAGAAACCAGGAGGTCAGCATGGTTCCGGATCCCCACCCTGATCCAAAGGCAGCAAGAGTAGGAGGTGTCCAAGGCAAGGCGCCCGTGGTCGCCGATCCTTGGGATGCTCCATATTTCGGCGGCCGAACCTATTTTCACTATCAGCCCTCTCTGATCGCTCGTGCGGTCTCGGGGGAATCGGGCACAGTGATCGGAGCCGCCGTAACCGACGCCCAGCGGGTACGGTCGGAAGCGGCAAGCCGGAACCTAGCGTATCCTTGGGACGCGCCCTACTTTGGGGCTCCTGTCTACTTCAGTTATAGTTCCCATGTGGTGCCGCTCCTGGCACCAGCGCCTTCGCTTGGTTCCAGCAATAGCAGCGACGGTGAGCAATCGCTACCGGCTCCTGTTAATGTTGAGAACCTCTCTGCCACCCGCGTCCAGGTAGTAGCCGGTGCAAGCACCGCCAGGAAACGGAACTGGCTGGCTCGGCTCTTTGGATCTCGGTAGGGCAGTCATACTGCAATCTTGGCTCGAAAGACTTTGCGCCGGCTGCCGATTATGTGCTATCGTACTGATGGCTGTGTCTAGCGACCATACGAGTTTATCACCATGAAGAGGCGGCAGGCTGGGAAATGATGAGGCATGAGGTTATTCTGCGATTCAAGCCGGACGTACGGCGTGAGACCATCGAGAAGATGCTCGGCGAAGTAAATCATCTACTCAAGGATATACCAGGAGTCAGGCGAATCCGCTATGGCACCAACAACGCCCCATCATATCGTCACGCACTTATCGTCATCGATCTGGCCGATGAAGAAGCTCTCAACGCCATGGGGCGACATCCTCAGCATACGCGCGCTGTCCGGCTCCTCAATCGCCTTGCGGAATCTACTGCTGTTGGTAGTTACTTGACAAGTGAGCGGCGGAGGTAGCCGTTCCCACGGCGAGACGCTCGCGGGGGATTACGCCACGACTTCTGGGGCGTCTGCCCCCGAGGAGCGTCCGCTCTAGGAAAACGAAGATCGAGCCTCGCGCAGTCGCTCGGCAATATTGACTGGCGGTTCTAAGCCAAGCGCCATTTGCTTAAGTTCCGAAAGTGCATGCGCCCACGAGGACGCATTCCCCTCGTAGCGCCCGTCACGCGAGAGCAGTTCCTGGAAAATATGTAGTTCGAGCTGCTGCCATGTTGACCGGTCGCGACCATCTACCTCTTCACTCTCCAGGATGTCGTAGCCAGTCTCGCGCGTACTATCATGGATCCGTACAGTAAGAGGGTCAAAGTGGGCACGCACACACTCTTCGAGCAGCTCATGCGGAATCGCTGCGCCATCGAATTCTAGGATGCCGGTCAGCCCGACATCAATAACCGGTTCGCTCCTATTATCGCCCAACTCCGTAGCGCGTTCGCGCGCCCAACGGATACACATATGCTCGAAGTGCTGGGCGAGAGCGGCTGGAGTCTCCAACCCGTCTACCGGAAATGTAAAGCGGAGGAAAGGACGCCGCTCGTTCACGATATGCTCAGCAATATGGCGGGGCTCTCCGCTAGGAGCGCCGGTAGGTGCAGTGTCTACCGTCACTGCGTAGTAGCCGCGAGTCCAAGAGCTCTCTTCCGCACCCCAGGTTTCGGTTGAGCCGGGATTATACAGCCAGTTCTCTCGGCTATACTGCTTATGCACGTGTCCTAGCGCCAGATAGTCCACCAGGCCGCGGAGCGGTAGGAACTGCTCATAGGTAGGCAGACCATGCATCTCAGGAACAATGCCCTGTATGCCCGTATGCATCAAGAGGACGCGATACTCAACCCCTTCGGCATCTTCGCCGGCGCGAGACGCGGCCAACTGCTGGGAGATACCTTCAACCACTCGAGAGGTTCCGGCGCCATACCAGGGCAGTCCATAGATTCGCAGACGTCCTTCCTTGAGGTCGGTGTAGGCACCTTGCTGCGATTCGGGGTCCCAGCGCGAGAGTGAGATCATTCCGTCGCGTATCACTGGATTGAGAAGGATCAACAGATGCTCCCAGCAGAGAAACTGAAGCCAGGAGACACCATCGCGATAATAGGTCCGATCGTGATTGCCTTCGATGGCGATGGCCGGTATACCAGCCATCTTGAGACGCTCCAGCCCGCTCTTTGCTTGCATCAGAGTTTGAGCATCAATGGCGCGCTTGTTAAAGAGATCGCCAGCTACTAAGAAACAATCCGCATGACGGGCGATAGCATCGTCAACGACGCTGAAAAAAGCTCGAGCGAAATCGTTGAAGCGTTCCTTCATGCCGTACTGCTCATAGCCTAAGTGGTTGTCTGCTGTATGAATGAATGTTGCGCGCATGGAGTAGACCTCAGTGTTGAATACTCTCCGCTATTCCAGTTTTCGCGCCGAAAAGCGGCAAGAAACAAGGCCCGATAATCATGAATTCATCAATAGTATATCGTCCGGGTTCGGTGGTAGGGGAGAGTGCCGTCCGGCATGGTCTGGCTTGTAGTCCAGAGCCGCTGATCTATAGCACTGGCTGGATAATGCGCGCCACGCATGGAGAGCTCGCGCCGCAGCCACTCTACGCCCCAGATTGTGGCAGAGCGAATCTCGACTTCCTCATCTCCGCCCGGCTCGAGAAGTTGCAGGTTGTCTACCTTTTCGGCGAGCTCAGCAGAATATACGAGAACGCCAAGCTGGCGCAGTAGCTGTGGCAGCTTGTAGTCAGCGAAGGCGGTAAGTTCATTCAGGTCGGAAAAGGTGCCATATCCCTGGCCGCCAAAAGCGCTATGAAGATCGGCCACACAAATCTGCGCCCGCTTAAAAAAAGGCACGCGGTTGCCGTCTTGCCACGCTACATCTCGAAACGAATCAAAGTCACCTACCAATAGTGACACCAGTGAGACGGCACTTTGGCGTGCCGACTGAACCGCGGCGGAGAATTGCCCGTGGTACTTTTCGAGCAGCACGCGGCCAATTTCACGAGCATTGGCTAGACGGGCATCAAAGAGTGGAATCTCCGAGCTACCCGCGGTAGGGCGCAACACCTCCGCCAGATCCTCTCGACGGAGAGCGGCGAGATACTCTGCCTGCCAGAGAGGATATCCACCTTCCATCGCACGAGAAAGCGCGGCTGCCAGCGCGTTGTAGCCATCCAAGTCACGGTCCTGCCACTGGATCCTCCAGCGCGGCTGGCCCGGTTCCGCCCAGAAGCAAAAATTGAGAGCGTCCAGCAAGAGCACAAAGTTCACCGTCCGCTCCGTGCCGTCATTCCAGTGAAGTGAGTCCAGTCCCGTCGTCTCCGCCCATGCTTCAGCCGCCCAGCGTGTCGCCAGAGTTTTGGCCGCCGCCGCATCAAGGGTCACATAACGACTGGATCTCATTACTGCGGCGGTGGCAGTGAGAATGCCCAGCCGATCGCTCCCTGGAACCTGGAAATTACCGGCACGTCCGCCACTTCCGTCGTGAGACTCGGATGTTCCAGTCGTACTCATAGTATGCCGCTCCCGATTTTCTGATTTCCCAGTGACGACCCTCCCCGGTTTCTCGTTGCGCATGAGAGCAGAGTATCACGAATCAGCTGTGCCCGAGTCTTTGGCTGTACGTCTGGTTCGTCTCCTTGTATACTGATCGAGCCGAGGTCAGCCGTCCGGATTTTCGCCCCCTTCAGGCCCCGAGTGGACTTAGCGCGTTGTATACGACAAGAGGATTCAGTGATGTTCGATTCAAACCGGCCTGGAGATTCTATCCCTCAGGTGGAAGAAAACGGCCAGCCGGCCAATGTACCCGGGTCGCCTTTTCCCTATGGGACGCCGGACCTATATTCGTACGGTCCTCTACCCAGACGAGAGCAGGCGGACGCTGCTCCCGGTAATACTTGGCGCAGGCTGATCAAAGCTCTGGTGGGCGGAGTGATTATTCTGGCTCTTCTCGGTGGAGGTGCTGTTGTCGGCATTACTCAATATCAGGCGCCTGCCCAGGCAGCACAGCAGTTCTGCAACGCTGTCAAGCTTCAGGACTATACAAGCGCGTATAGTCTGCTTGCATCCAGTCTCCGAGCGCAGTACCCGTCGATTGGATTCTCCAGCGACCTTAGAGCCCTCGACCACGACGAAGGCGACGTAACCGACTGCACCGTTGCCACTGGTGCTGGCTACAGCTATACCCTTTTTGGGAGTACCGCGGATGTCTCACTGGCTATTACCCGTGCGCACAGCGGGATGAAGGAGGGCCAGCTCCGTCTCGTCAATCAAAGTGGCTGGAAACTTATCTCAATCGCTACCTCACTGATGGGAGTAAACCTGGCATCACTTCAGGCTGTAGCCGAATATTGCGCTGGCATTCAAACACAAAACTACGCTCTGGCGTACTCGGTTTTCGGCAGTACCCTGCGAACTGAAACCAGCCAGAGCGATTACACTCAGGTTGCTCGACTACGCGACCAAATTGACGGGAAAGTTATACAGTGTGGCGTGAGCGGGCTGGGTCAGGGCAATACTGACCGCAACACCAATCTCACTGTAAGCATCTCGCGGAGCAAGCTTGGTGAAACGACCGGTCCGGCGAAATTGGATGTCGAGAGCAATGCGTGGAGGCTCACCTCGCTCGACGGAAGGGTGCAGGGATCGGACCCAGGCGGAGTATTGCTCATCGACCAGTTCTGCACCGAGGTCGTCGCCAACAATTCCCATGCAGCGTATGTGCTCACTTCCAGCGCATTCCAGACGGCGGTACCCGAGCTGGCTTTTGACCAGGTATTCGGCGCTCTCCAGGGCCAGACCACCTATGTCTGCACCCCCCAGCTGACGTCTTTCGTCCAGAGCGATCCGACCAATCAGCAAATCCATGTAAACTTTACCGCTACCAGCACGGCATCAACGCAATCCGTCAGCCTACCTTTTACCGCCTACTTGGTTGAGGGCGGCGCTACCTGGCAGATATCCGGCATCCAGTTCTAAGTGCGGGCTTGGTGCCGACATATTCAACGAGCCACATCAGGCTTTTTGTCCGAGGGCGAGCCTGAGCACTCCGTCCCGACCGGCTTTGCGCTCAGTGTTGAGATACAGACGCAGACCTCGACCATAGACATCGTCGCGGCGAGTCGCGCGAGCGGCCATTCCACGCTGATCGCTTGCGACCAATACACGATGGGCGACCCATTCCGCAAATCCCTCGCAGATCAGTAGGTCATGCAGCTGTGGAGCCCACTCCGATTGCCAGGCGTGCCCGAGTTCGTGTGCCAGTGTTCCAAGCAGGACGCTTCGGGGAAGGTAGCGTTCGATGTAGATCGAGCTCGCATTGTCATACCGCACGAAAAAGCCGAGCACGTGATGGCCGCCGACGCCTTCCTCGCCGCCGGGAACCGAAGCCTGATGGGTGCGCCGAACCGCACCCATCTGGAGGCGTGTGACAATCTCTAGACGTGGCACCGTACGCAGCGGGCTGATCACGAGTTGCGTAAATGCGGCTAGCGCTTCACGGTAGATGGCCTCAACCAATCGCGGATCTTGCACCATGTGCGCTGCGCACAGCCCACAACGATACTGACCATCGTCGAGCGGCGCGATCTCTGGAGCGACAGGTACCCTGCAGACGTCGCAACGGGGCCGGGTCTTGACACAGGCTTCACAGTAGGGCTGCGGCTTCGTTTCAGATAAATCTTCGAATGTATAGGATACAGAGAGTATCGGGCGACGGCAGGCGGCGCAGCGGGGCGCAGACCGATAGCAATGGGTGCACAGGAGGGTTGAATCGCCACCGGAGGCATGAGAGCGTGCAATGGAAGCGTCGTCGAGCGGCGCTCCGCAGCGGGAGCAGCGCGATCGCTTGGCATAGCAGATGATGCAGCAGATGACGCCCTCGCCATGCCGGAAATAACCTCCAATTAATGGTTGCCCACACAGATTGCAGAAGCGTGGCCGGTCCCCCACTCCTGCCGATGGCTTCGGCATAGCCGCCTCCTGGCAATCTCAAATTGGTATATGATGAGAGAAACTCGAACCTGATTACGCGCAACCTACGGGAAATGTTCCGAATACCAATGAGGACTTGACATCTTAGTATTGCCATGATATACTCACAGCCTGCGGCGTTTTTTGGGCACGCGGACACATATGCATCCAGCATAACGGGTTTCGCGGGGTTCTTGGTCGCAGCAGACCGGTGCGAAGTCCAGTGCTTTTGCGCTTACGGCATCCAGCTGACAGGCTGGGTGAGGATTTGGTCCCCACGAGAATATATAACTATATAAATAGGTTATACCGGAGCCCACAGACACCATCGGCCCACTATCGCCGCTTGTGTGATAGTGGGCAATTTGGCGCGTGCCCGGTTCCATTCGTGGCTCGTAGCCCAATTGTCCTCTTTAACTGGTCCTTGTGACTGTAAAACAACTTTGGCATGTCAGACATGTACAGCATTTTCTCCCAGGCTCTAGCAGGCATAGTAGGTTTCTCGACGCGCAGAACAGGCAGGCAGAGGTCGATGTCGCAACGGTCTTGTGCAGTGGGAATGAGCATGCGGTTCCCTGCTCTTACGGCAATGTCGCGCAGGAGCGGCGGTTATGCACATGCAGTATAGCAGATAGGGGAGAAGCGAACAAAGGGTGGGACGATCCCTTTGTAGTAAGTAGAGAGTTTTTCGAGAGCGGTTCTTCGGCAGTTTTCTCACACAATTAGCACATTCAATCCCTTTGAAGTGCGGCCGGTCATCTCATCACGATTGCTCCCTCCGATTCCAGGTTCTGGTGTCGCGAGCGGTGCAGCTGGGTTCATTGGAAGTCATTCCACTCGGTATGAGTGACAGGCGAGAGGAGTTTATCACGCATGGCACTGAGCACGGCTGTCTCCCTCCCCGAACGCGTCAGCTTCGCACGCATCCCTGATATTCGCTCTATGCCCAGTCTTATTCAAGTACAGCTGGATTCATTTGAGTGGTTCAAACGAGAGGGGTTGCGAGAGCTCTTTGCCGAGATCTCACCTATTGAGGATTTTACCAACAAAAACCTCAAGCTAGAGTTCATCATTCCCGATGAGCCGTTCGGCGAGCCCAAGTACACTGAAGATCAGTGTCGTGAGCGCGATGCCACGTATGCTGCACCGCTCTATGTTAAGGCTCGCTTGACGTACAAGGAGACTGGTGAGATCCAGGAAAAGGACATTTTCATGGGCGATTTTCCGCTCATGACCAAAGAAGGCACATTCATCATCAACGGCGCTGAGCGCGTAGTAGTCAGCCAATTGGTTCGCTCTCCCGGCGTGTATTTCACTGCCGAGGAGGATCCGACCACCGGCCGCTCGCTCTTTGCCGCCAAGCTCATTCCCAACCGAGGTGCCTGGCTCGAGTTTGAGACCAGCAACAAGAACTTACTGTCGGTAAAAATCGACCGCAAGCGTAAGATACCAATAACAACCTTGCTGCGTGCCATGGGTGCCATTGGGGATCGGGATCAGGGCAAGACCGAGTCGACGCCTGACCTTCGCACTGATGACGGTATCCTTAAGGCGTTTGCCATGGTAGATGCCAAGGGCAACAACTATATCAGCAATTTTGTGAATACGACGCTTGACAAGGATCCAGTAAAGTCGCCTGAGGAGGCGCTTCTGGAAGTCTACCGCAAGCTTCGTCCCGGTGATCCGGCAACTATGGAGAATGCCCGGACCCTGGTCTACAACCTGTTCTACCATCCGCGCCGCTATGATCTTGGCAGCGTGGGACGCTATAAGTTGAATCGCAAGCTGGATCTGGCTATTCCACAGACCATCAAAACGCTGACCCAGGATGACGTCATCGCCATTCTACGCCGCCTAGTAGAATTAAATGAGGGGAAGGGCAAGAAGGACGACATCGACCACTTGGGCAATCGGCGGGTGCGTAGCGTCGGCGAATTGATACAGACCCAGTTCCGAGTGGGTCTCCTGCGTATGGAGCGCGTGGTGAAGGAGCGCATGGCCATTATCCAGGATCCATCGCAGGCCATACCCAACCAGCTGGTCAATATCCGCCCCGTTGTAGCGGCGATGAAAGAGTTCTTCGGCGGAAGCCAGCTCTCGCAGTTCATGGATCAGACCAACCCGCTGGCTGAGATCGGGCACAAGCGGCGCCTTTCCGCGCTCGGCCCAGGCGGACTCTCGCGCGATCGTGCCGGGTTCGATGTGCGCGACGTGCACCACTCGCACTACGGCCGCATCTGTCCTATCGAGACTCCTGAGGGCCCGAATATCGGACTGATCGGCAACATGGCGACATTCGGTAAGATAAACGACTATGGATTCATCGAGACTCCGTACCGCAAGGTCTACCATGAGCTACCTACCAACAGCAAGCAACTGGTGGGACGTATTCTGGCTCACGACGAGACGGACGGCAAGGACAATCTACTGGTCCCCGGCGGCACACCCATTGACGATGCGCTGGCCGCAAAGCTGGCCGAAGCACTTGACGGAGCTTCTGTGGCTATCAAGCCGTGGGTCTCAAAGGATGTCGATTACCTGACCGCAGATGACGAGGAGCGCTTCGTCATCGCACAGGCCAATATAACACTGGACGGCGATGGCCACTTTACCAACGACCGCATTTTGGCCCGCCATAACGGCGACTTTGTGCAAGAGATCGCGGCACGAGTGGACTACATGGACGTTGCGCCCAAGCAAACCGTCAGCGTGGCCGCGGCGATGATACCGTTTCTCGAGCATGATGACGTCAATCGCGCATTGATGGGAGCCAATATGCAGCGCCAGGCGGTACCGCTGCTGCGTCCACAATCTCCCATCGTGGGTACCGGCATCGAGCGACAGGTGGCCATGGATTCCGGGCAGGTCGTACTGTCTCTGGCCGCCGGAGAAGTTATCAGCGCTACTGCTCGCCAGATTGTTGTGCTTGACGATGACGGCGTAGAACACGCCCATAAGCTGCGCAAGTTCATTCGCTCCAACCAAGGTACGTGCATCAATCAGCGGCCGATCGTCAATAAGGGCGACCGAGTTGAAAAGGGACAAGTGCTGGCTGACAGCTCAGCGACCGAGCATGGCGAGGTAGCACTTGGCCAGAACATCTTGGTGGCCTTTATGAGCTGGGAGGGCGGTAACTTCGAGGATGCCATACTCATCAGCGAGCGTATTGTGCGGGAAGATCTCTTCACCAGCATCCATATAGAGAAGCATGAGGTTGAGGCGCGCGATACCAAACTTGGCCCAGAGGAGATCACCCGCGATATCCCTAACGTGGGCGAGGAGGGGCTGCGTAACCTTGATGAACGCGGCATCATCTACATCGGTGCTGAGGTTGGACCGGGCGATATCTTGGTTGGCAAGATCACCCCAAAGGGCGAGACCGAGCTCACAGCGGAAGAAAAGCTGCTGCGTGCCATCTTTGGCGAGAAGGCGCGTGAAGTGAAGGATACGTCCCTACGAGTGCCGCACGGCGAAAAAGGCAAAGTGGTGGAGGTGAAAGCCTTTACCCGAGAGAGCGGCGATGAGCTGCCTCCCGGCGTCAACCAGCTCGTACGCGTTTCTATCGCTCAAAAGCGCAAGATCGGCGCTGGAGACAAAATGGCGGGCCGCCACGGAAACAAGGGAGTTATCAGCCGGGTGCTGCCAATCGAAGATATGCCGTTCCTGCCAGACGGTACGCCGGTGGATATCATCCTGAATCCACTGGGGGTGCCTCACCGCATGAACATTGGCCAAATTATGGAGACCCATCTGGGATGGGCGGCCCAGAGACTGGGTATGAAAGTGGCGACTCCGGTCTTTGACGGCGCCAGTGAAGAAGACATTGAGAAGCTGCTGGAGCAGGCCGGCCTACCGATTGAGGGCAAAATACAGCTCTTCGATGGGCGTACCGGTGAACCGTTTGATACCAAAGTGACGGTAGGTTATACCTATATGCTGAAGCTGGCGCACCTGGTTGAAGACAAAGTGCATGCTCGCTCGACCGGCCCCTACAGTCTCATTACGCAACAGCCGCTCGGCGGTAAGGCTCAATTCGGAGGCCAGCGCTTCGGTGAGATGGAGGTGTGGGCTCTCGAAGCCTACGGTGCTTCCAACATCTTGCAAGAGATCCTGACAGTGAAGTCTGACGACGTGGTTGGTCGAGTCAAAACCTATGAGTCTATCGTCAAAGGCGAAAGCATCATGGAGCCGGGAGTGCCCGAATCGTTCAAGGTGCTGGTAAAGGAGCTGCAGAGCCTGGGGATCAATGTCGAAGTGCTAAACGAAGACGAGCAGAAGATTCAGTTCGTCGAAGATACCGGCACCGACGTCATGCCGGAACTGGGGATTAACCTTAGCGGCTTTGAGAACGAGTAACCGCGAGTAGTAAGCAAGGGCCTTTAAGGCATTCGGAAAGGAGATAGGTAGCTCGGAGTTCCTCACCACAAGGTGGAGTGAAAATCTTGTTTTGTGATGAGCGCCGAGCGCCTCCCCCAATGCTCGAAGTAAACGATTTTGATGCCATTCGAATTAGTCTGGCTAGCCCGGAGCAGATTCGCTCCTGGAGCTACGGTGAAGTTACCAAGCCGGAGACAATAAATTACCGCACGTTAAAACCTGAGAAGGACGGGCTCTTTTGCGAGCGCATTTTTGGTCCCACCAAGGACTGGGAATGCTACTGCGGAAAATACAAGCGAGTCCGATTCAAGGGCATCGTCTGCGACAAGTGCGGCGTTGAAGTGGCTCGGTCCAAAGTGCGGCGTGAGCGTATGGGGCATATCGAGCTTGCTTCACCCGTCAGCCATATCTGGTATTTCAAGGGTACTCCAAGCCGAATAGGTTTGCTGCTGGATCTCTCGCCACGCAATCTCGAGCGCATACTTTACTTTGCGCTCTATGTCGTAACCGACGTCGACGAACAAGCTCGCCAGATGGCGCTCGCCAGCATTGAAGAGGGTGTGGCACAGCGCATTCAGACTCGCGAGGAAGAGGTTACTTCCCAGATCATCGCCGCGCAAGATCATCGAGATCAGCAGATAGCCTCCATCGAGCACCGGCTTGAAGGGCAGCGCGAGCAGAACGAGGTGGCTCGCTCTGAGCAGCTGCAGCAGGCGCGCGACCTGGAAAAGACTCTGCGGAGCGCTCTGCGCGAGCAGATGGGCAAAATACTCTCGGAGGATATGATCTTTGAGCCCACTGGCGAACGGATTGCCGGCCAGGGAGTGATCGTCGACTCCAATCATATGGAGACGCTAGACCGTCTCGCTCAGGAGTACCGCGACCTGGTGGTCGAGAAGGCGCGCAAAGAGATGGATCGGCTCCGCGCTGAAGCTGAGCGCGAGATCGAGCGCGCCCGGATGAACGCTGAGGGCGAGATCGCCTCCATTCAGGATCAGCTGGTGGCTCTCTCCAATGAGGTGCGAGCGGAAACTGAAGCTCGGCGTCATGACCTCGAAGGCTTGAAGAGGCTCGATCTGCTACAGGAGCAGCGCTATCGCGAGCTCAAAGACTTCGAATATCACCTGCGGGATACTAATCCAGAGCTTCCGGAGATCTTCGAGTCGGGGATGGGCGCAGAAGCGGTTCAGTCACTGCTGGAAGCAATCGATCTCGACGAATTGGCAGCCAAGCTTCGTTCCGAGATTGATTCCACCAGTGGACAACGCCGCAAGAAGGCCACCAAGCGGCTGAATGTGGTTGAAGCGTTCCGCAAGTCTGGGAATCGCCCGGAG
The DNA here is from genome assembly GCA_963810535.1 of uncultured Chloroflexia bacterium. GTDB lineage: Bacteria > Chloroflexota > Ktedonobacteria > Ktedonobacterales > JADMIN01 > JAJPKE01. The sequence goes on from CAWENW010000015.1 coordinate 27,434, forward strand.
TGGATGATTCTTTCCGTGCTGCCGGTTCTACCGCCGGATCTGCGTCCTATGGTGCAGCTCGATGGTGGACGCTTCGCTACCAGCGATCTCAACGACCTGTACCGGCGCGTCATCAATCGCAACAATCGCCTCAAGCGGCTGCTGGAACTCGGAGCGCCCGAGATCATTATCCGCAATGAGAAGCGCATGTTGCAGGAGGCCTGCGACGCGCTCATCGACAACGGTAGGCGTGGCCGCGCCGTGGCCGGATCTGGCAATCACAAGCTCAAGAGCCTCTCCGACATGCTTAAAGGCAAGCAGGGGCGCTTCCGCCAGAATCTGCTCGGCAAGCGCGTGGACTACTCAGGCCGCTCTGTCATTGTGGTTGGTCCAGATCTCAAATTACACCAGTGTGGTTTACCCAAGAAGATGGCGCTAGAGCTTTTCAAGCCGTTTGTCATGCGTAAACTGGTGGAGCAGGGACTGGCCCACAACATCAAGAGCGCCAAACGGTTCGTTGAGCGTGTGCGACCCGAGGTCTGGGACGTCCTTGAAGAAGTCATCCGGAATCACCCGGTGCTGCTGAACCGGGCGCCAACCCTGCACCGGCTTGGCATCCAGGCTTTTGAAGCGGTCCTGGTTGAAGGTAGTGCCATTCAGTTGCATCCGCTGGTCTGCTCGGCATTTAACGCCGACTTCGATGGAGATCAGATGGCGGTTCACGTCCCGCTGTCCGAGCGAGCCCAGGAAGAGGCTCGAACTCTGATGCTTTCGTCGCGCAACCTGTTGCATCCGGCGCATGGCGAGCCTTCGATCGGCGCCTCACAGGATATGGTGCTCGGCTGCTATTATCTCACGATGGAGCGGCCTGACTACCTGGCGCAGCGACTCGCAGAGCTGCATGAGCAATACCCGGCGGCAGACGCCGCCGAGCTGCGCAAGCGGGCGATTCGGCGCTTCTCGACTGAGTCTGAGGCAATGATGGCCTACAGTATGGGCCAGATTCGCCTGCATGATCAAATCAGCGTGCGCATAAACGCCGATCGCGTAGTCGACGATACTGGGGTCGGACAGCCCATTCTCCGCGAGCAGTTGGTCGAGACGACGGTCGGACGAATTCTCTTTAATGATGCCCTGCCGGAGCGAATTCGGTTTAAGAACGCACCCATGAAAAAAGATAACCTTAAGCAGGTTATCGGTGAGTGCTTCAAGTACTATGGCCGTGAGGCGACCGCTGAGCTGGCGGACAAGATCAAGCGCATTGGTTTCACCTATGCGACTAAGGCTGGGGCCAGCATAGCCATCAGCGATGTCGTGGTGCCGCCCGAGCGCGAGCAGATTCTTGCCGAAGCCGACGTCAAGGTGACACAGCTCGAGGACGACTACCGTGACGGCTTGATTACCGACAACGAGCGCTACCGCCAGGTCGTTCAAATCTGGCAGGACGCTTCGGATAAGATCCAGACCTATGTACAGCGCGTGCTGGATCCGTATGGCCCAATCTATACTATCGCCAACTCTGGGGCTACCAAGGCGAAGTTCCAGCAGATTCGCCAGCTCTCCGGTATGCGAGGTCTTATGGCTGATCCGTCCGGGCGCATCATGGAGATTCCGGTCCGAGGCAATTTCCGGGATGGGCTCACGGTTATGGAGTACTTCATCTCCAGCCATGGCGCACGCAAAGGCCTAGCTGACACGGCTCTGCGCACCGCTGAGTCCGGCTATCTGACCCGCCGTCTCATAGACGTTGCTCAGGACGTAATAGTGCTGGTCGAGGACTGCGGAACCACCGAAGGTATCTGGATTACCGAGCAGGATTCCAAGGACATGAGCGAGCCGTTCCGCAATCGGTTGATTGGCAGGGTTCTGGCCGCTCCGGTGCCTGGTTTTGAGCGTATCAAGGTCGGTTCCGAGCTGGAGGACGATACTATAGACCAGATGCTCGCCGCCGGCGTCACTCAGGTCTATTGCCGATCCGTCCTGCAGTGTCTGGCGCCGCACGGTGTCTGCCGGCTGTGCTATGGACGCAGCCTTGGTGCGGGCAAACTCGTCTCAATGGGTGACGCGGTAGGCATTATCGCTGCCCAATCTATTGGCGAGCCTGGCACGCAGCTAACCATGCGCACATTCCACAGCGGCGGTATTGCCGGCGCCACTGATGACATTACTCAGGGCTTGCCCCGGGTCGAGGAGCTCTTTGAGTCCCGTGTACCCAAGGATAAGGCTTTAGTCAGCGAGATAGACGGCATTGTTGAGATTCTGATAGCCGACAATGGAAGCCGCAAGGTCCGCGTGGTTTCCGTGGATACGATTTTAGACGAGTACCCGCTGCCTAAGGGTAGCCATGTGATCGTACATGCCGGCGACCATGTCGAGGCCGGTGACGTGATTGCGCGCATGCCAGCTGAGCGGGGTGCGTCGGTATCACCGGCGGATCTGGAGGTACGGGCGCGCTCGGCGGGTGAAGTGGATACCGGCGCCAAGAATAAGCTGGTGGTGCGGGCGGAAGAGCGCGACGAGCGCGAGTATCCTATACCGGCCTCGTCCAATATCATCGTCAAGGACGGTGATCCGGTCCACGGTTGCCAGCCGCTTACCAGCGGAGTGGTTGATCCTCAGGATGTCCTGCGCATTCTGGGTCGTGAAGCGGTTCACTTCTACCTTGTAAAAGAGGTGCAGAAGGTCTACCGGTCAACCGGTGTGTATATCAACGATAAGCACATTGAGGTGATTGTGCGCCAGATGCTGCGCCGCGTCCGCATTGACGATCCCGGCGATACCGATTTGCTGCCAAACGATCTGGTGGATCGTTTCCATTATGAGGAGACGAACGCTAGGGTTCTGGCGGAAGGCGGCGAGCCGGCGACGGCACAGACGGTTCTCTTGGGTGTAACCAAGGCATCTCTCAATACCGAGAGCTTCCTCTCAGCGGCATCATTCCAGGAGACTACTCGAGTGCTCACCGAGGCCGCCATCACTGGCGCGACTGATCACCTCGTAGGCTTAAAGGAGAACGTGATCATCGGGAAGCTGATTCCCGCTGGAACGGGAGTGGAGCAACGCCGCGTGCTCCGCGAAAAGCAGCGCGCTGAGCGTCTGGCCGCCGCTATGGCCAGCACTAATCTCGCCGCTTTCGGCCTAGGAGGCGGAACTGCCACCGGACTCATCGGTCCAGAGGGTGAGGATGGCTACGACAATCACGCTATAGTTGACAGTTTCCCTGAAGAATGATAGCATTGTAAAATGTGTGCCAGAAACGCTTCCCAGGTATTCGAAACCGGCTACCCGGGCGCGTTCTACCTGGAAGCGTATGGCATACAGCCAAGTACCGCCAGAAATGGGTGAAAGAGACAACACATTGCCGACGATTAATCAGTTGGTCCGCAAAGGACGAGGCAAGAAGGTCCGGAAAAGTAAGGCGCCGGCGCTTCAGTTCTCTTACAATGCGTTGAAGAACCGCACGCTGCGCATGCGCGGCGCTCCACAGAAGCGCGGTGTCTGCACGCAGGTTCGCACCATGACGCCAAAGAAGCCGAACTCGGCTCTGCGCAAGATCGCGCGCGTGCGCCTGACCAATCAATACGAGGTAACTGCCTACATTCCTGGCGAGGGGCATAACCTGCAGGAGCACTCGGTTGTGCTCATTCGCGGCGGCCGTGTGAAAGATCTACCTAGCGTCCGATATCATATCGTACGCGGCACTCTGGACAGCGAAGGCGTGCAGAAGCGCCGGCAGGGCCGATCTAAGTATGGCGCCAAGCGTCCTAAGGCTGGGCAGGCCGCCGGCAAGCGCTGATTCGAGTGTAGAGTTTTGCCGAGCTGCTGGAGAAGGTGCAGCCAACCCGAAAGACATCTTCTCCGGCAAGAAGAAACCAGTTATTGTCGCTTTCGATGGTAACCAGGTCTTTGTATACCACGGCTGGGCACGTATAGCTATGTGTCCGGCGTTGTTGGGTTTCCTCCGATTCAGGAAGGTCCACGCTTAGCGTCTAGTGTGGATACACCTGCATGAGTACCGGATTAACCGGCGCTCTTTGGAACATCGGATAGGCTCCCGACGAGTGGGGTGCCGGAGTATATACTCCGGTACCCCTCGCGCTGTCTAGCATCCTGTTCATTTTTGTACATGGATTCGGTGAAGAAATAGTGGCCACCCGTTGGCAGAGTAGTTGAAAGGCAGATCGAGCGTATGCCTCGACGTGGAACGGTACCGCATCGGGTCGTATTGCCGGACCCCAAATACAACAACCGTAACATCACACGGCTGGTTGGTCGACTGATGTGGGACGGCAAACGGAGCCTGGCCGAGCGCATCATTTATGACGCACTCGATCTCATTGAGCAACGAGCCAGGCGCAGCCCGGTTGAAGTTTTCGAGCAGGCGCTGCGTCAGGCAACGCCAATGCTTGAAGTGAAGCCCCGGCGGGTGGGCGGATCCACCTACCAGGTGCCAGTTGAAATTCGCGGCGAGCGCAAGCTCGCGCTTGCCATGCGCTGGTTGATCGCATCCGCGCGCAGTCGCTCGGGCAAGTCTATGGCCGAGAAGCTGGCTTCCGAATTGATGGATGCCGCCGGCGGCCAAGGCGCAACCATTCGTAAACGAGATGAAACCCATAAGATGGCGGAATCCAATAAGGCTTTCGCGCATTATCGCTGGTAATACAGCGGCCACGAGGAACTAATGGCCACCAGAGAATTCCCGCTTGAAAAGACACGAAATATCGGAATTATCGCTCACATTGATGCGGGCAAAACCACGACAACTGAGCGCATTCTCTTCTACACCAAGAAGATTCACAAGATCGGCGAGGTGCATGAAGGCGGTGCCACAATGGACTGGATGCCACAGGAACAAGAGCGCGGCATTACTATAACTTCGGCCGCGACGACTTGCTTCTGGCTGGGACATCGTATCAACATCATTGATACGCCTGGACACGTGGATTTTACCGCTGAGGTCGAGCGTTCTCTGCGCGTGCTTGACGGCGGAGTCGTGGTCTTCGACGGTGTCGCCGGCGTCGAGCCCCAATCGGAGACGGTCTGGCGTCAGGCCGATAAGTACCATGTTCCGCGGATCTGCTTTGTCAATAAGATGGATCGAACCGGCGCGAATTTCTGGCGCACGGTCGAAATGATTAGCGAGCGTTTGAGCGCCAGACCAGCACCCATACAAATTCCCATTGGTGCCGAGAGCAGCTTCAAAGGTTTTATCGATTTGATCGAAGAACAGGGCGTCGTCTTCCTGGACGACCTGGGCACCAAATCCGAAACTGCCGATATTCCAGCCGACCTGGTTGACGTTGCGCGCAAGCAGCGCGAGGCTCTCGTAGAAGCGGTCGCCGAAACCGATGAGGTTCTCACCATGAAGTATCTGGAAGGTGAGGTAATCAGCAAGGACGAACTGCGGACTGCTCTGCGACGCGCTACTATCGCCGGCAAGCTTGTACCGGTGCTGTGCGGCACGGCTCTCAAAAATAAAGGCGTGCAGGCAATGCTCGACGCGGTCGTCACTTACTTGCCTTCACCGCTTGACATTCCGGCTCCAGTCGCATCATCGCTCAACGACGGCGAGAACCGTACCATGGTTGTCTCCGATAACGGCGAGTTCGTCGCATTGGCGTTCAAGGTGGTCGCCGACCCATTTGTGGGCCGTCTGACCTACTTTAGGGTATACTCTGGCACTTTGTCGGCTGGTTCCTACGCGTACAACGCAACCAAGGGCCAGAAGGAGCGAATGAGCCGCTTGCTCCAGATGCATGCCAATCATCGTGAAGACATCGAGAGGGTCTACTCGGGCGACATCTGCGCCGCCGTGGGTCTCAAGAATACTTTCACTGGCGACACGCTGTGCGATCAGGACGACCCGGTCTTACTCGAATCAATCGTATTCCCGCAGCCGGTCATTGCCATCGCGGTCGAGCCCAAGACCAAAGCCGACCAGGATAAAATGGGTATTGCTCTCAATCGTCTGGCCGAGGAAGATCCAACGTTTAGAGTGCACACCGACGAGGATAGCGGGCAGACAATCATCGAAGGGATGGGAGAGCTCCACCTCGAGGTGATTGTCGACCGCATGTTCCGTGAGTTTAAGGTTGAGGCCAACGTAGGCCGCCCTCAGGTCGCGTACCGTGAAACTATTTCCAAGACCGCGCAGGCGGAGGGACGCTTCGTGCGCCAGTCCGGCGGTCGAGGCCAGTATGGTGACGTGTGGATTCGGGTCGAGCCACTGGAGCGCGGCAAAGGATTTGAATTCGTGAACGGCACGGTAGGCGGCTCGGTTCCTAGAGAGTATGTAAAGCCGACCGAGGAAGGCGTCCGTGAGGCCAGTGAGGTGGGAGTGGTCGCCGGCTATCCGATGGTAGATATCCGCGCTACCCTCTACGATGGGTCGTACCATGAGGTAGATTCCTCCGAGATGGCTTTCAAAACCGCAGGCTCAATGGGGTTCCGCAGCGCCGCTACCAAAGCTGACCCGGTGCTCTTGGAGCCGATCATGATGGTGGAAGTCACGACATCCGCTGACTTCTTTGGAGATGTGCTGGGCGATATCAACCGCCGGCGGGGCCAGATCCAGGGCTCGGAAGAGCGGGGCGGCTCCCAGATTATTCGCGCGCACGTCCCCCTGGCGGAGATGTTTGGCTATGTCAACGAATTGCGCTCGATGACCAGCGGCCGGGCTTCATATTCGATGGAGTTCTCGCATTATGCCGAGGTTCCTCGCACCATCGCTGAGGAAATCAAAGCCAAGTCGAACGGCAAAAGGATTCGGGCCTAAGGCCGGAGTGTGGAGAGAGACCGGAGAGAGAGACAAGAGAAATGGCGAAGCAGAAATTTGTGCGGGACAAGCCGCATGTGAATGTGGGCACGATCGGGCATATCGACCATGGGAAGACGACGCTGACCGCGGCGATCACCAAAGTGCTCGCCAGCGCGAAGCTGGCCAATTACACGTCGTTTGACAACATCGACAAGGCGCCGGAAGAGCGGGAGCGGGGGATCACGATCGCGATCGCGCACGTGGAGTACCAGACCGAGAAGCGGCACTATGCGCATGTGGACTGCCCGGGACACGCGGACTACATCAAGAACATGATCACGGGAGCCGCCCAGATGGACGGGGCGATTTTGGTGGTGAGTGCGCCGGATGGGCCGATGCCGCAGACCCGCGAGCACATCTTGCTCGCCCGTCAGGTGGAGGTGCCGGCGATGGTGGTGTTCTTGAACAAAGTCGATATGATGGATGATGAGGAGCTGCTGGAGCTGGTGGAGCTGGAGGTGCGGGAGCTGCTGAGCCGCTACAACTTCCCGGGCGATGACGTGCCGGTCATTCGGGGCTCGGCGCTGCAAGCCCTGGAGAGCACGGGGGATCTCTCGCGCACCGATCCGGGGGCCAAGGCGATCTGGGAGCTGATGGACGCGGTGGATTCCTACATTCCCACGCCACCCCGGCCGGTAGATAAGCCCTTCCTCATGCCCATTGAGGACGTCTTCTCCATCAAGGGACGAGGCACGGTGGTCACGGGCCGCATCGAGCGGGGCACAGTGAAGGTGCAAGAGAACGTGGAGATCGTGGGCTTTAGCGAGCAGTCGCGCACGGTGACCTGCACGGGGGTGGAGATGTTCCAAAAGACCCTGGATCAGGGGGAAGCGGGCGATAATGTGGGGTGTTTGCTGCGAGGAGTGGAGCGGGCGGAGGTGGAGCGGGGCCAGGTGCTGGCCAAGCCGGGCTCCATCAAGCCGCATACGCGGTTTGCCGCGCAGGTCTATGTGCTCTCCAAGGAGGAGGGGGGACGGCATACGCCGTTCTTTAACGGGTATCGGCCGCAGTTCTACATTCGCACGACCGATGTGACGGGGGCGTTGCATTTGCCCGAGGGGGTGGAGATGATTCTGCCGGGGGATAATGTGACGATCGAGGTGGAGCTGATCACGCCGGTGGCGCTCGAAGAGGGCAGCCGCTTCGCCATTCGCGAAGGCGGTCGCACCGTCGGCGCCGGCGCCGTCACCAAGGTCATAGCCGCGGGCTAACCCCTCACCGGGCTTCTGGGCTTCGGAGAGCGGACTCACCCTTTTGGGGGTCTGCTCTCCGAAGCCCGGACTGGATCTTGGTTGAGTGCCTGAGTCAGTAGGCGTTTCCGGCCGGTTCGGTAACCGGCGTGGCCCAGTCAAACGTTGTAAGTATCACGCGTTGTCGACAGTATATCTCTCTATTTGTTTAAGCAGTGCAGAAAGAGCGGACATGGCTACTCTTGCAAAACAGCGAATCCGCATCCGGCTAAAAGCGTACGATCACCGGATCCTAGATCAATCCGCGGCGCAGATTGTGGACACCGCGCAAAACACCGGCGCTCGTGTCTCTGGTCCAGTGCCGCTGCCTACGGAGATAGCCAAGTACACGGTACTGCGCTCTCCATTTATCGACAAGGACTCGCGCGAGCAGTTCGAAATTCGGACTCATAAGCGGCTGATTGACATTGTCGAGCCGACGCCGAAGACGGTCGAGGCTCTCACTCGGCTCAATCTACCAGCTGGTGTGGATATCGAGATCAAGCTCTAGCGAGGAAATCAAAGAAAGCAGTAGTCGCCGGTGTGTGGCGCCGGTGCAGGGGACGTAACGTCTGGAAGGCGCGCTCTACGAGGGTAGGGTGTGATGGACCAAAGATCTGATCATCCGGTCTATCGTTCGCCGCGTGTCTGGCAAAAAGCATTCCGATAAGCTTCGGAGCCGGGCACGTCCACCCCAGGTATGGTTGGCAGACCGACTATGCCCATGCTGGGGCGGTAACAGATATCCCGCGCCCTGTTCTCGTGCGACGCAGGAGAAGTAACGACATGTTGACTGGTTTGTTGGGCCGAAAAGTGGGCATGACCCAGATTTTCGGCAGCAGAGGCGAGGCGATACCCGTCACCGTAATTGAGGCTGGTCCCTGCACCGTAACTCAAGTGAAAACCCTGCCCGTTGACGGATATGAGGCGGTCCAGCTTGGGGTTTGGAGAAGCCAAGCTGAAGAATGCCAAGCGTCCTGCGCTGGGGCACCTTGGGCACTCGCTGCCTCAGACGCCGGCTCAGCGCAAACGCCAGCAGATTGCGCAGGCTAAGGCTCGCCAGGAGGCCCGTAAGAAGACCACCGACGCTTCGGCGGCAACGGAAACTGAAGCTGATGAAGCGGAAGCCGCTCCGGCTAAGAATGCTTCGCGCGCTGGTGCCAAGCGCCGGCGTGGTTCGGGAAAGGAACTCGGCCCGTTCAGAGTATTACGCGAGGTGAAAATCGTCGGGGGTGAATATCCTGGTGTCGGAGACAAAGTCGACACTGCCATGTTTGTAGTGGGCGAACGGGTGGATGTCATTGGCACTTCAAAGGGACGTGGATTTGCTGGAGTCATGAAGCGCCATGGCTTTCACGGCGGGCAACGTACGCATGGTCAATCCGACCGCCTGCGTGCACCTGGATCAATTGGACCTGGTACGACACCAGGGCGAGTGCTCAAGGGTACGCGCATGGCTGGTCGCATGGGCAACGATCGCGTGACGATCAAAGAACTCGAAGTTGTCCAGTCCGATCCCGAGCGCAATCTGTTGCTGATTAAAGGTTCGGTGCCTGGTCCCAATGGTGGCTTGTTGCTGATACGCAAGGGAGCCCAACAGGTGGCGCTGGCTTCCCAGAGCGGGGCGCAAGGCGCGTCCAAGTCACGCGCCTAATTGGCGGTGAGGAGTCAAGAATATGCCCTACGCGAACGTATACGATATAGATGGCAATGTCCTACGAGAAGAGCAGCTCGATTCCTACGTCTTCGGCGCACCGGTCAATGTGGGTCTTTTGCATCAGGTTGTCACGTCTCAGCTCGTCAATCGTCGGCAGGGTAACGCCGATACCAAGACCCGAGCTGACGTGAGCGGGGGCGGCAAGAAGCCCTATCGCCAAAAAGGCACCGGACGCGCACGTCAGGGATCGCCTCGTGCGCCCCAGTGGCGCACCGGCGGCACGGTATTTGGCCCGCAGCCGCACTCATATGAGCGGCGGGTGCCGCGGAAAATGAGGCGCAACGCGATACGCGCCGTGCTTTCCGATAAAGCCACCAATGGCCGTATCCTTCTTATGGATGAATTAACGTTTGAGACGCCGCAGACCCGGAATATGGATCAGCTCCTACAGAACCTGCCACTTGAGCGTCATGTACTTCTGTTGATGCCTGAGCGAGACGAGAATGTCATCCTTTCGGCTCGAAATCTCCACCAGGTCAAACTCGGCCATGTGGACTCGACCAATGTAGTCGAGCTTCTCACCTATGACCACTTGCTGATGCCGATGGCAGCTGTGGATCGTCTGGTTGAGATGTTTGGAGAGGCGGCCGACGACGCGTTGCAGATGAAACGCCACCCACGAGTGGTTGAACGGCGTAAGGCTCGCAAGGCGGCGATGGCGGAAGCACAACCTGCTACTGTTGCTGTAGGAGAGGCCGCCGGGGCGAAGACCGGCAAAGCGACTGCTCCGGCGGGTGGAGCTGAGCCCAAGGCGGCCAGGAAATCAGCCAGGCCACGCGCAAGTGAGAGCTGACGCCCCTGCCGAAGTTTCTCCAGCTGAGAGTCATGAGCCTCCCGCCAAGCCCAGCGAGCGCGCCAGCCGAAGCAAGAACCGGAGCCGGGAGGAGTAAGCAATGGAAATCACTGAAGTAATCCGTAACGGCGTCATTAGTGAAAAGAGCGTGTACCTGCAAAATACCATGCGGGATGGCGGGAAGCGCGATGGTGAGATAGTGCCGCGGTATACCTTCAAGGTAGCGACCGAGGCCAACAAGTACGAGATCAAGGCGGCGGTCGAAGAGATGTTTGGAGTCCGGGTAGTGCAAGTCAACACCATGCGTATGCCTGGAAAGAAGCGCACACTTAGCACCCGCAGGGGCATCTTCCATAAGGAAGCCCGCCCCTGGAAAAAAGCCATCGTAACATTGGCCGCAGGTCAGTCGATCACTGAGTTGCACCCATAGGCCGAAGGCTGGAGAGGAAGCGAGAATGCCTATTCGCAATTACCGGCCGACGTCGCCTGGACGGCGCGGCATGTCAGTCTCCTCGTTTGAGGAGATTACGCGCTCAAAACCTGAGCGCTCACTGATCGAGAAGAAGAATTCCAACGCCGGGCGCAACAACCAGGGCCGTATCACAGCTCGGCACCAGGGATCGGGCGTCAAGCAGCGCTACCGGATCATCGACTTCAAGCGAAACAAGTTCGGTGTTCCTGCCAAGGTCTTCTCGATTGAGTACGACCCTAACCGATCGGCACGCATTGCGTTGTTGCACTACGTGGATGGCGAAAAGCGCTATATTCTGGCACCCAATGGGCTCCGAGTGGGCGACCGGGTCATGAGCGGTCCCGAGGCTGAGATCCGTATCGGCAACGCCCTGCCGCTCAAGAATATCCCAACCGGCACGGTCATCCATAACCTGGAAATGCATCCCGGCAAAGGCGGCCAGCTCGTGCGTAGTGCTGGCGGTGCGGCTCAACTCATGGCCAAGGAGGGTGACTACGCGCAGGTTCGCCTCCCATCAGGTGAGCAGCGTTTAGTTCACACGAGTTGTATAGCTACCATCGGTCAGGTGGGCAATCTCGATCACGAGAACGTCTCTATTGGAAAGGCCGGGCGCTCCCGCTTGATGGGCCGCCGCCCCCACGTGCGCGGCTCGGTCATGAATCCGGTAGACCATCCACATGGAGGCGGCGAGGGCCGACACCCAATTGGTGGCCAGCCACAGACCCCATGGGGTAAGCCGGCCATGGGGTATCGGACCCGCCACAACAAGCGCACTGATAAGTTTATTGTTCGCCGCCGCAACGCGGGCAGGGGCCGCTAGTCGAGAAGGGAAGCAGAGAGCAGCATGTCACGTTCGACCAAGAAGGGCCCCTATATTCACCCATCTCTGTTGAAGAAGGTGTTGGTGATGTCAAGGGGCGGCGACAAGCGCGTGATCAAGACCTGGTCGCGCGCGTCCACGGTGATACCGCAGATGGTGGGACTTACCATCGGAGTCCATAACGGCAAGCAGCATGTGCCGATTTACATCACCGAAAATATGGTAGGTCATAAGTTGGGCGAGTTTGCGCCGACACGCCACTTCCGCGGTCACGCCGGCGGCAGGAGCGAGCGCACTACGTCGGTGCGTTAGCGGGGAGGAGTGAGAGATCCATGCAGACTCGAGCAATCGCTAGAAACGTTGGCCACCCGCCCCGCAAAGTGCGGAGAGTGACCGAGGCAATCAAAGGACGAAGCGTTCCAGAGGCATTGGCGATATTGAAGTTCCTACCAAATTTGCCGGCGCGCGATGTCTATCAGGTGGTAGCTTCTGCGGCCGCTAATGCCGAGAACAACTACAGTGTAGATCCAGGTGATCTCTGGGTGGTTAATGCAACTGCCGACGAGGCGCGTTCGCTCAAGCGATTTCGGGTGCGTTCGCACGGTCGAGGCTCGAGAATCATCCGGCGCAGCTCTCACATTACGATCCTGGTCTCTAATGAACCAGCGGATTTGCCGCTCGGTGTTCGGCGCCGGCGCTAGGTCGGAACCAAGGGGGTTTTGCTTGGGGCATAAAGTTAATCCGAACGGCTTCCGGCTGGGCGTCATCAAGGGATGGGAGTCTCGCTGGTATGCCAATCGCAATTACAAAGATCTCGTTCACGAGGACTTTACGTTGCGCAGGCTCATTATGAAGCGGCTTGCCAATGCCAGCGTCTCGCGGGTCGAGATTGAGCGGGTAGCTAGCACGCAAATCAGCATTGCTATCCATACTGCCAAGCCGGGCATTGTCATCGGCAAGAGTGGTGAGAGTGTAGAGCGACTTCGTCAGGCTCTGGAAGCCCTCACCAAGAAGGACGATGTCGCCAAGAAGGTGCGCCTATCCATCCTGGAAATCCGCAATCCAGAGGTGGATTCGACGCTGGTTGCGCATAGCATCGCCGAGCAGATCGAGAAGCGTGTCTCCTTCCGCCGAGCCATGAAACAAGCGGTACAGAAGGCAATGCGTGGTAGCGCAAAAGGCATAAAAATCGTAGTCGGGGGACGACTGGGAGGGGCGGAGATCGCCCGTACCGAAAAAGAAGTCGAGGGAAGCGTGCCGCTGCAGACGCTGCGCGCCAACATTGATTACGGTTTCGCTGAAGCCCATACCACCTTCGGGGTCATTGGAATCAAGGTGTGGATCTATCACGGTGACATCCTGCCAGATCGGCAGCGTGCCGAGGGTTTGCGCGCAACCGATACCAATGTAGTGGCCGACGGGGCGCGTGGTGACCGTGGTCAGCACGGGGGCGGCGAGCGACCAGCTCGACCGCGTGGTGGTGAGCGCAGTGATCGAGGGCCTCGACCAGGAGGCCCAGCTCGACCGCGTGGTGGTGAGCGCAGTGATCGAGGACCTCGACCAGGAGGCGCCGAGCGACCGCGTGGTGGTGAGCGCAGTGATCGAGGACCTCGACCAGGAGGCGCCGAGCGCGGACCACGCCCGCCGCGTGCGGCTGGACCAGAGGGGCAAGCTCAGCAACCTTCTCCTGAGAGAGGGGGGGCCTCCCAAACTCCGTCGAGCCGGCAGGTGGGCAGCGAGACCGGGAATGCCGCTACACAGGCGGCTCCGCCCGCTCCGCCTGCTTCGCCCAGCGAGCCGCAGGCTGAGTAAGAGCGAAAGAGACGGGCAGGGGAGCCGAAGTTGTGTATCTCGCTGGTAGCTCTTGTTGGAAGAGCTGCTGGGTAGTTGCGGTTGGTCTTGGGCTGCTCGGCGCGGCGTACGTCCCCACAGATGGACGGGTAAACGTACGCGGCCGGGCGGCAGCGACTGGCCGGTGGAGCAGATCCTATGTTATTATCGCCATCTCGGTCAAAGCATCGCAAGCAGCATCGTGGTCGCATGCGCGGTACCGCCCATCGGGGCAATACGATTGCCTTCGGCGAGTTTGCGCTGCAGGCGCTGGAGCCGATCTGGCTGGAGGCCCGGCAGATCGAATCCGCTCGTATTGCTATGAACCGCTACATCAAGCGTGGAGGCAAGGTATGGATCCGCGTGTTTCCGGACAAGCCGGTTTCCGCCAAGCCCGCCGAGACTCGCATGGGTTCAGGTAAGGGAGCTCCTGATCACTGGGTAGCTGTGGTGAAGCCAGGCCGTATTCTTTTTGAGCTGGGTGGAGTACGCGAGGAAGTCGCCAAAGAAGCTATGCGTCTGGCCGCGAACAAACTCCCCATCAGAACGAAGTTTCTCGTCCGCCAGCAGGAGCAGCAGGAACTGCAGGAGGCTCAGAGTGTCGAGGCTTAAGGATCAGCGTCGCGAGATCCATAGCATGGACCTCGCAGCGGCCGAGCAGGCGCTAACGGAGAGAAGGCGAACACTCTTTGAGCTGCGGTTACAGAAAGAGCGCGGCGAGGTGAAAAATAATCGACAGTTCCCGCAGCTGAAGAAAGAGATTGCCCGTCTACAGCAGCATATTGGTGAGCTGGCGACCCTGGCACTGGAAGAGAGCGACGGTAGCGAAGACATTGAGATTACACCGGACGCTGTGACGGAGGATGAGGACGAATAGCATGAGTTCAGGTACAAGATCCGGAGCCACCGACGCCACCCCAACCCAGACTCCAGATCGCGAGCAGGGGAAAAGGCACCGTCAACAGAAGGTCGGCCGCGTCACCAGTGACAAAATGCAGAAGACCATTGTAGTGACCGTCGAATCACTCAAGCGAGATCGTATCTATAAGCGAACCTACAAATTCACTACGAAGTTCAAAGCGCATGATGAAGAGAACAGCGCACGGATCGGCGACACCGTCCGCATCGAGGAGACACGTCCGCTCTCTAGAGAGAAGCGCTGGCTCCTGGTCGAGATCATACAGCGCGCGGTACAGGTCAAGCCAGTCGAAGAGGTGGTCGCCGAACTTGAGCCGGAATTGGAAGATGAGGAGCGAAAGTAGCCATGATTCAGCCACAGACGCGGCTCAAGGTAGCTGATAACACGGGCGCCAAAGAGATCATGTGCATTCGCATCCTGGGTGGTTCGGCAAAGAAGGCGGCCGGGGTTGGCGACATCATTAAAGCCTCGGTCAAGCAGGCTCAACCCAATGGAGCGGTAAAGAAAGGCGAAGTTGTCACCGCGGTGGTCGTCAGAGTCGCGAAGAGCTATCCAAGGCCGGATGGCAGCTATATCCGCTTCGACGACAATGCCGCGGTAATTATCTCCGCCGGCAATAACCCGCGCGGTACTCGCATCTTCGGCCCGGTCGCGCGCGAGCTGCGAGATCGAAACTTTATGCGCATAGTCTCTCTCGCGCCGGAGGTGCTTTAGGGGAGTCTTGCTCGGCCAGTTCACGCGTGAGTGCGACCCGAGAGCATGGTAGATAGGTACGAAGTAGAGCGTTATTTTGAGATAGGCCAAAGGGCACGGGAAGAGGTAATGGTCAAGTGGTAGAAAATCCAAAACAGAGTAAACCCCTGCACCTGGCCAAGCTGCATGTGCATAGTGGAGACACCGTCCTCATCCTGGCGGGCAAAGACCGCGGCAAGACTGGGAAGGTGTTACGCTCAATACCTCGCGAGAACAAAGTCATCGTCGAGGGGTTGAACATCGTCAAGAGGCATATGCGAGCCGGTCGGGGCGTCACGCAGTCAGGCGTTATCGAGAAACCTATGCCGTTACATGCGTCCAACGTGATGGTACAATGCACCGAATGCGGCAAGCCGACGCGGATCGCGCACGAGCGAGTCGTCATGGGCGTGGACCAGAAGCTACGAACACGCCGGGTCTGCAAGCAGTGCGGCAAGGCGATTCAGGAACATACGAGGGATTAATCGTGACGACCACCACACCACGATTGCGCGAGAAGTACCTGAACGAGGTGGTACCTGCCTTAAGAAAAGAGTTCAGCTACAGCAACGTCATGCAGGTACCCAGCGTGCACAAAATTGTGATCAATATCGGCATGGGCGAGGCTCTTCAAAACGCCAAGGCGATGGACAATGCCGTCCGCGATCTCAGTGAGATAACCGGACAGCGACCGGTAGTCACGCGTGCCAAGCACTCAGTGGCGGCTTTCAAGTTACGGGAAGGCAACGCCATTGGTTGCATGGTAACCCTGCGCGGCCCGCGCATGTACGATTTTCTTGATAAGCTCATCAACGTGGCGCTACCCAGACTTCGAGATTTCCAAGGTGTCTCGGCCGATTCATTTGATGGGCGAGGAAATTACACTCTTGGGATTCGTGAACAGCTGGTATTTCCCGAGATCAATTACGACCAGATTGATAAAGTGCGGGGTATGGAGATTACCGTCGTAACGACCGCTCGCACCGATGAGGAAGGTCGCCGCTTGCTCCGGATGCTGGGGATGCCGTTCAAGGGCAAGTAGTCACTTGAACAAGCGTTTCTCTTTCCAAACATGTGAAGCTTTGACAAAACAATTTACCGCGAGAGCGGGACAAAGGGGCCGGAAACCGGCCATACCCACACATCGATAGGAGTGGGTTGGAAGGCGCGAAGCCCGGTCCTTGGCCCTGGAGGGGGCAACGATGGCAAAAATCTCAATGATCGTCAAGTCCCAACGCAAACCCAAGTATAAGGTACAGCAGCATAATCGCTGCAGCATCTGCGGACGTCCACGCGCTTACATGCGCAAGTTTGGGCTCTGCCGCATTTGTTTCCGTGAGAGGGCTGTGCGAGGCGAACTGCCCGGCGTAACGAAGTCTAGCTGGTAGACAAGCGAGGAGAGTTTGCTTTGAACATGACCGACCCGATTGCGGATATGTTGACTCGCCTCCGCAACGCCATCATGGCGCGCCACACTCGAGTCATGATTCCAGCTTCTAACATGAAGATCGCCATTGCGCAGATCCTCAAAGAAGAAGGCTACATTAAAGATTACGACGTCGTACGAGATACGCCTCAGGGAACGATACGGCTTACCCTGCGCTATGTTGACAAGCGCCCCGTGCTGAGTCAACTCAAGCGTGTAAGCAAACCTGGGCTGCGTGTCTACACACGGCGAGAGTCGATACCCCGAGTTCGTGGCGGGCTGGGAACCGCTATCCTTTCGACACCACAGGGGCTGATGACAGGTCGCAAGGCGTATCAGCTTGGACTGGGCGGCGAAGTAGTCTGCTACGTTTGGTAAAAGGAGGTTGCAGATATGTCGCGTATCGGTAAGGTGCCGATAACTGTGCCGTCCGGCGTGAAGGTTGATGTGGCCCCAGGCAACACCGTTACTGTGACTGGTCCCAAAGGAAAGCTGAGCCGCACATTTCCGGAGATTCTAACCTTCAATCAGGAGAACGACACAATCACCGTAAGCCGCCCGGACGACGCGCAGGTGAGCCGTGCGCTGCACGGGCTTTCGCGTACGCTACTGGCCAATATGGTAACCGGCGTGAAAGACGGCTTCACCAGAAGCATGGAGCTTCAGGGCGTGGGTTATCGCGTAGCCAAGGTAGGGGAGAATCTAGTCTTCCAGGTCGGTTATTCTCATCCCGTGCAGGTGAATCCACCTCAGGGTATCTCATTCACAGTGGAAGGCAACAACCGGCTCAGTGTCACCGGTATTGATAAGCAGGTTGTCGGGCAAGTGGCGGCCAACATTCGATCAATCAGGAAGCCGGAGCCCTACAAGGGCAAAGGGATCCGCTATGCCGGCGAGGTAGTTCGCATGAAAGCGGGCAAGGCTGGCAAGGTCGGCGGCAAGAAGAAGTAATGAAGTAACCGGGGCAGAGAGCAGTTATGATCAAGAAGCAATACGCGAACCAATCGCGACTTCGGAGGCACCTACGAGTGCGCAAGAAGCTCGCCGGCTCTTTGAGCCGGCCGCGGCTGTCGGTTTTCCGTTCGGGTAACCATATCTACGCACAAGTCATCGATGACGTATCCAACCGTACTGTCGTGGCCGCCTCTTCGCGTGAAGCTGAGGCTGCTGAGACGTTGCGTTCGGTAGAAGTGAACGGTCAACCGGGGGACGTGCCGGAGCCGCTTAAGGGCATCATCGAAAACCGGCGTGTACAGCAGGCCCGCGCAGTAGGATATCTGATCGCGCAGCGCGCCAAGGCGCTCGGCATCAAACAAGTAGTTTTCGACCGTGGCGGATACATTTATCACGGTCGTGTTGCGGCGCTTGCACAGGGGGCCCGCGAAGGCGGACTCGACTTTTGAGGCGCGAGGTAGAACATGCCAAAAATTGACGCAAACCGGCTAAACCTGGAAGAAACTGTGGTCCAGATCGCCCGCGTCTCGAAGGTGGTCAAAGGGGGACGCCGCTTCAGTTATCGCGCCCTGCTCGTGGTGGGAGATCGAGCGGGCCATGTTGGCGTCGGGCTGGGCAAAGCGGGTGAGGTTCCTGACGCCATAAAGAAGGGTGTTGAAGACGCCAAGAAGCATCTGATCGAAGTGCCGCTGGTTGGTACTACCATTCCATTTATGGTCCGGCATAACTTCTCCGCCTCCGAGGTGCTGCTCAAGCCCGCTGCACCCGGTACCGGCGTCATAGCCGGTGGCGCTGTGCGCGCGGTGGTAGAAGCGGCTGGCGTGCGGGACATTCTAACGAAATCGCTTGGTAGCTCAAACTCACTGAATACCGTGCTGGCGGCGCTAGGCGCGCTTACCGATCTTCGATCGTTCGAGTCCGAAGCGACCCGGCGTGGACGCCCGTTGGCGGAGATAGTAGGTCAGAGACGAGCGACCCAAATCGCCGCTTCTACCGCCGAGGCTGCGGCGTATGTGCCGGCGGAGCGGGAGGTGCGCGATGACCGCGGTGGGCGGGGGGTGACCGATCAGGTCGCGGTGACCGCGGTGACCGCGGCGGTGATGGCGGTCGCGGCTCCGCTGGTCGCGGTGGCGGCGGTCGCGGCCCAGGCGGCCCAGGCGGCCCACCGGGAGCGCGCACGGGGAACCGAGGTGGCGGCGGTCCTCGCCGCGGATAAGAACCTACTGAGAAAACAAGCGACGTGACTGGAAGCGGCATTTGACTGAGGGGCCCTACAAGGGGTGCCGCAGACGTGTTACAATGGCGAATGGAGCGAGAGTAGGATGGCAAAGCTGCGTATTACCTATACGAAGAGCTCCATCGGCTACAATGGGAAGCAGCGCGCGACGGTACAGGCTCTGGGCCTGCGCAAGCTGCATCAAGTCGTGGAGCATGCTGATACGCCTGTGATTCGTGGCATGGTGAAGAAAGTATCCCATCTGGTACGTGTAGAGGAGGTGGCTGAGTGAGGCTCTCGGATCTTGCGCCGAATCCAGGCTCGCGTAAGCCGCGCACTCGTGTAGGTCGAGGTCCAGGCTCTGGTCTGGGCAAAACCTCGGGACGCGGCCAGAAGGGGCAGAAGGCGCGCACCGGACACCAGAACGTTCCGGCGTATTTCGAAGGTGGCCAGAATCGATTTTCACAACGCATGCCGTATTTGGGAGGATTCAAGAATCCTTTCCGGAAAGAATACATTGTGGTAAATCTTCGCGATCTGGGAGTCTTTGAATCTGGATCCGCCGTCACCAGTGAGACGCTGGCGGAGAAGGGATTGATTCGTAGGACCGCGACTAAAGGCATGCTGAAAATTCTGGGCGAGGGAACCGTGGATCGACCGCTACAGGTGACCGCACACAAAGTGTCGACTTCGGCGCGTGAGCAGATCATTGCCGCGGGCGGCACTGTCTCGTTGATTGAGATACCGTCTTATCCCAAGACGAAACGCGCCAAGAATCAACCGCCCAAAGAGGGGTGACCGGCAGCGAGCCGAAGTTCTCTGGTGCCGCAGGTGCAGCTCGGCACGGGCTGTGTGAGTGGTGGAGGCAAGCATGTGGACCCGCTTACGTAGTGTCTGGACGATTCCTGATCTGCGCAAGAAGATTCTCTTTACAGTTGGAATGTTGCTGATCTTTCGCGCAGTGGCCAGTGTACCGGTACCCGGTATTGACCCGACGGCGCTAAGCCAGTATCTGAGCACGAACGGCGGCAATCTCAATCAAGTCTTCGGCTTGCTCGGCATCTTCTCCGGTGGCTCGCTGGCAAAGAATTTCTCGGTTCTCGCGCTCGGACTTTATCCCTATATTACCGCCTCTATCGTCGTTCAGCTGTTACAGCCCATTATACCTGGGCTGGAAGCGTTGGCCCGTGAAGGTGAGGCCGGCCAGAATCGTATTGCCCAGATTCAGCGCTATATAACCGTGCCGCTTGCCATTCTTCAGGGCTTCGGTCAGATGGCGCTCTTGGTCAGTATTGGCGCCATACCCTCCACCCAATTCAACATATTCGATGGCAACGCCTTTCTTCCAACCATAACGACGCTGACCACACTTACCGCTGGTACGATGTTTATGGTATGGCTGGGCGAACTGATTACCGAGAACGGCATAGGAAACGGGATCTCTATCCTCATTCTGGCTAATATCCTGGTTTCGGTTCCGCAGTTGCTTGGTTCAGCACTGGTCAGCAGCAGCAGTACTGGCGGCGGTATCAGCAGTGGTTCTCTGACCCAGATCATCTTCTTGGGGGGGCTAGGTCTGGCGATGATTTTTGCCATGGTCTGCGTCTACCAGGCGCAACGTCGCATACCGGTGCAGTATCCAACTAAGCGGCGCATTCTCTCGGGGGTGCGCGGCGGTCAACAATCGACCTATATTCCACTGCAGGTGAACAGTGCTGGCATGATCCCCATCATTTTTGCACAATCTATCCTGCTGCTGCCTACGGTGCTCTCGAACTTCTTGACCTACAGCACGCATAAGAACATAGCGAATTTCTTCAACCAGATTCGCCTGGTACTCGACCCTTCGCAGACTATTTATTGGGTATTCTTCGGTATACTGGTAGCGCTCTTTACCTTTTTCTACGCCACCGTCATATGGGAACAGCAAAGGATGGCGGAGAATTTGCAAAGGCAAGGCGCGTACATACCCGGTATCCGTCCGGGGCCATCGACCGATATCTATTTGCGCAAGATTCTCTACCGCGTGACCTTGGGCGGCGCACTGTTCTTAGGGGTGATTGCGATTATACCGGCGTTCTTTGCCTCAAATACCAGCATTGCCAGCAGTCTCTCCGCCGCTTCGTTGCTCATTGTCGTCGGAGTCATCATGGATACCATGAAGCAGATCGAGGCCCAGATGGTGATGCGCAACTACTCAGGATTTCTGAATTAGCAACCGCCGGGAGGCGGGTATGGCGAATAATTTCAAGCTATCTAACTGTCTAGGACCTCGACGATTATCGGTCACAACGGCGTGACCGACTTGCCCCATATGACCACCCATCAGTCCTTGGGGAAGACGCGGAGGATAGGCGAGCATGAATGTGATGCTGGTAGGCGCTCAAGGCAGTGGCAAAGGCACGCAAGCGCAGCTCTTAGTAGAACAACTGGGTCTGCGGCCCTGCGCGAGCGGCGAACTTTTGCGGGAAGCGATCAGACGCGATACACCGCTTGGTAGGGAGGCCAAGCCGTACTATGACAGAGGCGAGCTGGTGCCGGATGATGTGGTGGCTCGACTCATCCTGGAGCGCCTGAGCGAGGTAAAAGGCGCAGCGGGAATTGTCCTGGACGGTTTCCCGCGGACGATAGCACAAGCCGAGATCCTTGATCACATGCTCGAGCAAGTTGGCCAGCAAATAGACATTGTTCTGTATCTCGACGTGCCCAGAGACATTTTGCTCGATCGTCTCTCCGGCCGCTATCTCTGCCGCGCACATGATCACGTCTGGAATATTCGAACACATCCAACCAGGGTCCCGGGTATTTGTGACTACGATGGAAGCGAGCTGTATCAGCGGTCCGACGACACCGGGGAAGCCATTACCCGAAGGCTGGACGTATTCTTCACCGAAACTATCCAATTGCTTGGTTACTATGACGCGCAGCACAAGCTGGCGCACATTGATGGGCGGCAGAGCATCGAAGACGTGCATCGCCAAATTATGGAGAACCTGCAACGTCTGAGCCGGGAGAACCTGCCCGATAGTCGCTGGCGACGATTCTGGAGCCAAATTAGCAATGTTCTACCGTCAAGTCACAAGGCGCCTACCAGCTCGGTGGCCTGGGACGAAGGGACGAGGGACAATTAAAGGACACACGCGAGATGGCAATCGCCTATCGGAGCAGAACTGAGATCGAAAGCATTCGCCGCGCTGGACAGGTGGTAATGGAGATATTGGCTATCTTGCAGGCGGCGGTGCGACCTGGTATCACAACCGGAGAGCTTGATGAAATCGCGGTGCGCGAGCTGCAGGTGCGCGGCGCCACCTCCAACTTCAAAGGGTATAGACCGGCCAAAGGAATTCCACCGTTTCCGGGAGTGATCTGCTCATCAGTCAACGACGAGATCGTACATGGCATTCCTGGTAAGCGCCAGCTTGTGGAGGGCGATATTATCGCCATCGACTTCGGCGCCATCGTCGATGGTTGGCATGGGGACTCGGCCATCACCGTGCCGGTCGGGACGATCGACGGCGAGTCCCAGCGCTTACTCGACGTCACGGGGGAAGCGCTCTACCGCGGTATCGCCGCCGCCCGGCCAGGTAATCGGGTACTTGATATCAGCCGAACTATACAGGATTACGTCGAAGGAGAAGGGTGTTCGGTCGTGCGTCAGTATGGGGGACATGGGATTGGTCGGGAACTACATGAAGACCCATGGATTCCCAACTACATAGATCGTGGTCAGCCAAATCCGCTACTACGACCTGGTATGGTTTTCTGTATTGAGCCTATGGTCAATTTTGGCGTCTCCGCGACCCGCGAGCTTGGCGATCACTGGACGGTCTGCACGGCTGATGGTAGTCGTTCGGCGCATTTTGAGCATACTGTCGCCGTGACTGCAGAGGGCGCTGACATCCTGACCGCTCGCTGAGAGAGAAGGTCGGGGTGCGATTCTCGCTCGGCGCGAAAGTTCTACTTGCGGATGATGTGTGCTGATGCTATACTTAGAAGTTGGCTGCACCTAGGCAGTCAGGCCATGGTCGCGGCGATTTATTAGGCCGCGATGATCGGCGCGTTGCTGCCGAGAGTTAAGTGGAAAGGATCGTATGGCCAAGCGCGATGCGATTGAAGTTGAGGGCACGGTAACGGAATCGTTGCCAAATGCGGTATTCCGTGTGGAGATCGATGCCCCCGATGGAAAGCACCTGGTACTCGCGCATCTCTCCGGTAAGGTGAAGATGAACTTCGTGCGTATCGTGCCGGGTGATCGGGTACGAGTAGAGCTCTCACCGTACGACCTTACCAAGGGGCGTATCACCTGGCGTAACCGCGGGTAACTTCGCCCGAGATCCCTGTGCACTCTTCTGGTGGCAGCCAGATAGTCCTATGCACTCGCGGATACCAGCCCTATCTCGCCTCTAGGTGTATCCAGCACAGGGCATTCGCAACGGCGGCGTTAGTTGAGATGTGGAAGGCAGCAAGCAGGTGAAGGTACGAGCATCGGTGAAGCCGCGCTGTGAGCACTGTAAAGTCATCCGCCGCAATCGGGTGGTTATGGTGATCTGTAGCAAAGATCCAAAGCACAAGCAGCGGCAGGGATAACAAGCTCTTTACTGTATTTGGCTAGTCTATCGAAGACCCAGGCACGTGCCGAGCAACGCGTGCCTGGGTAGCCGTCTATCATAGAGGACGGCTACGATATGGCAGTTGGCAAGCGAGGAGGATCTGGCGCATGGCCAGAATCGCTGGGGTAGATATTCCCCGCGAAAAGCGTGTAGAAATCGCGCTGACGTATATCTACGGCATTGGTCTCACAACCAGCAGAAAGATTCTCACCGTTACGCGTGTCAGTCCCGATACTCGGGTCAAGAATCTGACCGAAGAGGAAGTGGCGCGCATACGCGAGTTCATCGACCGCAGCGATCACCTGAAAGTTGAGGGAGATCTCCGCAGTGAAGTCGCTATGAACATCAAGCGGCTAGGTGAGATCAACAGCTATCGTGGCATTCGCCACCGCCGCAATCTTCCGGTACATGGGCAGCGCACCCGAACCAATGCGCGGACGCGCCGCGGTGCGAAGAAGACGGTGGCAGGCAAGAAGAAGGCGGCCAAGAAGTAAGTCTCTCAGCGAGGGAGAGCCAGCGAGAGAGACATCACGTTGACTGGTCTTGCGGTGCGATGTACAGCGCGAGATCGGCGGAAGGGAACCAATCAGCATGGCGGAGAAAGCTCCAAAGCGGCCGGTAGGACGTCAGCGGAAGCGTGAGCGGAAATCTGTGCCGCGTGGTCGAGCACATATTCAGGCGACATTCAATAATACTATTGTGACCATCTCCGATCCAAATGGCAATGTGCTGGCGTGGAGCAGCGCGGGAGCTTCCAACTTTAAGGGCTCGCGCAAGAGCACTCCCTACGCAGCGCAGATGACGGCGGAGACGGCAGCGCGCAAGGCGATGGATCACGGAGTACGGCAGGTAGAGGTCTATGTGAAGGGTCCTGGATCGGGCCGCGAGGCGGCGATACGCGCTTTGCAAGCTGCAGGCATTAGTGTGGTCTCGATTACTGATGTAACGCCGATTCCGCACAACGGTTGCCGCCCACCGAAGCGCCGCCGCGTCTAGCGCGTGTCTCTCTGGAGGCCGGCTGCGCAATTTGGCCTTTCCTCCACCGCTTGCCTAGAAGCCGGCTGCCGACGGGAAATTTCCGAGATCGCGACAGCATGACGCATACATACATCGATACGTTGACATGCCCGCGTCGCTCTGGCGACCGCCGAACCAAGAACCATGAGCCACGAACCGAGATGACTACACTCTCCTAGGAGGATAACACAAGAAGCATGGCCCGATATACTGGTCCCGTTTGCCGCCTTTGCCGGCGTGAAGGCATGAAGCTTTTCCTCAAAGGCGACCGCTGTATGAGCAGCAAGTGCGCGATAGAGCGTCGCAACACCCGTCCCGGACAGCACGGACAGGCGCGTATGCGCAAGATGTCAGGTCACGGTCTGCAGCTGCGTGAGAAGCAGAAGGTACGTCGTACATACGGTATGCTTGAACGACAATTCACTCGCTTTTACGCTAAGGCGGCCCGGCAGCCGGGTAAGACCGGCGAGACGCTCCTTCAGCTGTTAGAGATGCGAATGGACAACATCGTTTATCGGCTCGGCTTCGGCGACTCGCGCGCACAGGCACGCCAGTTAGTGACTCACGGTCACTTTCAGCTAAACGGCCATAAGATGGACATCCCTTCAGCCATCCTCAAGCCGGGTGACGAAATTGCCGTACGCGAGCGTAGCCGAAATCTAGAATATTTCAAGACACGAGCGTTGTTGCTGAGTCAAAAGGGTGTACCGGCTTGGATGCAGCTCGATCCAATCACTCTCTCCGGTCGCGTCCTTGCTAGCCCGACACGGCAGGACTTGGAACTGCCCTTCGATGAGGCGCTGGTAGTCGAATACTATCAGCAGTAAGAGGAGGGGATCCCCTTGTTAGATATTGCCGTACCGCATATAACCGCAACTGAATCAGGGCAGAATTATGCCAGTTACGATATTGAGCCACTGGAAGCGGGCTACGGCTCGACGCTGGGAAACTCACTCCGCCGTGTCCTGCTTTCTTCACTGAGCGGAGCAGCTATCACATCGATAAAAATCGCTGGTGCACAACATGAGTTTCAAGACGTGCCGGGCGTGAAAGAGGACGTGACCGACATCGTATTGAACATAAAACGTCTGCGCCTGCGCTCCTACTCGGATCGCCCAGTGACAATGCGCCTTGAAGTCTCCGGCGAACACGACGTCACCGGTGCCGACATTCAGGCGCCCAGTACCATTGAGATTGTAAACCCGGATATCCACATCTGCACGGTTGACGATACCAACGCTCACTTTGAGATGGAAATGGTCGTCGAAACTGGAAAGGGATACATACCGGCCGAGTCCAAAGAAGATCAGCCAATCGGTCAGATCCCGGTCGATGCCATATTTACGCCGGTTGAGCGAGTCAGCTACTCGGTATCCAACACGCGTGTAGGCCAGATGACAAACTACGACAAGATTGTTCTGCAAATCTGGACCGACGGCACGGTGACTCCAGACGAGGCCTTGCGTCAGGCCTCGCATATATTGGTGCAGCACTTCCAAATGATTGCGGAGTGGAACGAACCAGGCGTGGTGGAGCAGGTAGCACCGGTCCTTCCCGGTGTCACATCCCATCTCATCCCACCCAAAATCTACGACACACCGATAGAGGAGCTAGATCTCTCGGTTCGTGCTTACAACTGTCTGAAGCGCAGTAACATTACCAAAGTTGGCCAGGTGCTGACGATGAGTCGGGATGACTTGCTGGCCGTGCGTAATTTCGGAGAAAAAAGTCTGACCGAACTGGCCGAGCGGCTCATTCAGCGCAAGATGCTGCCGGCCTTTTCGCAGAGCGATGTGGCCGCATCTGCCGGCCCTTCTATCCACGGGGAACTCAATGGGAATCCCGATCTTTAGAAGAACTGGTGAAGCAAGAGGGAGCAGCCGCACAGGCAATCGGTCGGATGAGTGTAGTATAGCAGGAGGAGTAGCGTGAGGCATCGTATAGCGGGCAACCGTATCAATATGCCTGAACCTAAACGGCGAGCGGCGTTCCGCAACCTGATCAATGGGCTCTATACCTATGAGCACATTCATACCACCGAGGCGCGGGCCAAGGCAGTTCAGGGAGAGGCCGAGCGACTAATTGCTATTGCCATACGGGGTCACAAACAAGCCATGGCGCATCTTCACGCGGTCGTGCAGGATGAGTACGTGGCCGACCAGGTGCTGGCCATTGCCCGAAAGGGCCGATTCACTCTCGATGAGGAACTACCGACAAACGAAGAACGAGCCCAGCAGGGCAAGTATCCGCTCAGCGACGATGCGCGCAAGCTCAAGCAAGACCGCCTCAATGCCTGGAAGAAAGAACTGCTGGGGTTGATCAAGGATTATGACGACGCATCTCTAGCCCTGACTGCCGCCCGTGAGGCCATGGTGATCGAGTTACATGCTCGCCGTACGATTCTGCGCCACCTTCCCTATGAACTGGCGGTGCGGAAGATTTTTGAGCAGTATGTGCCCATGTACAATGAGCGACACGGTGGATTCACGCGCATCTCCAAAATCGGGCGACGGCAAGGTGACGCTGCTCCAATAGTTCGATTGGAAATGGTAAAGTAGTGAACGTTGCTGCGCTGGTCGAGTACGATGGCACCCGCTATGCGGGCTTTCAGAGGCAGTCTCCTGCGTCTGGCTCAACTATTCAGGGTACGATCGAAATCGCCATTCGTAAAGTTATCGGCGTAGTAACCACTATTGTTGGAGCAGGACGAACCGATAAGGGCGTGCATGCCAGCGGGCAGGTCATCAATTTCGAGACTACTAAGCGCCTCAGCGCTACTGAGTGGCAGCGAGCGCTCAATGCGGTTTTGCCAGACGATATCGCCATTCGCGCGACATGTGGTGTTGCCGACGATTTTCACGCTCGTAAGAGCGCGGTATCGCGAAGTTACCGCTACCGCATTCTTTGCGATGCTTACCGATCGCCACTGCGCGAGCGATTTGCCTGGCGCGTACCACGACAACTCGACATCGCTTCCATGCAAGCCGCCGTCCAGCTACTTCTAGGTGAGCACGATTTCGGCTCGTTTGGTTCTAGCCCACAGGATCAGCATTCAAACGGCTTCCGCGGCCATACGGTTCGGGTCATGCTGGCTGCGCAGTGCGCACCGGCAGAAAGCGAGCCCGACATTTTAGAGTGTCGCTTTACCGCCAACGCCTTTCTTGCCGGGATGGTTCGCCGTCTGGTAGGCACATTGCTCATGGTTGGCCTTGGGCGTTTGAGCGTGCTGGGATTTCAGAGTATACTCGAAGCCTGTGATAAGTCACATCCTGGACCGGCACTTCCACCAACTGGTCTTTGCCTGACTGGCGTGGCCTACCCGGTAGAAGCGGTGATTTGGTAAGTCTTATGAATAGTCATCCAGAGTTATCATTTGCTAGTTAGTTAGCGTTGTTACCGTTAGTTATCCAGACGTGGAGATGACCATGAATCCAAAGACGTACAGCGTCAAGCGCGATGAGCTTGAGGCGCGCTGGTACGTGATCGATGCTGAGGGACAGGTGCTTGGCCGTCTGGCAACACAGGTGGCCTCGATCCTACGCGGAAAACACAAGCCCACATTTTCCCCGCATCTCAATGACGGCGACTTCGTCGTGGTAGTTAATGCCGCCAAGGTAGCCGTTACTGGCAACCGCCTCGACCAGAAGATATACTATCGCCACTCGCAGTACCCTGGTGGACTGAAGCAGGAGACGCTGCGCCAGGCTCTCCAAAAACACCCGGAGCGGGTAATTGAGCGGGCAGTTAAGGGAATGATCCCTCACAACCGACTTGGCGCAACAGTGCTTCATCGGCTTAAGGTCTATGCCGGCCCAGAGCACCCACACGAGGCTCAGCAACCTATTCCCTGGGAATTGCCGTCAGCCGAGTCCTGGATCGCCGAGCAAGAGCAGGCGGCGGCCTCGGTGGAGGCTTAATTGCCGAACTGCGGCGCACACAAATAGAGGAGATACACTGTGGCGGAATTTCAAGGTGCCTACTACTATGGCACGGGGCGGCGCAAGACCGCGGTCGCGCGAGTCCGGCTGTATCCGAGCGGCGATGGCCTCATCACGGTAAACGGCCGCACTGCGGACGAATATTTCCCGCGTGAGACTTTGATGCAGGCGATACGGAGTCCCTTGCGTGCCCTCGAACTCAATAATCGCTTTAGCATTTCAGTGCGAGTGGTCGGCGGAGGCGTCAGCGGCCAGGCAGGTGCTGTGCGTCATGGAATCGCTCGTGCGCTGGTTCGCGCCGACGAAGAATTTCGGTCAACTATGCGCAAGAACGGATTCTTGACCCGCGACTCGCGAATGAAGGAACGTAAGAAGTACGGGCTAAAGCGCGCTCGAAAGGCACCTCAGTACACGAAGCGATAGCGTTAAATCGTCCGCTTTCCCAATCCCACGGTAGTCCTACGCCAGCGGTAGCGTGAAGTCGAATTCAGCGCCCCCCTCAGGCGCTGAACCCGCGTATATCCTGCCGCCGTGTGCCTCGACCAGGGCCCGGACTATAGCAAGTCCGAGTCCACTACCACCGGTAGCTTTGCTCCGCGACGAGTCTACCCGGTAAAAGCGGTCAAAGATGTGTTCTCGATCCTCCGCTGAGATCCCTACCCCGCTATCAGCGATGGCAACGCGCACGTATCTTCCCTCTCGCGTTGCGCCTACTCGAATGTGGCCTCCCGGTGGAGTGTGGCGGACCGCGTTGTCGAAGAGGTTGAGCAAGATCTCGATGAGGCGATCGCTATCAGCCTGTATATCGGGTAAGTCTGGCGATATGTCGTTGCGCACCAAAATGTCCTGCCGCTCCAACGCTGGCCCCAGCACCTCGAGTGTGTCGGCTACGACAGATTGCAACTGCACCGGAGCGCAATCCAGCTGTTGCGCACTGGCTTCAAACAACGATACTTGCCGCAACTGGTCAACGAGCCTGCGCAGGCGTGCCGCCTCCCGAGCAATCATCCGAGTCGACTCTTCGCGTCCGGCGGGATCCTGTATAACTCCGTCTGCCAATGCCTCGGTATACCCCTGAATGGCGGTGAGCGGCGTAGCCAGCTCGTGCGAGATATTAGCTACCAGGTCGCGCCGCAACTTCTCCTGTCTGTGGAGCTCATTTACATCGCTTTCCAGTGCCGATGCCATCTCGTTAAATGTATTGGCGAGACGACGCAATTCATCGGGTGCGGAGACGTCAACTCTGACACTGTAATCTCCCGCCGTCATCCGAGTGGTCGCGGTTGCTAAGTGGTCCAGTGGACGGATCAGCCGGTTGGAAAAGATAGTTGAACCCAGTGCCGCCAGCAACACCGCTGCCAGTCCAGCCAGGAATAGGGTCGTAAACACGCCTGAGGAGAAGGTAACTCCTAGGTCGGCACGCTGCAAAGAGGAGAGAGCTACCGCTCCGATAATGGGCGCATTTGCCGAGTCGCCAAGCCGGACTGGAGCGGTCGCGTAGTAGCGCTGCGCAATCCACGGAATCGCCCCTTGCGAGAGCGATCCCGACATTGATTTTCCATGCAGCGCCTCTATCAGGGCGTTCGCAATCTGGCGGTGGTCAGAGGGCGCGACGTCCTGGCCCTTAAAACCGACCGGAGGTGAGTAAACGATAAGGCCCGTCTGATTCATTTCCCAAAGATTTTCCTGCTGAAATTGGCTGCCTTTGGCTGGCCTTATCAGCGGTATGGTGGCTGCTAGATCAGCGCCCGCAGTGTTGGGGCCTTGTGCTGCCAACTCGCCTTCACGTCTATCGAGAAGTGAGGCAAGCTGGTGAACTTCAGTGGTAAGCTGGTTACTCCGATATTTGCCAAAGGAAGAACTTATGGCAAAGGACGCGGAGAGCGTTACCAGCAATACTGCCGCCAGGGCGATCAAGGCTGAACCTACCGCCATCTGGACCTGCAAACTCCCACCAGATAGATGTAAGCGCTTGAAATGGATGCGTTGGTTCATGGCGCGTACCCATTGCTGAACCGCCCGTCCAATGCTCTGGGCCCTCTGCGCGTAAGGATGCTGCTCGCGCATATCACTGTATCTCACTGGGTATCGGCCACTACTGTGCTAACAGTCGCGGAGCCGGTGCTGTCGAATAGATATCCTACACGATACAATGTTTTTATGAAGCGAGGCTGTGCAGGGTCACCTTCGATTTTTTTCCGCAGTGTTCCAATATGCACGTCTACCGTTCGACTATCACCCAAATAATCATAGCCCCAGATTCGGCTCAAGAGCTCCTCACGGGTAAATACGGTATCTGGCGTGCGCGCAAACAAAAGCAACAAATCAAACTCTTTCGCTGTCAACGTCACCGGCTGACCACAGACCTCAACCCGGCGTGCCGAAGGAAAAATACCCAGTCCTGGATACGTAATTGCAGCCTGACTTTCTTGCTCCTCGGACTGAGTGGGAGCTGTCCGTCGCAAGATCGCGCGGATACGACTCACCAACTCACGGGGGCTAAAGGGCTTGGTGACGTAGTCGTCGGCGCCGAGGTCCAACCCTTGAATACGGTCCTCTTCGGTTTGGCGGGCAGTCAGCATCAGAACCGGGGTATTGCCTTGCTGCCGTATCCGCCGACATACTTCCCACCCATCTAATCCGGGAAGCATGAGATCCAGCACGACCAGCGCTGGCTGCTCGCGAGTATGCAGGCCTAGCCCGCTGGGGCCATCTGCTGCAACTACAACACGAAATTCGGCTTGCTCCAGATACAGCTGTACCAGCTGAGCAATACTTTTCTCATCCTCGATGATAAGTATCGTCTGTTGAGGCTGTTCTTCCCCATCGACTGATGCGTGCATAGTACTGACACTCCCGGCACACTTTCCCTGCCGATTTCCCTCCTCGACCTTGCTGATCGGAAGGGACCACACTTCTCCACGACGCGGCTCATGCCATCGCCGCGCACGATTCCATGGTCATTCGGTGCGCAGCGCCACGATTGGATCAAGCAGCGAGGCGCGAACCGCTGGATAAAAGCCAAAGCAGACGCCAATGATTGCTGCGACACCAAACGCCAGGATTATGGAAAGCAGGTTTGGCGCAAACGGCAACACGAATACCTGCGTCATGATATAACCGCCGATCAAACCCAGCAGAATCCCGATGATGCCGCCGGCTGCGCTCAAGGCAAGGGCCTCGATCAAGAATTGATTACGAATATCCCTGCGCCGCGCGCCAACCGCCATACGGATGCCGATCTCGCGCGTCCGCTCGGTCACCGAGACCAGCATGATATTCATGATGCCGATTCCCCCGACCAGGAGCGAAACCGCCGCGACACCAACCAGCAGGAAGGTGAGCGTCTGCGAGAATGACTGAGCCGTCTGGACAAGCTGGTCCGAGCTACGAATAACAAAGTTGGCGGTTCCGCCTGGCGCTATATTGTTCTGTTGATCCAGGACGGTGGTAATGTTCGCCTCGGCTGTGTTCACGTCGTTGGCGTTATCGACTTGTGCCTGAATCTGATTGACAAACGTCGAAGTCTTAAGTCGAGCGTTGGCAGCGCTATAGGGTACATACACAATGTCGTCCTGATCCACCGCGCCGGCAGTACCCTTTGCCTTTAGCACGCCAACCACGGTGAAAGGGTTGCTATTGATGAGAATAGTTTGCCCGATAGGATCGCTGGCTACTCCGGTAAAGAGATTCTGCTCGGTAGTCTGTCCCAGCACCGCCACTGGATTTCCGGCGTCTTGGTCTGCCTGCGAGAACCAGCTACCTTCTGAGATTTGCCAGTTATCGATGGATTGAAAGTTGGGATATACCCCCTGGGCACGCGTGCTCCAGTTCTGTCCGCTATAGACAAGCTGAGCGGTAACGCTGTCGATAGGGCTCACGTTGACGACATGAGGAACCGCGGCGATGGTATTGACATCGCCAAGCGTCAAGGTATTCGCGGTTCCTACCCCCTGAGACGCACCACCGGTTACCGATGCGCCGGGACTAATGGTGAGAGTATTGGTGCCCAGGCCGGCAACGCGTGAATTGATGGAAGCGCTAGTTCCTTCGGTTATGGTGACCGCCACAATTACCGCCGCGACGCCAACGATCACCCCCAGCACCGTCAGAAGGGACCGTAGCCGATTCCCCCAAAGCGCTTCCAGCGCGCTCGTCAGGCTGGCATTTATTCCGAGCCCACGACGCGATGTCCGGCGGTGTCGCTTTGCCACTGTCTTCGTCGCGCGCGGCGCCCTCGCCTCCGGCGGAGTAGGGGTGCCGGACCCACTCGACATAACGGTGTGCGGCCGTTGCTTGTCGTTGGTCATCTGCCTTGCTCCTCCCGAATCTCAACGTTGGTGCCGGGAGGGGCCGGATGCAGGGGCGTCACCTCAAGCTCAACCCGCGCTCGACGAGGATGCGCTACCATTTCATCACGGATGATGCGGCCGTCCCGGAAGGTGATCTGGCGTTTGGCAAAGGCGGCGATGTCCGGCTCGTGTGTCACCAAGACAATTGTCAATCCATAGTCGTTGAGGGCCTGCAAGACAGCCATAATCTCTACACTGGTGCGACTATCGAGGTTTCCGGTGGGCTCATCCGCCAGAAGCACTGACGGGCTATTTACCAGCGCCCTCGCGATTGCTACCCGCTGCTGTTGGCCCCCGGAGAGCTGAGCTGGTTTGTGATGTGCCCGGCCGGACAGGCCCACCAGCTGTAATACGCGCCGAGCCCGTCGCAGTTGCTCATCCTTCGGCTTCCCGGCATACAACATGGGCATGACAGTATTTTCGAGCGCCGACGACCGGCTGAGTAAATTGAATCCCTGGAAGACGAAGCCCATCTTGCGGTTGCGTACGTCTGCCAGCTCGTCCGGCGTCATTTTAGCCACGTCGGTGCCCATGAGCCAGTAGCCGCCGGAAGTAGGGCGATCCAGGCAGCCAAGCAAATTCATAAAGGTGGATTTTCCTGAGCCGGACGGTCCCATGACAGCTACGAACTCGCCTGGATAGATATCAAGCGAGATACCGCGTACTGCCCGGACACGAGTCTGACCCAGACGATACGTCTTGGTCAAACCTCGCACGGAAATGGCCGGCAGGTTCTTTCTCCCCCGCCCTGCACTTTTGGATCCCACTACCTCTGAGGTCAACTCGGTTGCCTCCGAGTCAATCGAGATAGGCTCATCTAGCCCCAGGCCATTGCCGGCTCCGGCGGGTGAGATTCCGGACCTGGGGGCAGCGGTACCGGGTGGCTCCGGCTGCTCGGGTTGGATTGGTTGATAACTGGCCACAGATACTCTCCTGCTAGCGGAACTGACTCGGCAATGAAAGTTGCCGCACGCGACACAGCTTTGGACTAGCCGCCGCTGCCTCTGCCTGCGCCACCACGCCACCACCGCCGAAGCCACCACCGCCGAAGCCACCGCCGCCGAGTCCGCCTCGACCCGCACCGGTGCCACTACTAGCCACCGGAGTCACGCTCCCGCCAGTCACGCCTATTACTACCTTTTCTCCGGATTGAAGGCCGGATAGTACTTCATAGTTGGCGCCGGTGGAGAGCCCAAGGATGACTGGCTTGGCTACCCATTTGCTACCCGAGCGCTCGACAACCACAGTGGCCGTCGGTTTGTCCTGTTCGGCGTTCGGCTTACTGCTGAGCAAGCTACTAAGCATCTGACGTGACTGGGTAAGTGCGGCCACTTCTTGAGCTCGCGTCAGGTAGCCGCTGGTGACCGCGGTTCGCGCGAAAGTCTCCGCCGACGCTGGGAGCAACAGTACTCCGGTCCGCTGGGCGGTGATAATGGTGAGATTGGCGGTCATACCCGGAAGCAATTTATTGGCGTTAGAAGCTCCAAGCGAACCAGCGGTGGAACCTCCGCCCGCGCTGAAGCTGGAACCGGTCGCCGAGCTGACAGTAATGGTGACTGGGTAGGTCACTACGCTGGAGCTACTAGACCCAATTGGAGAAATGTAGCTGACGATGCCTCGAAATGTGCTATTGGTATAGGCGCTAACCGTAAAAGTGACCGGCTGGTTTACTGCTACGCTTCCGATATCGGCTTCGTCAACGGAGGCCAGTACCTGAAAAGACGATAGATCAGTGATCACGATGAAGGCACTGTTTCCGCTTGACGTGCCGCTAGTGGACGAGCTGCTGCCCGTTCCCGGGGTTCCGCCGACCACTCCGTTGATTGCGGTCACCGTTCCCGCGTGTGGGGCCGTCAGCGTATTGTTTGCTAGGTTATCTTCTGCGTTTTGCAGTGACTGGAGCGCGGCTGCGTACTGGTTCTCCGCCAGCTGTACACAGTCAGGCGGAGCATTGGCTCCCTCGGTGCTGCACTTGGCAAGCGCCTGCTGTTCGGTATCATATGCCTGATCCGCCTGTAGCTGCGCCTGATTGAGGGCGTCCTGCAGCGAGGTCGAACTCAGCTTCGCCAGCACTTGCCCAGATTTTACCTGCTGGCCCAGCGATACGGCGATCTGGGATATGGTGCCGCTTCCGCTGAAATTGACGTCGTAGGTGCCCGCAGTTACGTTGCCAGTCGCGCTCACCGAGGTGACCAGATTACCCGTCGATATCGTGGCATACTGATAGCTGATGGGGGTCGGTCGAGAACGAATGACCGCAAAGCCGGCTACCACCAAAGCGAGGATCAGAACGGCGGCAACAACCGCGATACCCCTGGGACTTCGCCACCACGGACGTGATGACTGCGATGTCTCGTCGTCTAGTTCTTCATCGTCATAAAAATTCGGTAGATCAAGGAGATTGCCCTCACTGGGCTGCCCCGGCTCCAGCATGGTTTTCCTTTCCTCCCTTCAGCCAATTATTTTCAAGAGTGAGCACATCCTCAACTCGCCATGCGCACGCTACTCAGCTTAGTATGCACTTCTGTACCGGGTTTGTCTTTGAGACCCGGTAAAGAACTTGCAAAATCGGCCTGTGATGCTTCTAATAGCCTGATTGGTCGTCCCAAGTGCGCCACTTGTCCCATTCTTCCCAGGGCAAAGAAGGAGTTTGCGGCATCCCACTGCCAGAGCGGTTTTCGAATGTCGGCGGATGGTGCCCTGGAACTTCCCAACGAGGTGGGCTCGGTGCTAATTCGAGGGATGGTATCGGTACCAGCGTCAAGGTATCCTGAATAGACTCGGGCGGAACGTCACGAGGTGACGGGGTGCGAAGTAACGCCACCAGTTGATCGAGCACGGTACCTGAAGGAGCCGGCCAAGTCCATGGCAGCCCTAACCACGCACGCTCCATTGCATGCGTGAGCCCCCGTACGGCTGCCTGAAGACGTAGATGCTCGTCTCGGTCGCGTTGCAGAGAAGCTACGCGTTCGCTGCACAGCTCTATGGTAGCGTTGAGAGGGCTCAGCGGTCCCTCAAGTGACGAAGGAACATTACCGTTCCCGTAGACAGCCGCCTGCAAAGATTCCTGCAAGCGGGCGGCTTCTTCTTCGGTCCATTGACGAAGCTGCGAAGCGCTCGCACGTACCTGGCGCAATTCCTGCAGCCTGGCGCGCGCCAGGTGCTCAGCCCGGCTGCGGCTGGTGTGAAGATCCAACGCGGCGACGAGCAAAAAGATGGTTCCTATGGTAGTAAATGTGCTATTAACCGCAGCCAGCCAAGAATTGTTCAACTGGAGTACTGGGTGAAACCATTGGTGTAACGCCAGAATCTCAAAGACCAGATAGAGAGCCAGCGCAATCAATGTGCCGGAGGCGGCTACCCTACGGCTACTCATGCGTAGCGACAGCAGTAGCAAAATCGGAGCGAGCATCAATTGGGAGACCAGGGGACCAAGCAAGGCCAGGCTCCATGCCAGTATACCAAGCTGTGATACCAGCAATACCGCTGCAGCCCGCTTTCGCTCGACCACGTTCGCACCCGTCCACAGGTAAGCCAGCCAGCTGCCGATACCAGCGATCCCACTTAAGCCAAGTACCCAAAAGCCCGCACTCGAACCTGCCATGATCAATACAGCGCCGACAAGTGCCGCAATAGCCGCAATACCCGCCTCCACCACCGCGACGGGAAGCACCAGATCGGGTTCTGGCAGTGGCTGCGGGAGAGTGTATTTTCGCAATAAGAAGTCGGTGTCGGCGGACACGATCTAGCTGGCTGCGTGACGTTGTCCGACCGGCCTCGTCGGGACCGATCGTTTCCAGGTCGATGTCCTCTTGTATTCGGCCCGGCCCGGGTTCAGCGGACGGGTGGGAGGACGTGGGCTTACGAGCAATGGCAGCCATACGGGCCAGCGTCGGGTACCGGCGGTCTTCGTCGGCCGGCTTTGACACGCGCTCCTGCGGCTCAGCACGCTCCGATTCCGAAAATTGGCGGGACCTTTCGTCTCCGCTTACTTGGCCCGACTTCTCCGGCGAGGGAATCGCTGGCAAGGCTGGCGTCTTTGCTGGAGTCATCGTAGAGCTTGATATCGATGAAGTCGATGGCAAGGCTGGCGTCTTTGCGCCAGGATACACTATGGTGATGGGAGAGCGTTTGTCCGACCGATGAGACCGCCTCTTCTGGCGCCGTGTCAGCGCCACATCATGCGACGATTCGCGGACGATGGGCTCTTCCTCATTTGTTTACCCATATCTTCCCAACCTCGCCCCCGTCTCTTGACTATGAATCGCGAGGCTTCCTGGCCCAATCCAGCAGTATCAGTGCAGGATTCGCACACGTTAACATGGTTTCCGCGTCCTTGACATACCCCCTGATTCTATGTAACACTGCGATAGATGGAAGCCGCCTATCGCGGTTTAGTCGACGATGAAGCATGATCAGGCGACAGGTTAGCGTGCGGGCCACCATGAGCCAAGCAGCCAAAGCCATACGATCAGAGCCGCCAATAGCATCGACGGAACCAGTAAGCTTTACGCAGCGCCGAGTAGAGAGTCCGAGGTTGGTGAAATCGGATGGCGCGCCAAGGCCGAATATCATTCCTGAGCTGTCACCCAACCTTCCCGCTGCTGTTCCCTTCCCTCGACGGGAGGGAGACCGAGAACTGAGGCGTGACCGGATCCGCCCGTTATCACGCGGATGGACATACACGTGTCCTATGAGCGGGCTACACCGCGCTCACCTCTTGGACGACTGAGCGACGGCGTTGGTCAATTCTGGGTGGTACCACGGGATAAACTCTCGCCCCTGACAGGGGCGAGAGTTTTTTGTTGTTCCAGGGTTTTGGTTGAAGGAGAGTGGAGAACATGCAAACCTTGCCACATGGTCACCAGACACCGATGGTACCAACTGAGCGGATTTATCACGCGGATAGCTACGCCAGGACATGTGAGGCCGCAGTGGTTGCGCTGGAATCCAACGCGGCGGCGCTGGATCGAACGATTATCTACCCCGGCGGCGGTGGTCAACTTGCCGACCGGGGATGGCTAGTATGTGCTGCCGAACAGGTGCCGTTGACTGGAGTCCGCATCCATGACAACGTCATCTGGCACGAGCTTACCCCCGATGGAGATCATCCGCTCAAAGTTGGCGACACGGTTACCTGCGAGCTGGATTGGGAGTTTCGCTACCGTATGATGCGTACGCACACTGCACTTCATATGCTTTGCGGCATCATCTTTCGCGACTTCGGCGTACAGGTAACCGGTGGCCAGATGTATGCCGACCGCGCCCGTATGGACTTTGCCACCGACGAATTTACGCCACAGTGGACTCGTGCCGTCGAGCGCAGTGTCAATGAGGCCGTCGACGCCGATCATCCAATCAAGGTCTATACGTTGCCTCGCGAGCAAGCGTTTGAAATACCCAACCTGATACGCACGAAAATCAATCTCTTACCGCCCGATATTACCGAGGTGCGTATCGTTGAGATCGTTGGTCTTGATCTGCAAGCCGATGGAGGGACTCACGTAAAAAGTACCCGCGAGGTTGGTGGTATCAAGGTGACTAAGACGGAAAACAAGGGGAAACAGAACAAGCGGATGGAGATAGTCCTGCTGGATAGCCTCGATTGATTGTGGCGCTCTCCAGGCTCTAGTGTTGCCGTATCCAGGTGAACCGCAGACCGGAAAACCTCTCCGGCCCGACTGACGGTGTTGGAGAGCTGTTAAGGGGAGATACGATAGACGATGGCAAATAATTCCAAGGAGTCAGGCACCCCTCAAGCCGCCGTACCAAACAGACAGGCGCGGAGGTATCCGCCGCCGTGAAGAAAGAAGGTGCGCGCACCGTTCGCGAAAACGGACGAGGTGGCAAGGCGCGCCAGATCCGGCGCCAGCTTTTTGAGCCGGTAGTCGCGCCCACTCGCGTCGATTATCCGCTTCTAGAGGACGGAGTGCAGGCGTGGTGGGATGAGCATGGGGTACTCCAAAAATATCTTCATCGCAATGACTCCTCGCCCGAGCGCTGGTCTTTTATCGATGGGCCGATTACCGCCAATAACCCCATGGGCGTTCACCATGCCTGGGGTCGCACCTACAAAGATCTTTGGCAGCGTTTCAACACGATGCGTGGCTATCGCCAGCGCTACCAGAACGGCTTCGACAGCCAGGGTTTATGGGTAGAAGTGGAGGTAGAGAAGGAACTCGGGTTCAACAATAAACATGAGATCGAGGAGTACGGTATCGGAAATTTTGTGGAGCGATGCAAGCAGCGTGTGCTTCACTATTCCGCTATCATCGCGGCGCAGTCGATCCGGCTCGGGGAGTGGATGGAATGGGCCGACTCGTATTACACCATGTCGGAGGAAAACAACTATACTATCTGGGGTTTCCTCAAGCTGTGCTGGCAGAATGGTTGGCTCTATCGCGGACATGATGTTATGCCATGGTGCCCGCGTTGTGCTACTGGGATCTCCGATATGGAGATCAACGAAGG
This sequence comes from uncultured Chloroflexia bacterium, assembly GCA_963810535.1. Lineage (GTDB taxonomy): Bacteria > Chloroflexota > Ktedonobacteria > Ktedonobacterales > JADMIN01 > JAJPKE01. The sequence continues at coordinate 66,726 of CAWENW010000015.1, forward strand.
TCGTAAGGAGGTGCAGCATACCAGCGTCTATGTGCGCCTGCCACTGGTAGACCGTCCGAATGAGTATCTCCTGGTATGGACAACCACACCTTGGACTCTGCCGGCCAATGTCGCCGCTGCGGTAAATCCGGAGCTGACCTATGCAAAGGTCGAACAGGATGGATCCTACTACTATCTCTCCAACGAGGTCGTGCCTAGGCTCAAGAAGCTGCAGGGTCACGAACACGGCGAGGCCCGTATCGTCGGGACCTATCAGGGCAGTGAGCTGATCGGCTGGCGCTACAGCGGTCCCTACGATGAATTGCCGGCCTGGAAGAACGCGCAAGCTGAACATCGTGTGGTCGCCTGGGACGAGGTAAGCGCAGCCGAGGGAACCGGAATCGTACACATCGCTCCCGGATGCGGTCGGGAAGACTTTGGCCTGGGTAAAAGCAACGCTCTGGCGGTTCTGGCACCCGTGGACGAAGGTGGGGTTTACGTTTCGGGTTACGACTGGCTGAGCGGTATGCAGGTCTCCGATGTGGCACGCCCAATCTTTGACGATTTGCGTCGCAAGGGATACTTCTATCAGACCGAAAGCTACAAACATGTCTATCCGCATTGCTGGCGCTGCAAGACGGAATTGATCTTCCGTCTGGTAGATGAGTGGTTTATCTCAATGGGCAGCTTGCAAGCTTCAGGTGATAATCTGCGGAAGCGGCTGATCCGCATGGTTGAAGACCCAACTATGACCTGGATACCGTCGTTTGGTCGGGAACGCGAGCTGGACTGGCTGCGCAACATGGAAGACTGGATGATCTCCAAGAAGCGCTATTGGGGATTGGCGCTGCCTATTTACGTCTGCGAGTCGTGCGACACCTTTACGGTTATCGGCAGCGAGTCTGAGCTCAACGAGCGCGCAGTCCAAGGCTGGGATGAGTTCGAAGGCCATACGCCGCATCGGCCTTGGATTGACATGGTCAAGATCAAGTGCCCGGAGTGTGACTCCGTAATCAGCCGCATACCTGATGTCGGCAATCCGTGGCTCGATGCCGGCATCGTTCCGTTCTCTACGTTGCACTACCGCAGCAATCGCGAATACTGGCGAGAATGGTACCCAGCCGATTTCATCACTGAGGGCTTTGCGGGCCAGTTCCGAAACTGGTTCTATGCTCTCTTGGTCATGGCAGCGGCGATAGAAAATAGCGCGCCGTTTAATACAGTATTGGGCTTCGGAACACTCTTGGACCAGAATGGCGAAGAATTTCACAAGAGCAAGGGGAACAGTATTCCCTTTGACCAGGCCGCGGCTGTTGTCGGGGCCGATACGATGCGCTGGCTCTTTGCGACCAGCGTCCCCGAGCAGAATGCCCGGTTTCCTCGAATCCCCACTGAGGAGGAGGCTGCATCTGCTCGCGAGCGCAGCGAGCCGCCTCGCCTAAGCGATCTCTGGATGCAGGTGCGCTCGCCTCTGGACAAGCTCTGGAATATGTACTCGTTCTTTGTTACCTACGCTAACATTGACGATTTCAATCCAATGACGCGCAGACTCTCGGTGAGTGAGCGTAGCGATCTTGACCGGTGGGCTCTTTCTGCCTTGCAGGAGACAGTGCAGAAGGCGCAGGACGCGCTCGCGGTCTACGACGCCAAGCAGGCCGCCGATGGAATCTCAGAGCTGATTGAGAACCTGTCAAACTGGTATGTACGACGGAGCCGCCGGCGATTTTGGAAGGGCGAGGAAGATGCCGACAAGATTGCCGCCTATTTGACGCTCTACGAGTGTCTGGTTACGATAACCAAGCTATTGGCGCCGTTTACGCCGTTCCTTGCGGAGTCGCTCTACCAGAACCTGGTGCGCCGAATCGACGGCCAGTCACTGGAGAGCGTGCACCTATGTAGTTGGCCCCCTGTGGATGCCACGCTCATTTCGCCGCGATTACGCGATGAGACCGCCCTAGTGATGCGCCTGGTCAACTTGGGCCGCGCGGCTCGTGAGAAGGCCCAGATTCGAGTCAGACAGCCGCTCTCGGTCATCTATGTGCGTGTGAGGTCGGATGAGGAACGTGCCAGCCTGGAGCGGCTTGCCGACCAGGTTCGTGAGGAGTTGAATGTCAAACGCATGGAGCTGCTTCCGCGTGATAGCGATATGCTTGTGTTCACCGTTCAGCCCAAAATGGGGGTGCTCGGTCCACGATTTGGCAAACTTCTCCCGAAGGTGCTGGCGGCGCTGCGATCAGGAGGCATACCGGCTATGCAAACGGCGGCCCGCATGTTGCAGGAAACTGGTAGGTTATCCCTCACAGTGGAGGGAGAGGCCATCGAGCTATCACGCGATGACGTCGAGATTGAAGCAAGTGCTCGCGAAGGCTATGTGGCAGCGGAAGAGCGCGGCTATGTGGCGGTGTTGGAGACCTTGCTCACACCTGAGTTGCGCGCCGAAGGCTTGGCGCGGGATCTGACGCATTTGCTTCAGGACGTGCGCAAGCGTGCCAACTTGGCTATCGAGGATTCAATAGATACTCGTCTCGAGTTGGATGCCGATCTCGCCGAGGTAGTAGATCGATATCGCGACTACTTGTCTGAGGAGACACTTACGCGAAATCTTGCGATTGAGGTGCGGGGCGCCGATTCACCGGAAGGTGAGACAAAGCATCCAGCAGGTAGCTATACTGAGATCATTCCAGCGGCCAAGCTTGGCGGGCATGAGGTGAAAGTAACTCTGCGTAAGCATCGCTAACTTGCTTCAATGGCCGGTAAGCCGCCAGTGCCAGTGGCGGCTTACCGGCAACATATGTCACGCTGGCTGGATGGGACTAAAAGCCACGAATATGGGTTGGCCGGATATGCAGCGCCACAGAGTACTGGTTCGCCATGCTCTCTATGTCGCCAAGATCATCCTCTATAGCCCTCTGCCGGTACTTCTCGACGTATCCAGGTACTTGGCTGGCCAGCTTTTCGTCGGGACTTACTTCTGCCATGCCGGTAACGACCACGACGTTTCCGCCGCCATCGTCGCTATTGAAATGAAAAGACACATGGGGATTCCGCTGAATGTTTATCAGGCGTCTGGCGCCCGGCTGGTTATACACCAGCAATTGCTCTCCATCCCAGAAGAACCAGACCGGATTGGGCTGTGGCGTGCCGTCTGCCCCAACAGTAGTGAGCCAGCCAATCGGCTCTTCCTGAAGACGCTGGGCTACCTGCCGACCAAATGGAGTCGTGGCGTCGGGAAGTACGTTACTCATGGGCTGCAACACTCCTGGTTTGTCTATACTAGTGCTTGCTCTAACTCGACTTGGGCTTGGTCAACGTCTGTTCATTCTCGATAATACGATCCATTTCCTGACGCATTGCCTGTATATCAGGATAGGACCGATACACGCTGGCGAATCGTATGAACGCGATATCATCCAACTTGCGTAATCGCTCCATGACCATCTCGCCGATAACTCGTGTTTCTACTTCCGCTTGCCCCATCTTATAGAGCTCGTCTTCGATCTCCTCGACGATAGCTTCAAGCTGTCCCACTGGAATCGGGCGTTTCTGACAAGCATGCTGTAATCCTTGAAACATCTTTTCTCGGCGAAATGATTCGCGGCGACCATCTCGCTTAACCACCATCAATTCGGGCAGCACCACACTCTCCACCGTACTAAATCGCTGGAAGCAATGCTCGCACCGACGGCGTCGATGTATAGTTCCACCTTGATCTCGCGAATCAGTCACGCGTGACTCGTGAAAGCCACAATAGGGACACTTCATGTCTCACGCAACGCTACCATGCATCGACCTCCTGGCCACGCCGGCAACATTGCATCTCCTTCCCGGATTATCCCGCACCAGTCCAAATCTTAAGGCGACTCGGCAGTTCCCGATAGGTGCACTGCTCCTCGGTTGTGCCAATGAATTGGAAGCAGTAGCGCATTCAACGCGTCTGTGAGGATTCGGTTGAACAGGACAGTTGCCTTGCCCGCCTTACAGCGATAGACACGAAGTCTACGCCTGGATGATATTGATGTGGGAAGCGCTTATTTTTGATAATTGCCTCTTCAGGGAGCCTCTACTGGCTTACTCGCCAGCAGTCTATCTCGCTGTTAGGAGCTGTGTCAAGCAGGGGAAATAGTGAGTGTGTTAGCGTTCAGTGATTGTCTCTCGCTGTCAGCCCCTTAATCTGCCGGCGCTCCCTGGTGTTAATGTCAAACACTTACTCAAGTTAGATGGCAAGCTCGATTGAAATCGGGCAGTGGTCAGAGCCCATGATGGCAGGGTAAATGTCGGCACCCTTGACCTTGGCTCTGAGGCTTTCCGATACCATAACATAGTCTATGCGCCAGCCGACGTTCCTCGCTCGGGCATTGGCGAAGGGGCTCCACCAGGTATAATAGCCATTACCCTGCTTGAACAGGCGGAACGTGTCAACGAAACCAGCGTCAATAAAGGCCTGGAAGCCTTCACGCTCTTCGCGCGTGAAACCCTTCTTGCCTTCATTGGGCTTTGGATTGGCTAGGTCCAGCTCGGTGTGTGCAACGTTTAAATCACCACAGAAAATAACTGGCTTCGTCTGTTCTAGTTCCTTGCAATAGGCTAAGAATGCTGGATCCCAGTGCTTATGCCGAAGCTCTAACCGGCTGAGGTCATCCTTCGCGTTCGGCGTGTAGACTGTCACAACCCAGAAACCGTCGTACTCAGCGGCAATCACCCGCCCTTCAGAGTTCGGGTCGCCATAGCCGTCTTCGGTGAGATCGTACTGCTCAATGATAGGCTCTGATAAACCGTTGACTACCCTGAGCGGCTGCGCCTTTGAAAAGATCGCTGTGCCGCTGTAACCTCTCTTGACGGCTGAATTCCAGTATTCGGTGTAGCCAGAAAAATCGACCTCGGCCTGGCCGCGTTCGGCCTTTGTCTCTTGCAGACATAGTATGTCGGGAGCATAGTCTTTAACGAGTTGCTGCAGTGAACCCTTCTTGACGACCGCGCGAATGCCGTTCACGTTCCACGAAAAAAGTTTCATCATCTCACCGTCTAGCAATCTACTCTGCTCACTGCTCCGCCGGCCCGGTCTGGAGATCGGCGGCATCCAATACCAAACACACTTCTTAGAGACCACGGAAAACTGGTACCAGAAACAAGTGTACGATTGCTTGACCAAGGAGAACCATGGTACCGATGGCAACTACCGCAACCAGCACGATGATAAGGCGCATTCGATCATCCCCTCATGTGCAGCGCGTTGACGATGCGTTCAATCTGCTTGATGTGCGGGCGCTCATGGCTCGCCAGCCACTGCGCGTAATTCAGCACCGTGCGCTCGAGTGGTCTGCCCGCTCCGAGCACGGTAGCCGCACGTGACCAGCCTTCGGGCGGTAACGGCTCCAAGACGGCCATGAGATTGGACCGCTGGGCAGCAAAGGCATCGAGCGACGACCGGTACTCCTGCTTGAGATAGTCCGTCTGGTTGATCCAGGTGCGGGGATTGACCGCTTGAAGGGTTGGCCGGTCCTCGGCGATGATCACCGCGATAGCGTCGCCCCATACGTCGGCACATGCCCGCAGATGGGCAAGCACCTGGTTGGCGGACCACTCATCGAGGTTGGGGCTGGTATACAATTCGGCCGGCGCCAGACCGGCGGTAAGCGCAGCGATGCGTGTCGGCGTTTCCGCAAGCAGGGTCAGCACCTGCTGGGTCGTGAGAGATCGGCTGGCTCGGCTTGGCACGAAGCGTCATCCTTTTGCAAGAGACCAAGTGAGTTCGTTGTGGTCCACGTCGTTATACAACTTGCCGAACCTGCACCGCTGTTCCAACACCCACTGAGGTCGCCATCTGAGGTCGCCATCGCTCAGTGGCTCTTTGCTGCATGCTTGCACGTCTAGGTGGAGTGGGGTACAATCAATCCGTCAGAGCCGGTGGTTTTTTTGGTCGCAAGACAAAGAGTTACCCACTCTCGGAGCAACGGTTATACCCCAAAATGCTCCGCTTAGATGGTAGCCACAAATCCACGAATTTCCTGGAAATGTCTGGGGCTGTAGCTCAGGGGATAGAGCATCGGTTTC
>CAWENW010000016.1:0-27196 GCA_963810535.1 uncultured Chloroflexia bacterium
AAGGGCTGCTTCGGGAGACGACAGCGGCTACCAGCCGAACCCAAGCAGACGTGCAGCTTTGCCTGAATTGATACAAAGCAGGCTACGAAGTAGTGCCCTATTCGTCGATGCAGAACCTCTCCGGCGAGACAAAAGACGAATGGGACTGACTCATCACGCTGACTGCGTCTCCCCGGGTGGAGGTACGACCGGCAGCGAGACTCGAAAGGTCGAGCCGTGGCCCACCTGGCTTGTGACCGAGATGGTTCCTCCGTGTTGCTCGACAATAGCTTTAGCGATGAAGAGTCCCAGACCCATATTGCCTGCGGATCCCCCGCCCCCACTCCGAGCCTGGATGCCTGGCACACGGTAGAATTGATCAAATATGTGGGTGAGCGCATCGGGTGGGATTCCCGGACCGCCGTCGCGTACCGCGACCGTGGCATATCCAGTATCGGTCTCCGGATCGACAGTGACGTCCACGAGGCGATCCTTGGGCGAGTACTTGAGTGCGTTGGAGAGGAGGTTGGCCAGTACCTGGTGTAGACGTCCACTGTCTCCCAGAACCCATACTGGGGTAGCGGGAAGCGCTAAATCGATGCTGTGCCCGCTGATGAGACGATGTTCCTCTACGACATCGCGGCACAGATCCGGCAGGTCGCACGGCTCACGTTCGATCGTAAGGTCTGCCTGTGTCACATGAACCACCGTGCGCAGATCGTTCAATTGTCGCTCGACCTGGCCCATCGCCCGCTGCATCGCGTTAAGGTGCTCGGCGACTCTGGGGCTTAGGGCACCGTTCCCGTCGTCCGCCTCCCGCTCTACTTGTCGCCGGAGAAGCTGCATGCGGGCCTTGAGAGTCGTAAGAGGTGTTCCCATCTCGTGCCCAATGATATTCCTGATGTGCGCCTGCTCGCCTTCTAAGCGCTTGCGCTCGGTCACGTCGCGGTTGGCTTCCAGCACCACGGCATGCCCTTCGCCATCTTCGACGACGTTTTGGCGGCTTTCTACGACGATCTGGCGTCCATCTCGAGTAGTGTGCGCCAGCTCTCCTTCCCATCGTCCCGCCAGAGCCAACGCCTCCATCTGCGCAGCTATGATCTCAGTGCCGCTGGACGCGCCGTCGATACTGCCGGGCTCTACCCCTTCGGAGTCCGTGACACCTGCGGTGTGAAAGAGATTGTGGCTGATTTGCCCGACTGCTTCCACCGATGGGTAACCATAGAGCGCCTCGGCGCCTTTATTCCAATAGAGAATGACCCCGTCAAGGCTGCGAGCAAGCATGGCGTCGTAAGCCTGATCGAGCAGGCACGCCCGCTCTGTGAGCGCACGTTCAAGCCGCTTGCGCTCGCTGATATCTTCGATGACTGAGATAAAGCGTCGTGGGTTCTCGGCGGCGTCGCGAATGAAAGAAACCGTCAGGTATCCCCAGACAAGTGTTCCATCTTTGCGGAGATACCGTTCATCCATCTCGAAAGACTCGATCTCCCCGCGCAGCATAGCTGCGATCTTGGCCTGGTGGGAGGCCAGGTCGTCCTGGTAGACAATGTCCGCAAAGGTGCGCTCAAGCATCTCCTCGCGGCTGTACCCTACGATGGAGCAGAGGCGATCGTTCACCCATGCCCACCGCCCGTTAAAGGAGACATGGGCGATGCCTACTGGCGCGCGTTCCAAGGTTGCGCGCAGTTCTTCCAGGCCAAGGTCCGTGATCAGCGCGACTCCAGGCTGGCGATTTTGCCGCGTCGCCGCCGTCATCGAATGGCGAAAGTTTGTCATCACACTGCCCCCTTGCATAACGGCCATCAGTTTCGTGACCAGGCAGCCTACGAGCGGCAATCGCGATAGAGCGGCAGTAGCCGGATAGCTTCCTGTATTTTATGTCCGAAGAGTGTGCGATGTCCAAGCCACGGGATAGGGGTCCTGGTGGCCTAGAGCCGTCTTGCTATCACTGCGATGCGCTTAGCTCTGCTCAGTCAAACTGGCGATGTGGGCGGCGTGCGCTTCCTTATCCACGTAAGGATAGTGGAGTTTTTGGTCACCGGTCTCCCAATTTTCCCGCAGTCCGGGTGCTTCAAGGTCCCAATCGGGCCTCACCTTACGAGTAACCTCTCGAAGGTCATGCCACAGATCTTCAGGGCTGGGTCGCCCCCAGAACCAATAGCCGTTGTAAATGGAATAAATGATCAGCCCCGGCTCCAAAACAAGCGTATGCGGAGTCATGGGATTGTGGTAGGGATCAGTATACTCCTGTATCTCAAGATCCTGCTGCACTTTGCATCCAGAATCCGAGAGGAAAGTCCACTGTGCGCCTACTGCGTCTCGAAACTCGTTGCTCTCAAGGATATTGTCGGTTGAGATGGTCACTATGCCGGTGTAAGCGACCGCGATCTGCGGGTACATCTTGGCCAGCACCAGGTGTTGTTGATGGTCCTTGGGGCAGAAATGCCCCCGCGAGAGTACCAAGATCATGGGGTTGCCGCCTTGCAACTCGCTGAGGCGACGACGAACTCGGGTGTGGTCGGTCAGTTCATAATCGGGAAACTTGGCACCAGGTACAATATCGGGTCGCACGCTTGCCTCCCTTGGAGTCGCCGCATCGTGGTAAGCTTTCGAAGGCCTAAGATAATTGGCGAGAAGAAACCGCGAAAATCTCTACGAACCAGTTGCGCTACTCTCAGATCAGTGAAAACTCCGCGCACTCGAAGCATAGCATTCGCAACTGCGGCTGCGCCAGTCGCGATCGTGCGTTGCTCTTGCGGCTCCCCGAGGTACAATAGCTCTATAATCAGAAGACAGCAAAGTATGGAGAAGGGTAGACGATGCGGAAGCCGATCATTGGTATCCCTTGTTTTGCTTTTGTGCGCGCCGATACCCAGCGTCCCATCTACGCAAGTAACCAGGCGTACGTACAGGCAATTGAGCGTGCCGGCGGTGCACCGGTTCTGATCCCACCTATGTCCAGCGCAGACGCTCTTGTGACCATCCGAAGCCAGCTCGACGGTTTGTTGCTCGCTGGTGGCAGTGATGTCGATCCCACTTTCTACGGCGAAGACGCGATACCCGAGTGTGTGTCTCTCGACCCCGAGCGCGACCGCCTGGAATTGGAATTGGCGCAGTGGGCATTGCAACGGCGTCTTCCGACGTTCGGCATTTGTCGAGGTATGCAGGTGCTCAATGTTGCGGCTGGGGGCAGTCTCTACCAGGATATCGCGACGCAGCTGCATAGTGGACTTGATCATCTGGCCGAAGGAAAAGCACGCAGCCATATTGCCCACGACATACGACTCGATCCGAGCTCAACAATAGCGGGTATCCTGGGGAGTGACCGTATCGATGTCAACAGTTTTCACCATCAATCTGTCAAGCGGTTGGGCCAGGGATTTAGCGTGGTGGCTGTAGCCCAGGATGGTGTCGCTGAAGCTATGGAGACGGCGGATGCGCCTTTTTTGGTGGCCGTGCAGTATCACCCGGAAGAACTGGAGAGGCATGACCCTGGTAGCCAGAGACTTTTCCAGGCTTTCGTAGCGGCTGCCAGTCGCCACAAGGGAGACTAAAACGCACATAGCACGCGGCAACTCTTTCTGGCTGTGCTACAATTTCTTCGATCCAGGCCGACCCGCGTTACCGGTCATAGCCAACGGAAGAAAACTTTCAACGGTTAGGCATATCGGCGTGTATTGACATGTCAGTCTGTATGAATGGAGGACGGCGCCCTCGATCTCTAGTAATTTCGCGGGTCGGCGATGATTACGGTATTATCAGGATGCAGAAGTAGGTAACTCGTATTGAAAGGCAGCAGCCGCATCATGAGTCAGTATAGTGCGATCACCGGCTGGGGGATGTATGTCCCGGAGAAAATCCTTACTAACGCCGACATGGAGCGAATGGTAGACACCACTGATGAGTGGGTCACCTCGCGCACTGGCATCAAGCAGCGCCACATTGCCTCCCCAGGCGAAAGCGCTTCGACTCTGGCAATTGCTGCTGGACGCCAGGCTCTCGAACGTGCCGGAATTGAAGGCAAGGACTTGGGACTCGTCATCGTCGCCACGGTCTGTGGGGATTACCCTTTCCCCTCCACGGCGAATCTGGTACAGCACGCCCTCGGAGCGGAGTGCGGCGCCTTTGATCTACAGGCAGCTTGCAGCGGATTTCTGTATGCGCTCTCAGTCGCGCACCAGTTTGTCGCCCAGGGAAGTGTTAAACATGTCCTGGTGATTGGCGTTGAAGTCCTCTCGAAGGTCGTCGACTATACCGACAGATCGACCTGTGTTCTCTTTGGCGACGGCGCCGGCGCCGTCGTTCTGAGCGCGAGCAGTCAGCCGGGAGGCCTGCTTGGCTTTACCATCGGCAGCGATGGAGCGCGTCCTGAATTGTTGTGGATTCCAGCCGGCGGCTCGGCGGAGCCGGCTACTGAGGAAGCCATTCGCGATCGGCGTAATTTTGTGCAGATGCAAGGGAGCGATGTCTTCAAGTTTGCGACTCGTATAATGGGTACCGCGATGGAAGAAGCGCTCGCCAATGCGGGTCTCACCGCCGATGATATGGATCTCTTTATTCCACATCAGGCTAACCTGCGAATTATCGAGGCGGCGTCGAAGCGACTCAATCTGCCGCCGGAGAAGGTGTTTGTCAATATTGAGAATTACGGTAACACCTCGGCCGCCGCGATTCCCATCGCGCTGTGTGAAGCAATCGATCAGGGACGCATCTATCCAGGCGCACGTCTGGGCATGGTAGCGTTCGGAGCCGGCCTGACCTGGGCAGCCGCGGTAGTAGAGTGGACTATGCCGGTCGATCAATTCGCGCACGAGGATAACCAGGCTAGCAGCCGGCAGCAGACTCAGTACCGAGATAAGACCGAGTTGGCAAAAGTGTGAAACCATGCTGGAAACGGCAAGAAACTTGCCGCGCGAGAGACGCAGTGTGTCACGTACGAACTGGCTGGAGTATTCATAGCGATGCGCTACGCGATCTTGTCGGACATCCATGGAAATGATGAGGCACTGTCTGCGGTCTTAAACGACATCGAGCGGGTAAATCGTGAGTATGGATCTTCGATGGACCAGATCTGGTGCCTGGGTGATATCGTGGGATATGGTCCGGAACCTGGCGAATGCGTTCGTCGGGTTCGCTCCGCCTGTGATATCTGTATCCCAGGCAATCACGACTGGGCTGCCATCGGCAAGCTTGATCTAGCCGACTTCAGCCAGGGAGCCGCTGCCTCCGCTCGTTGGACTCGCAACCAGCTCAAGCCTGATGAGCAGCGGTATCTCCATCTGCTGCCCGAAACGACGCGTATTAGCGACTTTACCCTGGCACACGGTAGTCCACTCAATCCAATCTGGGAATACCTCACTACTACCTCGGTGGCGGCCGCAAACTTCTCCGCCTTTGAGACGATCTTTTGCGTCGTGGGCCACTCGCATCTGCCGACCATCTTCTTGCAGCCATTGTTGGCATCAGAGGCAATTTCCGCACCTATTCGGCGTGCGATGGAACCGAGCGTTGCCCTGGCAATGGCAACCCCCGGTGGCCCATCTCGGAACGCGCTTGAGGATGAGCGCGGCGAGCAGAGCAGTTACTATCCGCCAGCCACATCGTGTATTCGCGTGACGCCGGCACCTGGACTGTGGATGGTGCCGGCTGGCCACCGGGCCATCATAAACCCTGGCAGCGTTGGGCAGCCGCGCGATGGTGACGCGCGCGCCTCCTATTTGATTTACGATAGCCAGCTTGGCTTTGAATTTCGCCGCGTTCGTTACGATGTGGAAAACACCAAGCGAAAAATACAGGCCAAGGGACTGCCGTTTCAGCTGGCAGATCGCCTGGCGCAAGGGGTTTAAGCGCTACCGATACTAGCTCTTGACAAAGCCCTGGACGTCGCCGGGTATGATTGGCACTTCGATGAAGGTGATTCGGGACATCGAAAAGATCACCGACTGTACTGGGCCCATAGTCCATTTCACTTGCTTAAAATCACGCGTGGTCGGATTCTTGAAACGTACGCAGGTGGCGGTTGGATCGGGGAGCTCGTCGATATCGGCTAAGAACGGTTCGTCGTCCAACACATGGACGACGACACGAATGGTCCTATCAGCCATGGCAGCTCACGTCTCTTTCTTCGGTAAAGTACAACGCTATATCGCTCAATTAATAGAGAGAATCCTGACCAGTAAAGTAATGTCTCCCAATCTTACCTCATCATTGTCAACCAGTGGGTATTGCTGGTGGGGAAACAAACGGTAGCCATTTAGAATGGTCGAGTTGCGGCTCTCCAAATCTTCGATTGAGACGACGTTGCCGATGACTCGAATCATTATGTGCCGGCGGGAGACACCAGCAGCGGCTCCGTCCCAATCATGTAAATCGATGTCTGGAAACAGCTGCTGATCAAGATCATGCCTCCCCACAAGATAGCTGCTCTGCCCCGACAGCTCGAAGACATCCCGGCCCAGTCGAAGTTGGATGAGTCGAGCAGAGCTTGTTTTCTCTTCGTGAGGTACGGAACCGTTCGATCCCTGTGGAGGTGCGGTATTCAACGTTTGAGGATGTAACTCGATTGGTAGAGGATGAGGGGGGGCTGCGCTTGAGAGAGAGCTGGCCGGTTCGTGCGACGGCTCGTCTGCCTGTGCGTGACGCCGTGTTTCAGTTTCCGCGCGCGGACGCCCGCCCTGTCTCAAATCAGGCAGAGTAGCTGCAGTCGTCACCGAGGAGCCGTCGGCTATCTCATTGCCGCAGTAGTCACAAAAGATGGTTCCGTCTGGCAGTCCTTTTTGACATTTCACGCAGTACAGCATGTGTCGCTTCGCTCCCTCCTCCGCCTATGACCTTGCCAGCATGATAGTGACCACTAGAAGCCTTGTCAAGCCAGTTGGTATGTCTGGGCTTGGGTCGCTTTCCAATGACGCCCACGCTCGATGAGCTCCCCCGCGTTCGCGCGCGCAGCCTGGCTATCAGCTCCGCCGAGCATTTGAGCGACTTCGCGGACACGCTCCTGGGTGGAAAGGTCTCGCACCTCTACTGTGGTTCGTTCACTGTCCGTCACCTTGCTTACCTGATACTGGCGATCGCCTAGCGCAGCAATTTGCGGTAGATGGGTGACTGAGAGTATCTGGTGTGTGCGGCTCAGTTGCCAGAGCTTCTCGCCCACTATCTGGCCACTACGGCCGCTAATGCCGCTGTCAATCTCGTCAAAAATAAGAGTGGGAACGACGTCGGCTCGAGCGAGGATAGTCTTCAGCGCCAGCATTAGGCGGGACGTTTCACCGCCAGATGCAATGCGGGCCAACGGCTTGGGTGGCTCGCCAGGATTAGGCGCGAGCAAAAATTCTACTGTATCAATACCGGTTGGGCCAAATGCGTAGCGTCCAGGAGCTAGGAGGGACTGATTCACTACCGCATTCTGGCCCTTGGTCTCGGCTGAAATCGTAACTCCCTCTGGATCAGGGCGCTGGAGCATCTGAACTTGGAAACGTGCCCGCCGCATGTTGAGATCATCCAGCTCTCGCTCCATGGCAGCCGCCAGTTGCTTGCCGGCTTCATAGCGCCGGCGCGATAACTCTTCCGCAGCTCTACCGATTTGGCCTTTCTGGCTCTGTTCCAGCTTCTCCAGTTCGGCGGTGCGCTCTTCACGATGAGTCAGCTCTTCTAGCTCAAGTCGTGACGCCTCCGCATAGGCCAATATTTCGTCGATGCTGGCGCCATACTTGCGCCGCAGCTTAGTAATGAGGTCCAGCCGTTCCTCAACCTCCGCCTGGCGCTGTGGATCCCCAGCAATCTCTTCTTGGTACGATCGTATACTAAGGACGACATCCTGCAGCAGGAAGAGGGCTTGATCAAGTGCCGGTTCCTGTTCCCGCAGCGTATCGTCCAGCCGCAACAGGTCTCCCAGAGCGCGGCCGGCTACCTCAATTTGATCGATGGCTCCGGCGACTTCAGCGTCGCCGTTCCCAGAAAGCGTACTATAGATTGTCGTCGATAGCTCACCAAGGCGTTCGGCGTTGGCAAGGCGGCGACGCTCGATCTCCAGGTCTTCTAATTCGCCAGGGCGGAGCTTGGCTGCAGCAATCTCGCCGGCTTGATACTTCAGGAGCTCGACTCGTCGCTCAGTTTCGCGATCGTCTCGTCGCAGCCGTTCCAGTTCTCGGCGTGTTTGGCGCCACTCTTGGTACAGCGATGCCACTTGGCCCTGTAGCTCGACGGTATTGGCATAACGATCCAGGTATCGGATATGTTGTTCGGGACGAAGTAGCTCCAGGTGTGCGCTCTGACCATGTATGTCGATCAGGAAACGCGCGATATTTTGCAGGCCGGCTACTGGGACTGCGCGGCGATTAACGCGAGCGATGCTCCGGCCGGAAGCCAGTATCTCGCGAGTAAGAATCAACATGCCGTCATCAGAGTCTATACCTAGCTGTGCCAGGACGTCCGCCAACGTTTCCGCCGTCTCGTCCGTCGGCACAGCAGTTTGGGGCTCTGCGTGCGCGACGAGCGGGGTGACAGGTGCTATGCGTGCCTTACCACTCCGCCCTGCACCGATGTCGAAGACACCCTCGACAATGGCTCTCTCACTGCCTGCTCGCACGGTGTCGCTGGTGACGCGATCTCCTAGCAGCGCGGAAATCGCGTCCAGAATGATGGACTTACCCGCGCCGGTCTCGCCGGTAAAGACGTTGAACTGGGGCCCAAGGGTTAGCCGGAGCTCGTCGATAATGGCGAAATTGGTGATCGTTAGTTCGAGCAGCATGTCACAGGTTATCCCGTAGCTTCCGTGAAAGAACGCGATAAAAGAAAGTCGGTGGCCGGTGGCGCAGAAATTTTGTCACATGGGCATTGCCACGAACGGCAACTCGCATACCAGAGACGAACTGCCGCGTAATCTGTCCGTCGGCCGAGAGCAGTGCTGTGCCGGAATCGCCTCCAAGCTCAAGTGTTATGACCGAGCCAGGTTCTACTATCAGTGACCGGTCGGCTGCCAGGTGAGGCGCAATCGGTGTAATCACGTTACTCTTCACCTGTGGATGGAGTATAGGGCCACCGGCCGCCAAGTTGTACGCAGTTGATCCGGTAGCGGTGGAAACGATCACGCCGTCGGCCACCGTCGAGTGGTAGAGATGTTCGTCGATCCAGATATTCAAGCGAATGACGCGCGGTTCACCGCCCCGAACAACCACCACATCATTGAGCGCGATCAGATGCTCGGGTCCACCGTCACCGGCAACCTCGGCGTGGAGCATCGAGCGCTCGTCGATCCAGTAATCGCCATTCAAGTAGCGTGGTAACTTCTCCTCTACTTCTCCCGGCTCAAGCTCGGTAAGAAAGCCGACTCTGCCAAAGTTGATGCCCAGGATGGGAATGTTGGCCGGAGCGCAAAGCCGTGCTACCGAGAGAATGGTACCATCACCGCCGAGAACAAATACTGTGCCGGTATCGGGTAGTGAGCCTCTAATGTATCCCTCCTGCCCTCGGCTGGAACTCCATACCCTCCTGCCCGTCGTACGGAGTTGCTCGGTCAGCAGAAGTGCGAGCGCAGCCGCCTCCGGCGATCGTTCGCGGTAAATAATACCGATACTGCTCATGTCGGCTTTCTGGCTCTCGCTCATTCCTCTCCCCATATCCCGCGTGGCATCTCTAGGCGGCTACCGCCGCCGCACCAGCACCGGCCAGTTATGACTGTTCTCGTTAGGTTTCTGGTTTCTTGTGGCCACGCGGTGTCTATCCAAAACAATGGTACGTGAGGTGCGCAAACAGTGTCAATGTGCGATGTGCCTGTCTGCTCAGCTCCCCTGATGTGATATAGTTGTGACAATCATCTTTACCGACTAACTGGAGATCGCAGATGCCAGCGCACAATCGTAACAACGCCGCCGCGCGACATACTACTCTGCAGCAGCGCCAGCAGCCATTCAGCGGATCTGGATAGCTGCACTGTGTTGTTGGTTGGAAAGTAAACCAGTTGAGCCAGCGCCCGCCGGATCCACCGATCCGGCGGGCTTTTTGTGTTACAGCAGGATGTCTCTCATCCCGACCGAGGCGGGCATAAAGTAGAGGGACACAGATTACCAAGAACGGGAGAGCCGCCATGACCATCGAGACCATTGTGCTGTCCCTTGTACGGGGGATCATTCTGGGATTCTCAATTGCCGCTCCGGTTGGTCCTATCGGCATTATGTGTATCCGGCGCACGTTGATCGCCGGGCGCCTAGCCGGATTGGTGCTGGGCCTGGGAGCGGCTACCGCGGATATGCTCTATGGCGCGGTAGCCGCGTTTGGCCTAGGCGTGATCTCGTCGCTGCTTATTGGTCAGAGCTTGTGGATCCACCTGATCGGCGCGGGATTCCTCTGCTGGCTGGGTGTACGAACCATAATGACTGCTCCGGCTACCCAGGCAGAGGCAACCACCGCCGGTACCAGCCTCATCGCTTCCTATGCGGGCACTCTCTTGCTGACCCTGGCCAATCCAACCACCATCCTCTCGTTCATTGCTATCTTCGCTGGCATCGGCATTGTCGGAGAGAAAAACACTACTCTAGTGATAGCTGGAGTTACCGTGCTCGGTATCTTCCTTGGCTCTGCCTTATGGTGGCTCATTCTCAGCGGCATGGTGAATACACTCCGATCCCGGTTTACACCTATGTGGATGCGCTTGGTAGGCTATATCTCAGGAGCTATATTGCTCGCTTTCGCACTCTACGCGCTCGTGACGGCCATCACGTAAATGAGTGGGTGGAAGTCCTTTCCCCACCCACTCATTTACGTGAATACGAATACCGCGCCCACTACCCATTCGCTGGGCGCTCTCCCAGGCTCACCGAGAATGTCTTCTGGCTCGATCCGCGCGCCACAGTGACCGAGACTTGGTTCCCGGCGCGTCGTTGAGTAGTATGCCCGCTAGATCGGTGCTACTAGAGACCTGAGTGCCGTTGACCGCGACTATGACGTCTCCCTGCTGAATACCCGCTTGTTGGGCAGGACTCTTGCCGGCGGAGTCGTTGCTGAATCCAGCTACCAGCACGCCACTCTGTACCGAGAGGTTGTCTAACGATGCCAGCTGTGGGGTGACGTCTTCGCCCTGAATGCCGAGAAAGCCCTGACCAGTGGCGGTAATGTGTCCACTGGAGATCAGTTGGTTTACCACATAAGAGATCCGATTGGAGGGTATCGCGAAGCCGATGCCGTCGGCCTGAGTGCCAGTCTCGTTGTTCGTTTGGCCGAGTGTGGGAATGCCTACCAGTTGGCCTTGTAGATTAACCAGTGCGCCGCCGCTGTTGCCGGGATTAATAGGTGCGCTGGTCTGAACCAGCCCGGTGAGCGTTGCCCCGGTGCCTGACGAGGCCTCACTGGCGGTACGGTTAAGCGCGCTGATGATGCCAAAGGTCGCTGAAGATTGAAGCCCAAGTGGAGTGCCCAGGGCTACCACGAATGCACCCACCTGGACTTTACTCGAATTCGCGAAAGGAAGGACCCGAAGATTGCTCGCCGAGACCTTGAGGACAGCCAGATCATCGCCGGGATCCTCACCAACTACCGAAGCCGAGAGCTGAGATCCGCTGGCGAGTGTGACCATGAAGTTGCCAAACCCGTTGACGACATGATCATTGGTTACGATATAGCCGTTGGAGCGAACGACGTCGCCGGAGCCGATATCTTCGCCCTGGCTACTCTGCCCGGTGATTTCCACGACTGACGGCTGATCGGTATTTACCACATTGATGACCGTCTGCTGTAGG
Organism: uncultured Chloroflexia bacterium; assembly: GCA_963810535.1. Lineage (GTDB taxonomy): Bacteria > Chloroflexota > Ktedonobacteria > Ktedonobacterales > JADMIN01 > JAJPKE01. Next base: position 11,712 of record CAWENW010000016.1, read on the forward strand.
TCCGCCGCGGTGGCCGGGACTGCCACAGTAGGAGCGACAACCTGTCCCGCAACAGTACTCGCGCTGCCCCCGCTACTGGTAGTAGAGGAGGCAGCATTGCTGGTAGAATGACCCAGCGCAAAGGCCCCTAGAAGCAATGCGGCGGCGACCAGAGCGCCGATTAAAGCGGAAAGGATGGTGCCCATTCCCCTCCGTTTGGGGGCATCGGGGGGGAAGGGCGCCATACTACTGGTAGGGCTGCCGTATAACGTGCTTGGAGTATAGATTTCAGGACTCGGATAGATGGTGTTCGGATAGGTGGATTCGGATAGGTGATAGGTCCGACAGACGGAGTCTGACCTATAGTCTGATCTTCAGCTGGATTCATCTGCGACGGGATGTAAGGTTGGTTGGGTTCCATAGCGAAATGATGCCTCCTGATTTTTCGCCTAGGTCTCGGCGAGTGGACTATGTAATGGTATCTTTCTGCCTCATCGCTATCACCAATAGCGTATCAGCATGGAATAGGAGGAGTATTGGAACAAGATTTGAATATTCTCATGAACCGCGCACGGTACCTGGCGGCGTCTGCCGCTTTGCATACTATCGTGCTCCTCGTCCTATGCCTGATCTATATCGAGCGCCTGTACTGCTGCTAGAGTCACCACGGCGCTTGTCCCCTCTCCTGGTACGCTGGTGAGAGACAACGAGCCGGAGTGCGCAGTTGCGATACTTCGGGCGATGGAAAGGCCGAGCCCGGCACCACCCATCTCGCGTGATCGCGCCTTATCCGGCCGGTAAAATCGCTCGCCCAGATGCGCCAGGTGCTCGGCTCGTATTCCGACGCCAGTATCTCGCACCACGACAGTGACTTCTCGCGGCCCGGTCTCTACGGTAACGGTGACGCTGCCTCCTGGCTTGTTGTATTTGATGGCGTTGTCGATCAGAATCAGAGTTGCCTCTCTGAGCAATGTCTCGTCGCCCAGCACCAGCGCCGGACCTGCCGGCTGTACCATACTGAGCGTTACCTGCTGCTCGGAGGCAAACGACCGAGCCTGCCGTATCAAATCGGCGGCGATCTCCGCCATGTCTACCACGTCACGCTTCAGCGATCCCTGTCCGGCGTCCAGACGAGCCAGCGTCAGCAGGTTGTTAGCCAGGCCCGCCATGTGCGCCGATTCGGCGACGATGTCCTCCAGCAGGAGTGCGTCGTCATCATTCAGATGCTCGCGCCCGCGCAGCAACACCTCGGCGTTTGCTCGCAGCAGCGTCAGCGGCGTCCGTAGCTCATGGGCAGCGTCGGCGATGAATTCTTGCTGGCGCCGGAACGCCAAATGGGCCGGCTCTAAAGCGCGCTGCGCCAGGAAGATGCCTCCGGCGGTCGCGCCCAGCAGAGTCAGTAGACCACAAATGAGCAGGAGTGTGCCCAGCGTATTTAGCGCCTGAAGTTGCCCGTTGATAGGTGTGGCGGTCTCCACTATCCCGACGATGCTGCCATCCGGTCCGTAGACGACCTGGGCATAACGCTGCAGGGTGCCGAGACCGTAGATGGTAACGCGATCGGTTGCGGCGCCAGTGCTGCTGGAGAGAGCCACATGCGCCAGGGAAGTATTCGTAAGGAACTGGCAAACACTTTGCGAATTTTGAGAGGGGGAATTTGCGCAATTTGTAGCCGAACCACTTGTAGCCGGACCATATAAGTTAGCCGTTGAGTTGAAACAAGCGACATATAAAGTGTAAGAGATGCCCAGTGATTCGACGTCGCTCTGAAAAATACTGCTTGCCCCTCCATCCTGGCACAGTGGTGTCAGATCGCCCCGATCCAGTATATTCTGCTGCCAGACACGGCTCGCTATCTGTGCGGTGGTGGCCAGATTGTTATTGACATTGCCAACAAGCGTCTGTTGCATGGCGACGTAGAGCACGATGCCTACGATAAGGAGGATAGCGGCCAGGACGCCGATGTACCAGACGATCAGACGGTTGCGAATAGTCGAGAACATCGCGGCGGAGGCGCCTGAGATTGCCGCTCCCGGCTGGTCGCCGTGGCGCAGCCGCTGCAGTGGACTAGTAGTTTGTCGAAGCGCCTCGCGCAACCGTCGCACGCCGGAAGTAAGTGGGGACTCTTCGGCGCCTTGCAGCTCGGTGTCGGAGACATTACCTGGAGGAGTACTTCTCATGACTCGATCCTGTAGCCCACCCCGCGTACCGTCTTGATGAGCGGCTGCGAGGGGCCGCGGTCGATCTTATCCCGGAGGTAGTGGATGTAGATATCGACGACATTGGAGAGGGTGTCCAAATCATACCCCCAAACGTGATCGAGAATCTGTGTTCGGGTGAGCACTTGCCCGGGATGGCGCATGAGATATTCGAGCAGCGCAAACTCCTTGGCGGTAAGCTCGATAGGACGGCCGCCGCGGTTGGCCTCGTGCCGCAGGAGGTCCAGTGAGAGGTCTGCCACCTGGAGCTGTGACGAGCCGTCGAGCTGCCTGCTTCGCCGGCGTAACAGCGCATCGACGCGAGCCAGAAACTCCTCCATTGCGAAGGGTTTGACCAGATAATCGTCGGCGCCGATTTTCAGACCGGCTACTTTGTCCTCAACCGCGCCGCGCGCCGTCAACATGAGAACGGGCACATCAATCTTGGCCTTACGCACTTCGCGACAGACGCTCATCCCATCCATCTCCGGCAGCATCAGATCAAGTACCACAAGATCATAGCTGCTACCGAGGATCATCCCCAGTCCGGTGGCACCGTCGTGCGCTACATCCACGACGTGGCGCTCCTCCACCAGAACACGGCGGAGCAGCGCAGCCAGCCGCTTTTCATCCTCTACGACGAGAATATGCATGTGCCTCACTCTTGTTCTCGGTTATTGCTGTCATGTCCCGGAGTGTCCACCGGTGGGATCACGACTTGCAAGAACTGTACGAGATGGAAATTGGAACAAGATTGGAAGCCATAGCTGATCAGATTGCCGATATGATCGTCCGGTAGTCAGTGGGCGATGCTGGCGGTTGTGGCGGCCATCCGCGCCTTGCCGATTTGCGTGAGCACGGTGTCTATGGCCTCGGTATGCTCCGGCGTGCCTACAGTGATTCGAGCGTGGCGAGCCAAATCGGGCGTGCGGAAATAGCGAATGAGGATGCCGTTTGCTTCCATGTGCTGGCGCAGTTCTGACAACGGCAAGTCGGGATCGGTTATTTCAAGTAGCACAAAGTTTCCCCGTGACGGGAACGCGCGCAGAAACGAATGGGTAGACAGCATCTGGCACAGCCGCTCTCGCTCGACAATAATCTGCCGGATGCGCTCCTGCAAGAAAGGGAGGTCGGCCAGTGTCTCGTGGGCAGCTATGTGAGCCGCCAGATTCACCTCAAAGGGGAGTTGGAGCTTGCGCACGTGCGGCACGAGCCATACTGGAAACGCGCCGTATCCCAGTCGCATACCTGCCAGTCCGGCCCACTTACTGAAAGTCCGCAAGACGACTAGATTGTCATGCTCAGGAACCAGCGCGATCGAGCTTTCGGCCAGTGCCTCGTCCCCGGCGAATTCGATATAGGCCTCGTCCACCACGACGAGCCGTCCAGTGTCGAGGAGAGCTTACTATATCTCGACGCGGCACATAGTTGCCGGTAGGGTTATTGGGCGAGCACACCATAATGAGCTTGGTGTCCTCCCGCAACGCGGCGATGATCGCCGAAACGTCCAGGTCAAAGTTCTCGCGGCGCGGCGCCATCACGATCTCGCCACCCGCCAACGTGGTAGCTGTGGTATAGAGGCTGAATGTCGGCGGGCTGGTTACGACGCTGTCTCCAGGACCGAGGAAGGCATGCCAGAGCACGTTGATCAGCTCATTGCTGCCGTTGCTGCTGATGATATGCTTGGGATCCACCCCGACATAGCCGGCGAGTGCGGCGTTAAGTGCGGTGGCGTCAGGATCGGGGTAGAGATTGTAACCTGGAAAGTTGCCCAGGGCGCGTGCTACTCGCGGCGAAGGTGGGTAGGGGCTCTCATTACTGTTGAGCTTGATGAGCCTATCCATAGGAACGCCAGTGCGCGCGCTGAACGCATCAAGTGATTCACCTGGAACATACGCCTCGACCCGAGCAATCTCCGGCCGAACCTCGATTCTTGCATTCACGCGCTGCACGGTAGCTACTCCTTTGGAACTGGGTTTCGGTCGTCATCCACAATGCCGTGTTCTTGCAGGCAGTCCTGGCTTAGGTTTAGGTGGCCACTGGTGCACGAACCGGGCCATTGCCGGTCGCTGTTGCAACCAACATTCTCCTGGCAATGAAGACTACGTTTAGGGCGCTATTATATGGGCAAACATCGGCCTGGTCAACCCGGTTGGGACCTCTAGACCACCGGTTAGATCATCTCAAAGTAACGCTCCCGCTCCCACTCAGTAACGGCTGACTGGTATCGTTCGATCTCCCAGCGCCGCATGGTGACGTAGTCCTGTACAAAGTCATCACCGAACCATTGGCGAGCGATCTCGCTATCTTCGAACCGGGAGATCGCTGCGTCAAGTGACCGCGGCAGGCGAGGTGCGGAAGCCTCGGGCAGGAGATAGGCGTTGCTCTCTATCGGGGGTGGAGCTTCCAATCCGTGCTGGATGCCGTGTAGCCCACCAGCGAGAGCTGCCGCCATGGCCAGATACGGGTTGACGTCCGAGCCCGGAACCCGGTTCTCCAAATGGGTGGACCTGGGGGAGCCGGTGATTGCGCGTAACGCGGGGGTGCGTGTCTCAATTCCCCATGCTGCTACCGTCGGCGCCCACGATCCTGCCACGAATCGCTTATAGGAATTAATGTTGGGAGCGTAGAGTGCCATGAACTCGGGCAGCGTCTGCATAACGCCGGCAATATATGATCGCGCGAGAGCCGAGAGGTGGTGGTGGCTGGAAGCATCGTAGAACAGATTCACCCCCGCACTGCTCCAGAGGCTCTGGTGCAAATGCCCGCTGTTTCCATCTTCGCCTGCAAAAGGCTTGGCCATAAAACTGGCCGTCATATTATCAAGCAGGCAGATTTCTTTGACGCCGTTGCGAAAGAGCATAGCGCGGTCAGCTGCTTCCAGACCGGAGGAATGGCGCAAGTTCATCTCATACATGCCAGGTCCATGCTCGCGGTTATAGCCTTCTATGGGAACCTCATGAGCGTCCATAAGCCGGCGTATCTTTCCGACCAGAAAATCGTCGCCGGTAGAGCGGTGGATGCTGTAGCAGCTTGTAGTTGGGCTGAGGGGTGTGAGGTCTCGCCAATTTTTCTCTCGCAGCGAGCGTTGGTCTTCACGATAGAGGCGAAACTCAAGTTCCAGCGCCATTTCCGCCTGATAGCCCAGGTTTGCTGCATGCTCCAGCACGCGGCTAAAGACATAGCGGGGCGAGACACGAACGGGCTCGCCGCTCTCGGTCATGAAATCGCAGACTACCGTAGCGGTGCCTTGCTCCCAGGGAACGGTGCGGAATGTAGCTAGATCCGGTTTCATACGCAGGTCAGCATAGCCAGTGTCCCAATTGGTAAAGCGAAGACCGGGCACAAGATCTTCGGCGATATCCCACCCGAAGAGCACATCCCCCTGCGCATACCCGTGTTCGATTCCATCGAGAAAGACGTCGACCGGCAGGCGCTTACCGCGATAGATGCCGTCATAGTCAGCTCCGCCCACCTTGACGTTGTCGATGGCGTGTTGCTCGATTATTGCTTCTATATGTTCCGTGTGCGTGCGTTCGCTCATTTGAGCCCCTCTCTCCTGCCACTTCTCCGTACGCGCAAGTATACCAGTGGCGGCAACGTCGAGACAATCCGTTTGCCTTCCATTGTCTCGTCGAGACGATAGCGGCGGGCTTATGAGGCGGTCCAGCGGGCCGGATCACCGTCCTCCGGTCAGAGAGCGGGGAGGGTGGTGGCTAGGTAGGTTGGAGGGTTACGCTGATTTATCTGAACGTGGATGCTCAATGCCTTTGATACGATACAGCAGGCGTATTCGGGCGAAGAACAGCCGTGTATCTACCGGCTTGACAACATAATCGTCGGCACCGGCCTGGAAGCCAGCGACTTTGTCCTGAATGCTGCCTCGATCCGTAACCAGCATAATAGGAAGTTGTACCGCCTCAGGGGAGGTTCGCACCCAGGAGCAGAGCTGCAATCCATCGCCGTCGGGAAGGTCAATCTCGCTTACCAGCACATCGGGCGGTCGAATCTGAATTGCCTCGATAGCTTCGCTGGTCCCATTCACGAAGCGCAGAGTGTAGCCGTCGCGAAGAGCGGCTCGCATGCGCTCACGAGCCGAGGAGTTGTTCTCGACTACCAGCACATCTAGCTCGTCTTCCGGAGTTGAATTCGCAGCCCCGCGCTCCGCTCCCACTTCGTGCTCCTCCAAAACTACTGCTTTTCGCCGGGAATCCGCGAGAAGCGAGCTACTCTGACGTCGTGTCATGCGGCTGATCAGCGCCTTTTTTGCTGCCTTTATCAGTTTCATGTCGCGCCGCGTGCGCCTGGGACGAGACTGAAGAAGAAGTGACAAGCTGCGATTCATGCTGACGATTGTGAAGCTCGTCTTGAAGATCCGCTATATCTTGCATTGCCAGTCGCTCGATGCGGTTGGTACGCTGTTCCGGCGTAATTTGCATGACGCGCTCCAGAGTGGCGCACAGAACGCTGGGCTTAAACGGCTTGGCCAGGTACTCGTCAACGCCCGAGAGGAGACCGGTCAGCTGGTCGTCTTCCTCAATCATAGCGCTGAGGATAATGAGTGGTGTATGCGCGGACATGCTGTCGCCTCGGATACAACGAACTACCTGATAGCCGTCCATGCGTGGCATGCGGACATCGACGATGACGCAATCCGGCCGTTCGGCGTTAAATCGCTCCAGACCCTGCACACCATCATAAGCCACCACCACCGAATACTTGCCCTGCATATTGACCGCGTGCCGTATCAATTCCACAATGGTGGGATTGTCGTCGATCACGAGCACCTTCTTTTGTACACCTTTGGCACCTGGCTCCGCGTCACGTGTCATCTGCCCCATCACCTTGCCACTCCTCCCAAGCAAAGACACTTCGCCTTTTCATCATCGACCCACGCAGCGCGACCTCCCTACTGCCGCCAAATTGAGTGATCCTTCTTGCGTAGTGTGCCACGCCATTCCCTGGCGCACTTCATGCATGATGTGCCGGCTAGCAGAGACTGAAGCGCATTGTACCATACGTAATCCTCACAGACAAGCAGGCTGATAGTCCTACAGATGAACGCCGTGCGGCTCCACATCCGCGTGTGATAGAGTGAATTTGCCTCGTTTCTACCAGAAAGTCCTATAAAGAAGGTGGTCGTTGCTCATGCCGCACGACAACGAACGCGGTACGCAGGATATCCACGAGAGTTCCCCTCTCGCCTTTCATGACGATGAGCGTCTGGAACGCAGCTTGGACGCCCCTGAGCGATACGCTCGCCAAACGCTCTTTGCCGGCATCGGGCAACGGGGACAGGAGCGCATTAGCCAGGGACGGGTATTGATCGTGGGTTGTGGGGCGCTAGGCACCATCCTGGCCAATAATCTCGCTCGCGCTGGGGTCGGAAGCCTGCGCATCGCAGATCGCGACTATGTAGAAGGCAATAATCTCCAGCGGCAAATTCTCTATGACGAAAATGATGTCCGGCGGAGGATGCCCAAAGCCATCGCGGCCGCGGAGCAGCTGGGGCGAGTGAACCACCTCATACATATCGAGCCGCTGGTCACGGACGTCACCGCCGATAATATCGATGAGCTTCTGGAAGGGATTGACCTGGTCCTGGATGGAACTGATAATTTCGAGACGCGTTACCTTCTTAATGAGGCCAGTGTGAAGCTTGATATTCCCTGGATCTACAGCGGAGTAATCGCGTCGTACGGCGTAACCATGACGATCCGCCCCCATGATACTGCCTGCCTGCGCTGCGTCTTTCCCGAGCGTCCACTTCCGGGCACGACACCTACTTGCGATACCGCTGGGGTGCTCAACGGTATAGTTGGCGTCATTGCCGGCATTGCCTCTACGGAGGCGTTGAAGTTGCTGATGGGCAGCCCGCAGATAGCTAAAGGTATGACGTGGGTGGATCTGTGGCAGAATACGTTTGACCAGATCGAGTTGCCTCGCCAGGAGGACTGTCCGGTCTGCGGTCAAAGCCAATACGAATACCTCGACGCTCCCCTCGGCGAAGGCGGCATCACTCTCTGTGGTCGCAATGCCGTACAGGTACGGCCCAGTATCCGGGGAGCCGGACCTGTCGACCTCGAGAGTATGGCCGCACGGCTCGCGCCGGTAGGGACGTGGCCACAAACGGCTTTCTCTTGCGCTTGCAGGTGGATGGCTACGATATCACCTTATTCCCCGACGCTCGGGCTATCATAAAAGGAACTGACGATACCGTGGTTGCCCGCAGTCTATACGCGAAGTATATCGGGAACTGATGCCGCGGGGGGTGCGTTGCGGATTGAGTTTCGATCCAGCCTGCTCTCACCGCCGTGTTTGGCCTGCACAACAGGCGACGGCAGGTTAAGATATCATCGGCAAATGAAGCCCGTTTTCCCTGGCGCATTCAACGGCGATGTCGTAGCCTGCGTCGGCATGGCGCATGACTCCGGTCGCCGGATCATTGGTAAGCACACGTTCCAGGCGCCTGGCCGCTGCTTCCGTACCGTCCGCGACGATGACCATGCCCGCGTGCTGCGAGTAGCCCATGCCAACACCGCCGCCGTGATGCAGGCTCACCCAGGTCGCGCCGCTGGCGCAGTTAAGCAGTGCATTGAGTAACGGCCAGTCCGATACCGCGTCGGAGCCGTCCTTCATCCCTTCGGTTTCGCGGTTGGGGCTAGCGACGGAGCCGGAATCAAGGTGGTCGCGGCCAATGACGATGGGCGCGCTTAATTCGCCATTGGCGACCATCTCATTGAACGCGACTCCCAGTCGGGCACGCTCGCCGAGTCCTACCCAGCAGATGCGGGCAGGCAAGCCCTGGAAATGGATTTTCTGGCGCGCCATATCCAGCCAGCGGTGTAGATGCGGGTTGTCCGGGATCAGTTCTTTTACCTTAGCATCAGTTTTATAAATGTCTTCCGGGTCGCCGGAGAGTGCCACCCAGCGAAACGGGCCGATGCCCCGGCAGAATAAAGGGCGGATGTAAGCGGGTACAAAGCCGGGATAGTCAAATGCGTTCTTCACACCAGCATCATACGCCACCTGCCGGATGTTGTTGCCATAATCTACCACAGGGATATCCTGGTGATAGAAATCCAGCATAGCGCGCACCTGCTTCACAATTGATTCCTTCGCGCGCTCAACATAGGTCTGGGGGTCACGCGTGCGCAGGTCGTCGGCTTCCGCAAGGCTCAACCCGGCAGGGACATACCCATTAAGGACATCGTGCGCAGATGTTTGATCTGTTACCATGTCTGGCCTAATTCCTCGGCGCACCAGCTCAGGATAGATTTCAGCCGCGTTGCCCAGCAGTCCGATAGAGATGGGATGTCCCAGATCGCACGCCTCGCGGACCTGATCGAGAGCTTCGTCTAGCGTGCTGGCGATTGCGTCGCAGTAGCCGGTATCCAAGCGGCGCTGGATGTGGGTTGCGTCGCACTCAACAGCAAGCATAGAGGCACCTGCCATTGTGGCAGCCAATGGTTGTGCACCGCCCATTCCACCCAGACCCGCTGTCAGTATCCATTTCCCGGATAAATCACCACCGAAATGCTGTCGGCCCATTTCCACGAATGTTTCATAGGTTCCCTGCACGATGCCCTGGCTGCCGATGTAAATCCATGATCCAGCAGTCATCTGCCCGTACATCATCAGCCCCTTGCGATCAAGTTCGCGGAAGTGCTCCCAGGTCGCCCAGTGTGGCACCAGGTTGGAGTTCGCGATGAGCACACGCGGTGCGTCGGCGTGGGTTTTGAACACGCCCACCGGCTTGCCCGATTGCACGAGCAGGGTCTCGTCCTGCGCCAGGTTTTTCAGCGTCTCGATGATGCGGTCGTAGCATTCCCAATTCCGCGCCGCCTTGCCAATGCCGCCGTAAACGATGAGTGCATCCGGGTTCTCGGCCACTTCTGGGTCGAGGTTGTTCATCAGCATGCGCATGGCCGCCTCTTGCGGCCAACCCTGACAAGACAATTCCGTGCCACGCGGCGCCCGAACCGGCCGGGGACCGGGCAGACGCCCGGTCCCCGGCCCTCCTGCATCGTCCGCTTGCCCCGATGTGTGCGGTAACATATCCGCTACTCCCCAACCCGCTGACACCGAAGTGACGGGTAGTCTCTAGTTCTAGTTTTGCACCGGACCAAGACTACCGGTTAAGGGTGACTGAGGAACGTTGGCGCCATTCGGCAGCGCCGGCGTCTGGTCCACGTCTCCCGGCAGGGGTTGTAGCCCCACCGTCTCCGCATTGGGAGTCGGCGCTACCTCAGCGAGATTTACTCCAGTCTCGATGAGAATCTGGCTGAGTTGTCGAGCGTCCAGTGTCTCATGACGCCGAAGCTCGGCCGAAATGCGTTCCAACGTCGGCTTGTGCTCCATCAGCAATTGCTTCACGCGCTGGTAAGCGGACTGCACCAGTTCGCGGGTCTCTTCGTCGATGACCGCTGCGGTAGCGTCGCTATAGTCGCGCTGGCCAAAGTCTCCGCCTGATCCAAAGGGGCTGTTGCGCTCGCTGAATGAGATGAGACCCAGGCGATCGCTCATCCCATAGCGGGCGACCATGTTATGCGCGATAAGCGTCACCTTCTGCAGGTCATTTTCAGCGCCAGTTGTGATGCTGCCCAGCATGACCTCCTCGGCACCGCGACCGCCAAGCGCTGTCATAAGCAAGCCGAACAGGTAGTCGCGCGAATAGTTATAGCGGTCGTCCAGCGGCGTGTACTGAGTGACTCCTAGAGCCTGGCCGCGCGGCACGATGGTAACCTTCGTGACTGGATCAGAGTGCGGCGTAAGCAGTCCGACCAGCGCATGGCCACCCTCGTGGACCGCGACAACTCGCAAATCTTCCTCGCTGAGCACCAGCGGGCGTTCGGCTCCGATCTGAATGCGGTCGAGCGCTTTGTCGAAACAATACATGTTCACCCGATCGAGGTTATTGCGAGCTGCCAGTAGCGCCGCCTCGTTCACCAGATTCGCCAGATCGGCTCCAACCATGCCGGTTGTGGCACGTGCGAGCTGCTGGAGATCGACATCCGGCGCCAGCGGCACTCCCCGCGTGTGAATCATCAGGATTGCCTGGCGACCCTTCCAGTCGGGGCGATCAACCGTCACTCGCCGGTCGAAGCGGCCGGGACGCAACAGCGCCTGGTCGAGCCCGTCGGGACGGTTAGTTGCGGCGACAACCACAACTGCCTGCCGAGAGTCGAATCCATCCATCTCAACCAGTAACTGGTTCAGGGTCTGCTCCCGTTCATCGTTAGTCGTCAGGCTGGTGCCGCGCTGGCGTCCAACCGCATCGATCTCGTCGATGAAGATGATACTGGGGGAGGTTTTCTTTGCCTGATCAAAAAGGTCGCGCACGCGGCTCGCACCTACGCCGACCAGGACCTCAACAAACTCTGAGCCCGACATCGAGAAGAAGGGTACTCCCGCTTCCCCGGCAACCGCACGCGCCAGAAGCGTCTTGCCGGTTCCCGGAGGGCCCACCAGCAGCACGCCTTTGGGAATCTTTCCGCCTAAGCGCTGAAACTTCATGGGAGTCTTGAGAAACTCGACGACCTCTTCCAGTTCCGATTTTGCCTCATCAACTCCGGCGATGTCCGCGAATGTAGTGCTTGGGCGATCCTCCATAATGAGCTTGGCACGGCTTCGGCCAAAGTTGAAGATATTCTGCTGGCTCTGAGTCGCGCGTCGCGAGAGCCATACGAAGATGAGTATAAGGAGCAGAAACGGAACGACATCGATGAGAATCGTGACCAGCAGATCGTTGCCGCTAGAAATCTTGCCCTCGACTACCACCGACGACTTATCCAGCAAGTTCTGCAGGTTTCCATCATTTGTATATGGAAAGGTTGTCGCAAATGTATTCGAGGTGACCCCGTTGTATGTCTCGTTGGCCTTTAATGTACCGGTAATGGTCTGATGGTCGGTGATCGTCACCGTTGCCACATTATTGGCGAGCACCTGCTGCTGAAATTCCGTATACGGAAAACTTAGCGTCTGCTGAGAGGAGTTATTTTCGGTAAAGTACACGTAACCGTTATACGCGACAAACAACAAAAGAATGAATAGAATGAGCCTCGAAATCCATCCCATGCTGCTTCGCGGCTGTCCAGTGCCATTTGGCCCCGTCTGAGATGGTCGCTCAGGTCCGCCTGGCGGCCGATTCGACGGCTCTCCATCTGTATTTCTGAGAGCATTTGTGGCAGCGGGTATACCGGCTTTTTTGGGCCCGTTCTCTCGGTCCTGCTGCTTTTCTGCTCGATGTGATCGCTGACCAAACATGGTTCTTGGTACCCGCTTTCTTGCGCCCCAGGCGCACACCTCTCGTTGAAGGTTATGCTCCCTGCCTGCCGGTGGTGCCAGAGCAGCCATCAGACTGGAATGCAACTATTATAGCTCACAGCGTCGGGCCCGTACTAACGGTACCCATGCCGGCATCTTCTCTGCCTGGAAGCAGAAGAAGGGCTTAACCCTCATCGCCTATGGCACTACTTCTACGAATGAGGGTCTTCAAAGGTACAGACATCTTGGCTACGTATGCGTGTTACAATTCAACGGTAAGCGAAGCACAAGATTTTTGGGGCTTGCCGCTCCAAGGAGAAGTCTGTGACCGAAGAACCTATGGCCGAAGGGACCGCATCGTCCAACCCTGCCCGGCCGTTAGGCACTATCGATGATGTCCTAGCCGCTCTCGCCGAATGCCAATACATCGCCGATCGCGGCCTTGCTACCGCCATCTATCTAGCATTGAAACGCCACAAGCCGCTGCTGCTTGAAGGTGAGCCCGGAGTCGGCAAAACTGAGGTGGCGCGTGTGCTTGCCGATGTCCTGCAAACCCGACTGATCCGATTGCAATGCTACGAGGGTATTGACCAGTCGACCGCGGTCTATGAATGGAACTATGCACGCCAGCTTCTCTATATTCGCTCGCTGGAAGGCTCAGTCGACCATGAGCACGGTACCAGCGCCGTCACCGACGTATTCGGACCGGACTTTCTCATTAGGAGGCCACTTCTGCAGGCACTCGACGCCAGCCGTGAGCAAGCGCCGGTCCTGTTAATAGATGAGCTGGATCGATCGGATGCCGAGTTCGAGGCATATCTGCTCGAGTTGCTCAGCGACTACCAGATTACCATTCCGGAGGTAGGGACGTATCGCGCCGCGGTGCCGCCGGTGGTTGTCCTCACCTCAAACCGCACCCGTGATATACATGACGCTCTGCGTCGCCGCTGTCTCTATTACTGGATAGAATACCCTACTCTTGAGAAAGAGTATGCCATTGTGCTGGCACGCGTCCCGGAAGCGCCCGAGCGCCTGGCTCGTCAGGTGGTCGCATTTGTACAGTCCCTGCGTGGCGAGGACTTGTTCAAGGCCCCAGGTGTGGCAGAGACGCTTGATTGGCTAGCGGCTCTGGTAACTCTGGAGCAGACTGAGCTCTCCGAGCCGGTCGCCCACGACACGCTGGGCGCGCTCTTAAAGTATCAAGACGACATTCAAAAAGTAACGTCCGGTAATTTGCTCAGCCGTTTGGTAGATAGGGTTCGAGGCGCATTGCCTCACGCACAGTCGTGACACGCACAGTCGTGATAGGTGATCCGTACTCATCTATGTAACCATCCATCCATCTGTTCCACCACATACAAATAAGTGCTATCGAGGCGAGGCATGAGCGATATCCGCGACATACCAGATGCGGAGCCAGTGGCTCTAACGAAGCTCGACCGTGCTCAGGCGGATTTGCTACTGGCACGCATTGTAGATTTTGCCCGGCTTCTGTGGGAGCTGGGGTTGGATGTTGGGCCGGACAGTATCGTGGACGTGGTCCGGAGCTTGCCGCTGATCAATGTCGGAAGAATGGACGAATTCTATACGTTCTTGAAAGTCAGCCTGGTCTCCAAGCATGAGCAAGAGGCACTGTTCGACCAGGCTTTTTGGTACTTCTGGCAGGCGCGCAGCTCCGGCAGCTCCAATCAGGAGGCACTCCCGCATGAGCGAAAGCGCGGGCAGCGTACGCTGCCGTTACCCGAGAGTAGGCGTCAGAGGAATGAACAGGCCAGCACCCGATTCCAATTGCGCAGCAATATGCTTACGCAGAGGCATCCCTCCTCTAGGCTAGCGCAAGCTCGGCGGCGTAGCCACGATGAGGAGGATGACCAGAGCGAACGCAGGCGAACGTATAGCCAGGAGGAGGTGCTGCGCAGCAAAGATTTTGAGCACTTTACCTGGGATGAGATGCAGGAAGCGCGTGCGCTCATGTCCCGTAAGCGTTGGCGGCTGAGTGAGAGAAACACTCGAAGGCTGCGCCCGGCTATTCATGGTAATCAGCTTGATTTGCGCCGAACTTTCAGGCGAAGTCTTCATACGGGTGGAGAGCCGATCGTGCTTGCCCGCCGAACCATACGGCGCAAGCCCCGCCCGCTCGTCATCATCTGCGACATCAGTGGGTCGATGAGTCTGTATTCGCGGCTGCTGCTCCATTTTGTCCACACGGTTTCCAATGGCCTATCAAATGTCGAGACATTTGTCTTCGCGACCCGTCTTACCCGCATTACGCGCCAGTTGGCTCGGCGTGACGTAGATATCGCCATCGAGGATGTCACCAAAGTCGTCCAGGACTGGTCAGGTGGAACTCGTATCGGAGAGTCGCTTCATACCTTCAACTACTTGTGGGCGCGGCGTGTCTTAGGTAGGGGTGCGGTGGTGCTCATCATCAGCGACGGCTGGGATCGGGGGGACACCCGTATTCTCTCCGAAGAGATGGCCCGTCTGCGGCGCCGCTCCCACCGGATTATCTGGCTGAATCCGCTGCTGGGTCAGGAAGACTACCGGCCGGTCACCGCTGGAATGCGCGCTGCTTTGCCGTTCATTGACGAATTCTTGCCTGCCAATACGCTGGACAGCCTGCTGGTGCTGGGACAGGCACTTGAAGCAATGGATGATCGTCCGCGCTCAGATTATCTCAAAGCCTCGTATGAAGGCCGCAGCCATGTGGCAGCGCCCTCGCTGAACCGTGCTGTGCCAGGGACGCGCCGTCGTACGGCGGGTCCCAAAGGCTAGACAGCGGCCCCCATTTTGGCTAGGATAAGATGACGTGCAGTGTATGGAAATGCCTTCGCTCGAGACTAAGAGACGATTGAGCAGTAGATAAAGAGCAATGGTTCATCTCTCACCCATTGTGGTGGTGCGGAGTGGAGGAAAGTCACATGGCAGTGGTAACCAGCATTATTAACCTCAAAGGCGGTGTGGGGAAGACTACCCTGACGATGGCCCTCGCTCATTATCTCGCTGGAGAGCATGCCAAGCGTGTATTGGTCATTGATCTGG
>CAWENW010000017.1:0-165564 GCA_963810535.1 uncultured Chloroflexia bacterium
TAGAGATGCGCCGCAATAGTCAGCGCCCAGGCGACAATGGCATTGCCGTCCGGGCTGATGCCGCACGGTGAGCTGGTCGCGGTGGGCACAGGCACCGATGTGCCGGCTACGCCACCGCAGGTCAATACGCTCTCTTGTGGGAGCAGTACCGCGCCCAGCATGGCACCTGCCGGCGCACCGCAGAGCGCGAGAACCAGCGCCGCCAGCAACACCAGGAGTCCCACCCGCTCCGCAGGCTTCCGGAGTAGATATTCCATCGCTTGTTTACTTTCTTCTGGCAGGCATGGCCGCCATCTTGCGGCGGGGCACCGGCCTTCAGTTGGCAACCATCAACGCACAGCTCGGAGCTCAGGGTTCGACAGCCTTGCTGGCGATGTCGGCAGTTCCCTTGACGACGTCGGTGCCGAGCGACCAGGCGCCAGTAGCCATTCGGAGGGCAAGATATAATCCGCCCAGCGTGACTACGGCACCGCTGAAAGCCGACGTGCTTTGCATGAGGTGAGGCAGGCGCATCACTACCGACAGTACGGCGATCTCTAGAATTGCCTGTATGATCAGGGTCTGTGGAGTAGGACTCGCTGGATTGACGAAGACCAAGCCCAGTGACACATAGACTCCCACATTGAGAGCCAGCAACTGGATCGGTTGGACGACCAACATGCCGATGAACGTACGGGTCCATAGCTCCGTCCAGCGCTGCGTCCCGGGCAGAATCCAACACATCATGGCGAGTGGCGCGCATACGATCAGGACATCGATAAGCGCAACTCGCACGAGCAGCTGCCATAGAACCGCGATCAGCAGAATGGTCTCGCCGGCGGCAAAAGCGGCGAAGATAATTCCCGCGGCGGTCGGATGATCGGCCAGATCGGGCCACTGACCGGTGGACACCGTGATGACAGGATTGGGTATCGTCTGATCGACCGCGTTGATCAGCTGGATAAGGCCGCTGATCCAGCCAGTGACTGCGCCGACTGTGGGGGCGCCGCTTATCCCAAAAGCCGCCAGCCCCACTCCGAGCAACACTCGAGGCAGAAATTCCATTACCGTGTGATACGAGAGGCCCAGCTGAGGCCGCACCATCATAGTGATGCCGCCCCAGGCCACGATGAGCGAGATAAATAGGAGCGCCAGCGGTAGCGACACCGTAGAGTACAGTAGAATGACACCGGAGTTCGCGTAGCTGAAAGCGGGCGGCGTGCCCAGGAGGAAGTTGTTGTCCCGATCGGCTGGGTCCACCAAGGGCAGAACCAGGTCCTGCGCCACATATACTGCGACGACCATGGTGATGAAACCATAGACCGCAAGCACCGACTGGCAGGCGAGCTGGCAGACATCCGCCGGTAGCGAGATGGGTCCAATAGCTCCGCAGGTCGGCCATGGTATATCTGGGCCCCAGTTGACCTGCGGGACCGGTAGGTCTAACGTCTGCGCGCGGCTGGCTGTTACCATTACCATACCTCGGCCGCCCGTGCCTGTGACCTGGCGGCCGAGCGCGGAGGTCCCCGGCCGTGCTCCGCTCGGCTCGGCTACCACCAGCGCGTGAGCGGAGGCGGTAGCCGAGCCTGGAGTCCACACCGAAGAGACCAGCGTGTGGCTGGTAACGGCAACGATGACCACCAGGATGACCACCAGCTGCGGTACTGGTGTGCCAATCGGCGGAAGCGACGGCTTTTTTCGTGGGCGGCGCGCGAGACTCCGATCAGCAAAGCCACACATAGCAAGCCCTCCCGCCGTCACCTGCCCTCACCCGAACAAGCGACATGCAATACAGATACCGACCTATAAGGCGTCACTCACCGCGGGAACGGAACCGACCAGAGGCAACCCATAAGGTATGTCTGCCAGCGGGCGGCTGCGTTCCAGCACCATGCCACGAGACCACGTTCTCAGGGTACTCGAGTCGCATGGATGGCAGGGAGAGGACAACCACGAGAGGAAGTGATGACAATCCGGATGGCATTGGGGAGCGAACCGACATGAGGCGCAGCTACTCTTCCGCCCGAAGAGTCGCGGTGAAGATCGCTCCGCCCGAGGCAGCGTTGGCAGCGGCAAGGTCACCCCCGTGCACGCGAAGGATGCGACGGGCGATGCTGAGACCAAGCCCGGCACCATCGCTGTCGTGGTCCCGAGATGCGTCTCCGCGGTAGCGTGGTGTGAAAAGATGCGGCATATCCTGGCCGTCGATTCCTGGCCCAGTATCCTCGACCATAAACTCCACCGTGCCGCCGCTTCTGCGCCAGCGCACGGTAACGCTCCCGCCAACAGGTGTATGGCGCAGCGCGTTGTCCAGCAGATTCTCCACCACGAGCACCAGCAGATGACGGTCGCCCAACACGAAGCATGGGTATTCCGGCCCCACCAGCTTAAGGAAGATGCGCTTGCCAGCTGCCAGAGGGCGGGCAGCCTCGACCGTTTTATCCAGTAGATCTCCCACCTCGAGCAGCGTACGCTCCGGTTGCTGATCCAGGTATTCGAGGCGCGCGAAGGCAAAGAGGTCGGAGATTCGCCGCTCCAGCACGTCCGCCTGCGCCGTGCAACTAGCCAGATAATGCGTGATCTTCTCCGGCGTGGCGGCCACACCGCGTTCCAGACCCTTGAGGTAGCCGCGCAACATGAAGAGCGGCGTGCGCAGATCGTGTGCCACCGCAGCAACAAACAGCCGTCGATCCTCCTCAAGAATCGCCTGCTTGTCTAGTGAATCGCGCAGTGCTTTGCCGGTGCCCACCAGCGCGGAGGAAACTTCGGCGATCTCTCGCACCGGCGAGGCCGAGCTCAGTCGAACGTCGAGATCTCCTCCGGCCATGTTCTCCGCCGCGCGGCTGAGCTCAGCCAGCGGGCGAAGTACTGGAAGGCCGACAAGCCAGACGACAATCGCCAGCGTGAAAGCAAATGCCCCCAGTTCCACAACCGGCCACAACACCTGAGGCAGCTCCCCTGGCGCCGGCTCGGTGAGCCATAGTAAGGCGAGGCCCGCTGGCGCATTATCAGAGCCTAACACCAGTCGCTGGAAGACGGTACTGGTGCCGTCGTTCTCCACACCGTCCGCAGCTAAATATGCCCGTGCGCCAGCGGTATCGAAGACAGGCGACGCCACAGGCATCTGGTCATCCACTCGCGTGGCCGGGATACGGTAGAGTGCGACGTCGACACCGAGCGAGTCCAGCGAGGAGACGGCATGGTGCTGCCACCCACGAGTGTACCAGGCGTCAGGAGTTGTTCCCAGGATGTGACGGATCTCGGCCAGCCGCGCGATTTCGGCCTGCTGGTCCCACGCCTTCATTACCGCAGTAAGGCCAACCTGCGCGAGAAATCCGGCGCTGATAACAGCAGCGACCGCCACGATCAGCCAGATTCGTAACGGCAATGTCCTTCCCCGCCGAGAGCGGCCGCCTACAGAAGTCCGACCTTTGAACCACCAGCCGACACGCTTCACCTCCGCACTCCTTCAAAGCGGTAACCGACCCCCCAAACCGTCACGATGTAGCGCGGCTCGGCGGGGTCCTCCTCGATACGCTCGCGCACGCGCCGGATGTGCGTTGCCACAGTGCTTCGGTCGCCGTAGGATTCCCAACAGAGGTCGAAGAGCCGATCGCGGCTAAAGACTTGCCGTGGGTGTTCGGCGAGCAGGCGTAGTAGCGCAAACTCCCGTGCGGGCATCGGTACAGCGGAGTCTCCCAGCCGTACCTCATGTGCCGCTACATCGATCACCAGGCGGCCGAAGTCCAGCACACCCTCGTCCGTGCCGGACCGGGGAAGGACGGCGCTCTGTCCGATGCGTCGCAGGACAGCGTGTACCCGCGCCACGATCTCATCCGGCGTCGCCGACTTGACTATATAGTCGTCGGCGCCGAGACGCAAGCCCCGTATCTTGTCGCTGTCGGCATCACGTGCCGTAAGAAACAGAACCGGGACATTGGAAGATTGGCGCACCCGTCGCAAGATCTCGAACCCGGATGGCCCGGGCAATAAAATATCCAGCAGCACGCAGTCAACCTGTTCACGCGCAAGAACAGTGAGCGCTTCCTCACCGCTGCTTGCCACACGTACACGAAATCCATCTACCTCGAGGAAATCGCGCATGAGTTCGACGATTCCCGCTTCGTCGTCCACCACGAGGACAGTGGCCGGCTGAGCCATGGTACGTACCTCCCGCCATACGGTTACTCGGGACGACTCTGTTCCGACTGCATTGTAGTCCATGCTACTCCCGGTCGCCGTCCCAGCCAGCATCCCGCGCAAAGTCTTCATGAACCGTTCATAATTTGTTCACGGCTGCACCCTTAGACTCTTCTCCCCAGTTGCACTATCGGATGTCGATAGTGTACACTACAGCCACTCAGCTGCTAACGTGAACCGCCATCCTGGCAATTCTCGATCCCTGGCGGCCGTAACTAGAGTGTGCGCCATCGCTCGGAAGCTAGAGGACTCGGGCAAAGGAGTGTTTCCCGAATGAGCCGTGCCGCATTTCACCGCGAGCTGCGCGACATTGAGTCGGCGGTGCTCCAGATGGGGACATCAGTCGAAGCCGACGTCGGCCGCGCGCTTCGAGTTGCCCTTGAGCATGACACCATATTGGCATTGGCAGCGCACCACGGCTCTTTAGTTATGGAGCAGCGACGACACATTCGAAGCTGGTGTCTGGAAGTGATGGCGTGTCAGGCGCCAGTGGCCGGGGATCTGAGCAAGCTCCTCGACATACAGCTGATCATTACCGAATTTGGACAGATAGACACATGCGCGGCAGACATTGTTCGCCAGACTCGTTTCCTGAGCGAATATCTGCGAACTAGCGGCAGCGACCTCACGGCAAGCTCAATCGTCGAATCTGGGCCGCGGGCCCAAGGCTCTCTACAGCCGCCAAGTGCCGAGCTAGTGGGTATGGGCGAATACTCACAGGAGCTGTGCAGCCTAGCCATGCAGGTGCAATCCACTCTGCGCTCAGTACTTGAGGTAATGGCATCCGGGGACGTCGCAAAGGCGGAGACGAGTCGGCTGGAAGCTGTGAGCATCAATCGAGCGTGCCGGGACCTGGAGGACGGCTTGTTATCTACGTTGCTCGCGCCCGATACTCGTGGCTGTGCACGGCTGGCACGATAGCGCAGCTCCTTCGGTGTACTCGCAAACTCTCGTCCCGGCTGCAGTAAGCAACTTGATTGTCTTGCAGGGCCTTGAAGAGATTGCACAGTGCCTGCTCACACTCGCCGAAACTATCTCACTGTTTTCGCCAGGCAAGGACGAGACAGCCGGGCACGATGGGAACAGTGCAGCACCATCCACAAACCTCATGGTTTCACGGGCTGTTCCGATTCGATCTTAGCACCCACGGAACAAAGTCTCGCATTGGCGCGTCTCATGCGGCAGGTTCAGATATACTGAAAAAAAAGAGAGGAGACACATCATGCAAACGAGAGTGCTCAGGATGCGCCCTTTCCGACCTTCCCAAATCATGGCCGCGCGGCCGCAGCTGGCGATACTCGCGATCCTGGCTTTGTCGGCGGCAGTGCTTACGGCGGGCTGCGGCGCGGGGACAGTTACGGCGGCGCAGGCAGCCCGAGAACCTCAGTCTGTCCATATCCAGCGCACGATCGGGGAGTGGATTACCAACGGAGGACAAACGCCGGCGCCGACGGCAGTCAATGTGACGCGTACCGACTCCGCGCGTGTGACTCAGTTTTACCAGCATATCCGCGGACTTCCGAGCCACAACGTGCCTTCCAATACAGTGTTCCACTGCCCCGTCAGTTTTGGTCGCGCGGTGACCCTCATTACCTTCACCTCGGGCAGGAGCAGGCTCTTGCAGGTGCAAGTGGTACAAGACGGCTGCGTCTTTACCTCGATCGTGGGAAGTCCTCCGAGCACCTATCTGACGACCGACCAGACCTTTACTAGCGAACTCAATGACCTCATTGCTCACGCGAGCTAAGCTTCGACCTACGGAGTGGCGGCGGCGAGGAACTGCTGTGCCGCCGCCATGGCAGCTGCGATGGTCTTCTCGGAAATTGCCCACGGCGTCTGCAAGCCCCGGATATGCGGCAGGTCGAGGGACTGCAAGGTCGCCTGCTGATTCTGCATATCCAGAAGATAGCTCTGCACTTGAGCGGAGAGAGCGGGGCTGGGAAACTCATCAGCAGTCTCGATGTCTTATCCCGAAAGTATGATTGTGTTTCAAATGTCTCAAATTACTGGAAGAAGAACACTGAAGGGAATGGCGGGACTGATGAGGTTTGAGGTACTCCCCACTGTCAAGACCACCAAAAGTCAGACTTAACGTGGAGCAAGCAACGAGAGATGTTATCGATGTTGTTAACCAAATACTCACAGTCTCGCCACAGCACACCGTGAGCGATGAGCTACGCCTGACTCCAACACCTGGCCGTCTCGTCACCAGGCAATCTGCACCGAAAATGGAACGGGCAAGGTGGCCAAAAATCGGAGTGCGAGTCAATCAAGACATCTCGCCATTGACATATTGGAAGCCATGCAGCATCTGCAGGAAGACCTGCAGGTCTTGCGGTATGAAATTGCTATCTCGCGACTGAACTGCAAACCCGAATTGGTGCCCATAAAACGTGGCATCTCCGGAGTGAAAGATCTGCCCCGAGACGTCATTATCCCACAAGGTGACCGGCTGACCATCGACCATGACGGGAGCAGGTTCTTTTACTGTGTACTGATCGGGAGTGATCGCCCAGGAAGATGGCGGACAGCTCATGTTCACATCTATCTCGATGAGCCGCGGAGCAAACGTTGCCGACGCCTGACTTGGTGCTACCACGCTTCCCGCAGGAAAGAACTGAACGCGGTAGTAACAGTTATGCATGCCAGCTATGGTGCCGTAAAAGTCCCCTACTCCCCACTCGGGAGCGAGAGGGACCCGAAAGTGACCGGTGTCGTCACGATACCAGCTCCACCCAGCGGGGAGCAATGGCGCCGAAGGAAGGAGGTAGGCAGATACCGTTGGGCTTGGAACTGCTGTCGCAACCGGCTGCTCGGGTGGAGACTTCCTGGCCATTGACGTCGTCGACGAAGTCGGGGACGTGCAGCCAGCTAGCAGCAACGCCAGCGCACTCAGCAGGAGAAAGGCGAGCAATGTGCAACGACTAGTGCCCGCGGTCCGCATAGACGTGATCCCTTCCCTGAAAGCAATCGAGCTGCTGTAGCTCGTATACTCCAGCATCTCCCACTTAACAACCTCACTCAGTTTTTGAGAGAGTAGTATATCCTGCAGATGCTTCCTCAGGTCATAGCTCTCCCAAGCCAGACTTTGACTGGAGCAAGCGACAAGACATGCAGTTACGTGAGCTGAGCATACACTTCGGCCGGAGTCAGATACCCCAAAGCCTGATGCAGACGCTCATGGTTGTAGTAATGAAAGTATCGGTTCAGTCCGCTCCAGGCGTCCCGGACCGTTTGGTATGAGTTGACGTACACCTCCTCGATAGTCTAACCGCAATTGACAAAAGGGTTGGCGAGCTCCGTTGGGCGAGGTCGGCATGACGTAGCGGATCTCCACCTCCTCATCGGTGACTACCACCTGATCTACCAGTAACTCCATCAGCCGCCGCTTCTGCTCGAAGGTGGCCACCTCGAGTCCTGTGCGGACCTGGGAGCAGAAGGTCTCCATAGAAGCAGCGATCTGTTGCAGTTCCCGGCGCTGCCCAGCGAGGGCCTCCAACTGCTGATGCTGTGCTCGGAGGCTAGTCATCTTCTGGTCCAGCTCGCGACGCTTGCGCTCGAATTCCGGCAGCTGCACAATCTCCCCCAGATAGGCGGTGAGCAAGCGCTCCTGCTGGCGTTCGAGGCCCGCAATGGCGTGCCGGACGTTCGCCTGCCGCGCTTGCACCTCCTGGGGTAACCAGGCACCAGACTGTGCCCGCTGGAGTGCTGTCTCAAGCTGCTCGGGATCGGTCAGCACCCGACACAGGTCCGTCCAGACCACCTCGTCAAGCTGTCGGGCGGGAATGTAGCGGCTCCTGCAGCGCTCACCTTGACTCAACCGTCGCCGATCGGTCCGTCCATGGCACACGTAGTACTGGTGCCCTTGGGGCGTCGTGCGCGCAGAGGCAACCAACTGGCACATGCCACAACAGACGTGCCCGCGAAGCAAGTAGGGGTGCTGGGTGTTGCGCAAGGCCGTCTGCTGGTTATGGGCCAGTTTCTCTTGCACGAGCGCGTACTCCTCTGCTGACACAATCGCCGGCACTGCAATGGCCACCCATTCCTCAGCCGGCTTGAGCACGTAGCTTTTGCCCGGCCCCACCGGAAACAAGGGGGAGCGGCGCCCTGTAGCGTGGACGGATCGGTAGCGATTGCCGTAGGCGACTCCGGTATAGGTGGCGTCGCGCAGGATTGCCCGCACCGTACAGCCCGTCCAGTAGGTGCAACCACGGGGGGTCACCACCCCCGCTCGCTGAACCCGTTTGCCGACAGTATACAGCGTGGCCCCTTCCTCCAGATACCACGCGAACAGCTGCTGGACCACCACGGCCTCAACCGGGTCGACGCGGACACCGGCGGGGTCGCGTGGGCGCTCTGGATCGACCCGGTAGCCGTAGTGACCGCGGGTCCAGGGCAGCAGCAAGCCGGCGCGCAACTTGGCCAGCTTGCCGCGCCGCATCCGCTCGGTAATGAGGGTCCGCTCGTATTCGGCGACGGCCCCACGAATCTGGAGCAGCAATTGGTCGTTGGGGTCTTCGCTCATCGGACGCTCGACAAAGACGACCTGCACGCCAGAGCTTTCCAGTTCCTCAATCAGGAGCACCTGGTGCAGGTATTTGCGCGCGAAGCGGTCGGGAGCGGTCATAACCACCACTTCCATGTCGGCCACAGCGGCGGCATCCCGTAACCGGTCCAGACCCGGCTGGCTCAGGTTGGCGCCACTGTAGCCGTCATCGCGGTAGATGTGCTCCTCGTTCAGCTCCCAGCCCTGGTCCTGGATATAGCTCCTCGTGCTCGCCAACTGCTGGTCGATGGTGTGGTCCTGTGCCTGACGTTTGCTCGATACCCGCGCATAAATTCCCGCTCGCATCACAGCCCTCCTGTTTCTCTGCAACCCACTGCAGGAGGTGCTGGTAGGCGTGGTCCCAGCGGTGCGCGCCGTCGAGGTCGGAAAGCCCGGCGACGAGCGTGCCATTGTAGTCTCATGCCTGCTGTCTCCGGTACCCATCTCTGCAGGAGCATGCTCGCGCGTTTGCGGGTCGGTTTCTTCGCGAACTCAATCTCAAGCGGCTCCCGCGCACGAAACAAAATTTGTCATTTGTGATGAGACCATCTCCCATTTTACCGACCGCCAGAGGCGCTCGAAGAACGCATTGTCCAGAGCGCGGCCACGCCCATTCATACTGATGCGCACTCCACACTGATCCAGAGGACGAGTAAACTCGACACTGGTGAACTGAGCGCCCTGATCCGTATTGAAAATCTGGGGTGCCGTGCCGGCTAAGGCATGATCCAAGGCCTCCACACAAACATGCGTCTCGAGGATATTGGACAGCCGCCAGGCAAGCACATACCGACTGTACCAATCCATGATCGCTACCAAGTAGGCGAAGCCATGAGTGAGGCGGATGTAGGTCATATCGGTCGACCAGACGAAATTGGGCCGCGTGATGGCAACCCCGCGTAACAAATACGGATAAATCCGATGCGATGGAGCTGGCACACTCGTCTTGGGGCTGGGATAGATCGCCATGAGCCCCATGGTTCGCAACAAGCGCCGGACCCGCTTGGCATTGACGGAATAGCCCTGCCGCTGGAGCCAGGCCGTCATCCGCAGCACGCCGTAAAACGGTGTGCTGGTATATTGTTCATCGAGCAGGCGCATGAGCTGCAGGTTCTGCTCGCTCTCTCCTATGGGCTGGTAGTGCCAGCTGCCTCGGCTGAGTCCCAGCAAGTCACATTGACGCCGCACGCTCAAGCAAGGCTCGTCTACCTCGATGGCTTGGCGCTTCTGCTCAACGCTCCACGCCAACTTTTTTTTTCAACCAGGCTAACTCATATTGGAGCTGCCCAATCTGCTGGAAGAGGCGATCCCGTTCCTCTTCGAGGGTCTTCTGCTCGTCGCCTTTGCGGCTGTTGAAGACCTGGGGCAGCTCGCTGAGCAGATGCTTCTTCCACTCCCGAATCAGATTGGGATGCACGCCATACTCACTGGCCAGTTCGTTGATGGTGTGCTGCTCGCGGATGGCTTCTAGAGCCACGCGTGCTTTGAAATCGGCGCTGAAGCGGCGGCGCTGTTGTCCCATGGACCTGCTCCTTTGCAGCCATTGTACTCCAGCTTGCTCCAAGTAACAGCCTGACTCAGTTCTTGGGGAGCATTATAGTTATGAATATACTGCTAGCTAGGGGATTTGATCTTGACCCACTCTGGGAAGCAGACAATGAAGGTCACTGATATCATGTCGTACCTGGCAGAACTCGACCACGAGAACACTCTAGATTAGAGGATTACCGTATTGATGTGCCACCAACAATAGAGTGGTACTTAACAATTGAGCGGTACTTCATGTTCGTAATTTTACTAGAATCCGTAACTGGAAGCATGTTTGGTTGGTCACATTTTCCGAGAGTGGGAGGCATGCTGGCATGCCTTTGTGGAAGTCTGGGCGTTCTAAGCCCGTTATCGTTGGTGCTTCGCGCACCTTTCAGTTAGAAACGCAGGCATCGACCGCCTTTTATGCTAAGGATTGGCCTACAGCGGAACGGCTCTACCGTGACGTGCTGGAAAAGGGCGATCTCGACTCACGGGTTGTAGCGCGTAACATGTTGGGGCGTGTCTATGAGCGGCAACAACGGGTACAGGATGCCATCGCGCTGTATGAGGCCAATGTAAGCGAGCGCTCAAGTCTCGTTTGGCTGTATCGAAGGCTCGCCATCATCTACCACAAACTTGATCAACTAGCCGAGGACAGGCGTGTGGTAGAAATAGCTATTCATGTACTACCGGAGGCTGGACGGCAGTGGCACTTCGAACGTGTGAAGAAGTTGGCACCATAACAGCCTGCTGTTAGTTCGTGTGTTGTCACTTCTTCGCTTTGGGATTCAGCTCATGTGGTGTCCAGTCATGCTCTTTGCCTGGCAGTGAGCTAGTAACCGAGAAGTGGCATGGCATTTCGACCTCGGCGTATTCGAGCAGAGCCCTCCAATCTACGACATAGTCTTCGAGCACCAGCTGGACAGAGATCGTGCAGACCGCTATACTAAGCTAGTTTGCCCTCAGCTGGTACTATATCTACCGAGTGTATGTATCTGTCGTTTGATCAGCGCAGTGGGACAGGGCTTGCAGCTCCGCGGTCGCGCCGGTGAGAGCTCCGGTGGCGCTCTGGGTCCACCGAAGAAATCCGACACTCGTCTCATCCACAAAAGTGAACTACCCCTGAGCTAAAGACTCAGGGGCTTCGCAAGAGGCCCGAGTTCACCAGACTCAGTCAGCAGAAACGCTGGCTTCGTTCGGCAGGTCAGGACACCGGCGGTTGACGCATCAGACTGCCGCTCTGTCACTCGTCGTTAAGTAGGGTTGGGGAAAGGCCCGGTGCAACGAGTGCAAAAGCCTGCTGAACATTGTCGAGATGAGGACGGACTCCCCGCATGGTCACAGTGTGGGGATACGCATGACCTGCCGCGAGGCAGAGTATTTTCCCGCGAGGGAGTGGTCGTTGGACTGGATTGTTATATGAAATGTGTCGTCTATGTATTGGCCCCCGACCGCCATCCGTTGATGCCATGTTCGTGCGCTGTTGCGCGGCTCTTGCTCAAGGAGAACAAGGCGAAGGTCGTCCACCGCACGCCGTTCACTATCAAGCTGCTTAACGAGCCAGCAACCACCTACGTCCAGCCCCTCACGTTGGGAGTGGATACAGGCAGCTCGGTGATTGGCTCGGCAGTGGCGAACGAGCAGGGGGAAATACTGTACCTGTCAGAAACGACCGTCCGCAATGATATTGCCCACATCATGCCAGAACGGGCAAACATCGGCGGAATCGGAGAAATCGCAAAACGCGGTACCGACCTGCTCGCTGGCGCAATCGGCGCAATTCCATCAAAACGGGGCGCTTTTCGCCGACCATGCGGAGCAAACTCGATGCCCATCTCCGCGAGATGCGCTTTGTCCAGTCTATTCTCCCTATCACCGCCATCGTACTGGAAACCGGCACATTTGACCCGCACGCATTGAAGAACCCAGTCGTATTAGAGGACAAGATCCTCTATCAGCGAGGACTCAACTATGGCTATGCCAACACCAAAGCGTATGTCCTGGCACGGGATAACTACACTTGTCAACATTGCGGTGGCAGGTCCAAAGACCCTCGCTTACATGTGCATCATCTGGTGTTTCGCAGTCAGCACGGTAGCGATGAGGAAGAGAACCTGCTTACCCTGTGCAAGACGTGCCATGCTGGCGTGCATGCGGGAAACGTCATCCTGAAGCAGACGGGCAAGACGAAGGGGACGCTGAGACATGCTGCCCAGATGAATAGTATCCGCATCCAACTACTCCAACAG
This sequence comes from uncultured Chloroflexia bacterium, assembly GCA_963810535.1. Lineage (GTDB taxonomy): Bacteria > Chloroflexota > Ktedonobacteria > Ktedonobacterales > JADMIN01 > JAJPKE01. Next base: position 12,505 of record CAWENW010000017.1, read on the forward strand.
GTGCCGTCCGCCGAAGAAACGTTTGGCTTCATCACGAAGGAGCAGCGGCAAGCGGTCGGGTTGCCCAAAGCCCATGTCTTCGATGCCACGATAATTGCCACCAGGGGCCACGTTCCTTTCTTCTCGACCACCACCATGCTCACCAAACGGTGTGTGCCGGATGGCGATTACCAGCAAACCAAAGGCAGACATAGTGAACGGCACATCCCCACTGGCAAACTGGGGGGCTTTCGAAAATTCGACAAAGTGCGGCATCGGGGGCAGGAGTATTTCATCAAGGGACGCATGGCGACCGGGTATGCCATCCTTATGGATATTTATGGCACCAAAGTAGTCCTCAAACCCATTCCCACGTTTGAGACGATGCAGAGAGTGAGCGCGCGGGCGTCATGGATGAGCAGACAAAGTCCCATGCCAAGTATTTGATTTTGTATCATCTCATCTTGGTCTGCAAATATCGTAAAGCCTTGCTGGAGCAAGTAGGAGAAGCGGTCAAGGCGAGTTTCCATGAGATCAGCACCAGGTCCCAGTTTAGTATCGAAGCGATGGAGGTGGACCAGAATCATAGTCACTGTTTGGTGATGAGTGAACTACATCTCTCGCCATCGTCCATTGTACGCAGATTGAAACAAGGTTTCACATATTATCTCTGGCAACAGTACGAGGCGGAGCTGAAGCCCCACTTCTGGAAAGAACACACCTTCTGGATTGATGGCTATTGTTGCTGTTCAGTAGGCAATGCCAGTCAGGAGGTGATTCGTCACTACATCGAGACGCAAGGATAAGAACCGAGCGATTGATCCGCGAAGCTGAAGACTTCGCGGATCAATCGCTCGGTTCTATAAATGAGTAGCTGGCCGGACCCAGCACCGGAGTGGTGTCCGGCGGTGGCTGGCGCGCGGTAGGCTGGGGTCCAGAGCAGCCCGCCGCCACGCCGCCTATGAAGACCAGCGCTGCTAGCAGGGTATACGCTCTCCGTTTCATGGCTGAGGTCCCCTCACTCATATGTCCCCGGAGACGTCCGAAAGAGGCACTAACAGGTACCCCTGTGCGGCGCGGCCCAGCAACAGGACGGTGCCGATATCAAGATCATGTGGACGCAGCTTCGTCCGCAATCGATCCAGGTGGCTGGCGAGGGCCCGCCGGCCGGCAGAGATGGTGGCGGGGTAAGCCCCTCGAGAAGGTGTCGATGCGGCCGCAGGCGCCGGCACGCCGTGGGACCAGCTTGGCCCGGCCGGTACGATGGCGCTGATGTTACTGGTCATCACCAGGAGGAGCATCTCAACCGGGACGATACCTATCTGCTGCAGGTGCCGATTCAGACCTGCAGGAACCGTCGCCGCACTAACAGCGCCAGCAGGAGGTGACGGCAATGCGCAGCTGCTCGATTCGCCCGATTCGGCTGAGTCACCGTGTTGGCGGCGGCCGGTATGCTCTCCGAGCATGCCGGCAGATTGAGCATACAGAGCTTGCCGGAGCAGCACCCAGATAAGGCCGAATTCGATGGGAGGAACTAGGCGGAGTGAAGTACGGCGGCTTCTGAGCACTGCGTGGCGCTGGGGAGCAATGTCTGTGAGACGACTGGTGGTAGCGTAGGAGGAGAGGGATACCATCAGGCGGTGGGTGGTGGTGCTTATGCTGCGGCGACGTGGGAAACGGGAACACCTGGGTCTTGAACGACTCGCCGGAAAGGACGAGTGGGAGGCTTTGCAAGGTTGCTGATAGGGAAGCGCTGAATGTGGCTAGCTTATGATGGGTTATGAGAGAGAAAACAAGGGGAGCATGGGATAGCTTGTGGCTGAGCGTAGGGGGAAGTGTGCAATCGAGCACACTGGCGGCGTGTTTGGATTGACGGCAGGTAATGATGACGTAGGCTTAAGGGAAAAGTGGAAGATTTGCCTGACAGAAGGTCTTTTGGCATTGGCGCGGCGAATATTGCGTTAGGGAAAATGTAGGTGTAAAACAGCAGGACGCTTGCGCTGGGCGAAATAGACGATGCGGCGGCTAGGCGATGGGCTGTGTCTGTAGATGGCGAATCGTGGTCAGAGGGGGTGCTGCCTCTGGGCGATGATGCGGTCTGCGCCGGTGGGGCAATCAGTCCAGCAGTGACTCACGGCCGTGCAGTCGTCCCGCTCGGATGAAGCGAGAGGCAACACCGTGCCGTCACACGTGAACGGTGCAAACAGCCAGCGCATCATTAATTCAAATCCACGCCACAGGAGCAGGTCGGAATCCGTGGCCACTTGGTCAGCAGCCTTCTGCGGTTTCCGAGCGTGCGGTGTACCGGCACGTGCGGCCACCAGCGTGCCAGACGCACCGCTTGCGGACTCCCTCCCCCAGTCTATCGGCAGCGACGGCCCCTGGATGCGAAAGCGGACCCAGCGCCAGGTCTGCCCATCCCATAGCTTGAGCGTGATGCGGTCATGGGTGGCCTACACACCCGGCGTAAAAGACCACCGAGCGCTGCAGGTCCGCGGGGGAACCGGCGGTCGGACCTGGCAGTGTCCCCTTGGCCAGCTTGCTCGCTCGTTGCCACCTGGCCAGGTGGCTCTGAAAGCTGCGCATGGACCCGAGCGCCGCGTGAATGGCCGCACGCCGGAAGAGGGCGGGAACCTGGTCGGCCACCTCCGACAAGGGCATCACGGGGGTGGGATGGTCTGCGGTGGTATGAGTGAGCCTTCTAAGGCCGTGAGTGCATCCTGAGGAGAGATCGAGGACGCTGGGGTGTGCGTAGAGCACCTGCCAGTAGAAGGCCACCACCGCATTAAACAGCGCCGGGTGGTGGTGAACCACGCCGATACGATGGGACGCTGTTCAAGCGGCTGTCGGATGGTTTTTGTCGCCTTGGCCTGGCCCATAGATCTCCTCCCCAGGAGAGACTCTTTCCTGCTGGGAAACGGGAAGGTCGTACAGGCAGGAGCGCCACAGTCGGAGCAACGCCCAACACCCGTGCTAGCCCTGCGGCAAGAGCGGAGCGAGCGCCACCTGTCCTCTCGGAACCCGGCTCGCGCAGCAAGAGCGTGAGGCTTCGGTCGATACAGCGGTGCGGCGATCCTATCGGTGTAGGGCCAGCACAAGCGCGCCAGCGCCGCGGGAGGAAGACAAAGGGAGGAGGAAAAGGAGGGGGAGTCACATCCAGGGAGCGGTGGTCGAGATAGAGATGTTGATCCTGCTCATGGCACAGTATGCGATGCCCCCATAGCGTTGCCTGCCAGAAGGACTGGCTCGGTCCAGTGGGTCGTCCACGTGTACCTGGTGTTGGCATAGGTCGTTCATCCTTCCTATGTGGCGGTGCTCCGGTCTCACATCTGCACGATACTCAATTTCTCTCCGCTTGTCAACTATATATTACAAGCTTATTCTTGTTCACTATAATGAACACATGATATGTGTGAGCCTGGGAGTCGGGGAGACAGATGCGTGGAAATGCCGGTAGAATCGGGGGCTCCAGCTATTCGCCAGGCCTGTCATGTTATGATACAGAGGCGCCGGCGCAACTCAGGTGGGCTCGTCGCACTGGAAGGGAGACATCGCACAGATGGGAAGCAAGCGCGCGGCTTCGGCCGATTCCCGGCTGTCCCCTGCCGGTCGTACATCTACACTGCCCGATTCACACCCCCAGACAGCCGGAGGCCCGTCTCCCGATCCTTCCCCTGCGCGGACTCCAGCACCATCTCCGATGCCAAGCCTGAACGCGGAGCTCAACTATTTGTTTGTCAATACCCTTGATCCACAGGGGCAAGCCTGGACGCTAGCCTCTGTAGCAACTGAGGCCGCAAGACACGGAGTGCCCGTCTCCCGCAGTTATGTCCATTCGCTATTGACGGGGCGCATTAAAGAACCAAGCTTGCGTAAGGTGCAAGTGCTTGGCCTGGTCTTTGGAATCGGCTCTCTAGGGCTGGTGCATCCGCTAGAGCACGAGATCGGCAATGAATCGGAGCAGGATCTGAGGACTCAGCGAGTGTTGCGCGACTTGGAGAAGCGGGCGGATATCATACAGCGGGCCCTTACCGACGCGAAGCTGCAGCAGGCCGTTCTCCTGTTGGATGGATACGAGAGCGAGGAGACACTGGAGCAGGCCACACGGCTCATCGCGGAAATCGGCGATATGGAGAAGCGATTCCGTAGCCCGAGCCGGGCTCGGCGTGCCTCCCGCAAGAGCACAGAAAAAGTGCGCGGAAAGCAAGACGCCTAGCCGAGAGAGGCAGCAGAGCACTCACATAGCGCCATCGCGGGCGGCCGAGATGATATCATAGGTGAGTCGCAGCGACGTCTGCAGTCTGCAGGGGGCGCAACCCCAACATTGGAGAACGGACGGCGGAATATTATGACTATGGTAAGCTACTCCACACAGCGAGAACAGTTAGTCGAAGCCGCACGCCGCTTGCATGAGGCCGGCGTTCTATCTCACAGCGGACACGGAAATATGAGCGCTCGCCTACCGGGGCCGGGGCTCATGCTCTTGACATCGGTGAGCCACCTGGCCAACCTGAGAGAAGAGCAGCTGGTCGTCGTGACCTTCGACGGCGAGGTCGTCGAAGGTACCCTTGATCCGACTACACGCGAGATCGTAGGGATGCACTCATGTGTCTACCAAGCGCGAAGTGGCGTGCAGGCGGTGATTCACACCCATTCGCCGCGAGCAACTAGCTTCGCACTGGCGCACCAGCCGCTGCCTTGCGCCTATGAAGCGTTCTTGCGCTTCGGCATCACTGAAGACGTTCCGGTCGCCGCCTGGGCGCCGCGCGGCTCGCGTGAAGCGGTCAATTTCATCGTAGAAGAGCTGGACCGTCATCCCTCCTGCTCCGCGGTCCTCCTGGCCAATCACGGGTTGTTGGCTTTCAGCGACGATCCGCTGTCTGCGGCCCAACTCGTAATCATCATGGAAGAAGGCGCCCAATTGACTTTGGACGCAGGCATCATTGGAGGTGTTCAACCATTCCCACCGGGCGCGGTGGAGCAAGAGCGAGAACATATGCGACAGTTTCGGCTCCAAAAACTAGCCGGTGGTTTGCAGGCCAACCGCTATACCATTGATGCTGTGGTGGATCAGATCGAGCAGCGCCGCCCGCTCTTCTGGTGCGGCAGTTACCGGCAACGCGCGTAATCGCTGCAGCAATGCGATTTGGGCCACGTGCAGCGCGTCCAGATAGGGGTTGCGAAGCCGTATTGCACGGGCAAGAGTGGAGGTACGCTCGAGCAGCTCCTGCTGCTTGGTCACCTGTAACACTGTGGCAACACTGCGATCATATTCGGCAAAGATGCGGTCCGCATACTCCAGCTCGCCAGCTTCAGCCAGGACGAGATAGCGGCGAAACGTGCGCATGTCGGCGATACCCAAGCTACGTTGTGCGTTGTCGACGGCGGTGGCGAAGAAACGCCAGCCTTGATACATCTCCTGTAATTGCTCCAGCCTGCCTCCTGCAATCTCACGATCGACTGCGGTTCCCAGACCATACCATCCAGGTAAATTGGCGCGTACCTGCGTCCAACTGAAGCTCCAGGGTATCGCGCGCAGATCGTCCAGCCGCTCAGGGACGCCGCCACTTCGACTGACCGGACGACTGGCAATATTGAGACTACTCAGCTCGCTGAAAGGCGTGACCCGGCGGAAGAAATTTAGAAACTGTGGATCCGTCTGGGTCAACTGAATGTAGGTAGCTCGAGACATCGCCACCAGCCGATCAACGGTTGCCACCCACTCATCAGGCGGCGCTGGCTCGGCGTCGCCCAGGGCGGAGAGCAGCAGCCCATACACGACCTGGTTGAAATGGCGCTCGGCGATGGCCGGATGACCGTAGCGGGCAAAGATAACCTCACCCTGTTCGGTCACTTTCAACCGGGGATACCGCGCCGCAGGCGGCCGGGCCTGAATGGCACGCTCCATTGGGCCTCCACCCCTACCCACCGCACCTCCCCGACCATGAAAGATTTCCAGCCGCAGGCCCGCTTCACCGGCGACACGCGCTAGATCGCTCTGCGCTTGATACGTATGCCAAGTAGCGGCAACATAGCCGGCCGCTTTGTTGCTGTCTGAATAGCCGATCATCACCTGCTGGCGCCGGCCGCGCGCCGCCAAGGCCGCTCGGTATGCCGGCATGCCGAAAAGTGTTGCCATGACGCCGCCACAGCGCTCTAGTTCTTCTACCTCCTCAAACAGAGGCACGACGTCGAGTCTCGCGTGCGCGGCATGGACGCCGTCCCATTGGAAGAGGCCCGCTTCGCGCGCCAAGAACTCTACGGCCAGCACGTCGGCCGCGGAGCGGCTCATCGAAATGATGTAGCTCTGGCAGGCCTGTGGACCATGCTCCCTTTGAATGTCCGCTATTGCCGAAAAGGTTTCAAGGACTTCGCGTGTGGCGGGCGAGAGGGCTTCCAGCGGAATCCCGATCGACGGACCAGCCAGGCTCTGTGACAGCACGGTGAGGCGTCCGGCATCGTCCAGCGCTCGGTAGTCCTCGCCCGACGCCAAACGGAACAATTCTGCGACCGCTGCGGTGTGGCGCTCTGCATGCTGGCGCACCTCGATTTCCGCCAGATGAAAGCCGAAGATGCGCACGCGTTGGATGAGATCGCGCAACGCGCCATCGGCAATCCGCTGACCACGATGCAAGGTGAGGCTCGCGCGCATCAGGTCGAGATCGGCCAGGAACTGCGCCGGCGTGACGTAACCCTGCGGCTCGTCGCGCAGAGTTCTACTCAGGCGCTCGGCGATGAGACCACACTTGCGACGATACGGCTCGTCAGCCCATGCCGGCACTCGCCGCTCCTGCAAGGCCTCGAGATCGGTTTCCAATGAGTCCAGCAGGGCGGTGGACGCGCCACACTGCCGGTAAGAGATGCTTAAGTCACGACCCAGAGCCTGCACATCTTCGAGATACCGCCGCAGAATCGCGCGCCGTGCCAGACGGGTGGCGGACCGAGTTACGTCAGGGTTTACATGTGGGTTGCCGTCGCGATCACCACCCACCCAGGTACTCAGGCGCAGAAATGGCGGCAATACCTGGTGCGGTACTACTGCCTGCAGGGTCTCCTGCACGCGAGGGGCCACATCGTAGAGAACTCCGGACAACACTCCCAGCATGCTTTGGACTTCATCCAACGGGGTAGGGCGCTCACTCTGAGTCTCCGCGGTCTGCCAGAGCAACGTGACTTCAGCGCGCAGGTCGTTCTCTAAGGCGCTTTGCTGCGGCGTCGAGAGGCGAGGGTCATCCAGCAGGTCAAGGAGGCGAGCGACGCGCTCCAGATGAGAGAGCACGGTGCGGCGCCTCGCTTCGGACGGATGGGCAGTAAACACTGGATAGACGGCGAGGTCGGCGAGTAAGGAAGCCATATCCTGAGCGGCAACGCCTTGCGCGTGTAGCTCAGCTACCGCGGCGGCAATCGATTCGGGAAGGGGTGCACCCCCATGGTCCCGCTCGCGCAGCACACGGACGCGATGATGCTCTTCGGCCAAATTGATGACATGGAAGTAGACGCTGAAGGCGCGCACGATACCGGATAAGTCGCTAGTCGATTGCTCAGTGGCCCACGCCAGCAGCTCTGACTCGCTCGGAACACCAGGCGGCTGTGCGCGCAACGCTATGGCAGACGTGCGCACGCGCTCCACCGAGGCAAAGAGGCGGTCTCCGGCTTGCTCACGCAGGATCTGACCTACCAGGTCGCCCAACGAGTGCACGTCATCGTGCAAGCGGTCGGGCGGCGAGGCCTCCGCTCCGGCGTAGGATAGGGGCTGGTATGGCGACTCCGACATCGTGCATTCTTCTCCCGCCTACGCTGGAGCGGAGGCGCCTTCGACACTACCATACTCTTCACTCACTGCTCACTGTACTCCACCAGATACCGTCTCGGCAACCGCCACCAGACCGCCTAGTGGAACTTCATTTTTCGCCGCGAGGGCCTTCAAGTATCGCCAGAATGAGCAGATTCATGGTCTTGATGACCTCGTCAAGTGACGGGGCAGTTGCGCTGGCCACATCTTGCTGATGCATCCACCAGACACCGGTACGATTGAGAGCCGCGACCAGGGCGACGGCAGCAATCTCAGGGGTGTAGCCAGCAAAGACACGACCTTGCCGCTCGGCGATGCGTATCCAGCGGGTGAGCCTGGACGCGAATGGTTCCTGCAACCCGCGCGCCAGACCAACTCCTGACTCGCGCCCGGAGATCATTATCCGGTACATCGAGCGGTGCTCAGAGGCAAATCTGGTAGTAGGTGGTCACGAAGCGCTCCACCAGCTCGCGTAAGTCGTCGCCGCGGTCCTCCGCCTGTTGAATGGCATCAGCGAGCAGTGCCGCCAGTTCGCCCAAACCTTCCCGCACTACAGATTCAAACAGTTCTCGCTTGGACTCGAAGTAGAGGTAAAAAGTGCCGAACCCCACATCCGCCTCTTCGGTGATACTAGCAATGGTCGCATTCTCCAGCCCATCGCGCTCAAAAACTACGAGCGCCGCCGCCAGCAAGCGCTGCCGGGTAATCTCGCGGCGGCGCGACTGGCGCCCAGACTCGCTGGCATCGGACATACGTCTACCCCCCGCCGTGACCGAGACCCATTGGTTCACAACGCTTGACCGAAGAAATTGATTCTGCTATCATTACTGATGACTATATCACTTATCTGTGCGTCTCTGCACCTTATAACTCTCGAGTTCTGTCCGGCACAGCTTCTTGCCGGACGGGGAGGCTCCAGCCATGCAAAATTCGACACCGCCCACCGCTAACCCATCCGGCGACGTCAGCGTGGATATTCTCGGAGAAGGCGCTCCAAGCGAGCAGCCGTCACCGGTGGCGCCGGCCCGCCGGCCCTTCTACCAGCACCCAGCATTTATCATTGCCGTTGTCGTCGTGGTGATACTGGCCGCACTGGTGGGATTACGCGCGATTCGCCGCTCACGATCAATTCGGTACCAGACCGCCTCGGTGGCACGGGGCACTCTTACCCTCTCGGTCTCCGCGTCGGGCAACGTGGCGGCACCGGAATATGGCGTCTCTCCCAGCCCTACCGGAACCATTACGGCCATCGATGTCAGCATCGGGCAGCTGGTCGCGAGCGGGGCGACACTGGCCACAGTCTCCTATACCGATGCGCGCGGTAACGGCCAGACCGAAACCCTGAGCGCGCCTAGCGCCGGTACGGTGGTGGCTATCAACGGGGTCGTGAACGGGGCGCCTACGGGAAATCCATTCATTAAGATCGACAACCTCTCGGCCACCTATCTCGCGCTGGCGGTGAACGAGGCGGATATCGCTTCTGTCTCCGTTGGGCAGGCGGTGAACTTTACAGCGCCAGCGTATGCGAATCTTTCGGCGCCGTTCACCGGCACGGTCGCGACCATCTCAGCCGACGGTCAAAACAGCAGCAATGTCATCACGTACCCGGTTACGGTAACCATTAATCGCTCGCATTTGCAAAGCGCTGATCTGTTTCCGCAAATGACGATCAATGCCTCCATCGTTACCGCCGAACGTACCAACGCGCTGCTCATACCCGACAGCGCGACGTCTTTCGCGCAGACCGAAGCAAGTTCTGGAGTCGTAAGCTCGGCGGCGGTGAATTCCACACTTCAACGGGCCGGTTCTCTTCTCACTCAGGTGCAGCACTCAGACAATCAGGCGGCAAGCGACGATCTTGCCCCGGATACGTCCTGGAGTTGAAGGCGCGCCAGCTAGTTCTGGTGCCGGTCGTTCTCGGCCTCTCAGACGGCACCAACACCGAGGTATTGGCCGGACTCAGCCAGAGCACCGCCATCGTTACGGGGAACTGAGTCTATGTGTCTTTCCAGGCGAGGGCGCAAGAAGGAGGATGGCATATGAGCGAAACCAAACGAAGTCTTCGACCAGAGCTCCCCGCCGTTCCGGTCGTCGAGGTGCACAATCTCAGCAAAAGTTACCGGCTGGGCCAGACCAATATCCCTGCCGTGCGGAGTATCTCACTCTCGGTGCAAATGGGTGAGATGGTGGCGATCATGGGGCCGTCCGGCTCTGGCAAGTCGACATTCATGAATCTGCTCGGGTGCCTGGATCGACCCTCGAGTGGTGATTATCGTTTACTTGGTACTCCGGTCGGTCGAATGTCGTCAGACCAGCTCGCCGACATACGCAACCAGCGGATCGGGTTCATATTCCAGGGATTCAACCTCCTGAGCCGTATTTCGGCGCTCAAGAACGTGCAGCTCCCAATGGTCTATGCTGGCCTAACACCCGACATTCAGCTGCGCCGGGCGCGGCGGGCTCTGGAGTTGGTAGGTCTGGGGGACCGGCTCCACCACAACCCGTCCCAGCTCTCAGGCGGGCAACAGCAGCGGGTCGCTATTGCTCGTGCGTTGGTAAACAACCCAGCCATACTTCTGGCCGATGAGCCCACTGGCAATCTGGACACCCGGACCAGCATTGAGATCATGGCAATTCTCCAACTCCTTAACGAGCGCGGCGCGACGATTGTCCTGGTCACCCACGAGGCGGATATTGCCGCGTATACGCGGCGCCAGGTGCTCTTTCGTGATGGACGGGTCGTGCACGACGAGCCGATATCTCGAACGCGCATCGCCGCGAACGAACTGAGAGAGCTGCCTCAGATAGCTTCTTGAGACACGTCGAGCCTCACGAGTCGCATGCGCGTCGCGAGAAGGATACCAGTCAGAAGAGTGAGTAAGCCAGATGTATCCGATGCCATCACCATCACAGCGTCGAACTCAGTTGCTGCAGGCTACCATGCGGAGCGCGTTCGAGTCACTCCTCGTCAATCGCACCCGGTCGCTGCTCACCATGCTCGGCGTCATCGTGGGCGTTGCGGCGGTTCTGACCGCGGTCACACTGACCCAGGGGGCAAGCGCGCTGGTCACCCAGCGCATAGCTAGCCTGGGGAACAACACCCTCTTCATCAGCGCGGCCACCAGCTCGACCGGTGGTCGAGCGGGCAGACTCGGCGGAGGCCTCTTACTGGGCAATGCCACCACCACCAGCTCTACACTCACCCTCACCCGCGCTGATGCCGATGCCATCGCAAAGCTGCCGCACACGGCGATGGTGACGCCTCGGCTCACTGCGAATGCACAGGTGGTATACCGGGCGGTCAGCTCGAGCACGTCGCTCGATGGCGTCTACCCAGCCGAGCTCCAGATCGGATCGTGGTCCATCGCTTCGGGCCGTTGGATCACCCAACATGATGAAAATGCCGCTCAACCTTTTGTGGTGCTAGGTGCCACCACCGCCGCTGATCTCTTTGCCTCGCCGGAGGAGGCCGTAAACAAGTCCATCCTGCTACAGGGCCAGGCGTTTGTGGTTATCGGGGTTCTGCAGTCCAAGGGCGGTAACCAGGATACTGTAGCCTTTCTCCCTTTCTCGACAATGCAAACGCGTATCGATAATGCGCAATTTGTGAATGCTATCGACGTGAAAGTGGACTCCGCCGGGAATCTCACTTCGGCGCAAGACTCGATAACCACGCTTTTGCGGTCCCAGCATCACATCGCCAAGGGCCAACCGGGGGACTTTCGTATCACCAGCTCGAACCAGATCGCCAGCGTCGTCAATCAAACGACTGGGACGCTGACCGCACTGCTGGTGAGTGTAGCGGCGATTTCATTGGTGGTGGGTGGTATCGGCATCATGAATATCATGCTGGTCTCGGTCACCGAACGCACCCGTGAGATCGGGATTCGCATGGCAGTAGGCGCGCGGCGCAGCGCCATTCGCAATCAATTTCTGGTCGAGGCGGTATTCTTGAGCGGTGTTGGCGGTATACTCGGGATTCTCATCGGGCTGTTCCTCGGCTACGCCTTGACGTCGCTGGTTGGGTTGCCCTTCGGCATCGATGCCGGCTGGACGCTCCTGGCATTTGCGGTATCCGCATTAGTGGGTATCCTTTTCGGCTACTATCCTGCCGCACGTGCGGCCCAGCTCGATCCCATCTCTGCCCTCAGAGCAGAATAGTGATTCCCTCGCCAGGTCCCGGTTCCCTTCACCGGCCGCTCGCTGGCAGCCGTGGGGGAGGTGGTGTTTGACTCTTCGCATTGCCCGGAGCGCTCTTCTCCCTAGCCAATCGCGCGCGAGCTTGCTGCACCGCTGCTTCCAGTTCTGGATCATCCAGCGGCGTCTGCTCCGCCGCCTCGGTAAGCGCGTCTTCCTCTTCCGCAGTCAGCTCGATGTCGTCAAAAAAGCGCATCATATGTGAAATCTAACCTTCCTGTCTCGCCGTTTGGACCGCCTTGACGGCTTCAACTGGCTTACTTCGATTGACTCGACTGCGCCAGGCATCCAGCATCCGCATCGAATAGCTTCCGGCCGCGAAGCTAAAGGTGGCATCCCAGGTGTCGCCATGCTCTTTCCACCATTGCTCGCCAACTCGGCCTATGCGCATGAGCTGCTCCACATGCGTGATTTTGGGCCCGAAACGCTCTCGCGCCGCGCTCTGCACCGGCTCCGGAATCTCGCCCATAAAGCCCAGTTTCGCCCAGGTGTAATACCCGTTCAGCCTGTGCTCCCGGTCCGCATCGGAGCGTGCGGCACTGGCTTCCAGCTTGGTGACGCCCAGCGCCCCCATATCATCGAAGGCGTGTACGAGGTCCCGACCGGCGCCTTGCGCGCCGCCATCGTTGCGTACGTATGGATCTCTGACTACGATATCCTGGTCCGATCGACAGACAGTAAAGCTCGCCCGGCGCGTGCCGTCGAGACTGTGCATGCTTATCTCGAACTGATCACCCTCGCCCTCAATTTCGATAATATCATCCTCGCGCGCTCCGGCGAGTCTGCCGATATCGTCAGGACTGAGATCGCAACCAAACACGGCCCTGACCGCGGCACGAGATTCATCATCTTGATACGTGATGCCCTGATAACTCGCCATCCTACCAAACTCTCTCATCGCCTGTCATTCGGATCAGCCTGCCGGCGCTCCTCGGCAGATCTCTACAGAAGAACCTACCATACACTCCGGAACGATTATAGCCCGTCGCGACGTTCTTTGCTCCGACCCTGGCATCAAGTCGGCATTACTCGCGGGTTATACCGCATTGATCTTGATCCTGCCGAGGCAGCTGCCAGCGCGGTAAAGCACACAAGCTCTACAGCTAAGCCTCGGGGCGCCGGGACGAGCGAAATGTGAGATCATGACGTAAAAGGAGGCTACGATGCTCACTCGCTTCGACCACGTGGTCATTGCGGTACACGACGTGGCGGAGGCCACGAGGATTTACCGTGCACTGGGGTTTTCAGTGAGGCCTGGCGGGAGGCATCCTGGGCATGGAACGGAGAACGCGATTGTCCGCTTCGGTCTTGATTATATCGAGCTGCTGGCAGTAGTCGACCCGGACGAGGCCCATACCGGGGGACTCGACGCACCGGGACTTCAGGAGTTCCTGCGACGGAGGCCCGGCGGGATTGTCGGCTACGCGCTCGCCAGCGACGACATCGACGGCGATGCGGCCCGAGTTCGCGCGTTTGGGCTTCCAGTCGAAGGGCCGTTTAGCATGCGGCGAGTACGACCCGACGGCTCGGTGCTGTCGTGGAAGCTCGCCGTTCCGGGTACCACGCCATGGCGCCGGCCCTGGCCGTTCTTGATCCAGTGGGATACACCCGACGCCGAGCGGTTGGCAGACGAACACATCGATCGGCAACCGAACAGCGTGACAGGGATCAGCAGCCTTACGGTGGCGCTAACTGATCTCGAGGCTACCGTCAACCTGTACCAGAGTGGCCTGGGTCTGGGACTGACCCAGCGACATTCAAACGCTGCGGAGTTCACGCTTGGATCCGTGCGCCTTCAACTGCAGACTCCACAGCCAGGCGACAGTGATGGGACGGTGGCTAGAGCACTTCGCGCTAATGGCGAAGGAGTGTTTGGAGTGGCGCTGGACATTGCTGACTTGAAGAGTCTGCGAGACTTACCGGATACGTCCGGCGACTTATTCAGCACACCCGCCGGACTGGTTTTCGAGCTGCACGTGTCGCCGCAATCGACACCGGACGCGCAATTGCTGCTGTCGAACCGCGCGGACCAGCATTGATGCCGTTAGCTGCTTCCGGTGCCGGTGAACAGGATTAGTCTTCTCGCGACTACTATATAGATGTGACCTCCTAAGCCTAGGCCACACCGCCAACTCTCCTGTGATGCTATGTTGCTTGCTTGAAAGGAGCTCGTAATGTCCGATACAGCTGCCCATAATGTGCCTACTCGTTCGCTTGGCCGGCAAGGTCTGGTCGTCTCTGCCCTGGGTCTTGGCTGCATGGGTATGTCTCAATCCTACGGGCCTGCCGACGAAAACGAGTCTATCGCCACGATCCACCGGGCCATCGATCTGGGTATCTTCTTCCTGGATACGGCCAATGTGTACGGCGATGGGCATAACGAGCGTCTGGTTGGTCGCGCTATCGCCGACCGGCGAGACCGGGTTGTCCTGGCAACCAAGTTTGGCTTGCAGCGTGACGACGGTAGCCGAAGCATTAACGGACGACCAGAGTACGTCAAAGCCTGCTGCGAGGAATCGCTGGCTCGGCTGAGTACACCGTACATCGACCTCTATTACCAGCACCGGGTCGATCCCGATGTGCCCATTGAAGAGACGGTAGGAGCAATGGCCGAGCTGGTACAAGCAGGCAAGGTCCGCTATCTCGGTCTTTCAGAGGCCAGCGTCGACAGTCTTGAACGGGCGTCGGCTACCCATCCGATAACCGCGTTGCAAAGCGAATGGTCGCTGTGGACGCGGGACCTGGAAGAAAGGGTGCTTCCCGCAGCTCGCCGGCTAGGGATCGGGATCGTGCCGTATAGTCCGCTCGGACGCGGATTTCTGACCGGAGCGATTACCAACACCGTCGGTTTCACTGCCGATGATTTTCGAAGGACCATGCCTCGTTTCCAGGGCGAGAACTTCCAGCGCAACCTTGACCTGGTCGCCGAGGTACGCCGGCTGGCCGAAGAGAAACACGCGACCGCCGGGCAAGTAGCTCTAGCCTGGCTGCTCGGACAGGGAGATGACGTCGTGCCCATTCCCGGCACCAAGCGACGAAAATATCTGGACGAAAACGCCGCCACCTTCGCCCTCACTCTCTCGCCCACGGACATGCGGCGACTGGACGAGCTGGCGCCGAGCGGCGCGTGGGCGGGTGCGCGCTACGCCGATTCCAGCCGTGGCCCGTCGGGCACCTACGGGACCAGCCGAGCTCGTCAATGATCTGCAGCGAACTCGCCGTAGCAGTTATTTGAGTGGCTTACCGGATGGAGCCGAACTCCACTCGCTGGTACGGAAAAGGGCGAGAGCAGCTGGCAGCATCGTGGCGGCAACGATAATGGCGCCGCCCACGAGTGTGCGGCTGGTTGGAATCTGCCCAAGTAGCGGCAGCGCGAACGCGATACCCCAGACCGGCTCGAGGCTGGCAATAAGGCTGGCGAGCTGCGCCGTCACGTTACGGAGGCTGGCTATAAATAGCGTGTGCGCGAGCGCAGTGCAGATCAGCCCAAGCGCGAGCAGCGCGAGCACTTGCTCTCCAGTTAGAGGACCGGGAAGGCGCACGAACAGCAGCAGAGGCAGCAGAACCACTGCGGCCACCGCGTCCTGATAGAGGCTGATCACGAGACTGGAGTACGAGCGGGTCAAAGTACGATTGGTAACCGAAAGCAGTGCGAAGGTCGCGCCGGCAGCCAGCCCCCATAGCACACCATCGGTAGACGAGTTGCGCAGTGTGAAGCTGGGAACCAGCAAATAGACTCCAGGAAGCACTAATACGGCTCCCGCGAGCTGCGCCACACTAGGGCGCTGGCGCAGCAGTAGCGGCTCGATCGCAACGGTAAAGAGCGGGAAGCTTGAGAACGCGAGCAGGCCGATGGCGACGCTTGATACCCTGATTGCTTGAAAGAAGGTCGTCCAATGGATGGCCAGCAGGACTCCCTGCCCGAGAAGAATCAGCAGGTCGCGACGACTGGTTGGACGGAGGCGGAGACCGCGTAACCCTACTACAACGCCGAGCGCGACTCCCGCGATGGCGGCTCGTGCCAGCACAATCAGTGGAGAGGGCAAGCCGCTCAAGGCACCTAGAACGCCGGCCAGGCCGAAGAGAATGACGGCGGCATTGACAGATGCAATGCCCCACTGCCGCGCCCTGGCGCCCTCTCCAATGTTTGCCGCTTTGTCTGCCATGTTTACTCGCTCCACCGGTGCCGAAAGGCGCAATGCTCCAATTAGACAAGAGCATATAGCCAGCCCCGAGAGGGACGCAAGAAGCACCGGATTGATGTTGGAGTGATCACTAGACAGTTGTCTGAAGCGAGGGACCTGATGTATGATGGTTCCTGTACCTCATACCTAGCGAGATGGGTCACTACAGCCACGAGACCACACTCTGATCTGTCGCTGGCCCCAATGCGCAGCAGTCGACTTCACAGATGGCGGGCGGCAACGCGGCACAACCTATCGTTGCCTGCTTGATTACTCAGCCGAGCCATGCTCGGCCGTCCACTTGGGGAGGAGTGCCGCGCTGGTCGCGTACCTCTGCCGGCTCTGTCTTCTGTGCGCTTGCCATGCCCCAGGGGGCACCGCTCGGTGCCCGTTCGAGGTAGGAAGCCAACCCGGCAGAGATGGAAGGACTAGGATCTGGTATGAGTTCATCTCCGTCCCGCCAACCTGACAATCAACCTACCGCGTCACATGTCATGTCTCACCAGCGCTCTGGGTGGCTCCCGCGGATGCTAATTTGGATACGGGGCGAGCGCGTGAGGGATCTTACCGAACAGACCCACCCTATGCCGTTTGCCAGTTATATGTTGACCGTACTCCAGTCGATTGCAGTGGTCCTGGCTCTGGGTCACAGCGAGCTGGTTCAGTTGCTCGCGGGCCAATCCATCCTGTCCTCGCGTCTCATAGACGGCGGTGCGTTACTCCTCCTGGTGGCAACCGTATTCATCGCTGATTACGCCGCGATTCGGTCTATGGAACGATTGGCTACCCTCTCTCGAAACCGGTCGGTTATGCTCTTTGAACACCTGGCGTTCGTGGGCTTCTTGCTCGTTCTCGAGATGGCCACTCTTGGAGTAGTGCTGGCTGCGCTCGATCAAAATCCCGCTACTCTGGTAACCGGTACCGGCACCGCCATAATTCCCGCGTCCGGCGTTTTCTTTCTGGCTCAGGTAGGACTTCGAAGCGTGTTGATCGTCTGGACGATGATCCAGTTGTTTATCATCAGTCAGCCTCTGCCGGTGCAGTGGACGACCCTTGAACAGAAGGCGATGAAGCTGCTTGGGGGACATGCGCAAGAAAAGCTCGAGTCGCTGCAGCTATCCCAGGACGATATCGGCGAGCTCTTTGAGTCCTTCGCGATGACCACGAGGCGCTCTCCTCACCGGATCACCTGGTGGAACCGCTGGCTGGTAGAACGCGAGCGCGATCTCGAGAGCAGGGAAGCCGCACACCAGCAAGACGTAGTACATGCTCTGCGACGACTCAGCCAGAGCCGGGACGAGCGAGTAGCGAGCGTATTGGTTGCCGAGGCTGGTCCCAGCCAAGAGAACCTGGCTCAGCAGGTTGCGAATGAAGTTGCCGCCGCCCTACAGTACTACGCCCAGCATCGGGAGTTCCCTGCCAAGCTCATCGAGGTAGCGCCCCAGCTCGGCCCACTGGAGATGCTCTCTGCAGTCAAGCTGTCGCCCGCTGCCCCAAGCCAGCCCAGCACTACTCGCAAGCCCTCCGGCAGAACCGATGCCCAGCGCAGGTTCTTGAGAGGCCTAGGCATCGATCCGGCACCGCCGCCGCAAGGGAAGCGCGGAGTCTGGCTCAGCGACTCCCACGTAGCCATCCTTACCGATGGCAAATTGGGGAGCGACGAGGCATCGGCGCTGATCTCACGTGTGGGCAAGGGAGCTGAATCCGGCACGGCTCACGTGGCTCTATTTGAGCCGGTAATGGCGGAGCTCTACCAGCGCCGTGTGCTCAGCGGCCAGGCACTCACATGGTGGCTCCCCTCCGGATTCGGTCTGGTCGCGGCAGGCAACAATGGAACACGAGAGAGACCACCCACCGTCGATTCCGGCACCTAGTGGCCTTCTTTCCATGCCAAGCCTCTAGGACTAGAATCGCTGAACGCGCACAGGTGCGCTTGTCTCGAAGGCCTCATCCGGATGGAGTGTATGGTGACGCTGTTGTTCCTGCCATCCAGCCGGGGGAAACCAGAGCGAGATACGGGTTGGCCGCATCGTCTCCTCAACAACCGCAACGAGTTGCTCACAGACCTGCTGCAAGTCTACTTCACTTTGCAACGTGGCACTAAAGGCTGCCAGGGCTTTTCCGGCATCATATTTTCGGCGATAAAAGCGGCGGTCAATAGTGTGCTGAATACGTGTGCGCAACGGCTGAAACAACGCTGCCGTCCCGAGGGTCGAACCCACGAGAGCCAGTTGAGACCCGCTGGTCAACCCGCTCAGCAAGTACTCCAGTAACAGAATGCTTCCAGCATAGATCAGCCCCAGTGTAGCGGTCAGTGTGCCGTACACCAGAGCACGATTTACAAGGGTATCGATATCAAAGAGATGGTAGCGCAAGATGGCGATGAAGATGACGAGTGGGCTCACCGGGAGGGAGCAGAGGAACAGCGGATACCCAATGACAGTATAGAACAGGCTAGAAGCTCCTGGCTGGATAAGGGCAGGAATGAAGACGCGCGGAGCCATATACACACCATAGGTCACAATGGTAGTGGCCATGCAAAGCAGCACCCACTTCGTCTGCCGCCGCTGCATCTGACCCGTAGCGTGACGGTAGCGATCCGCTTGAGCAAGCAGCGTCGTGAACAGCCAGCCCATCAGTGCGAGCAACCCAAAGGCATCCAATCCATAGGGTTGGGAGAAATTCAAAGGGTTACTAGGAAGCACTATCCAGGCAAGGAGCCAGGTGACCCAGAGGAGCGTTAGGAAGCGCGTCCAGAGCGGAACAAAGCGCCCGTCGGGAAAGAGGTAGCCACTTAGCACCGCGCATCCAATACCAAGCGTTTGGGCGAGGCCAATGGGCAGACGCCACTGGGGATGAACCGCTAGCAGTGCGTTCAAGGGCCCAGTGATGTAGGGTCCATAGGTGATCATAGCAAATGAGAAGAGCAGTGCCTGCCACTGCTTTGGTTTGCGCCAGAAGAGCACCAAACCGACGAGAGTAAGTCCTGCTACCAGCACGACTTCTTCAGTCAGGACGAAAACTGGATAGACATTGGCGGAGAGCACCTGTTGAAGCACAGTGGCCATGGGACTCGGAGGCCCGTGCCGCAGAGCTGTTGTTGCCTGCACGGAAAGTGCCACCAGTTGGTGCAAGCGGATCGGAAGGCCAATGACGAACAACCCTAGAGCCGACACTACTCCTAGGATCCATCCTGCCCAGGCGAGGATCAGGAAGGTCATCCCGAAGGGCAGGGCAAAATGTTTGCTCTTTAGAGGAGGTTGAGATATGCGCTGCTGGCTCATAAGCCTCTCCCTCTATTGTGTTCAGGAGGGATGCCCTAGTCCTCACTCCACGGAATTATCCGGCGAGCGGGTGCTTCATTTTGACAGCTCCATATATTGCCCTATGGTAGCACACCACTATCCTCCAAACGTTACGATACTCGTTACGACGAGACGATGCGTGGCTGGCGTGCCGAGTATATCTTCAACAATGTTGCTGGCATGGCTAACCTAAAAGATGCTTTGATTGGCGAGAAGAACATCTGCAGTCGCGACCTGGGACATCTGGCGACTGAGTTATGACAGGCCAGCCTACCCCTCCCGGGATGCCATCGCTCCAACTCAGCTCGACGCCGAGTTGGAGGCAGCTGAAGAGCCATGGTGTCGACTTGATCGATGCCTCCTCCGGCGGCAATGTCGCGAGCGCGACTATTCCCGTCGCGCCCGGTTACCAGGTACCATTCGCCGACCGGATTCGGCAGGAGGCACGAATCGCAACTGGATCAGTCGGACTCATTACCGATCCGCAACAGGCGGAGACTATTATTCGAAGCCACCAGGCGGATCTGGTCTTCCTTGCCCGTGAACTGCTGCGCGACCCGTACTGGCCATTACAGGCCGCGCGAGGTCTCGGCGCCGATATCGAGTGGCCGCCACAATATCTAAGAGCCAAGAAGGCGCCACGTCACTTCTCCGGCGCCGGTCAGAATTAGAGAGCGTCGCTGTGGCGCTGCGGGCTGGACAAGCGAGGGAGAATAGCGTGCCGGATGGAACATAAGGTACAATGCAGTGAATGGCAGTCGAGGAATAACCAAGAGGCCTCCAATAACCAGCCAGTTTCCGATAACCTCCAGATCATCAAAGGAGTTTCGATTGATCAGCGACCGCGATTGGGAAGCTCTCGTTATGGCCAAGCGACGTTACCGTGCCTGGGTAGATCATATGGGATCGACCGCAGATAGATCCTCACTTTCACCCCATTCGGGGGCGCTGCAGACAGATCCCCAGTTCTTCTATTTCCAACAATATATCAACGTACGCAACTTGCCTGATCCCCAAACCGAAAGTGATTTGCGCGAGCAGCTTCTGGCGCTTGGCGATCGGGGGGAATCGGCTATGAATACGTATGCCTACCAGCATCCGGAATGGGCACATTTCATGAGCCTCCTGGCGGCGTCCCGTTTCCCAACTCCCTTACAGGGCTGGTCAGAGGCGGTCGGCACGTACGAGCTTAGCGTTCTCCTGAACCAGGTCGGCTGCTACTGTTTCGTCATGGCAAGGATGGCTACCGCGGATCTGGATTCCTGGCACACGTTCCACTACTGGCTCGCGCCGTTTGCGAACGAAGAGATCAACCGGCGCTACGCCCACCTCGACGAGCTTGACCGGGCATGTGCTCCGCACATCATCAAGAAGATGTATTGCGCTCACGGTCCAGAGGACTGGGTCATCTTCGTCCGTCTGCTCGACGACAACACCATTGTGCTCATAAATTACCTGCCTGGTCCTACCGGAGTAGCTATCATACCGGTGCGCGAAGTGCCGGAGATGCCGGCGATTCGGGGCTTTTTCTGGAAGGGCTCACATGAAGGGCACGAAAACACAGATCAGCTCGGTTGATCGCTTTCGCTACCCAAGCCAGGCGATAAGATCGAGCACGTCGTTCTGAACTTTGCAGCATGGTTGCCAGATGCTGGCATACGGCTCTTGACCAATTTCATTGCCGTTTACAGTAAGATAAACGCCATACGTGCCACGCAAGAGTAAATTGACTGCGGTAACCCCCAGCCGAGCCCCCAATATGCGATCGCTCGCGGTCGGCTTCCCGCCGCGCTGCAAATATCCAAGTATCTCAAGCCGGACCGCATAGCCCAGGCGAGAGAGCTGCTCGGTAATTTCTCCGCTCGAGGGTTTGGTTGCTCCCTCGGCCACAATGATAATCATATGGCGTTCGTGATGCTGCACCATACGCTGGAAAGCCAGCTGCTGCAGTACCTCCATCGTGTTGCCATTGCGCTCCGGTACTACCACCGCTTCAGCCCCAGTAGCCAGTGCGACTTGCTCAGCCAGATAGCCTGACCCACGACCCATCACCTGGATCACCGCGATGCGACGATGCGAGGTCATGGTTTCTTTTATCATATCCACGCAATCCACCGCGGTATTGATGGCGGTATCCACCCCCAGCGAGGTAACAGTACACGGTAGATCGTTGTCTATGGTCGACGGAATGCCGACTACTGGAAAGCCCAGCTCTGCAAGCCTCGCCGCCCCCTGTTGTGAGCCGCTGCCTCCGATGACGATTAGGCCCTCGAACTGGTGTAATCGCAGGGTATCCACAGCCTTTTGTTGGTACTCCTCCTCCAGCATGCGTGGCTCCCGAGCCGTGCCTAATATAGTACCCGCCCGACTTGTGAGACCTGCGACGTCATGCGACCGCAAAGGCCGAAAATGAGGTGCCAGCAGGCCGGAGAAGCCGTCCTGTATTCCATACACTAACGTGCCCTCGTGGACCGCCGCACGAACTACGGCACGGATAGCTGGATTCATCCCCGGAGCGTCACCACCACTGGTCAGAACAGCGAGTCGGCGAATCGCATTCATCATACATTCGGCGCATGCTTGCCTGGTTTACGGAAACCGGCACACGCCACTCCTTTCACCTCACAGCGGCAGGTCACTCAGCGCAAATTGACTTACATGTCCAGGAAAGCCGGGTGAACTACCAGGACTGGCACATTGACCCGAGGCAACACATAGCTCGCCACGCTGCCGAACAACCAGCGCCCCAGTCCACCCCGCCCATGCGTAGCCATAACCACCAAATCGGTAGGCTCCGAGCGGAATGTCTCGCCAAAGACGTTTTGTTCGACGGCATCCACTATAGCATTTGGAACC
The DNA here is from genome assembly GCA_963810535.1 of uncultured Chloroflexia bacterium. Taxonomy (GTDB): domain Bacteria; phylum Chloroflexota; class Ktedonobacteria; order Ktedonobacterales; family JADMIN01; genus JAJPKE01. The sequence goes on from CAWENW010000017.1 coordinate 34,818, forward strand.
GATCCAACCACAGCCTCGGCCTGCAAGCGCAGCTGTGGGAAACGTGCGCACTCGGGGCAAGCGAGAAGCGCCGTCCGCAAGGAGTCAAGGTAAGACTGATAGTGGGACTGCGCCACCTGGTTTTCGGCTACTCCGAAGAGCGTCACGCTCAACCGGGCGTTCTGCTCCAGTTGAACCCGGCCAAGCCAGCCAAGGAGGGGGGCGAGCGCTTGCTCCGCCAACGCAGAGCCATCTAGCGGCACCAGAATATGCCGGATGCTGACTGGATGGCCGTCGTCTTCTACGGCTCTGGGAGCAATGACCATGACCGGCGTTGTACCCTTCTGGATCAGACTGTCCGCCACCCGTCCCAGGCTGAGATGCTTCGTGAGTGTGTTCTTATGCAACGCCACCAATGCCAAGTCCGTCTTGGTGCTGGCCTCTAGCTCGATGAGACCGTCTGGAACCGTCGACGCATCTATGTCACATACCTCAATCCGGCTTCCTACGGATGCCGGTATCAAGTCACGGAGACGGGCGACATAGGAGGAGACGTGTGAACGATCCGGCTTCGTGTTGCGCTCCGCTAAGCGAGCTGTCTCTACATGCCCCAGTGTCAGATCCGCCCGCAGCTGATTGGCCAAAAGAGCCGCATACGGTAGGGTAGGCTCGCTGCCAAGCGAGCCATCCAGAGCGACGAGCACTCGACGGATCGGCTTGGCCGGCGGAAGGCTCTCCCTTCCAGTGAACGACCGAAGCTCTTCCGATTGCCGGGTGGCCGCAGGCGGTTCGTCAGGTCGTCCAGAGTGCGCCAGCCGTTCGCGCTCTTGCGCTTGACGAGTCACTTCCTCAGAAATAAAATGGGTCTCGGCCTCGATACGTCCTCGCCGGAACTGGTCTGCGGAGGATCCACTGGAGACTGCCGCTTGCTCTATTGCCGACTCTTCAACCTGGTGCGCTGTTACTGGCGGAAGAGGTTCAGTACCGTCATATTCGGAATTCATAGTCGTTCCTCCCCTTCTTGGGAGCACTGGCCATGTTCTCCCGGCTTCTAGGGGAGATACGGCCGACAGTTCAAAGTCACCACTAACCACTCACATACTGTTTGTACCTACGCTTGCAATTTCGCATAGAGTCGTCTCGATCTTGTCACACCAGCCGTTCGGAACCTCACAAACTGCTCACACAGGATCGAGGGATCCAGCGCACAATTGTCAGTGATCTCCACTGCGCCCGCGGGTCACCACCGTGTGGATCAAAATGAGAGACGGATGTGATAGACCTCGTTGGCGCTAGTCGTGATTGTGACATCGACGATGGACACTATCTTGCGACATATGGCCACATTGGGAGGTGTACTGAGATGGACCAGAATACTGTATCCATGCATGAACAACCTGTACTACCTGCACCAGCCGTGCAACCTGAGCAACCGCTCTATATCTCTTGCTCGGCCGAGGACCTCATCATGTTAGAGATGGAGGCCTGGGATCACGGCTTCCAGCAGGCGGACGCCGATGAACCGCACATGTTGGAAGGCATAGAGGCGATCTCACAGGCAGCAGAGCAGGTTTGCGACCAATCTCTGCAAAGGTATGTTCCACTTGACGTCATCCGTTTCCGAGATGTGTTTACTCGCGCCTGGAGTGCCGGGTATTGTACTGGGGTGAGCCGAGGTGAGCACAACCAAGTGAACCCGAAGCTTCATGGAGTCACAAGCCACTAGTATGCGACGGGGCGGCTAGGTGATGTGACGCGCCGGCATCAACCGAGGGTGCCGGCGCCGACGGGACTCCCATGACAAGTACTGGACAGGGCGCCTGATCAAGCACGGCTCGCAAAACGTGGGCACGCTGGGGCTCGAGCTGGCTTCGCCTCACTAATACGATGACATCTTCTCGATGCTCGCTGGTAAAGCGCAGAATTTCAGCGCCAACCTCGCCCACGGCGAAGCACATTTGAACCGAAACTTCGGTCGGGCAACCCAGTTGCGCCACCAAGTGGTCACTAGCGGTGCGGCACCAGTGCGGCCATTCATGCTGGGGTTGGTCTACATAACACGGCACATTGACACTTCCCAGCTCAGCAGGCACAGGCTGCTTACCATTCAATACATATAGTAGATCTATACGTGCCCTAAGCCTTCGTGCCAGCTCAGTTGCTGGCCCCAACGCCGAAAGCGTAGTCGGCGTACCGTCAAGCGGGAGGAGCATGCTCTGGATCGTTTGGACGCTACCGTCACCACACTCGCTCTCAGCCGCGATCGACTCGGGACGGACCACCAGTATAGGCCCCCGGCAGGCCGAGATTACTGCTTCGGCCACTCCTCCCAACGTGTGTCGTTCCTCCACCCGTCTGCCATGCGTAGTTAGTACCACAAGTTCGGTCGACGGATCACTGGCGACTTCAAGAATGCCCGGTGCCGCCTCACCCAGATGGAGATAAATCTGCTCACCTTGTTGTTCTTGAGCCTCCAGCGCCAGACGGTTTCTCACGACTTCCTCCGGCACACGAGTGGGAGCTACATGAAGAATGCAGAGCTCTATCCCGAGTTGTCGCGCCATACGGCGCGCTATGGGCAGGGCAGTTTGGGCAGCGGTTGACCCATCCAACGCTACCAGCACACGTGTTGGCTGGCACTCGGCATGTTCAAAGCGCTGGTTCACGCCGCGCCTCCTTCCATCGTTTCTGGTGTTCATCCCATAGACAATTCAGCGTTTGGTGTGGCCGGAGGCGCACTCCAAGCTCACCCACATACATGGTAATCGGATTGCCCTCTTCAAGCGTCAGCGTGGCAAACGATGACCCCAGGCTCAGTCGAATAAGACGACCCTGCCAGCGAACCGGGAGAGAGATGCTAGTCCAAGAACCGGGCAAGTGCGGGTTCATACATAAGAAGCCTTTCTTGCCGATACTCAGGCCCACGAAACCGAATACTACCGCCTGCCAAAGCCCGCCTAGGGCGCCCATATGAATCCCTAGAGCAGCGGCGGGCACAGCATCATCCAGGTCGATCATGGCGGTCTGTCGCAGATACCGCATAGCCAGATCAACCTCGCCCAGGCGCGCCGCTACCAGGGCGTGCACCGACGGACTTAGCGAGCTGCCGTGAGCGCAAATCGGCTCGTAGAATGAGAAGTTGGCCTTACGCTCTCTGGACGTGTACTGGTCCCCAAGGAGCGCCAGCAGCTGCACAACATCCGCTTGCTTGATGACCTGAGAATGGCGGGTGCGTTCCGGGCCCAGCACCATGTCTATTGGCATGCCGGTTCTGGGAAACTGCCCAAGATCGACTGGATCCAAGGGAAAGAATCCGGAGAACTGTTCAATGAGGCCATTGACTGGGCTGGGACGCACCACGAGGCCACCGGCGACTTTGCGCCAATACTTCAGCTCAGACACTTGTAGATCGATGCGTTGTGAAAGCGCTACCCAGATTTTCCGCCACTGTCGTTGTAGTAGTGCCGCGACTTCAAGTCCCCGCTCGATATTCCAGCGAGCCATCTCGTTGGTAAACGCGTTGTCATCGATATCGTAATGGTACTCATCCGGGCCTATGACATGCCGTATATGGTATCTTGAATCAGTCTCAGCCACCGCGCGGCTTGACCAGAAGCGAGCGGTTTCCAGAATGATTTCGGCGCCGCCTTCGAGCATGAACGCGATGTCTCCGGTCGCCATCCAGTATTGCCACACTGCGTAAGCAACGTCTGCGCTTATATGCTGTTCCTGCGTGCCGTTGACAACCGGCTCTCTATGCCCATCCGGAAACGTCGCGGTTGGTGGTGTGGCCTCGTCACCCGAGTCAGCGGATTCCCACGCATAGAGCGCGCCACGAAAACCCATACTTTGAGCTTTTGCTCGGGCCGCGGGAAGCGTCAGGTACCGATACTTGAGTAAGGAACGCGCCGCTTCCGGCCAGGTAAACGTATAGAACGGCAACATAAAAATGTCGGTGTCCCAGAAGACGTGGCCGAGATATGCCTCGCCGGTCAGTCCACGCGCACCGATTGAGACGCGATCATCTTCCGGATTGGCGGCGCTATTCAAATGGTGCAGCGCGAAGCGCAACGCCGACTGGATCTGGTCATCACCTTGAATTTGTACATCGCTGGCCGCCCAGCGCTCCGCCCACTTCCGTAGATGACCAGCAACGACATCTTGGGCTCCGGCTCCGCAAGTTCCCCGCAGCAACGCAGAGGCCCGAATTCCCATGGTTTCACCGGTCTCCTGATGAGATTGTTGTCGTGTGTAGGAGACAAACTCCGTAAGGGTAGCCGGTTGCCCGGCAGCGGCTGACCAGCTCCAGGACCGGCTGGACAGTATCGGGCCGCCATTAGTTGCATTTTCACCGTGCACGTGCAGTGTGGATTGCCGCGCCCGAGCCACTCGATGCAAGGAGTCAGGTGTGCGCCAGACCACCAGACCTTCGGAAGACTGCTCAGTCACTAGGCCGTCTCCCGGCCCGTCCTCCGGGACACGCACCACCAGCCGGGCTTCGCGGCCCGGCGAGATCTCTACACTCTGCCATGCCAAGTGCCGGTGTTGCAGTGAAACTCCGCGACACAGCCGAACTCGCAGGCTCTGCCCGCCTGGCAGTGCGTGGTACCACTGTGTCACAAACAGACCGCTCGGGAAATCGAGCCATCGGTGGAGCTCGAGCATGGTCCCATTCGTCAGGTCGACCGACGTCCCGTCGATCTGTATGTCAAGGCGATACGCATCAGGTAGCGGGACAAGCGCGGGAACCGAAATTGGAGGCTCGGAGTCGGTAACTCCACTAGGTATCAGAAGAGCGCCGAAAAAACCAGCGACGAAGTGTGCGGGATGTGACCCACGCGTGGGCGTGAGGAGCGCGCTCCTCGCGCCCACGAAGCCGTTTCCCAGCGCCATTCGCGATTCAATGGACCCTTCGAGGCCGGCAACGTACCCCGATGCAGGCAGCCGCCACGTCGTCTCCGAATCTCGGCGCACCTACGTCGGTGGCCAGCCAGCCGTACAGCTGGCCAAAATCATCGAGCAGGTATGCTGCGCGGAGCTGGATGGGCCGCCAGATAACCCAGATTCACCTGGTCAAGGAGAACCGAGAGCAGACGTTCACCGTTCACCATCTCATAGACTAGTGTCTGGTCGCGCTGCGAAAGCAAGGAACCCGGTACTGCCGACTCGGCGTCCGCAGCAGCGTTTTCGGCGCGGTCAACCACAACCATGAGCGTGTCCGCTGCCGCAATGTCGTGCGTCACTTGCAGTTCATACATGATCCATCTCAGGGCATCGCCGGTGTTTGCCGTGCCCCTCTCGTCCGGTACTCTATCGCCGTCCTCTTGAGAGTAGCGCAGCTCGGCAGAGCCATGCGGGCTAAATCCGTAGACCTTAGGCCCGCCCGGCCCAGCGGCGATCAAGAGACGTGTGCGGAGCAGCTCGGGAATATACCGGCAAAACTCGCGGTCGGCGACGTCATAATCCACATCCGGTAATCAAGACCAGCCATGCGCCTTGCTCCAGAAGGGAACTGGCGAGTCCCGAGAGCGTAGCAGCGTCTGGATCCCAAGCCACAGTCTCTTTGCCGGTCAAATCGATGATAATCGCTTTGAAAGGACGTGCCGGCCCCTCCGGCCTTGCTTCGACCTGCGTTAGCGATCTTCTTAGCATGCCACCTCATCCTACCTGGGAACTCGCAAGGGCCTATCGAACCGCGGGACACCTAGTCCCCCTCGGTCAGCTCGGTCTGCGCCGGTATGCCGGTCAACTCCTCCCAGGCCTGGCTAACATCTTGTCGGTAGCGCCTCCGTGAGATCGACATCGCGCAAGTCAACGCCGAAAAGAACGGCGCCCGCGAGTAATGCGCCGGTCAAATCGGCGTTCTGAAGCTTGGCGGCGCTCAAGTCCGAGCCCCGCAAGTTGGCACCGGCCAGAAGTGTATGGCTGAGATCAGCTCCCCGAAGAACTGCCGCTTGCAGATTTGCATCGGTGAGATTAGCATACCGCAGATTGGCATCTACAAGAGTGGCTCCATCCAGCGCGGCGCCATGCAAGTCAGCATGCTGCAGGCGCGTCTCAACCAGGCTGGCCAGACTGAGACGAGCATGCGACAAAGTGGCCTCACTTAGCCTGGCAACGTCCAAGCAACAGTCCTCCAGATTAGCCTCGTCCAAACCGGCCTTGCTACAGTCGGTGCCTTTGAGGTTGGCTCGATGGAGGTCGGCAAACCGGGCATCAACTTTTTGCAGATCCGCCATCAAAAGATCGGCCTCGACCAGCTTTGCCCCGCGCAAGTCCGCTCCTTCTACACAAGCATCGGAGAGATTGGCCCGTACGAGGTTGGCTAGCCTCAGATGCGCGCCGGATAGGTTCGCACCTCGCATATTCGCGGAGCCGAGATTGGCCTCATCGAGATGGGCATCACAAAGATACGCGCCTTCCAGATCGGCAGATTCCAGCATCGCACCTGACAGCTCAGCTCCTTCCAGATGTGCGTCGCAGAGCTTTGCCCCGCGCAGATCGGCTCCCGCGAGCTGCCGGCCGCGAAAATCCCGCTGGCCATCGCCATAAAGTCGCAACAATTCCGCCGTACTTTCGGTATTCATTAGAATGCCCCTTCTTGCCGTTTCTGGCTCATCAACTTTCACAGCCACACCTGGGACTCTGCCGGCCCGGTCTCTAGCCGGAGATCTGGCGGCTTAACTCCTGGACTGCAACACGGTACGGCTCGCTAAATCCCGGAAACTGCTCGATGGTATCGCCAAGAACGTGGAGCGGAATCGCTGCGCTGATCGCAAGTACGGGCAGCTCCATCCAGTCAGCCGCGTCGGGAGCCATTGCCCAGGCGCCAATGAGCACTCCGGACTCTCGGTCGGCGTAGAGGACAAGCTTTCCCGCTGTCTCGGGAGGAAAAGCAATCGGCATATGCAGAGAAGGCTGCTTCAATTCGACCATGGCCGACGCCACTTCGATTTTACGCGCGTAGGCCCCTTCACGGGTCAGGCCGGTAGCCGCAATTTGCGGGTCGGTAAAATACAGCCGTGGAACCGCCTGGTAGGTAGCAGGATGAGAGAATCCCAGAATATCGTCGGCAACCACATGGGCCTGATACTGCGCTATATGGGACAGCGGAAGAACACCGGTCACGTCGCCGATGGCCCATACGCCCTTGGCGGCTCGGCACATCTCATCCACGACGACACCCTTGTCAGTGAATCTGATTCCCGCCGTCTCGTCGGCAAGCAAATCGGTCCTGGGAACTCGTCCGGTCGATACGACCAGCGTCTGCGTCGTTATCGTCGACTGGTCACCAAGCACGGCAACGATGTCCCCGTCCCCGGCTCGAGCGACACTGCTTATCTGTTGGCCAAGCAATACCCGGATCCCACTCTGCTGCAAATGGCGCGCCATTTGACCGCCGATCTGCGGGTCCTCTCGCGTGATGAGCCGAGTTGCGCCGCTTACCAGGGTTACTTCCGCACCGTAGAGCCGAAACATCTGCGCGAGCTCAATGGCCTGCGGCTCTCCGCCCAGCACCAAAATCTGCTGTGGAATGGCCTGAAAGCGACAAGCCTCCCGATTGGTCCAAAATGACACCTGATCCAGCCCATCGATGTCGGGGATACGGGGAGAGGAACCAGTAGCGATGACAGTGCAGGAAGCCTCCAGCGTGTGTCTGCCCACACAAATCTGGCCGGGCTGAAGCAGACGCGCTTCACCACGAATCAGCTCGATGCCGGCCTGCGCCAGGGCTTTGGTTTCCAGACTATCATCTTGAGCCGATAGTGGGCTCTCCCCGGCGGCGAGATAGGGTGCCTGGCTCCATGCCGGAGAATGCAGACCGGCTACTTGCTGCGCCCGCCACACTTCGTTGGCCGGACCCAGCAAGGTCTTCGACGGAACTCGCGCCCAGAACGCGCACTCTCCGCCGACCAGGTCACGTTCGACAATGGCTACCCGCTTGCCGCCAGCATTCAGCCGGCGAGCACACGTCTCACCGGCGATGCCAGCGCCGACAACAACGGCATCAAATCGCTCACTCATAGCGTGGTCCTTTGTAGAAATTAGCTCGAAGCCGGCCTACTGGAGACTACTCCCTCGGTCCCTCATGCTCTATCACTCGTCAGCCTAGACTCCCGAGACTGCACCCATTTGGGAGGGGCGAACCAGCAGGAGCGGAAACTGTGTCCTCTGAACCACCCGCTCGGTTATGCTTCCCCAGACCCAGCGCATGACGCCGGTGCGGCCGTGCGTCGCCATGGCCAGCAGCGTGCAGGGACCCGACGTCGCCTCCTCGTTGCCCTCGCCGGCAACTGGCAGCAACTCCAGATGGCCGTCAGTGGTGGCTCCCCGAGCGATGGCAGTGAGCGCCTCGGCCACGTCTCCAGCCGAGTAGACCCCCCAGCTCACCGTGATATCAGAATGCGCGGCGCTCAAACGCTCCGTGACCTGTCTAAGATACTTCTCGGCACCGGTGATCACCAGGGCCTCCGGTAGATTCTCGGCCAACGTGTCATAGGGGCGTACTACCAGCACGAGATGAACGTGACAACCTATGGAGCCTCTCTCTGCTCTGGTAGCTTGCTCTACACCACGGACCAGCGCGACCGCGCAAGTGACTGCCGGATCCAGTACCGTCTCCGCGAGCGGCGAGCCATCCAGCGGAACCAGTACGTGCAGATCTGGCAGGACGGGTCTTGTGCCAGGAGTGGCTGGTGCTTCTACCAGCTCCGCTCCCTCGGTCCAGAAGGGCATTTGGCGCTGGCGTAGGATCAGTACCGGGATGTGCGCCTGGCGCGCTACGTGCTCCGCTACACTACCGAATGCCCACCGGCTGAATCCCGCTCGTCCATGGCTTGTCATGACAATCACGTCCGCCCGGTGCTCGGTAGCAGCGTCGAGAATGGCAAGTGCGGGAACCTCAGACCGGACGCAGGTCTCGACGGAGAGTCCCGACAGCATCGGTAGCTCAGTCTGCCGAGTCAAATATGCCTGAGCACGCCGCTCGTTCTCGACAATGGCAAGCGGCACCACCTGCGGCACAAAGGGAGACCCATACTCAACCGGCACCGCCAACGACTGAACCAAGATAAGCATGCCATTGGTCGCTCTGGCCAGCTTGGCCGCCACTGCCAGCGCACGTTCCGCCAGTGGAGACCCATCCAGCGGAACCAGGATTCGTTTCATCATGGAACACTCCTCTCTGGCAGATCTTGCGCAGAGTCCAGGCCATCACCCGTGTTAGCCGGTGGATAAAGCCGGCTACCTGTAGCTATACCCACACCAGTCACCGTAACGAGACACAGTCACAGCTTGATCACGATCGGCGATCCCACCCTCACGTTGAGATCACAACCGGCACACTATGGGACGCCGATCCAACGACAGCCACGATAGTGAGAGCCGTGTGATACGGACCCGGTCCACTGTGATGCAGCTGTGAGCTCACCTCGGGCAGAATGGAGGAGAGCAGCGTCGGCCGAGAGATTCCCGCTAGATGCCTTAGATTTGCGAGGAGAGCAGCGCTGCATGCGAGGAAAGAAGGTATGCACTTATGATGGCAAGCCAACCTGCCGATAAGAGCCGGTCACCGTTTCGTATCCTGGTGCCGTTGGATGGTTCAGAGCTAGCCCTGAAAGCCTTACCGACCGCAGAGTACCTAGCCATCCAACTGGGTGCCGTACTCGACCTGGTCCAAGTGTTGCCGTTCGCGGTCCTGCCTTACGCGAGCAGCGCCGGCTATATATGCCCGGCGAATTCTATCAGGAAGTCGCTTCCGAACAGGAAAGCACCGCGCGTGATACGCTGGAGCAAGCCTCAGCGACCTCCCGTCAACACGGAGTGGGACGAGTTGATCTCCATCTAGAGCGGGGCGAAACCGCACCGACTCTCATTGAGATGAGTTCTCGTCTAAACACACAGTTGGTGGTTATGACGACACACGGGCGCACCGGGATTAGCCGCTTGGCACTTGGCAGCGTTGCAGACCGGGTGGTACGTGGCGGGGTCGTCCCTGTGCTGCTAATCCGATCGCTCATGAGCGCAGCGCCGGAACCGGTCAGTCTGGAGCGAGTACTGGTCCCACTGGACGGCTCTCCGCTCGCGGAGACGGCGCTGCACATAGTGCAGGAGCTGGCCGGACCAGTTGTGAAGGAGATCACGCTCCTGCGGGTAGTCGAGCGCGATGATAGTCACGAGAGCGATGAGATGGTGCAGAAGGCACAGCTCTATCTGGACTCGGTGCGCGACCGTCTGGCCGGCCCCCTTGCCGAAAGCGGCTGCTCGGTTAGCTGCCAAACAGAGGTCGGAGACACAGCCGAATCCATCGCTCGGCTCTCCCGGAGCGGAGGCGGTGTAGTCGTCATGGCGACACATGGGGAGACCGGTATCGGGCGGTGGGCAAAGGGCAGTACTGCTGATCAGGTCATCCGAGACAGCCAGAGTTCACTGCTGCTGGTTCACGCTAAACTCGAGACTGCGAAGTAGACGATCCTAGTGGGTATCTACCTCGTGACTTCGTCGACTAGGAAGCGATGAAACCAGTCAGCTGCCAGCGACGCGACTTGCTCGAGTGCGCCACGCTCGGGAAAGAGGTGAGTCGCACCCTCAATAATTTGCAGTTGTTTCTCCGCCTGAATGTGGATCAGCGCCTCTTGATTGAGGTGAACGACCTCCATGTCACGTCCACCTACGATGAGGAGGGTCGGTGCGACGACTCGAGACAGCGCCGGTCCCGCCAGGTCCGGGCGCCCGCCGCGGCAGACGATAGCGGAGACCCTGCCTGGTCGACGTGTGGCCGCCACCAGAGCCGCCGCCGCACCGGTACTTGCTCCAAAATATCCCAGCCTGAGCATGCCGGTCTCCGGCTGCTCACTCAGCCAATCGGAGGCTGCTACCAGGCGACTGGCGAGAAGCTCGATATTGAAGCGCAGCTCGCCGGTTCGGTTATCCACTTCTTCTTCCGCGGAGGTAAGCAGATCGAGCAGCAACGTCGCCAAGACCGTTCTGATGCAGCGCGCGGGCCACCGAGCGATTACGCGGGCTATGCCGGCTGCTTCCACTACCATGCGCAAACAATATGACTGCTTGGGCGCCGGACGGTATGGTGAGTAAGCCTTCGAGCGGAACTGGAGCAGCAGCAACCTCGACCAGGCACTCTGGCGGCTGATCGGCGTGAAATGGCGTGTCCATTTAAAGAACCGTCCCTTCTACCAGAGCTCCCCCTCTTTACAGTGTGACTGGCGGATCCGGACCCAGGTCGGCTTCGTGGCGGTGTGCCGCAGCGTGACTCCAGGCGCGCCCAAGCAAGAGTTGGATCTCCTCGTCGTTCGTCTGGGGGAACTCCGAGTAAAACGAGCCGACAGAGAGAAAATCTTCTGGAGCCGCCAGGCAGACCACGTCGATAGATTCTGCTTGTAGAGCACGCCGTGTTTCGGCCGCAATGACCGGTGTGGCGACGATACTCTTCGTTGGTTGCGATCGCGCGGCGGCCTGTACCGCTGCCCGCACCGTAGACCCGGTGGCGATTCCATCATCAACTATGATGATGATGCGTCCTCGCAGAACCGGCTCGGGATAATCTCCTCGGTAAAGCCGCTCCCGGCGGCCAAGTTCGCGTCTCTCCTCCCAAGAGACGCGCTCGATCACGGCGCTCGGAATGCGAAGCGCCTGTATCACTCTCTGGTTCAGAAGTAGCACGTCGCCACTGGCAATAGCTCCCATAGCTAGCTCAGGCTCTCCCGGTACCCCCAGCTTTCGAACTAAGATAATGTCAAGCGGTGCGCCGAGCTCCTCCGCGACCTCGTAAGCCACTGGCACACCCCCGCGAGGAAGCCCAAGCACCAGAACATCCGAGCGGTGAGCATACAGAGTGAGCTTGGCGGCCAGGAGATGGCCAGCTTCTCGGCGATTGGGAAACGGTTTGAATTCCATATACGTGTCCTCCGAAAAGCCAACGCAATGCGTGTTTGTGAACTTCGACGGATAGAGGCTCGCTGGCTACTCTTGCCGAAGAGTAGAGAGCGAGCCATTGGCGAGGATCTGGCGGATAGCCGTGGTGAGGAGGTCGGCGGTCGAGACAACCGCAAGACGTCCCCACTTCGTGGTCGGGGGCGCTACCGTGTCGGTAACCCATACTTTGCGAACGCTCTCCTGACTTAGCCTCGATTCGGCGCCAGTAATAAATAGTCCGTGAGTCGCGACGATTGTGAAGTCCGGACGGGCGCCTGCGCCGAGCAACACATCAATCGCGCCGGCAATAGTACCGCCAGTGGCGATCATGTCGTCGACGATAAGGCAAGGATGGTCGCGCACATCTCCCACCACGTGCGTCACTTGCGTCTCACTACCGCTGATTCGTCGCTTATAGAGCACCGCCACTGAAGTACCGAGTCGCCTGGCATACTCAGTAGCCATGGGAACGCGGCCGCCGTCGGGAGAGACCACTACTGTCCCCACTGAAAGACCGGCGCTAAGACGAACCGCGAGCTCCGGTACCGCGGTCAAGTCATCCATCGGCACATGAAAGAATCCTTCCAGCTGATCGGTATGCGCGTCTACGGTCAGCACATGATCAATCCCCGCTACCTGAATCAGCTCAGCTACGAGACTGGCGGTGATTGGTTCACGGCGCCCGCGGCGTTTGTCGGCGCGAGCGTAACCGAAGTACGGTACTACCGCGGTAATTCGGGCGGCGGCTGCTCTTCGACAGGCGTCGGCAAAGATCAACAACTCCATGAGATGTTCATCAACCGGGGGAGATGTGGGCTGTACGAGAAATACGTGGTGCCCACGTACCGATTCCTCTAGGCGCAGCATCGCTTCACTGTCGGGGAATCGACCAAGCGTACGAGCGCCCAGAGACACGGCGAGTCGTCCGGCGATGGCACGGGCGAGTTCCGGATGAGCGCTGCCCGCGAAGATTGTAAAGGACATATCTGTATTGAATGCGGACGGGGAGGAGTATCCCATGTTCTCCTCCTAGTCCCTTTCCAGCTTCTGCGTCGTGTGGTTTTCGGCGCCTACGATGCCATTCGTCGGCAAGATCCGCTCCAGCAACGGGGAGTGCGAGAGCTATAGCAAGGCCGCTCCGGCACTCACCATTAGGAAGGAGTTCCCCCTACCCTTGCCAACAGGTCGCATGCGTGACTACAGTACACAGGCGGCCGGAGACCTCACATGAGGGTGGCGGTCGCGTTCTCTAGAGTACTACATCGGTGTCGCGCCCACATAGCAATCTGGCTTAGTGGCGTGGACATTAAGCGAAGCAGTTTCACAAGAGTCGAGAGTCTACAATGGCGTGGACCCTCGACTCTTGTTGTGTGTGCGGTGCCACCGAAGTGATGGCGCTCCGGTGCGGGTCCGCGACATCGGGCCCGCGCCGATATGCATGCCGAGACCCATCAAGCCGCGGATAGAAGGCCATAGAGCCCCAGATGCGCGTTATTTTGCCGGTTGCTTGCCGACCGATGGCCCGGATTTTGCGAAAACATTGAATATCAAAGGGACGACGCCCGCCTGAGGCGCCGCTCTCATTAGAATCGTCCGGACTGCCACATTTGCCAACGAGACGACTGGAGATCGTGTCAAGGCTGTGGTTTACACCACCATGCTCCGATTCGGTGCAGTGAGACACGTGGCCGTCTCGGGTGCCAGCGCTAATTGCTGGGACGACCGTATGAGCAAGTTTCACCCCTCTATCTGACACGGTAGCATCGACATGGGAGCTTGCACAAATGGCTGGATTGGCGACAAACTGATGAGCTTGCGAAGCCATCGGGGTTGTTTACTTAGAAGGAGCACATGGCTGTGAGAATTGCGGAGATTGCACCACTCCAGGTAGCCACTCCTCCGCTCAGATATGGGGGAACCGAACGCGTTATCTCCAGTCTGACCGAAGGTTTAACGCGGTTGGGACATGAGGTAACTCTATTCGCAACCGGTGATTCACGGACCGACGCGAATCTCGTTGCCGAAATCCCTCGGGCGGTCAACTTTGACAGCGAGATAGATGTTACCGCGTACCACGTGGCCATGCTGGAAAAGGTGTATCAACGAGCAGGCGAGTTCGACATCATTCACTCACACCTGGATTACCTTACTCTTCCCTGGGTAGGTAGAACCACGGTGCCCACCGTGATTACGCTACACGGTCGAATAGACCGGGACGAGTTCGGCCAGGTCTTCCGGACCTTTGCTAAGAGCCACGCCGACGGTGGAGCTCACTATGTGGCGATTAGCGATGCCCAGCGGCGCACGCGTCCACAGCTGAACTGGGCGGCGACGATCCACCACGGCATTGATGTACGCAGTTTCGAGTATTACCCGAAATCCGGCGACTATCTCTGCTTCATGGGGCGTATAGCGCCGGAAAAGGGCCCGGAGCAAGCTATCGAAATCGCCAAGCGGGCCGGCATTCCACTCAAGATTGCCGCGAAAGTCGACTCGAAGGATCGGCCTTACTTTATCCGATCTGTGGAACCGTTGCTTGATCATCCATTGATCGAGTTCGTAGGCGAAGTCGGAGAAGCCGAGAAACGCGAGCTTATAGGTAACGCCATGGCACTGTTGTTGCCGATTGATTGGCCTGAGCCCTTTGGGCTGGTCTTCATCGAATCACTTGCGTTGGGTACGCCAGTGTTGACCAGTCCATGTGGCGCTGCGCCCGAACTGCTGCGACATGGAACTACCGGTTTTCTCTCGAAGTCAGTGGATGATTTCGTAGATGCGGTTGCCCAATTGTCGGAGATCGACCGTGACATCTGCCGCAGGGAAGCGCTGGAACGATTTGACTTGCGGCGCATGGCTATGGACTACGCTAAACTCTATGCTCGCTTGTCGGGTGCGCGCCGTCCTGCGGAACGCCGCCAAGTTGCCCCAACGAAAATCAAGGTGCCGGAGGACGACATGGATTCCGGCCAGGGAGTGATACCCGCACTACGTAAACCGTAAGCCGGAGGTACTTCACATGGCAGAAGTGATACCTACGCAAGCAAGAGAGCAGCCTGATGAGCGCTGCTCCGATTGCGGCATCGTGATCGAGAAATCTGAAGATCGGGCCGCCATCTGCGAGCTCTGCGGCCAACCTCTTTGTCGTAACTGCGCAAGCGCGCACGCCACGCGAGAAGAGGCGATGATCTGTGGTGACTGCTGGGAGAGTGAAAGCCTTTCTGGAATCGAGTAAGGCAGGAGAAATGGGACGGCGCGTGGAGTACGAACAGTACTCCACGCGCCGTCCCATTTCTCCTGCCTGCCAGTCTCGTCCTAGGCAGGGGGCACGACTACCAGATGGTTGGCGACTTCAACTATGCCCGGAGCGCTCAGCGCTGCGCCTTCAGCAGCCCGCAGCTCGGCATACGACCGCACTCTACCCTGCAGGTCAACCTTGTTGCCCAAGACCTGTACCGTCACATGCCCAGCATCAGTTTCGGCATTGCGCAGCAGGGCTCGCTCGATACGCTCTTTGACATCCTTCGGAGCTGGAGTGATTTGACGAATCGTGATGCGATTTACCACCCCTCTCACACCGGCTAGGTGATGCACGACGCGTTCGGCTTCTTGGCGCTGGAAGGGCACGTCTACCGATCCCTGCAGAGTGACCCAGCCATGGGAAACAACCAGCTCCAATGCCTCGATCGGGATATCGGCGTCCCAGGCCAGAGCGGTAAGCGCGATGCGAGCCAGCTCAGCATCTGTTCGCTCAGCTGAGCTGGATACATGAACCTCCAGTTCGTTAGCGACCGCCCGTACCCCCAGCACGTTGAGAGCGGCTTCTTGCGCCGCGATCCGCTTGGTATACGAGTCTACCACTCCGGAGAGGGTCACGATGCCATCCTTCACCGATACGCCTACCTCGGTTGGGGCCACTCTGCGATCCCAGTCTAATTCCTCCAGAACCAGATGCTGGAGATGCTCATCGCCAGGAACATGGTGAGCTACACTCATGTTAGTTCCTCCTTTCCTTCCTCGCTATGATGCCTGTCACGGGTTGTGCCCGCACAACCGATACACCGCAGCGGTGCTTACCCGTCATTAGCCCATACGTCCCTCACAGCGCTCTCACAAACACGTGGCGATTTCTCACAAGACCGTCCACACCACGCATGTCTCACAGTGCGAGACACCGGGCCTGCCGCAAGCCGCAGACAACTTTGTGTCGCAGCGCTGTTCGACTGTGACCTTGGAGTGAGATATGCTGCCTATGCTACATGAAAGAGAGTGGCGTCCTCGTTCCCACCAGGCCGAGGGTCGGTAGGAGTGATCGCATGTGTCGCACACCTTGCCAGGAGGAGGGCAGGCTATGTCACAGCAATTGGAGCAAGAGTCGAATAGGCCGGTTACCGACGATCAGATCGTTCGAAGGGAGGTATTGCATCTGCTCCAGGGCGGTAACGCCCACATGCAGTATGAAGAAGCGGTCAAGAGCTTTCCCGTTGATCACATCAACGACACGTTTCCGGGTGGCACCTATACACCCTGGCATCTACTCGAGCACCTCCGTCGAGCTCAGCGAGACATTCTCGACTTTATGCGCGACCCCAATTACCACGAGGCAGTGTGGCCGCGCGACTTCTGGCCGCCAGAGGACCAGAAGGCTACCGAGCAGGAATGGCAGCAGACTATTGCTGCGTTTGAAGCTGACGCCAAATCGCTACAGTCGATTGCCGTGGACGTCGATGTCAACCTGTATTCTCGGATACCCCACGGTAACGGCCAGACCGTTCTGCGCGAGCTACTGCTGGTCGCGGACCACAACGCTTATCACATAGGCGAATTCGCCATTGCGAGACAAATGATGGGCACTTGGGACAAGGACCACCAGTAAGTAACATGATATGCGTCCAGAGGCGCTACGCTCCGCGAAACCCCGGGACGGGTAACTCGCTGATAGATCGGCGCCTAATATGCTGGTTTATCGCGGCGTGCACGAACTGTGACCTTCACGGGGGGGATTGTGAGCGCTCTGTGACGCAGGGGGTTGATACTGAAGCCGAAGACCGGTCACCGACACGAGAATAGGAAAGCGAGAAGATGTATGGCAACGTCAGCTAGATCACGTACCGACTTGGACACCCAGTCGGATGTCCTCGACGAATTGAATTGGACACCTAACGTAAAAGCCAATGAGATTGGCGTAGCCGTCAAAGAAGGCGTCGTAACCCTGACCGGCACTGTTGAAAGCTATCTAGCGCGTCAAGCGGCGCAGGATGCGGCACTTCGGGTCCGCGGCGTGCACGCAGTTGCCAACGACATTGAAGTGCGGCTGCACACCTCGGCGGAGCGAACCGACAGCGACCTGGCTCTCGCCATTCTTAACGCGCTCAAGTGGGATGCGGTGATCCCCACCGACAACCTGGACGTGGCCGTCTCGCACGGTTTTGTGACTCTCAAGGGACAGGTAGAGTGGTACTACCAGCGAGAAGCCGCTGCCCGTGTGGTACAACGACTAGCCGGAGTTAAAGGAGTCAGTAACCTGATTGCTGTCGCGGCCCACCCAGCCCCAGCGGATATCAGGCAGCGCATTGAACGCGCACTGGTCCGCAGCGCTGAGATAGACGCCGATACTATTACGGTATCGGTGGAAGGCAGCATTGCCACATTAAAGGGCACGGTGCGCTCCTACGCCGAGAAAGTTGCCGCCGGTCGCACCGCCTGGCTGGCTCCTGGGATCGTGAGCGTAGACAATCAGATCAAGATTGCCTATGAAGATTAGCCTGACTCGCCAAGCTCGGCCAGACAGGCGAGGACTCGTCTCACCGACGGCCCCACCGCCGCCCTCACCGGGGCGGATAGCGGAGCGCCGATGGTGAAATCGCTCGCTTCTATAGCCAGGATCAGCAGCGTCTCTGGCAGCCGGCCGAGGATACGGGCCAGCTCAACCGCCTGGTGCGGACCAAAGCTATGGCTGCTTGGCGAGGCAAGATCGGGGTAGGGTAGTGGCTCCCGGAGCGCGTCAATGAGGACGATACCTCCGAGGGCCACTGCTCCAGTCCGGGCGGAATCTATGAGGATGACCTTCTCCGTCTCTCGCCAGACCTCGATAAGCCTCGCCCCTTCTCCATCATGCAGAGAGACTTCCACACCGGGTAGGCCAAGCTTTTGTATCGCATCGGCAACCACCAATCCGGCGGCATCGTCTCCTCGATACCAATTCCCGATGCCAATGACATGAACCGGCATGCCGGCCTATGACCTTTCCACAGCGAGACGAAGAAAATGGGTAGCACAGGAGATACAGGGGTCGTAGTTGCGAATGGTCCGCTCACAAGCGGCCGCCAATTGGTCGTCGGGCAGGTCAAGCAGCTCGGTCGCCCGGCTACGCAGATCCTCTTCTATCATCTTCTGGTTCTGTGAGGTAGGGGGAATGATAGTTGCCTCCTCGATCTGTCCTCGTTGATCCAGCCGGTACCGGTGATACAAGAGACCGCGCGGCGCCTCGGTGGCGGCGCAACCGGTTGCCGCCACCAGTTCAATGTCTGGGCTAGTGGGGTAGATAGGGGGGTCGTAGCTGTCGATGATCCGCACCGCCTCGTCCAGCGCATACAGCGCTTCAATGCTGCGAACTGCGATGCTTTTATACGGGTTGCGGCATATCGGCCCGAGTCCGATCGACTCAGCCGTCGCTTGGGCAAGCGGCGAGAGCCGATCGAAATTGAGGTTATAGCGCGCTAGTGGCCCTACTAAGTAGGCACCGCGTCCTCTATGGGTGGACTGCAGGGCGTGTGAATAGCTCGCCTGGCTCTCGACAAAGTGATCCAAGAATTCGGCGGCGTCACAATCGAGTCCGGCGCTGGAGACAACACGGCCGCGGTTCATAGGATACTCATCCGGGTGGCGCAAGCCGACAAACTCGTATTCACGCTCATATTCGGGGAATGGGAAACCGGCGACCCAGCGAGCCGACTCCACTGCCGCCTCACGAGCCACGGCGAGCGAATCGCGAAGGGTCATCAACTCGCGCTTGGTAGGAATGTGATAGAAGCCCCCGACTCGCACGTTGATAGGATGGATCTCACGACCACCCAGCAGCGCAACCAGGGCGTTCCCCGCTTTCTTGATCTGGAGTCCTCGTGCCACCTCGGCCGGGTGATCCTTGGCCATCTGCAACACATCGGGATAACCCAAGAAGTCGGGAGCATGCAGCATATAGATGTGGAGCAGATGGCTCTCGATCCATTCTCCGCAGTACAGCAGACGTCGCAGAGCGTGTAAGCGGTCGTCCACGGATAGTCCGAGCGCGTTCTCCATCGCGTGAACGGCGCTCATTTGATACGCCACCGGGCAAATGCCGCAGATGCGCGCGGTAATGTCGGGCGCCTCATAATAGGCCCGTCCTCGCAACAGCGCCTCGAAGTAGCGCGGTGGCTCGAAGATCTGCAGTTCCACGTCTTCCACCCGACCATCCTGTATCCGTAGATGCAAGCCAGTCTCGCCTTCTACCCGTGCGAGGTAGCCAAGTTTAATCGTCTTTTCCGGCATGTGCTTCACTCTCTTTCCGGAAGGCCGGTGCGGCGGCATTAAACGTCCGGAAGACGCGTAGAAGATCCTGGTGGCTGGTTCCCATCTCTCGCAACTGACCGCTGAGCGATCCCGTATTGGCGGTCTCCTGCGGTCCAAAGCAGCCGTAGCATCCTCGCCCATATGCCGGACAAATAGCTCCACATCCCGCTTGGGTGACGGGGCCGAGGCAGGCGGTTCCGTGCGCGACCATAACACACACGGTTCCCCGAAGCTTACACTGCACGCAGACGCTGTGGGCAGGAGTATTGGGCCGGCGGTGGTGGAGCAGTGCGCTAATGACCTCAAGAAGCTGCAGCTTATTTATAGGGCAGCCCCGCAGCTCGAAATCGACGGTGACATGGTCGGCAATAGCCGTGGATGTCGCAAGAGTTGCTATGTACTGCGGAGACGGGTAGACGATGCTCTGGAATTCCTGAATATCAGCGAAGTTGCGAAGCGCCTGTATTCCGCCGGCGGTTGCGCACGCGCCGATGGTCACCAGCAAGCGGGAGGCCGCGCGAATTTCTCGTATGCGGTCGCGGTCCGCGGCGGTGGTAATCGAGCCCTCGACCAGCGATAGGTCATAGGGACCGGGGATCTCAGCGCTGGTCGCTTCGGGAAAATGAGCGATCTCGACCCGGCTCGCAACCGCGAGCAGCTCATCTTCGCAGTCTAGTAGACTTAGCTGGCAGCCGTCGCAGGAAGCGAACTTCCAGACCGCCAGCTTGAGCGGGTGCGGTGATTGAACTGTAACACTAGCCATTGCTCAGATCTCCCGCTCGTTCAGCAGATGCTGCACCTGGTGGTACGGAAACACCGGTCCATCTTTACAGACAAAGTACGAGCTGTACTGGCAGTGGCCGCAGAGGCCGACGGCACACTGCATGTTGCGCTCCATGGAGACAAAGATGTGGCCGTCGGGAACGCCCTGTTGTTCCAGGCCAAGTGCCGCAAACCTCATCATGACTTCCGGACCGCAGACCAGTGCTATCACCTGCGCCGGATCGTAGGTGGTTTGCGGCAGCAACTTGGTCACTACTCCGATCCGGCCCCGCCACGAGGCGTCGGCCTGGTCGACCGTGAGCGCCACATCGATTCCGGCATCCCGCCATGCTGAAATCTCATCTTGATACATGAGAATGTCTGGGCTACGCGCTCCGTAGAGCAGTTCCACCTTTCCATATTGCTCTCGCTGCATGATTACCGAGTAAATAGCGGGTCGCAGCGGCGCCAATCCGATTCCTCCCGCCAGCAAGGCCAGATCGTGTCCGCGGGCCAAATCTAACGGCCAGCCACTCCCGAATGGGCCGCGTACACCCACGATATCGCCCGCCTGCAGCTCACAGACGGCTCGCGAGACCGTGCCGACGGCGCGCGTGGTATGAATGAGAAACCCGGTCTCGGCGGGGTCACTGCTGATGGAAATCGGGATCTCTCCTACGCCAAATACGTAGACCATGTTGAATTGGCCGGGTAGAAACGCATCAATTTCTCCGGTTAGCGGCCGTAGCCGCATAGAGGTTGTATCAGGAATCTCCAGGTTGGTAGACACGACCGAGTAGAGGCGCGGTACCATTGGATCTGGAGCAGTAGTACTCATGTCGTTCGCGGTATTCGCGGTGTTCATGGTCTACCTCGCACTCCTTCGCCATAGACATCAAGTAAGCCGAGACGTGTCGCTTGTAAGCGCTGTATGGCGACGCCCGCGATGCGTTTCATAATCTCGTAGCCAAGCGAATGATCGCTTTCACACTGCTCGCGAATCCGTATGCCGTCGAGGAGAATCGCCTGCACGCCATCCACCGCCCGTCCGCTGAAATGCCATTTATAGGGCGGAAACAGCCAGGACCATCCCAGGCACTCGCCGGACTCAATTGTCTCGATCAGCAGCTGGCCGCGTACGCCGCCGTTGATCTCCAGCGCTACCCTCCCCTGCTCGATAAGGTAGAAGACTGTCGCCGCGTGGCGTTCTCGCAGGAGATACTCGCCGGCCGCGAAGTGTACGCTGCGTGCATGCGTCGCGAGCATATCTAGGTGTGTGGCACCAAGTCCTGAGAGAAACGGATGAGCTGCCAGGCGATCGCCGATCATCATTGCTCTCCCTCCGCTCCGCCTACTTGCGGGCCGTCTCCAATTGTTTCCCGTAGAGCGCGCACCTCGACGGTGAGGTCAATCCCCACCGGGCACCAAGTAATGCAGCGGCCACAGCCCACACAACCTGAGGTGCCAAACTGATCGATCCAAGTTGCCAGCTTGTGGGTCAGCCATTGGCGATATCGCGACTTCGGGGTTGCCCGGACACTTCCGCCGGCGATGTGAGAAAAGTCGAGCGTAAAACAGGAATCCCAGTATCTCCAGCGCTCGGCCGTCTGGCCCGAGAGATCGGTGGTATCCTGCACCGCCGTGCAGAAGCAGGTAGGGCAAACCATGGTACAGTTGGTGCAGCTGAGACAACGAGTGGCGACTTCGCTCCAGCGAGGGTGCTCCGGCTGTCCCTTCAGCAGCTCGCCGATGCCATCAGTCTCGAGCTGTCGACCCATGCTCCTCGTGGTCGCCTCCATGAGGGCCTCGGCAGCCTCCCGATCGTGCTGACCAGCAGCACGATGCGGAACCGCCTCAATCAGCTCAGCACCGAGCCGAGAACCGGCTTCGACCAGAAAATCGTGACGGCCGTCGTCCAGTAGCTCTATCAAGTGTAGATCAAAATCGCCTTTCACCCGTGGACCGGTTCCCATCGAGGCGCAGAAGCAGGTACTCGCCGCCTGGCCACATCCAACCGCGATGATGCAGACTTGGTCGCGCCGCCGCTGGTAATCAGGGTCCACAAAAGTTCCCTGTAGGAATACCCGATCTTGAATTCCGATGGCGTGGAGCTCACACGCACGCACGCCGAGAAAAGCGAGCTTGGGACCTGGCTCCAGAGGAGCTGGGGACTCGATAGCCATGCCTTCTGGCGTCTTACGAGCCTGGAAGAGGCGCAGCTGCGGCAGATGGAGGTAGCGCTTCCAGGACTGTGGACCGACGTTGTAGCCGAAGAGCGCGGCGTCGTTCCGGCGACTGAGTCTATACGACGCCGCCTCTTGCTCATCGGTATAGCCAATGGGCAAATCATCAACGGAAGCAAGCGCGTCGTAGACGATGGCACCGTCGCGGGCGGTTGGACCAATGATGTCGAACCCGCGAGCATGCAACGCCACAAACAAGTGCGCAAAGTCATCCCGAGATACCATGACCGGCGACGGAAACGGTTGCGACTGTACCATCGGTCTCCTCCAGAGGATCCTGTCCGGTTAGAGGCGGCTGCCGCCGACTCTGCCCAGAACTACCTTTCTTGGTCCTGGGAATCATATGCCGGACACGCACGACATTACAAGTCAAATTGAGACGTGGCTTACCGCTGAGAGGCACTCGTGACCTTTCGCTGAGAAGTTGTGACGTGATTGTGAGCTGTCAGGGCAATTGTTATCGATGTACATGAGCGCGTGCCGGGCTCCGGGTCAGGCGCGAAGCGCGAGAAGAGGTAACGCATGAAGATTGGCATTCCCAAAGAAGTGGCCGACGGTGAGACGCGGGTCTCTCTTACCCCCACTATCGTGCCGCGGCTTCTGCAGGATGGACATCAGGTATATATCCAGCGGACCGCCGGTGCGGGAGCGTACTTTCCCGATGACGCCTATGTGTCGGCTGGCGCGAGCATCGTTGCGGACGCAGAGGCGCTCTACCAGCAAGCCAACGTGATCTTCAAAGTTCTGCCGCCGACAGGCGACGAATCTAGAATGCTCGCGCCGGAAACTATCTACCTTGGTATGCTAGCGCCACTCGATAATCCGGCGATCGCGGGGATTTTCACCGAGCGTCGTATTACCAGCTATGCCCTTGATTACGTGCCCAGATTATCCCGGGCACAGAGTATGGACGCACTTACCTCTATGGCTACCGTGGCCGGTTACCAGGCGGTTCTTCTGGGAGCCGAGCGGGTGGGTAAAATGTTTCCGCTGCTTATGACGGCGGCAGGCACCATTTCACCCGCCAGCGTCCTGGTGCTGGGCGCTGGGGTAGCCGGGCTGCAGGCCATCGCGACCGCGAAGCGACTGGGCGCCAGAGTATCCGCGTTCGACCCGCGAAAAGCGGTGCGAGAACAGATTCAAAGCCTGGGCGCCAGCTTCGTCGAGATGGAGATCACGCAGGACTTCGAGGCCGCTGGTGGCTATGCGTCGGAACAGTCGGCCGCATTCCTCGAGCAGGAGCAAGAAGCCATTAAGGGCAGGCTGCCTCAGACCGACGTAGTGATCTGCACTGCCCAAGTCTTCGGCAAGCACGCCCCACTTCTTATAACCGAGTCGATGGTGCAGGAGATGCGCCCCGGCACAGTCATCGTCGATCTCGCGGCGGAGCAAGGGGGCAACTGCGCTCTCACCCAGCGTGACGCGGTGGTGAGGCCCTATGGGGTGACCATCATTGGGGCAGGTAATCTGCCGGCGCAGGTGCCCGGAGATGCCAGCCAGCTCTATGCCCACAATGTAATGAATCTTTTCCGCTACCTCTACCCGGCTACCGGGACGCCCCTGGACGCCCAGGACGAGATCCTGCTAGCTACCTGCATCACTCGGGGAGGCAGCATCGTCAAGCCGGAGGTGAAGGCAGCCGTGGAGCAGATGCAAGCCAAAGGAGCCGCAGTATGAACGCCACTCTGATTCAGTCGCTCTACATCGTGATTCTGGCCGGGTTCGTCGGCTACGAAGTGATTCGCCGGGTTCCGCCCCTGTTACATACACCCCTAATGTCGACCACCAACGCAATCTCGGGCATATCCCTCGTGGGGTCGCTGGTAATCGCCGGCAGCAATCTCGGGCTGGTCAGCACCATACTCGGGGTCATCGCGGTAACCGCCGCCACTATCAACGTGGTAGGCGGCTTCATGATCACCGACCGTATGCTTAGAATGTTCCGGCGGGGCGACGCGGGCCATGGACGGGGGGAGCACCAGTCATGAGCACAGTAGTGTTGGATATCTGTTACCTGGCCGCCGCAGTGCTCTTCATTCTAGGTTTAAAAGGATTAGACTCTCCGACTACCGCTCGCCGCGGACTGGTGCTGGCCGAGATCGGCATGCTTCTGGCCATTGTTGGTACCCTGGCCAGCCGGGACATCGTGGAGTACCAGTGGATTCTGGTTGGACTGGTGGTCGGCTCCGCCATTGGCTCGGCAATGGCCATCTTCATGCCGATGACCGCTATGCCGCAGCGAATAGCGATTTCCCACTCCTTTGGCGCGCTGGCTGCCACTCTGGTCGGCATCGTCACGTACATCGGGCGAACCGCCTCAGTCGGACATACCGAAATGCTCGCGCTTGGCTTTGAGGTGCTCATGGGCTCACTCACGGTCACCGGTAGCATCATGGCCTTCTCCAAGCTGCAAGGGATACTTCCCAGCGCTCCGTTGACCTACCGATTCCAGAACTTCGTGACCATTGGTCTCTTCGCCGTCGCGGTAGGCTTGTTCGTGTTTATCAACGTGAGCCCCGGCAGCAGCGCTGTCTTCTTTGCCATGATAGGCATTGCTCTTCTCATAGGCGTGTTGCTGGTCCTCCCTATTGGAGGCGCCGATATGCCGGTAGTGCTGGCGCTCTTGAACTCCTACGCCGGTCTGGCATCGGCGGCAACCGGCTTTGCTATCAATAATGATGTGCTGATTATCGCCGGCGCTCTGGATGGTACCTCCGGCTTCTTCCTCTCCATGATGATGAGCCGTGCCATGAATCGCTCCTTTACCAATGTGCTGTTCGGCGCGGTAGGCGCACCACTGCCGCAAGTGAAAGCAGGCGAACCAGCCAAAACCGTGATCCGCTACACCCCTGAAGACGCCGCGTATATGCTGGAGCAAGCGCAGTCGGTGATCATCGTGCCCGGCTACGGCATGGCGGTGGCACAGGCACAGCATGCGGTTGCCGACCTGACCTCGCTGCTCATTGCTCGCGGCGAGCAGGTGCGCTTTGCCATCCATCCGGTCGCCGGGCGTATGCCTGGGCACATGAATGTATTGCTGGCGGACGCCAACATCCCCTATGATCTGCTCTGCGAGCCCGACCAGATAAACGGGGACTTCGAGACAACCGATGTCGCCCTGATCATCGGCGCCAACGACGTCGTCAATCCGGCAGCACGCTACAAGAAAGACAGCCCGCTCTATGGCATGCCGATTCTGGACGCGGATAAAGCCCATACCGTTATTGTGCTCAAACGAAGTCTCAACCCGGGCTTTGCCGGTGAAGACAATGAGCTGTTCTATGAGCAGAAGACGATGATGGTGTTTGGCGACGCCAAGGCTACACTGATGACGCTGGTCCAGTTAATCAAGCAGACTGGCCAACCAGCCGCCAAGACATCTCCGAGCGGGTCGAGTGAAACGGGGGGCTCTCAGAAAACCGGGCCCGCACCGGTTGCCGCGCAGTAGGACAATCGTACGCCGATCTGGTGCGGTGGGATTATCCGACCTCGCTTCCCGTGCCGGAGGCGCGGGCGAACAACTGATCCCGAAGTGACTGTAGCTGCTCAGAGTACCTGACGGGGAAGGGCGCCGGCAGGACATCCAGAGTCTGCCACTCCGGCGAAAGTGCCGCCAGATCGGCCTGTAGCCGCAGCGTCGCCTGGTCGATGCTGTCCTGGGCGAAGGGCTGAGCCAGGGCGCCGGAGACGACGGCAGGACTCAGTAAGGCAGCATACCCCGAAGGCATGGGCTCGCTTGCGAGAAGCAACAGATCATGGCTGAAATCGGGGGCGCGAGCTACCATCTTGACGCCGGGAACCGTCGACTTCGCTCCCGCCGTCTTCATTGCGGCATGGCTCTCATGCCCGTCATCTGCGCCGACCCAGGCAAGCTTATAAACTCCACCAATCGCCCCGCCCGGTACCTGCCGCTCGACCGAACCCAGGCCGTTGACCAGCGCAGTCCCCACCCCAAAGGAGTCAATCGGCGCTCCCGCGTTCACCAGATCGGCAATCTTCCACTCGTCCAGGTCGCCGGACGCAATCACCTGCGTGGATGAGAACCCACCGTCGTCAAGTATGGCCCGCACCTGCCGGCTCAAAGCTGCTAAGTCTCCCGAGTCCAGCCGGACCGCCACCAGCTCATGTCCGAGCTCGGCGCGTGCCCATTGGCCCACTCGCACGGCGGTATGCGACGCGCGAACCGTATCATAGGTATCCAGCAGCAAGCGGAACCGCGAGTGCGCACGTGCCACCGCTCGGAAAGCCGCCTCTTCATCATCGAACAACTCGATCAACGCATGGGGTATTGTTCCGCTTGCGGGAATGCGAAACGCTTCGGAAGCCGCGAGAAATGACGTCGTGGCGCAGCCGCCGAGCCGGGCGGCATAAGCAGCAATCAGCGGCGCTTGCGCCCGCCGAAAACCAAACTCAGCGACAGGCCGTCCCGCAGCCGCGTGGACAATGCGTGCGGCTTTAGTGGCAATGAGTGTAGCCGTGTTGACCGCGCGTAAGATCCCTGACTCCATCAGCAAGGCTTCTCGAAAAGGAGCCGAAATCCGTAGCAGCGGCTCGTCGGGGAAAACGAGGCGCCCTTCGGGCACCGCGGATACGTCGCCGGAAAAGCGCAGCTGTGTCAGGTCTTTTAGGTAATCATGAGGATAGCCAAGTTGACGCAGGGTCGCCAGCGACTGCTCGCCATAGTGAAAAGTGGTAATGAATCGCAATGCAGCGTTGATGCCAGCAGCTATCAGGTACGCTCCCCCAAAGGGTGCCTCACGTATAATCAGATCGAACGTTACCCGCGGGTTACGCCCGGCAGCCCAGGCCACGAACGCCGCGTCTGGATGGTACAGGTCGGTCCAGAAGCCGGGGTCATTCCAGATTGCGCCTCCGGATGCATCCAAAAATTGGTCGTCGCCGAGCATGGTCAATGGTCTCCGATTCTCACCCCGCGGGAGATTGCGCGTCAATCTCAAGCAGCTCGTCACAGCAACACATCCTTTATCATACTCCATTCTTGGCTTAAGGTGGTATCACTAAGATCCAGGCTATTGAGCGCCCCATGGCTGCTTTCAGCGAAGTTTTTCGGTTGTAATCAAGAGCGACGATATGTTAGGCTGAGTGTCGGTAAAACTGTGCCGGATTCGAGACGGCGCCGGGAGCTGGGCTCCCAGAAAGGTTGCGAGATGAAAATCATCGATGAGTTCAAAGCGTTCATACTTCGGGGTAATGTCGTCGACCTCGCGATCGCGGTCGTGATAGGCGTGGCATTTGGAGCGATTGTGAGCGCACTGGTTACAGACCTTATTACGCCGCTCATTGCAGCCATTGGAGGCCAGCCGAATTTTTCCGGCATCTACTTCACTATCCACCACAGCAGATTCTTGATCGGGGATTTTATCGATTCGGTTGTGAGTTTCTTGATTATCGCCGCGGTGGTATTTTTTCTAGTCGTTAAACCCATCAACGCGCTGCAAGCTCGGCGCAAGAGCGGAGAAGCGCCGCCCGATCCCACTACCAAAGACTGCCCATACTGTTTGAGCACCATACCACTCCGGGCGACTCGCTGCGCCTACTGCACCCAGAACCTCTCAGGATCGCAGGTCTAGTTCTCCAGCTCATAAGATTCTCTCCAGCGAGTAGTACCGTGCGCCCGACAATGCGCCGGTGTGGTATTCTTGAGTAGCCTCACTGTAATGCGGGACATATACCGCCGCCCATAGTATTGACGGAAAAACTTCATTTGCCAAACTGAACCCCTTGTGTATGCTATGTCAGGCAAAGCTGCAGGGTGTAGGTTCCAGCGTGCAATTTCTAACTGGGAAACTATAATGGAGCAAACCAACCATACGTCGGACTGGGAAGTAAGCGATGATCTCTGGCGAAAGCTGCAGCCGCTTCTGCCCATGCGGTCGCTTAGACCACATGGCGGTCGCCCACCCGCCGACGACCGGCAAATGCTGGGAGCGGTTCTCCACATACTCCGAATTGGAGCGCCATGGAGTTCGGTTCCCAGGGACCTTGGGGCGTCCTCTACCGTCTACGGCCGCTTTCGAAGCTGGGAGCTGGATGGATTCTTCCAGCGGATCTGGGAGAGTGGGCTACACGCCCACCCTGAACTAGCCGAGCTGAATTGGCAAAATATGGGCACTTCCGGTTACATGACTCATGAGCGGGTCGAGACATCATCTGGCACGAGGGCAACGCGGGCGCCGCGATCTCATGCTCCGGCCGCTAGCGTGACGCAACGCGCCTCCTCGCCACAGATAACGTCGCACCAGTCCGCATTGGGATGCGCTGTCGCTGAAAAGACCGTCGCCCGCAAGCTCGAGACTCCGCGATTACCAAAGCTTCATCTGGTGCGCGACCACCTGATCGCCAAAATTGAGCAATGCCTGGGTACAGAACATCCTTCGTCTCAGGTCTTGCTGGTCAGCGCTCCCGCCGGGTATGGCAAGACCACCCTCCTTGCGCAGTGGGCTGAGCGAACAGCCGCACCGGTTGCCTGGTACCATCTAGATTCGGGCGATAACGACCCGGCTATGTTTCTCCGCGGGATCGTAGCCGCAGTGCGAACGCAGCATCCCCGTAGTCTTTGGAATGTTCAATCATTTCTCGACAATCTCTCGCAAGGCACCATGCCGGCAGGAGACATCTCGCGGGCAAGTTCCCTACTGATTGCCGATCTCGCGCGCCACATTACCCGCCCCATGATCTTGATACTTACTGGGGCGGGTGGACTGGAGAAGACGTCGCCAACCCTGGACGTACTTGACCAGATACTTGCTCGACCAAGCGATAATCTCCGTGTCGCGCTGGAGTTTCGGGAGGTACCGGCGGCATCATTTGCTCTGCTGGTCACGCACCACCGCGTTCAGGGAATCGGGAGACTGGACCTTCGCTTCAGTGACGAGGAGAGCGACCAGCTGCTTGACCTCCTGGCAGCTCCAACGGACTCCGCTTATCGCACCCAGGTAAAGGATCTGTGTACCGGATGGATCACCGGCATATTGCTGTCCACCCGACGGCTATGGCCTGAGCAACTCATACCCCCTGGTGAAGAGATCGACCGCGAAGCCGTCTTTCATTATTTGGCGGCGCAGGTCATCGACAACCTTCCACCTTTGCTCCGGGACTTCGCTGCCGAGGCGGCGGTTCTCAATTTCATGACGCCGGCGCTCTGTGCCAAACTGTTGCATCTGCCCATTCCGGTTGCCCGAGAACGACTAGGGTCGTTGGACCGCCATACTGGATTCGTAACCCACTCCAGCGGCGGCGAGTCACAGGAAGTAACCTACCGCTTTCAACCGCTCCTCCGCGGAGCGTTGCTTGACCGGCTGGATGCCTCCGGCAAGGATCTCGGCTCGAATTCCCGCAGAACACTTCATTTGCGCGCGGGAGCTCTGCTCGCCGATGAGGGTGATATGGAGGAGGCGATCTGGCACTATACACAGGGAGAGGCATACGACGAGATCGCCGACCTCATCATCCAGTCGCGAGATACGCTTCTGCAGACGGGCCAGGGAAGGCGACTCCTGTGCTGGTTGGATCTTTTGCCGTCCAGCGTACGCGATCAGCATCCCGATCTCTATATTCTCCTGGCTGAGCTCTGGCGCAAGACAGGCCAACAACAGCAGTCTCTAGCCGCCGCTTCACGGGCGTGCGCTTTGTTTGAATCTCCCGCAAGGCCTGCTGAGCTCCGCATGGCGGCTGAAGCGTTTGTCGCTCGGGCACGAATTAATTATACGGTCGGTCTCTATCAGCAGGCACGCGACGACTGCCATCGTGCCTTGAGTATCCTTGCCGAAGCCGATCCCGCTGAGCCGGGAAGGGATGCACTCTACGGGGAGGTGTATGACAGTCTGGCCACCGCCACCGCCCACCTCGAAGGAACCGCCGCCGCTGAGCCGATACTGCGCGAGTGCGAAAGACACTACCTGCGCAGCGGAAACCTCCGCAAATTAGGGAGACATCAATACCGAAGGTCAAATCTCTATATTCAGCAGGGAGACATGGCGCGTGCCGAGCAAGCGGCTACTACCGCTCTCCTCGCGGCGCAGGCCACACGGAACGTCGTGAGTGCGATCTGCTCTCATCTTAACCTGGGTGCAGTCAAGATGCGTACACGCCGCCTCCACGACGCCCAAATCGACTTCGAAACCGCACTAGTTCAGGCGCAGGCAGCGCATTACCCGACCGGTGTCGGATACGCCTTAGGTAATCTTGCCGACCTCGCGCTGTGTATGGGAGACTACGAGCAAGCGATCGATCTCTATGAGCGAGTTCTCCAGCAGGTATCGATACATCAGATCGGGCATTTGCGCGCCTGTGCCTTTTCAGGTCTCGGTTACGCGTTGTCTCTCTCCGGCCGCTCGTCCGAGGCGGTCATTCGCCTGACTGCCGCGGTCGACGATCGGCGCGGTCAGGCGTCATCACTGACGCTGGATGAGATCATCCTGGATCTGGCAATGGGCTTTGCCTACTGCAGCGACGGCATGTATCCGCTCGCCGAAGCCACGCTGTCGCAAACCGCGCAGCTGGCTGAATGCCGGGGTTTTCTGCGTCAAACCGCTGAAGCGTTTCTGTTTCTTACCTCCGCGGCATTATCCCAGCACGAGCCGGAGGCAGCCGGCATCCACTTACAGCGAATGCTGGAGGTAGCGGCGCAGACTCCTGACCCGACCTGCATAACTTTCGAGCTTCTCTACGTGCCGCAGGTCTGGACTCTGTTGGAGCAGTCGGATAACCCCATCGCTTCCGCGCTCGTCGGCGCCCTGGGCCAGATGCGGGCAGGCATTCGCGAGAGCCGGAGCGCCGCCTCGCATTCAGTCGGCACGGTCTCGAGCCATGACTCGAGCCATGACTCGAGCCATGAGATGCTGGTGGAGGTCGTGCCCCCGACGCTGGAAGTCTCGCCGGCATCTCAGGACGGGCCACGACTTCCGGTCCGGGTCTATATGCTCGGAGACGCTCGAGTCCTGGTAGGCACGCGATACGTGGAAACCTGGCGAAAGCCCGCCGCGCGTGATCTGTTACTCTTCCTGCTTCATCAGCAAAAGCCCGTGACGCGTGACAACATTATCGCGGCGCTGTGGCCCGATGAAGACCCAGCGCAAGCCACGAAATGGCTCTGGTCGGCCGCCCACCACCTACGACGCGTGCTGGGCGGCGACGCGCTCACGCGAGATAGCCGCGGCCACTTTAGCCTGGGAATTGACTGCTGGGTCGATGTGGAACAGTTCACGCTGCTGGTGGGCCAGGGCCGCGCTCATCTCAAGCAGGGCCGTCTGCGCGCGGCGGCTCGGGCATTTGAGCAGGCGTTAACCTATTGGAATGGGCCTTACCTGGCCGATATCTCGCTAGAGTTGGCCCGAGGGCCGGCGAGCTGCAATCGCCGCGGCAGGGCATACCTGTCTGATGCAATTGGCATCGACGGAGTATCGGCTAGGCGAGCAGGAAAAAGCGGCTCAACATTTTCAGCATGTGCTGGAGTCGGATCCGCTCTGCGAACAGGCGCATCGAGGTCTCATGCGCTGCTACGCGGCCACTGGCGAGATTGCCCGGGCCATCCGGCAGTACGATCGCTGCGTACGTATTCTTCGCGAGGAACTCGAAGTTGACCCGGACCCACGTACTGTTGCTTTGTCTCACAACCTTCGCGCGAAGCTTGTAGTTCCGGTCGAGACGCCCATGGCGTAGGAACCGGCGGTCGGCCGGTTTAGCCCGAGCTGCATCCTCCCGGAAAACCAAGCGATAGAATTGTTCGCCTACCCCGAGTTCGCCGCGATGCCGGCACCAGTGGCACGACCCGTGCCGGCCTTTCGCCGCTGATCCTGAGTTTTAGGCAGAGAGCCCGGAATTCTGGGCCCCATGACTCCGATCCTACCTGGACTATCTGCCGGACCAGCTCGTCGAGAGAGGTGACCCGAACCTCCCGCAGGCACAGTGCATCCTGAACTTCAAGGCCGTAGTCCAGCAGCGCCTCTACCGGGTCGTCGAGCAGTCGGGCGCGAAAACGAGTATCGGAGATTGCTCTTCCGATGGCTTGCTCGAACTCTGAACGTAACATCCTACCTACTGTCCTTGATTCCTTGCGCCGAGCCCGTGCTCGCTATGTTCACCTGTGCTGAACTTGCCGCCGCCGAACCGGTGCGATTTCCGCGACGATAAACAATACGCGCGATGGCTGAGCATCCCTGCTCTAGCCGGAAGACTCCTTGCTCTCGGCTTTTTCCTAGAGCGTCCGTTGCCGCTGATCGCTCTTGGCGCAGCGGCCGGCGGATCCTCCACCTAGACGAACTTGTCCAGAATTTGCCTCCACTCGCAACTACACCGCTCGTGCACTAATCGTTCACCTGGACCTCCATCCGTGGATGTCGGAGAAGGCGCTCCGGCAGCCGTCAGCACCTGAGCCGGCATGCCAAATCCAGCGGTGCCCCTGGCCGTAGAGACAACGTGACCACGTAGAGCATGCGCCCCGAGTGGTATCGCTATCGTCAGCAGGCCGGCACACAGGAATCGTTTGAAAGCGCCCTTTCTTCGATTGCCGGCCCGCGCAGACGCGGGCCGAATCTTACGTACCCTGATCGAGCGCGACTCCGCACCTGCACCGCTTCCCATCTGATTCATGCTCCGCCTCGCCGCTTCTTCGGGTTGAGGATGCATTTTTTTCGCGAGCATCCTCACGTTTTGGCTGGCTACAGTCTCACACACTCATGTAGTCCAAGTGTATCCATCCCTACTTTACTGGGCCTTCACGCTCCCGCCTGCGCTATTCGTAAACTGGGCTTCCCGCAAAAACCCGCGCAACGCGCGAACCAGTTCCTCGCCTGTGCGCAGATGGCACTCCCAGGACCGAACTTCCGTTCTGCACACTATCGAAGTTGACGCCTGCCGGGTAAACCGAAACGTGGTACCTACACAGGGAACAAAGAGCTCATAGCAAACGTCGACTCTCTCATACAGAGGCGTCCCTGGAAGCATCGTGCCGTAGTAAAAAACAATACAAGGAGGAAAACCAGCATGAATTCATCACTCGTGAGCGTATGCCGGTATCTGCTCGTCACATGCGCACTCTTGACTCTTTCCGCCTGCGGTGTTAGCTCCGTGATTGGACCGGCCACCGTCTCCACCCCATCCGAAGCTCGAACGGCATCCAGCACGCCGAATAGCACAGCTACTACGGTGAAGCTCGACTGTACCAGCCACGAATTGCCGATAACCACTGACAGCGTGAGTGTTACCCTCTCATGTGCGGTAACGGGTGCCGCAAGCGAGGAGACCTCTTTCACCGTCTCCTATACGTCGACGGGTCCGAAAGAACAGATGCGCACCACTTTGGCGGTATGTCGAGGGGCGGTACACAACGGCAGTGGTACCTGTGCGATAACCTTTGGAGCACTTTCCCAGGATGTGACATCGATAGAGTTGGTGGGAGAGCTGCTGCCAACCGGTCGATCTCTTGGCCCCCAGACACCGGTGCCGGTTCCCTAACCTGAAACGATGCAGGAAGAAAATGAAAGGGGTAGTAGGCCGGGCTAGCTCGGCACTGCCAGTTCAAGGAGTGGAAAGGCCCGGTGCGCTCTAGGCGGCACAAGAAAATTCTGCCTGCGCGTCGCCCGAATGAAGGCATTAATACCGTTCGCCCGCGGCGCTACATGATGCGCCTCCAGTACAGTTGCTGGAATGTATCGTCGGAAGTACGGCAGCCCATAGGCGATGAACGCAAACACGCCAGTCGGAGAATACGAATAGGCTTCCTCCACCACCCGCAGAGCAGTCTCGACTCGTCGTTGGCCGTCGATACCGGGTGAGCGACGTAACGTAGTGGCACGAATGCTCGGTCGCCGGCACTCGGGGATGCTATAGTAATGGCATGCGTTCACTTACATCGTGAAGACAGCGCTCGTTCACGCGGCTATGTATTAGTTCCCCGGCAGATGTCTCTCGCCATGTTGTAGTCGGCGAGAAAAGGGCAACACCTATGGCGGTCTACAGTCTGGTCCTCTTCGGCTCGCCGGCGCTCCTACGTGATGGCGAGCCCATCGCGCTGGATACGCGTAAGGCTCTGGCACTCCTTGCCTATCTCGCCATCACCGGAGAACGTCACAGCCGCGATCACCTGGCTACCCTGTTCTGGGCCGAGTATCCACAGGCACAGGCTCGGGCATCGCTCCGCCGCACCCTGTCGGTACTGCATCAGGAGCTGCCGGAGCATGAGCTTGACATAAGCCGTGAAAACCTCGGCTTACGGCCCGGAACTGACCTGCAGGTAGATGTTCGGGAGTTCCGTAGGCTGATCTCCGATTGCCTGAGCCATGGACACGAGGTCGGCGAAGTCTGCTCGGTCTGCATCGAATCGCTCAGCGCGGCGGTAGCGCTCTACCGTGGCGACTTTCTCGCTGGGTTCGGGCTGCGAGATAGCCCGGCCTTCGACGACTGGCAATATCTACAGCAAGACGGCCTGCGGCGCGAGATGATGAGCGCACTGGAGCGACTGACCACCTGGTACTGCGCCAGACGCCAATTCGATGTTGCCATCAAGCAGACACTGCGGTGGCTTGAACTGGATCATCTGCATGAGGCCGCTCATCGCCAACTCATGCTGCTCTATACTTGGACCGGCAATCGGAGCGCCGCCCTGCACCAGTACCGCAGCTGCGTTCGTGCTCTGGATGAAGCCCTTGGGGTAGCCCCGCTGGAAGCAACTACGCAGCTCTATGAGGCGATTCGGGAAAACCGAGCACCTGCACCCCCTCTCGACGGCATTCATGGCGCCGACAGGAAACTAGAGAGCACTACGGCCATGAGCCACCAACCCGATGATTGGAGAGGTGGATCTCTGCCACCCGCGAGGGAGCGGCCGGTCTACCCACTCATTGAACGCGATTCCGAGCGAGCCACTCTGGAGGAAACATATCATAGGCTTGCGCTCAGCCAACCGCGGAGTGGGCATCTCATAGTGTTGCAGGGAGAGGCGGGAATCGGCAAGACACGACTGGCTGAGGAATTCGTCTCCTCAGCGGAACGGCACGAAAAAGCCGCCGTCATCTCCAGTCGCTGCTATGAGGGGGAATCCAACCTTGCATACCGACCACTAGTCAGCGCGCTACGCGGCGCCCTCGCAGGTCTGTCGGAGCGCTGGATCGATTCATTGCCGCCTCATATTCTGGGCGAGTCGGCACGCCTCGTGCCCGAGCTGGCAGACCGACGCAAGGGCCTGGCCCCTCCTCCACCACTTGAAACACCGGGTGCGCAGACACGTTTCTTTGAGGGTGTCGCAGAGTCACTTTGCGCCGCCTGTAGCGGAGCCGGAGAGCCGCAGGCGTCACCACCTGGCATACTCTTTCTCGATGACATACAGTGGGCGGATCGCTCCTCGCTGGATGTGCTCACCTACATGGTACGACGTCTCGACGAGTTCCCTCTCTGCCTGCTGCTCACCTGGCGCAAGATCGAGGTTCCGAGCAGCTCTCGAATCCACCGGCTGATTGCCGAAGCCGGGCGCAGCGGGCGAGCGAGCAGTGATAACTCTCCCACGGCTCAGTCTGGAGGGGGTCCACCAGCTGGCTAAGTCACGCACGGATGCCGACGGAACGACAGCCGATAGTCTGGCCGAGCGCCTATACCAGGAGACCGAAGGCTTGCCGCTGTTCCTGGTCGAATACCTGGCGAGCCTGGCTGGTGCTCAAGAGCCCAGCGAACCGGCGGAATGGCCAGTACCCGGTAGTATACGCGAGCTACTGCGCCTACGGTTGCAGCCGATCGGAGAATCGAGCTTGCAGGTGCTCACCGCCGGGGCAGTGATTGGGCGCTCCTTCGACTTTGATACCGTCTGGAGCGCCAGTGGACGCAGCGAAGAAGAAACCGTGGCAGCGTTGGAGGAGCTAGTGGCGCAGGGCCTGGTAGCCGAGACCAGCCAGCTGGGTCACCCCACCAGCGGTGATCTTGTCTCTATGTACGATTTTACCCACGACCAGCTCAGGCGCATGGTCTATGACGAGATCAGCCTGGCGCGTCGCCGGCTGCTGCATCGCCGGGTTGCCGAATCCTTGGTGAGACGAGCATCCGGGCGAAGCGAGCCCAGATCGCTGTCTGGAGTGATCGCCCGTCACTATCTCGAGGCCGGAGACCCCATCGAAGCCGCCGGACATTTCAAAATCGCCGGAGAGCGGGCACGCTCTCTTTACGCCAATACCGAGGCGCTGGAGCATTTTTCCAGCGCACTGGCGCTGGGCCATCCGGACGCCGCCGGATTGCACGAAGCGATCGGAGATATGCATACTGTCCTGGGAGCGTATACCGACGCGCTCCAGAGCTATCAGGCTTCAGCAGCGCTTTGCAAGGCGGATGAACTCGCATTACTTGAGCATAAGATCGGCAGAGTATACGCACGGCGCGGCAATTACCATGCGGCGACGACGCATTTCGAGTCGGCGCTGGCAGGCCTTTCCGACATGCCGAAGGCAGAGAACGGCGATGGCGAGCCGAACCAAGTGGCAAGTGCTCGGCAAGCGCAGCAAGCTCGCATCTACGCCGACTGGAGCCTGGCCGAGCGAAATCAGAGACAACTGGAGCGCGCGCATGACCTGGCCGAGCGGGCGCTGACCCTGGCCGAGTCGGCCCAAGACATTCAAGCCCGAGCCCAAGCCCATAATATGCTGGGCATTCTCGCTGCCGGCCAGGGACGGCTCGACCAGGCCGTTCTACAGCTCGAAGAGAGCTTGCGTCTCTCGCAAGGCTTGCCGGCGCCCACCGCCCGAGTGGCTGCTCTCAACAATCTGGCATTGACTCTTGGCTCCGCCGGCGAGATTGAGAAGGCCGTCGACCTGGCCGAAACCGCTCTCTCGCTGTGTATCGCCGAAGGTGACAGGCATCGCGAAGCCGCGCTTCACAACAACCTTGCCGACCTCTTGCACGCGGCAGGACGTTCTGATCACGCGCTAACACACGTTAAGTCAGCTGTCGCTATTTACGCTGAAATTGGCGTTGAAGCAGGTACGGTTCAGCCAGAGATCTGGAAACTGGCTGAGTGGTGAGTGCCGACCGCCCGCTGGTCGCCGGACGCAGCGAACCACGCATAGCAGCCAGCGCGGCATAATAGCCGCACATCCCATGCACTCCACCCCCAGGCGGCGTCGACGACGAGCAGAGATAGAGCCCGTCGGCCGCGGTGGCATACGGATTCAGGCTAAAAGTTGGGCGCGTAAAAAACTGCCACATATCCTGTACGCCGCCGTTGATATCGCCCCCTATATAGTTGGGATTGTAGTGCTCCATCTCTGCCGGGCCCATGGTGTGCCGGGCCAGGATTGTATCGCGAAAGCCGGGAGCAAAGCGCTCTAGCTGTCTCTCGATCGTCTCCGTCATGTCCACCGCGCTCGCTGGAGGCGTATGACAGTAGACCCAGAGCGTCTGTCTGCCTTCCGGAGCTCGAGAAGGATCGAAGAGGCTTTGCTGGGCTACCAGCAGGAACGGCTCCTCGGGAGTTACCCCCCGCCAGATCGAGCGTTCCGCCGAGGCGATACTCGGCATAGTACCGCCCACGTGCACGGTGCCGGCGCGGCGGCACAGCTCGGCGGTCCATGGTACAGGACCACTAAGAGCGTAGTCGATCTTGAAGACGCCTACTCCGTAGCGATACCTCCGGAGGCGAC
Organism: uncultured Chloroflexia bacterium; assembly: GCA_963810535.1. Classification (GTDB taxonomy): domain Bacteria; phylum Chloroflexota; class Ktedonobacteria; order Ktedonobacterales; family JADMIN01; genus JAJPKE01. The sequence goes on from CAWENW010000017.1 coordinate 72,919, forward strand.
TCTGGTAGCTCTCCGGAAGAAGATCGCCAGCCAGCTTGAGAAGCTGACGTGGAGTGACATCGCAAAGAACCGCGCGGGCCGGCGGGAGCTCAGCGAGAGACGTAACCATATGTCCAGTCACAATCTCACCGCCCAGTGAGCGGAGGTAGGCCGCCATGGCATCGGCAATACGCTGCGAGCCGCCTCGGGCAAGCGGCCATCCGGAAGCATGGCTAAGCGCTGCCTCCAACAGTGCGGCAGCCGCGGTCATTGGCTGCTCCAGAGGCAACATGGTATGAGCCGCCAGACCAGCGAATAGCGCGCGGGCCGGCTCACCTCGAAAGAAGTGTTCCCCCACTCCCAGGGCTGACCGTACCGCCACCGAGCCAAATCGTGCCATCTCCAGCGAGAGCAACGGATGGGTTGCCAGATAGCCCAGGCGTAGAGGGCCAAGCAATCCTTCGGAAAGCGTGTCCCAATCCGCGGCGTAAGGTCCGATCAAGCGCGAGTAAGATTCCGAGTCTATGCCCAAGGTGGAGGCAGTAGCGGTAATATCGCGAAATAGGGCCGCCGCGGTGCCGTCGGGAAGAGGATGTGCCAGAGGAATGTCCGGGTGTATCCACTCCAGGCCATAGCTCGAGAGCGGCAAGGAACGGAAGAACGGTGAGCCGATACCCATCGGGTGGATAGCGGAGCAGACATCATGATGGTACCCCGGCAACGTCAGCTCTTGCGTCCGCATACCGCCGCCAATGGTATCATACCCTTCAATGACGAGCACCGAATGACCGGCTCTCGCCAGAGTGATGGCGGCTGCTAGACCGTTCGGACCGGAACCCACGATCACCGCGTCGTAACGGGTTGCCTTCATAGCGCCCCCGCTGCCGCGGCTGCGGCAGCCTCGCTATCATATATGCCGATTGCCTCATTCAGCCGAGTGAGCTCGAATATATGCGTGTAGTGCTCGGACAAGCCGTAAGCCAGCATGTGTTGCTTTTGGCGGTTCATGCGTATGAGCAGCGTTACGATCAGGCCGATGCCGCCACTATTCATGAATTCAAGTCCCTCAAAGTTGAAGATGACCGCTTTGGTGCTGTGAGAAGTCGCCTCCTCATACGCGGTCATCAGGGGCGCCTCGGCTTCACGAGTAACATCACCGGTAATGTTAATGATGCTTACCTTGGGGTTGATTACCCGCACATGCATCGTCACAGTGGTTTCGGTCATCTGCGTTCGCTCCTTTCCGTACTGGCTTGGCTCGAAATCGCTGAATGCTTGCTATCCAGCGCAGTGGTCTCATCGGGGAACACCGACATGAAGTCGGCAAGACGAGTGATATTGAAGATCTCCACGTAATGTTCGCTCAGGCCAGAAGCAACCAGGCGTATATGGTTTTTCCGCGCTCTGGCCAGCAAGCTCACGATCAGGGCGATACCGGTGCTGTTGATATAGTCGACGTCGCTGAAGTTGAGCAAAATGAGCTCAGGGGACTGCTCCTCCGCCTCATTATAAGCGGTATTGAGAGCGTCTTCGGCAAACGCATTGATTTCGCCGTGCAGCTCAACTACGGCGACACGCGGCTGATGATGGCGTACTCGCGCCTCAAAGATTCTCACTGACATATCCACTTTCCTCTCGTGTGACAACCAACTCAATGGTGTGGTGACCGCCGTCGGAGCTGACCCGCATCTCATCCACCAGGTTCTTGATGAGATACAGTCCCCAGCCTCGTGGAGACTGTTCCCCCGATAGTTTGGCGGCCAGATCGGGAACAGCCGGCTCCGCGTCGACTACGGTTTCGCCTTGGTCAATGATCCGAACCGCTATCTGAGACGGGGACGCCAGCACGTGCACCTCGATGGGAACGTCGGCCTGATAGTGATTCCCGTGTTCCATAGCATTCATCGCGGCCTCGGCGACCGCAGTTTGGAGCCGCTCCAGCCGGCGCGGCGAGAGTTCCAAGGGCGCCACCGCGGCGGCTACCCGGTTGATCACACTGCGCTCGTTCCCTACCTCGCTGGCTACGGTAAACCTTTCGATTGGGATCCAGTCATCTGGCGAGCTGCCACTCGTCTCGTTGGTGAGAATATGCATGTCGTCTGCCTTAACAACTTCGGGGCCGGTAATGAAGGCGAGTGGGTGGTGTCGATCATCTCGCTGCAGAGCAACCAGGGTGACGTCATCCTCTTGCTCCCAGCCAGGACCGGTGAAATTCGCGAGCTCCCCCAGCAAGAAATCGATCAGTGCGGCTCCACCGTCGAAATCGCCCACCAGGCGCATGAGTCGAGGGAAGCTAAACATTTCACGCTCTGTATTGTGGGCTTCAACTAGTCCATCGCTATAGAGGAGTATAGTATCTCCCGCATCCAGAAACGCCTCCTTCTCTTCGTAGTGCATGTCTGGCATCAGTCCGAGGGGCATACCAGTGGCTCGCATCTCCTGAACCTTGCCGCCATGCCGGAAGTAGGGGAGATCATGGCCCGCGTTGGCGTACTGTAGGCGGCCGGTCTCCGGCTCCAGGATGCCATAGAGACACGTGACGAACATCTTCGGCGGTATGTCAGGGCAGAGCAGATTATTAGACTGCTCGAGCACCGCCCCTGGCGTAGCATGCTGATCAGCGCTCGAGCGTAGAATACTGCGCGTGGTCGCCATGACCAGAGCGGCAGGAACGCCCTTGTCGGTGACGTCACCCACCACGATGCCCACCCGGCCGTCCTCATAGTAGATGAAATCGTAGAAGTCACCGCCTACCGCACGCGCCGGCTGGTAGTACGCGGCTATCTGCCAACCAGGAAGATTGGGCAATTCCTTGGGGAGCAGCGTTTGCTGGATGAGTCTGGCAATTCGCAATTCCTGGTCGATACGCTCACGCTCGCGCGCCTGGGCTTGCTGCTCTTGAACCAGCTGCGCGACTTTCACTGCCGGCGCCGCCTGGGTCGCGAGATCGCTCAGCAGCTTACGGTCATAGGTCGAATACTCTTGCTGGCTAAGGCGCGGCCCCAGACAGAGCAATCCCACCAGCTCTCCCTGGCTGATGAGAGGAATGGCCATTTTAATACCGGCGGACTGCATCGCCTGGAGGGCTGGGGACGCGAGATTGAGCTTATCCAGTTCCACCGCTCCGTGTGCGCCGAGCAGGTAGAGCGTCAATGGATCATCAGGCGCGATGTCCACAATTGGTGTTAGATTGCGATGGGCAGGCACCCCTGATTTTCCCGGCTTCGGGTTGACCTGAGCTATGCTTGGCTTCGGCTGGCGATTACGCTGTACCGATTTGAATAGTGTTGCCATAGATTCCCCGCTCCATTTCGGCACTCGCCGCTGCCCCTAGAGTAGAGGCGAATGTCCAACGTCTTTCACTAGCAAAGCGTACCAGGCCCACGTTCCCCGATCGTTACGAGGAGCGTTACGAGAGGTCGGGAGAACCAGCAATCTCTCTGGCCGCTAGAAGGTACAGCATGACGATATCCGACCATATCGGGCTTCGAGACTTGTACGAGTATAACGCTTGGGCGAATACTCGAGTCATCTCCGTCTGTGCCGGACAGGATGGTAGCGCCCTGGAGGAGCGGGCCCCAGGTACGCAACGGCTACTGCAGTCGATACCTTGGCAGCATCTGGTGGATCACGCAGACGCCCAAAAGATTGTCCCGCTAGGTTGGTGAGTGGGCGGCATAGCGGCGCAGTACACGGCGCGCTACCGAGCGTTTGTGTACTTCATCTGGGCCATCGGCCAGGTGCAGGGTGCGTCCTCCCGCGTAGATTCCCGCCAGCGGGAAGTCGTCAGAGAGGCCCGCGGCACCGAAAGCCTGGATTGCCCGATCGGCAATTCGCGTCATGAGAGCAGGCGCAACTACTTTAATCATAGCGATTTCGGTCTGCGCCGCCTTCTTGCCCACGGTATCGATCATCCATGCCGCCTTGAGCGTTAAGAGGCGAGCTTGCTCGATCTCGAGAGCCGACTCAGCAATCCAGTTTTGAATGACACCCTGCTCCGAGAGCGGCTTACCAAAGGCGACACGCGTCGTGACTCGCTCACACATCAGCTGCAGCGCCCGCTCGGCGGCACCGATACTGCGCATGCAATGGTGGATGCGCCCAGGTCCAAGTCGCGCCTCGGCGATCGAGAAGCCGTCCCCTTCGGCGCCAAGAAGATTGGCGGCTGGTACCCGGACGTTCTCAAATGTCACTTCACAGTGACTCTCGTTCTCCACGTAGCCGAAGACTGGAAGGTTACGCACTACCGTCACGCCGGAAGTCTCGATGGGCACTACGATCATGCTTTGCTGGCGGTGGCGGTCGGGATTCTCCGGCGAGGTCTTACCCATGACGATGAGAATCTTACACCGAGGGCGGGCGGCTCCGGAGATCCACCACTTGCGACCGTTAAGAACGTACTCATCGCCATCACGTACCATCGTCAGTTGAATATTGGTCGCATCCGAACTGGCCACATCCGGCTCGGTCATAGCAAAAGCCGAGCGGATCTCTCCGTCTAGCAGCGGCTTTAGCCATGCCTCCTTCTGCGCTGGCGTGCCGAACTGAGCCAGTATCTCCATGTTTCCGGTATCGGGCGCGCTACAATTGAACACCTCGGGCGCCCAGGAGACTCTGCCTGTAATCTCGGCGAGTGGCGCGTATTCAAGGTTGGTAAGTCCGGCGCCATACTCAGTATCGGGCAGAAACAGATTCCAAAGCCCCGCGGCACGAGCTTTGACTTTGAGCTCATCCACAATCTCGGCATGGTGGAATGGATTACCAGAGGCGGCAATCTGGTTCCGCTTGGTCGACTCATTAGGATAGATGTAGCTATCCATGAAATCGCTCATCTGTTGGCGAAGCTGATTGACCTTCTCGCTGTAGGCGAAATCCATCGGCGTCTCCTCTCAAGAGGCCTGCCGCTCGGTCGGCATGACAGATTAGACGTTATCCAGGTGTGAGCAGCGTATCACAGTTCACAAGCCTTGGGAACGCAAGTCGAGCTGCATGGTCTCCCCTGCTCCATCATGACTGCGCGCTGAAATGTATCGCGAGCGTCACCGAATTGTCCACGACGGCAATGTTGGCCAGATCCGGCGGTGTAATACCAAAGTCGGTCATGCGCGTAGTGGTCGTGGCGGTACCGGTAACCGAGTTGCCGCTGACTTTACCCGAGGCTTGAAAAGTCTCCTGATTGGTGACGCCATGAAGTGTGAGATTGCCGACTATTTGAAACGTGATAGTCTGGCCGGAAGCATAAGTAGATGGAAGCCCATTCACGTTGGTGGAGACGAAATGGGCGCTGGGAAACTGGCTGGTGCCTAGGTAATCCTGCACATGCCCGTCTCGTAACGAGCTGTCCGACTGTAATGTCGTAAGATCGACAGTGACATCGATGTCGGTGACTATCGGGCGACCGCTGCTTAGTCCCAGCAACAAGCTGCCAGTGACAGCATTGCTGGTGCCCACGGCGGTATGACTGCCAACTCCTCCAAAGATGAGATTCTCATGGACCGAGTACGAGGCGCTGGACTGCCCGCTAACTAAAGTGTATTTGGTAAGACCGTTGACCGGTATGGGAGTGCCAACTACCGTTGCCGCGCCCAGAGCTTTGGTGGTTGCGGTTTGCTGTTGCCTCGGGAAGAAGAGGAAAATGGCAATGGCCAGCACGACCACGACGATTACAGCCACGGCGGCGAGAATTCGGCGCTGCATGGTTGATGAACCTTTTCTACTCACTGATGAGTCGTCAATCAAAAAAAACTTGCCGACGCACTATTGCTAGTACCATGCTGGGATACAGTCGTAGGATACAGTCGTGCGAAACTCCACCTTTCCCTGACAATGGTGGCGGCGTGCCATCACGCCGCTGTACCAAGCTTAGGAGTCGAGCATGGGGACACGGTTGGAAGCACATGTGAACATTCTTATGGGACTCTGTTGGGACTCTGTCTGCCGACGTCCGTTCCAGTCCGACTCGGCTCACCTTCGGCCAGAAACTGTGCGCGATTCCTGGCTCACTAGTATATCGTCTGCTATACTGCCCTTACGATCGTCGGCATGTTAGCCAGCAAACTGCAGACACGGTACGAGGGAGCACGACGTGAACGGGGTGAGCCAGCTATTGCTGCCCAGTGCCATCTTCCTGATAATTCCCATTGCCATATTGCTCGGTCGTCAGAGGCCCTGGGGCCCGATACTCGTGACCAGCGTCGGAGCGTTGGTCGTTTCCGCCGTTTTCTGGATCCCGCTTGACGGCTTTGGATTCTTCGGCGTAAGCAATAACCCGGCTAACGGCCCAACGACCTCAAATCTCGGTTTCAGCCCACTGGCGCCTCTCTTCTTCTATGGAGGACTGCTGCTGGTAGTCGCCGGGTGGACACTGGCCATTAACGCCTCAGCCCGAGCTGGACAGGGCGGGTGGATTCTGCTGTTGGTCGTCACAGGGTACCTCTCGTTTCTCGCCTTGCTTATCTCGGTATATGATCCAAATTTCTGTCTTCTAAATTTTGAGCCTAGCGGCTTTACGTTTGGGCCGCTGTGTCCAGCGGTGAATCCCGCGGCACAGGACATCGTCAAAGCGGCACATCTTCTCGGGCCAGCTACCGTGCTTGTTTATGCCCTGGTAATGCAAGGCAGACACCGAACCAACCTCCGGCAGCGGTCCCAGGCGAGCGGGGAGGCAGCGGTATTGCTGGCAGATGACGGAAATGAAATTACTGAACCTGATCTCAATCAAGGGGTGCGGTAAGGAGCCGACAATCACTGCAAACGTCCGGGAACGAAAGCGAGGGCCACATGAATTCGGGCAGTCTCAACGAGCGAGCCGGCCATTCTTTGGAGACTCCAGGCGAGCGGTTCCGCCGCGCACGTGATTACTTGCTCTCGGCGCGCACTGACTATGACCGTGCCTACCTGGAATTCGAATGGCCACAGCTCGCGGAGTTCAACTGGGCACTCGACTGGTTCGACAACATAGCCAGGAACAATGTGCGACCGGCACTGTGGATCGTGGAGGAGGACGGCCGCGAGATCAAGCGCTCGTTCAGCGAGATGTCGGAGCGGTCGAGCCGTGTGGCCAACTGGCTACGCAGTCAAGGAATCAGGCGTGGTGACCGGATCATCCTCATGCTGGGCAATCAAGTGGAGTTATGGGAAACCATACTGGCGGCCATGAAGCTGGGTGCGGTTATTATACCCGCTACCACGCTGCTGGGACCGGACGACCTACAAGACCGGGTCGAGCGAGGGGCGGCCCGTCATGTGATAGCCCGCTCCGCGGACACTGGAAAGTTCGAAGGTGTACCCGGCGCGTATACTCGCATAGCCGTAGGAGACATAGTAAGCGGTTGGCTCCCTTATGCGCACGCCGATCAGAGTGAGTCACTCTTTCTCCCCGATGGGCGAACTATGGCCGGGGACACTCTGCTGCTGTATTTCACCTCCGGCACGACCGCCCGTCCGAAGCTAGTGGAACATACTCACGTCTCCTACCCGGTCGGCAGCCTGTCGACGCTCTACTGGATCGGCTTGCAGCCCGGAGATGTCCATCTCAACATTTCCTCTCCCGGCTGGGCCAAGCACGCGTGGAGCAACGTGTTTGCACCGTGGGACGCCGAGGCGACGGTATTTCTCTACAACTATGAGCGCTTCAACGCGCATGCCTTGCTGGATCAAATCGTGCGCTCGGGCGTTACTTCGTTCTGTGCACCACCTACGGTGTGGCGCATGCTCATACAACAGGACCTCAGCGCGTGGAAGGTCCCTTTGCGGGAAGTGGTCGGAGCCGGAGAGCCTCTCAATTCCGAGGTCATCGAACAGGTGCGGCGCGCCTGGGGCCTGACCATTCGCGACGGCTTTGGCCAGACCGAGACAACCGCGCAGATCGGCAATCCGCCAGGGCAAACAGTAAAGGCTGGATCTATGGGTCGTCCATTACCCGGCTATAGCGTCGCACTGATCGATCCACAGACTGGCCTGCCCGGAGAGGAAGGCGAGATCTGTCTGGATCTTTCAGAGCGACCATTGGGCCTTATGACTGGCTACCAAGATGATCCGGAAAAGACCGCCCAGGTTATGCGCGACGGGTATTATCACACCGGGGACGTGGCCTCACGCGACGCGCAGGGCTACATCACCTATGTGGGGCGCGCCGACGACGTCTTCAAGGCCTCCGACTATCGGATCTCGCCCTTTGAGCTGGAAAGTGTGCTGATCGAGCACGAAGCGGTTGCCGAAGCGGCGGTGGTCCCTTCTCCTGACCCGATTCGCCTCTCAGTACCCAAAGCGTACATCGTGCTGGCAGCCGGGTGGGAGCCGTCCGCCGAGACTGCGCTTTCCATACTCCAGTTCTCACGGGCGCGGCTCTCACCCTATAAGCGGATCCGGCGTCTGGAATTCGCCGAGCTGCCAAAGACCATCTCCGGCAAGATTCGACGCGTTGACTTACGCCAGCGCGAGCTGCAGCTTCATAGCCGCACCGCCACATCCGGTCGCGCCGAGTATACCGAGATTATCGAGTATGGCGAGGACGATTTCCCGTTACTGAAAGAATAATCCCAGCATAACTTCACATTATAAAGTTGCTATGATATTGTTAGTATTGTAGGGCCGAGCTATGGTATGTCATAGAATTATTCTTCAGAATGAAAGTAGCTGCACACATGAGCACAACTGCAATTGATCCACAGACCCGGGTAGGGCTGCTGTCCCTTACCGTCGCCGACCTGGATCGCTCCATTGATTTTTACACTAACGCGTTTGGGCTCGCGCTGCTTCAGGGCAGCGCCGGCCGGGCAATACTGGGAGCCGGCGGCATACCATTGTTGCTGCTGACCGAGAAACCCGGTGCTCGCTCGTTCCCCCATGATCAGTTTGGGTATACCGGCCTCTACCACTTTGCCATACTCGTTCCGTCGCGAGCCGATCTGGGGCTCTGGCTAGCGCACTGGCTGCAGACCGGACATTCCCTCCCCGGCATGGGCGATCACCTGGTAAGCGAGGCGCTCTATATCACCGATCCCGACGGTAACAACATCGAGATCTATCGTGACCGTCCACGTGACAGCTGGACCTGGACCTTCGGCAAGGTCGCCATGGCAACCGATCCAGTAGATATCCGCGGATTGCTTGCTGAGGCTGGTGGCGAAAGTGAGCTGTGGAGGGGTCTGCCGGCGGGAACCAGGCTCGGACACATGCACCTTCAGGTAGGCGATATCAAGCTGGCGGCGGAATTCTATCACGAGGTACTCGGCTTCGATGTCACGGCCGAGATGCCGACTGCGCTGTTTGTCTCCGCAGGCGGTTACCATCACCACCTGGGACTCAACACCTGGCATAGCAAGGGAGCAGGGCCAACTCCAGCAGACGTGGCCGGCCTGCGCTTCTTTACTATCGACTTCGTCGACGAGGCCGCGCGCCGGGCGGTCCTGTCGAGACTCGATGCCGCCAATGTGCCCTATCGAGCAGCAGATCGTGCCGTGATCGTTGAAGATCCTTGGCATACAGCCATCGTCCTGCAAGTGGGTGCCGTCTCAGATTGGCCGGCTGCGGCGGAGCTCGAGGCAATGTCGGCTACGGCTTGATTTGTATCCCAGGTCTCGCGCGAGCGAGAGTGTGCCGGCTGGGCCGCCGATGGAACCGAGGCCGCCACCGCTATCGGAAATGAGAGAGTCACATGTCATCACCGGCGAATCGGGCAGCGGCCTCGGTAGACTCAGCGATCACAGCTGCGCAGGGCCGATGGATATTGGTGGCTACCATCCTTGGATCAGGGATGGCATTTATCGACAGTACAGTCGTCAACGTGGCGCTTCCGGTGCTGCAGCAAGACTTTCATGCCACCGCAGCCGATGTGCAGTGGGTAGTTGAGGCGTATGCTCTCTTCCTCTCCGCATTGATCCTCGTGGGCGGAGCATTGGGCGACCGCTTTGGACGCAAGCGCATGTTTGCCGCGGGCATTGCGTTGTTTGCCTTTGCATCCGCATGGTGCGGTGTATCGGCCAACATTACTGAGCTCATTGTCTGGAGATCGGTGCAGGGCGTCGGCGCGGCGCTGCTCACTCCGGGTAGTCTGGCCATTATCAGCGCCAGCTTTCCCCCCGAAGAGCGCGGCAAAGCCATCGGTACCTGGTCCGGCTTTACTGCCATCACATCCGCGATAGGGCCACTGGTAGGAGGCTTTCTTATCCAGTTCTCGTGGCGCTGGATTTTCTTCCTCAATCTACCGTTGGCCGCTATTACGCTGCTGCTGCTGTTCCAGCATGTTCCTGAATCCCGTGACGAAGGCGCCAAAGGTCCCCCCGACATACTGGGTGCGCTGCTGGCGACGGTGGGTCTCGGAGCGCTAGTGTTCGGCCTCATCACCGCCGGTGCCGAGGGTTTTGGACAACCGGCGGTGCTGCTCTCCCTGGCCATTGGCATATGCGGTCTGGGCGGCTTCGTCGTTGCCCAGATGCGGGAGCGCTATCCCATGATGCCTCTGCATCTATTCAGGTCACGCACCTTTAGCGGCACCAACTTACTCACTTTTTTCCTCTACGGTGCATTGGGAGGCGCTCTCTACTTTCTACCGTTCAACCTTCAAAAAGTCCACGGCTACACCCCGCTGGAGGCGGGATTGTCCTTACTGCCCTTTACCATCATAATGTCCTCGCTGTCGCGATGGGCGGGCGGGTTGATCCATCGCTACGGGGCCAAAGTGCCGCTCATGGTGGGTCCGACTATCGCCGGCGTAGGGTTCTTGCTGTTTGTCCGTACCGGCCTGAACGGTAACTACTGGACACAGTATTTTCCCGCGGTTGTGGTGCTCGCACTAGGCATGGCGGTCACGGTTTCACCGCTCACTACGGCAATGCTAGGCGCAGTGAGTCAGGATCACGCCGGAATCGCCTCCGGAATCAACAACGCGGTGGCGCGGACCGCCAGCCTGGTCGCCATTGCCGTGCTTGGCATTGTGGTTGCCGAGGTCTTCTATGCCGCATTTTCGCAAGATCTGGCGATGCTTCACCTGACGCCTGCGCTTCACGGGGAGATGGAGGCTCAGCGTACCCGTCTGACCGGCATTCAGATTCCCGGCGGCGTCGGCACCAATGTGTCGGCCGCGCTGCAGAATGCGATCAATCGGGCCTTCATCTCAGGGTTTCGCGCCGCCATGTTGATAGGGGCGGCGCTGGCCTTTGCCAGTGCCGTCGCCGCCGCGGTACTGGTCGAAGGACCATTTCTACCGCCCAGCGTAGCGCAGTTCCTGGCGAAGCGCGAGAACCGCTCCGCGCGAAGCGGCCACGAGCCACTTGATGAGCTGGAGAGCACCCGCAGTTGAGCCGGCCATGATCTTGCGATATGCCGGGGGAGGCATGTCGATGGCCGGCTTCCTTCGACTTGATACTGTTTGCCTGCACTTGACTGGAGCAGTGGCCGCAAATCCAGGCCCAGAGCCGACGCGGACGGTGAGGAATGCCACGGCGCGGACGTATTAGTTACTGGCTGCGTGCTTGACACAGCCGCTTCGGGTGTCCTCCGAAAATACGTCCCTGTAGTGCGTCCCCGAGCCACGTCACGTGACAAAGTACTGCTGGTATACCGAGGTACCAGGCATGAACTACTAGCGCCTGTTACCGCACTCGGATACCAGCAGACACAACAAGAGGTCGATGCGGACTAGCCACCCGGCTGCCACCACCCGAAGATTCCCGCACCGGTAAGGTAGAGCAAGACAACGTTCAGCGTGACAATCACGACACTGCAGGCGATCGCTGCCCACGTGGTTATCCGGTGGTTGACCAGCTCGCCCATCAGGTCGCGCCGGCGGGTGAACATGACCAGCGTGATCACCGGCAGCGGCAGCGCAAAGCTGAGCACTACCTGGCTGAGCACTAAGGTCTTGGTAGGATCGAAACCGATGAGCGCAACTAACACGGCAGGAAGCATGGTGACTAATCGCCGGACCCAAACCGGTATGGTGAAGCCGACAAACCCCTGCATGATCACCTGGCCTGCCATAGTGCCGACTGATGAGCTAGAGAGGCCGGAGGCCAGGAGCGAAACGGCAAAGACAATGCTGGCAGCGCCTCCTAGAAGCGGAGTCAGAGTTCTATAGGCAGTAAAGAGGTCGGCTATATTGCCAAGACCATGCGCATGGAAAGTCGCAGCGGCCATATAGAGCATAGCCATGTTGACAAGTCCCGCCAGCCCCATCGCGATTACCACATCCGGTAGGCTCAAACGGAAGATGCGCTTTGCCTCTTTCTCGCTTCGAGGAACGATTCGGTTCTGAGTAAGAGAGGAATGGAGGTAGATGACATGCGGCATAACCGTTGCGCCGATGATGCCGACGGAGAAGAGCACTGCAGTGGAGTTGCCTTCCCAGGGAAGAACGGAATGATAACCCTACCTGCCCCCAATTGGGATGCGAAAAAAATGTCTCGATCACATAACAGAGCGCGATGACCCCGACTAACACGGTGATGACCGCTTCCACCGGACGAAATCCGCGTCGCTCGAGCAGAAGTATGAGGTACGTCACTACGCCGGTGATCAGCGTGGCGATGGCCAACGGAATACCAAAGAGCAGATTCAGCGCAATGCTGGCGCCGAGGAACTCAGCCAGGTCCGTTGCCATGGCTGCGAATTCCGATACGATCCACATGCCATAGACCACCGGCTTGCGGAACTGGAGACGGCACATCTCCGCCAGATTGTGTCCGGTAGCCAATCCGAGCTTGGCAGACATCGTCTGCAACAACATAGCCATAACATTGGCAAGAACAATCACCCAGAGCAAATTATAGCCAAAGGCGCTGCCACCCTGAATATTGGTAGCGAAGTTACCGGGATCGATATACGCGACGCTGGCAATGAATGCAGGACCAAGAAAAGGCAATAACCGGTAAAAACCACGGCGACGACCGTCAAGAGAGGCGCGAGCACCGGTGACCACAGCGGATTCTGGTGGCTCGCTTTCTGCGACTACACGAGCTGCTAGCGTCGATTCATCAGCGTAGGTCCTCATCTCACCATCCTGCTCTCTCTAGGCACAGGAACATCTGTATAGTCACCAGCCATGCCGGCCCCTACTTGGAATCCATGGCGACCCAAACACCTGCCGCCGCCTGCGGTCCTACCGCGTGCTCGCTAACCTTTGGCTGTGACTCCGCACCGGAAGGACCGAGCGATCCCGCGCCCAAAACGCTGACAATCATCGGACCCCCAAATGGTTCCTGACCTTTTACCGCGACGCAGGCTCCAGGAACCAAACCCAGCGTCTGTAGATAACGCAGCAGCGCGGCGTCATCATCCAAGACGCGACGAACCACCGCCGTCTGGCCGGGCTTCAACTCGCTGAGTGACTGAGTAGGCGTCACCAGAACTTCACCTGACTTGCTGGGTATAGGATCTCCGTGTGGGTCCTCGGTCGGGTGCCCTAGCATAGCGTCAAGCCGATCTTCGAAGTTCTCGGATATCGCGTGCTCCAGCCGCTCGGCCTCCGCGTCAACCTCATCCAGCTGGTATCCCAGCGCGCGCACTAAGAACAGCTCCAGCAGCCGGTGATGTCGAACCAACTCCTTGGCAAGCTGTTCACCGCGCTCGGTCAGCTCTACGCCGTGATACGGCGCGTGCAGCACAAAGCCGGCATCGGCCAGGGATTTAAACAGCTGGGTAACCGCGGCATCGCTGAGTTGTCCTGAAGACTCCAGTACCTGCAGCCGCTCACGCATAGCTGACGTAGTAACTCGCTCGCCACGCTCGTGAAATTTGTAGATCAGGCGCAAGCAATCTACCGCACGGATAGAGAGGGCGCGCAATTCTGGGCTCATAGACACCCTCCAATACATAACTGAATTCAATATTTTACAATCCTAAAAAGATTATATCATGGCATGAAAATACGGTCAAGCACCACATGAACTTTGGTTTTTTCACAATTGCGGGGGGGGTATTTGTAGACAAGTGTCGCGCCACCGGCCAGTCCTCGGCCAGCAGCAGCCCGCGGTGCCCGAAGAATCTCGGGGCACCGCTCCATCACCTGATCGGCGACGACGTGGGCGCTAAGACGCGGCCGGCTCCAGCTGGTGACGCCGCACCGCTTCAATCACTGCGTCGTGGGGAGCAAAGCCGCCATCCCGGAACATCGAATGTACCAGCTCACCATCCACGGTTACATCAAACGCTCCTTCATACCAGGGTATGAGCTCAATCTCCGAGAGCTCATGCCTGAACTCTTTCATCAGCGCCTCTGTGAGCGCTAGAGTCTGGGGCTCATAGCCGCATTCGGAGCAATACGAGATGATCACTTTTATGGGGCGCTTCTTCGCCATGTTCTACCTCTAGCGTGCCGCGGTAGCAGGAGCAATAATCTGGCGGAGTGAGTTAACGACTGCCTGGTTATCCTCCGCTCGCCCGTCCTCTCGCCAGCCCGACATGGCTTCAATGATCTGAGAGCGCACTTCTTCAGGCACCTGGGTGATAGGAGTCTCGGGGGATCCAAATTCAGGATGGGCAGCGTAGAGTTCCTGCCGCAACCGGCTACGTCTCTCGGTTACGCTCTCCGGCCTCTCGATGAAACGACCGAGCTCGTTCCACTGGTCGTCAAAGAAGACAAAGACCGGGATAGAGCGGAACTGTCCATCCTTCAAATACTGATCCATGATGTCGAGATTCTGATCTCGCAGAAACACGCGCGGATTGAGCTTCCCGCTCTCCTTTGCGATATGGCCGAGTAGGGGTAGGTTGTCGATCACGTCACCGCACCAGTCCTCGGCCAGCACCAGGACATTCACCGGCTGCGGCAAAGCCGAAAACGCCGCCAGGTCGGAGGAATTGAGCTGGAATTGGCGCTCATTGTCGGCAAAACGCTCTTGATTTCGGGTCATCTGGCTTTTAAAGTCGTCATACGTCAAGCCTTGGGCAAAACGCTCGGGAGTCATCCTCTTCGTCTCCTTTTCATACCATGGGCGCCAAATTGCAGGCACCTTGGTACAGAGTAATCCACAATGCTGCATAAAGAGAAGCAACTATCAGAATTCTATCCGGTCTCCCTCCTGACTGCAAGGCGGATATCGCCGACCGTGCGCTTGAGTCCCGGCCCCTATGCCATATGATAATTGCAGCAGCTTCTTTCTGGAGGACCGCTCGGACTATGCTTCTCAGACTATGCTTCGGAAGGGACTTCCGCCGAGTCGTCCTCCAGAAAGAACTCGCCATCCTCATCGTCATATCCGAAGAGCTCGGCGTAGCGCCCCCAGTCGATGGCCGTGTCCAGTTGCCTGCGTGCCTCTCCAGGGCTGAAATAGTCCTCGAGCTGCTCCAATAGGTGATCCTCGCGCAGTCGGTGGTCTGACGCGGCCTTGAGCTCTTCCATGATCTGCCCTAGCAAGGTGATATGAGGAAGCGCTTGACGGCGGAAGAGCGTCTTCTCTTCCTGGACACCGGCCTCCGCGAATTCGATGCCTTCACCCGTAAGTAACACATCTCCCTCCTGGATGTCACCGAATCCGAGCAAATCTGCCGCCTCGGCTAGAGGCAGCAGCTCATCGGCCTCCAGTTGTAAGTCCCGAGCGAGATCATAGAGGTCCTCGCGTCCACCCAGCGCGTAGAGACGCTCGATGAAGCCGGTAAGCTCGTCAATACCCACATGCGGCAACATCTGAAACGGCGGGGTCTTACGCGCTGGAGTGGTCCCTCCGCGCGTGGGGGCGGTACCGGCCATACCGGCTATCACGGTGGACACGTCTTCGTCAGGATTGGTCATAATCCGGTAAATTGTATCCACCAGCTTGATATGCGCCTCGCTTCGGCCGTCTTCCCGGTCCGAGAGTGGCAGGCCGGTGAGCTCAGCACGTACTCTTCCGGGGTTGGCTCCAAATACCAGCAGCCGATCTGCCATACTTACCGCCTCGTCGATGTTATGCGTCACCATGAGGATAGCCCTGGTCGGAATCTTATGCTCCTGCCACAGGTCGAGCAGCTCATGGCGCAGATTCTCTGCCACCAGCACGTCGAGCGCCGAAAACGGCTCGTCCATGAAGAGGACCTCAGGCTCGACGACCAGAGCCCGGGCAAAGCCAACGCGCTGCTTCATTCCTCCCGATAGCTCGCGCGGATACGCCGACTCAAAGCCGTCAAGGCCGATAAGGTCGATTGCCTGCACCGCCCGCCTCCGCCGCTCTACCGCCGTCACGTCCTTAGCCAGTAAGCCCAGCTCAACGTTCTCGAGCACTGTCAGCCAGGGATACAGCGCGAAGCTCTGGAAGACGATCGCTACCTGGGGATTGGTTCCTCGTAGCGGCTGTCCTTGAACCAGTACATCGCCGGTCGACGGAGTGAGCAGCCCAGCCAGAAGCCGGAGCAGTGTGGACTTTCCTGACCCCGAGGGACCAAGCAGCGCGATAAACTCGCCGGACCGCAGGTCCAAGCTTACGTCGTCGAGCACGAGTACGGTCTGGTCTTTTTCGCCATAATACTTGCTGACATGCATAGCCGCCAGCACTACAACGTGCCCGGTGTCCTGCTCCGCTCGGGCGTTGGTTGAGACCGTCATGCCTCGCCTCCACTTTATGTAACTCTATAGAGCATCGGAACGGCCCGTGCCGCCGGAGATTTTCGGCATTACCGTGCACGATGACATACTCTGGCTAATCAAGATGAAAGCGCTGCTCGGCAAGCCGGTACAATGGTCGCCAGACCAGTCGATTGACCGTCACGACCACCGCCGCCATAGTCAGCGTGGCAGCCAGCAATAGCGAGTAGTTGTTAGCACTTACCGCCTTGGCGATGAGTGCCCCTAACCCGATTGTCGTATGGATCTGATTTCCGAAGCTTACGTACTCCGAGACCACACTGGCGTTCCAAGCGCCTCCGGTAGCGGTAATCATGCCGGTGATCAGCGACGGGAAGATAGCCGGCAAGATGAGCACACGCCACCGCCTCCAGCCCCGCAGCTTGTAAATGGCACCCGCCTCCCGCAGATCGGATGGGATCGACATCGCTCCGGCAATCACATTGAAGAGTACGTACCACTGCGTCCCGAGAAGCATCAGTCCAACCGCCGCAATATCCAGTCCCCCTGGTAATCGCAACAAAATCAGCAGGAGGGCAGGAAAGAGTGCCGTGGCAGGAATGGAAGCGACCAGCTGCACCAGTGGCTGCGCGCGACGAGCCAGCCGAGGATTGAGGCCTATAGCGACTCCCAGCGGGACTGTCCAGGCAAGACCTATCAGGAGCGCCGCCGCCGTACGCAGGAAAGTCGCGCCGGCACTTTCTAGAATAATGAGCCACTCACCGGGAGGCAACTGCAAAACGCTTTGCAGAGCCGCCACGACGCCTGTGCCGACAAGCGCTGCCAGCGCGACCGCCAGGACTATACCGCCAATACGTCGCAGCATCCTTTCCGCCTGCCGAGGCGCGCGCGACGGCCTTTCGGAGGTACTGCCAGCCAGATTCGGCCAGAGCCGCATGGAGAGCCGGCCTGCGGCCTCGGTAGCCGGGACCGTCACTCGGCGGTTGAACGAATCGACCAGCGCCGAGTGACGGAGCGCACGCAACACAAACGACTGCGGCGGGGTCCCGCTGACGGTCGATTCCACTTTAAAGCGATCGGCCCAGGCGATGAGCGGGCGCCACAGGAACTGGTCAAGCAGAACGATCACAATCACCAGTGTCAGCAGTCCAAGGATCAGCGCACCATAATTGCCGTGGTTGGCCGCGGTCTGCAGATAAGAGCCCAGCCCGGGTAGCTGGAAGTTATGATCGGACCCAAGCGAGAATTGTTCGGCCGCCATCAGAAAGAACCAGCCGCCGGCCCAACTCATCATCGAATTCCAGATCAGTGGGATCATGCCGAAAGGCAGCTCCAGGCGCAGAAATTTTTGCCAGCTGTTCAGCCGATAGATGCTGGCTGCCTCGTTTAGGTCTTTGGGTACGATAAGCAGCGAATGATAGAAGCTAAATGTCATGTTCCATGCCTGGCTGGTAAAGATAAGCAAGACTGCCGCCAGCTCCAGTCCGATATTGCTGTGGGGGAAAAGCGAGACCAGTCCCAGCAGCACGACCGGCAGAAACGAGAGAATCGGGATGCTCTGCAAGATATCGAGCAGCGGAATCATCACCCGTGCCGCCGGCCGCACCCGCGCGGCGATGCGTGCATAGGCGAGGCTGAATACTAGGGCAAGCACATACGCCAGAGCCATTCGCAAGGTCGAGAATCCGGCATAGACCGGCAACGCCAGCGGCGATAGGCTGATTTGCGGGCTGGGAGTACGAGGAGCCGTCCAGTGCGAGGCTGCTATCACTAGACCATAGGCGGCGGCAATGAGAGCGGCGATGAGGATCGCGTCGATCCACCAGACAAATTGTGGTGCGGCCCTGGACCGCACTCGCAAGCTCCCGGTTGCGGCGGGCGAAGAGATGGCGGGCATGGTCTCAGGCTCAGCCTCCACCGGAGGCGCAAACGGCACATGTATGCGACTCATCTTTACTACCCCGAGTAGATAGCGCGGTTATGCACGATGCCTTCTCCCACGACGCTCACCTTGTCGAGTACAGTATACGCCTGGTTTTGCAACCACCATAACCTACTATCGTATACACGTGGGCCGGGTGTTTGAAGCCCTAGTACCTGTGACCCAAGGATCCCCTAGTATATCGAGATATCGCCGTCAAGGTACAGCAGGTAATATTCGGAGCGCTGCGGGCCACGTACGTTCCCGGTGGAGGCAGACTCGTGGAGAGAACCGAAAGAGGCGTCGCCGCACCCTCAGGTCCGAGTGGACTCTATCGCTCGACCTGGTCAATGCAGCCGGGCCGGGGCGGGCGTTGGAGAATTCTCTCCGTTGTAGCGGTAGCGATTCTGCTGCTCGCCGGCCTGGGATATCTGACACTAATAGCTCCGAACCTCTGGCAGAGCTATACCGATCCCGCAGCGGGCTTTTCCATACGCTACCCGCCCGGATGGCTGCTCGACACTTCGGTCGATGGCAGCCATCCCACTCTCATTAATCCATCCACGCGCGCAACCATCAGCGTCTACGCGGCAACCGTGTCCGGCAGTGCTGGGTCCGTTCTCAATTCCGTCGTACCGCCAAACGCTTCCACTGTGCAGCATCGCGAGGTAGCCGGCGACGCAGCTCTTGATTTCGTGCTTCCAGGCTCTCCAGCTGGCGGCAGCGGCGCCACTGATCCTGGACTGTTGCTGAGCCTGCACATGGTAGTTGTGGCTGCCGCCAACACCGCCGGTTCCATGAACGAATACACGTTGATGTTAAGTGAACCACCGTCCGCCAACTCATCGAGCGACGACGCCCTCTTCGAGCAGGTAGTGGGCACGTTCTCACCTGGCCAGGTTAGCTCCTGGCTGCCATTGCTAGGGAACGGCGGCGCCCCTCGACCGATCGGCTCGGTCTCCAGCGCGGACTGCAATTCCATCTGCTGGGCCGACTCTAACTGGAACGTGAATGATTACTCCGCCGACGCCAGTGGCCAAGCATGCGCGGGATTTGACGACAACTCGGGCGACTACGTCAGCTGTACATCCCAAGTTCTCTCCACTTTGGGCGCATTTCAGCCCAACTACCAGTGCTCCGAGTTCGTGAGTAGAGCACTGGCTCAGTCTGGACTTCTGCCAGGACTGGCCAGCGGTGGCTATAGCGGCGTGACCCCGGCAACCAGCACCGTCGACCAGTTTGGTAGCTATAGCTACAACAGTTACCCGTTTACTTTCGCCGGCGACGCCGGCAACGGAGACTCCGTTTACAACTTGCTCGGGGTAGGCACCACAGGAACTCCAGGTCTCTACGACTATCTGTTGGACTCAGGCATCGGTGTGAGCCTTCACCAGGATGTTGCGGAAGCGGAGCCGGGAGACGTAGTCTTCTTTTACACTGGATCCCTGGATGCCGCCAACCGCGAGCATGTCATGTTGATTACTGGAATGGTGCGCTATCCCAGCGCCAGCCAGGGCTTCGGAGGTTGGGACGCCCTGCTGGACGGGCACAATCGCGCCGTCTACCATAGTCTGCTTAGCGCGCTGACAGGTCAGGACTACCCATTCGAGATTGTCCATCTGGCAGCGCGCCGCGGCACGTCATACCGCTTCGCCACCCACGGAAGTGGTTGGGGGCCCGGCAGCGACGCCAATCAGGAGCCGCTGGTAGCGGTGACCACGACCAGCTCGGCAACCCCGACAGCCAGCGCGCAGATTGATTTGGGGCAGTCGGGGGCGTGCGAGCTCGCCGCATATATTCCCAATGTCGACGCTACCGCGACGGTGTCCTTCCAGGTCACGCGAGCGAACGGCCATAGTTCGACCAGCATGATCGACGAATCGGCCGTGGATGGCTGGGTGCTGCTCCAGGAGTGGTCCCCCCCTGGCAGCGGCCCGCCACCGTCTCGGGTAACCGTCACCAACGCCACCGGAAGCGACACCGATACCCTGGGCCTTGGCCCGGTGGTCGCACTCTGCGCCGCTGGAGGCTAATCATCTCGCTGACCCTGTCTCCCGGTATGCCACCACCTCAGCGCCCTCTTCATCTGCTTCCATGTCTGGCACAGACAGTCAAGCATGCGCCGTCCAATGTGGAAGGCGTGTTCATTGCCGGGAACGGATTTCGCTCGATCGGGGTGATTGCGGCGCTGGAGGAAGACCTCGGCCGACCGGTACTCACCGCAAACCAGGCGGCGTTCTGGTACGCGTTACGCGTCTTGGCAGGTGTGGGAGCGCCAGTCGATGATTACGGTCAGGTGTTCAAAAAACAGGTAGCAAGGAGCGAATAGACGATGCAATGTGGAACGAACATTTTCGTGGATCGGCAGGCAGCGGCGATTGAGCTAAGACTATGAACGACTCGCCAGCACGGAGGAGGTATTCATCTATCTTGTTGGGATCCGACTTCTTCTCGCTCGCCTGGCACCAGCCTAGAAGAGAAGCCTCTTCAAACACATAATTAAAATGAAGCCTCTTCGTGCAAGACCGCTAGAGTCGCCTTGATTGCGAGTTCGTACAACTCCTCATACATGGCTGGGGTGTCGGTGCGTGTGACCTCCGCAATAGCGAGCGCTTCATCGTACGGCATCGCTATCACCTCCGCGAGATGCTCTCGATCGGCCCAGTCGGCTGGCAGCGTGTTCGTTTCGATGGCATGCTGACACTTCTCATGAATTGTCGCGAAATAGCGCAGATTGCGCGCCATAAGTGCCCCATCGGTGGTGTTCCCATGGCAGGGCAACACGACCTGCGCCTGAAGCGCATCAAGGTGCTTCAGCGAATCGACGAGCAACGGCAATTCTCTCGCCTCGGTGACATACGGGAAAGGCGACTCAGCGGCATCTCCAGTGATGAGGTGTCTGATGCTCGGCAACCAGACGGCGATGTGGTCAGGGCGGTGACCTGGCGTGGGGAGAAGCACGAGCGAGAGATCGCCACCATTCAGCGTCGTCTGAGCGGTAATCAGCCGTGTCGGCGCGATAAGCCGTACCTCTGCAAAGATCGGATCACGTTGTTGTTTCTCACGCAAGAATTGTTGGCGCTCCTGTGATCCCATGCGGGTGGCGGCCAACGCATGGCCATAGATCGGCGCGGGCAGCATGCCATCGGCAGCAAAGGCGGCATTGCCCCAACAATGATCATAATCGGCATGAGTATTGATCACCAGCGGCTGGCGCATCGCGAGGAACTCACGCATGGCCGCGATCATGGCACGAGCGAGAGCTGGTGTCGAGAGCGTATCGATAAACACGACGTAATCCTGTGTTACGATGGCAAACGCATCGACGCGTTCCCCAGCTTCGTCCTCATCGGCGCGAAAGATCGTGATGCGCTCATCCCAGGCACCGCTGGTCAACTGTTGCATCGTCATCCCTTCTTTCCTATCCTATTGGCCCACAAATCATACACGGCTTTCATCCCACTGGTGCACTACATAGCCGAGTTGTGTAGGTCAATAGAGTGGGTATACTGCTTCCATATGCTTGTGCATCTTCACTACTTCCGCTCATCGCCTGACCAACATGACGGCCTCGATCCCGACATCCCGTAGTTGGTATCTGGGTTCGCGTGGGATCCACCGGACCGAGGAAGCATGTGAAGATGCTACGCGCTGCCCCTAGGTACACCATACGTGGAGGAGGAACGAGATGCAGCAGACAAACCTTGATATTTATGGTTCGGAGCCGATACCGTGGTCACGTGCGCTCGACCAGTTGCAAGACGACTCGGTCAAAAAGACGTACTGGCTAGCCACGGTGCGCCCCGACGGCCGGCCGCACCTAGCGGCAGTAGGCGCGCTGTGGCTCGATGGGCACTTCTATTTCACGAGCGGCGAGGGGACCCGCAAGAGCCGGAACCTGGCAGCGAATTCGTCCTGCGTCCTCTCGGTGATGCTCCCGGATCTCGATCTCGTCGTCGAGGGCACCGCAACGCAAGTGAGCGACAGCTCCACGCTCCAGCACCTTAGTGCGTTGGATTGGGCGTAGAGCGGGCGCTTGGCACCAGCCATTACACAAGGAGTCCCATGCGAGGAAACGACCGAATCGACGGAGCATGGAATCAGAATGAGCAGCAAGCGGGATCTGGAGCGCCCAGAAATTTCCCCTTCCGCTTGCGGTGCAGACTCGCGTCGAGCACGTATTGGTGAAGTGTCGCTGTAGTAATCAGAGGGTGTTTTGAAAACGTAGTGTACCGTCTAGAATGGGCAATCATCCGGCGTTGCTACCGCATCCGCTATACAGCTTGACACTGGCAGCAAGCTGCTCAAGGATTTGTGCGCTTACCCACGGCCAAGCGACCACAGTATCCTCTCCGGCAGCTGGTGCAAACAGTTCATAGGCCCCGGAGGAGACCGCACTCAACCGTAGGAAGACCCCATCTTCCTGCCACGTTATTGCAAGTATCTGGGTAGCCACGTGACCTGGCTGCGTTGCAGATGTAAGTGTATGTAGAGTTGCTGTCGCGCCATTGATGACGAGAGAAGCCTGACGAGCGAGGGTAAGTGGCCCGTTAGCAACGGCTATATCGGTAGTGGGTGCGATTGCTTCGGTAGACTCGTCAAGTGCGACGACGGTGTGCAACGCGTAGGTATTGTAGGGTCGCAGAAACCAGATGCCGTACGCTGCATGAAACAATGGGGTGGGCCCCGGTATCCAGCTTCGTCCTGCAATCACTACCATACTCCATGTCAACGGGTCAGGAAGTTGTGCCGGCAACAATGGCGTGAAGCCAACAATTGCGGCGATATCTCGTGGGATGACTACCTCGAATCCTACCTCGATGTTTCCGACAGCAGGCCCGCAGGGGGGGGCCAAAACGCGTGACGGCGGCATGGCGACTGGTGTGCCGACGGAACTCACCACACTGGCAGTTGTAGAGCATGCAGACAACATCAGACAACTCAGCGTGAGAACTGCAAACACACAGCGTCGAGATGGCCATGCTGGCTCAAGCTGGTACATAGGCCTGTTCCTTTTACCATCATACCGCCTATCTTCAACACAGCGGTCACGTTGCACTATTCGCCGACATCCAAGGGTCGGGGTAAGTCTGCAGCTCGGCAGGTGCAGCATAATCAGCTCATAGTGGCCGGTGTTCCATGAGCTCTACAATACACTACTTGGTGCCCGTCTGGAATAGTGATTGTAGGAAGCGTGTGAACAGGGATAAGGCCCAGCCGTATTCGCGATGCAACATCCGAAATGCGCGGTTGCCCCGCACCAGCACGGTCGCGACCGGGCACTACGACGGGCCATGGCGCGAAAGGCCGGGGCAGGATACGCCCTATCTCTTTGAGCGTTGCCTCGATGGGCATCACTATCGTCCGACGCGCCGGCCGTACATCCAGACCGAGAGTGGGATGAACACGACCAGGATGGCCAGGCACCACACCAGCGACTGCCAGCCGTCTGCGCCGACCGATTGGCCAAGCAACAGTGAGCGCACCGCGTTTACGAAGACCGATACCGGCTGATGATCGGCAAACCCCTGCAGCCAGCTAGGCATCCGGCTCACCGGCACAAACGCACTGCTGGCAAATGTCAGCGGGAAGAGCCAGATGAATCCCGCCGACTGCGCCGCCTCCACGCTGTGCACCAGCAGGCCCATTGTCGCTGAGATCCAAGAGAAAGCGAAGCTGACCAGCAGGATCAGCCCAATGGCGGCGGCCCAGGCCAGGGGCGACCCCGACGGGCGAAATCCAACGATCAGGCCGACGACGAACATCACGATCACCACGAAGAGGTTGCGCACCAAATCGGCGATCGTGCGGCCCGTCAGCACGGCAGACTTGGCCATCGGCAGCGAGCGGAAGCGATCGATCAACCCCTTTTCGAGGTCCTGCGCCAGCCCGACACCAGTGGTCGTCGCGCCAAAAATGACGGTCTGCACAAAGATGCCGGCCATCAGGTAGTTGGCGTAGTTAGGCCCGGCGCCGGTGATCGCTCCTCCAAAGACATAGCGGAATAGCACGACGAACATCACTGGCTGGATCGTCGCGAAGATTAGCTCGTCGGGGATGCGTGGGATCTGCGTCAGGCGCCGCTTGGCGAGCACCCACGCATCAGCCAGCGCCCAGAAGAGCCCAGGGCGCCGGAGTGCCTGCACCTTGGCGGCAGAGGGGACGGAAATGGCGGTCATGCGCTGATCCTTTCGTTAGGTGCAGTGTTCGTGCCGGATTTGTCGGACCTCGATGCACCGGTGGGCGCCTCCTCTTCGGAATGACTCGATGAGTCCGCTCCACGGTCCTCGGCGGCGTGGCCGGTGAGTGTGAGAAAGACGTCATCCAGTGTCGGGCGCCGCAGCGCGAGGTCGTCGAGCCGCAGGCCCGCAGCGTCGAGGTCACGGATCGCGTCGGCTACCAGGCGCGATCCGTTCGTCACGGGCACGACCACACGGCGATGTTCAGCGTCCACATGCAAGTCGCCCGAGGCATAGGCGCTGAGCACCCGCATGGCCGCGTCGAGATCACTGCCGCGTGCCACGCTCACCTCCAGCCGCTCGCCTCCCACCTGGGCCTTCAATTCGTCAGATGTGCCGCGTGCGATCACACAGCCGTGGTCAACTACCGCGATCTGATCCGCGAGGAGATCGGCCTCCTCGAGATACTGCGTGGTCAGCAACACAGTGGTGCCGTCGGCGACGAGGCCGCTGATCACGTTCCACATCTCAGTGCGCCCGCGTGGGTCCAGGCCGGTTGTCGGCTCATCCAGAAAGAGCACCGGCGGCGACATGATCAGACTGGCGGCCAGGTCCAGACGCCGACGCATGCCACCCGAATATGTCTTGACGATGCGGTTGGCCGCATCCGTGAGGTCGAAACGTTTGAGCAGCTCTGCGGCGCGCTGGCGGGCAGCCGATCCCGCGATGTGGTAGAGCCGGCCAAACATCTCGAGGTTCTCACGCCCGGTTAGCAGATCGTCCACCGCGGTGTACTGGCCTGCCAGGCCGATAGCCGCCCGCAGCTTGTCGGCGTCGCGCACCACGTCCAGCCCAGCGACTTCGGCATGACCGGCGTCGGGCTTGAGCAGCGTCGTGAGGATGCGCACGGCCGTCGTCTTGCCAGCGCCGTTCGGCCCCAGCACGCCAAGCACTGTGCCCTCCTCAGCCGCGAGATCGAGACCCCGGAGGGCCTGCGTCTGGCCGAAGCGCTTCTCAAGCCCCTCAGCCAGGATTGCGTCTGTGACTCCCATGTAGTATCCTTTTCCTGAATGGACTCATTACCCCGAACTACATTTCAAGCTTGTCTATAGCACACATCTACACTTCTCTATAGCACATATACATGAGATTGAGGCCTGATGTCATGGTGTGATGTGCATTATCTTGACACATTCTTTCTCAGGTCATCCAAAGCGGTCGGCGTCGCAGGAACCGCGTGCGCCTGGATCAGATACCTGTCCTGACGATGGTGAGCTCGACCTGGACCGAGCGGCATCCGAGCGCCACGATTGGCCGCTGCCACCCTCTCAATCTGGCAATCAGGCCAAGCTAACCGCCGTGGACCTGGCCGAGGCGCTGCTCAGCACTACGCACGCCTCCAAGCAGTGGGGCAACCTCTGTTTCTCCCACGCGGAACCGGAGCTGAGCAAACTCTCCATCCCGCGTGCA
The DNA here is from genome assembly GCA_963810535.1 of uncultured Chloroflexia bacterium. Lineage (GTDB taxonomy): Bacteria > Chloroflexota > Ktedonobacteria > Ktedonobacterales > JADMIN01 > JAJPKE01. The sequence goes on from CAWENW010000017.1 coordinate 98,966, forward strand.
GCTCGGTTGGCTGCGGTGGTAGATGCGGCTCCGGGGCGGATGCGCATGGGTGATCTCTCGTCCGCGCTTGGCGTGACGGCACGCAACATCACTACCATTGTGGACGCGCTCGAACGCGAGGGCTTGCTAGTGCGCAAGCCCGACCCCACCGATCGCCGCGCCATCCTGTTGGAGCTCACCGAGAAGGGCCACGCGCACGTCGAGCACATCCACGCAGTGCAGAGCGACCTTGCTGAGCGTGCGTTCGCGGTGCGAGGCTTCAAGGTCAACCGCTAATGTGAGGCTCGGCTCCGTACGCCGATCTCGTAGAAGCGCGCCAGTCGCTTCTCCACTTTCGAGTTCAGCTCGGCCGCTGGCAGACCGGTGAGAAGTGTCATTGCTTCGTCAACAGTACTGACTGGCCACACATGGAACCAGCCTTCCTCAGCTATCGACCGAGCAACGTCGGAGCGCAGCATAAGATCGCGACCATTTACCGCGGGAATGATTACTCCGTATCCTCCCTCGGGCTGCTCCCCCTGGGATCGGCGTAGCTGGCAGAGCTCAAAGAAGCCCTCGATCTTCGTATTGACGCCGCCGATAGGCTGGAGCTCGCCATACTGTCCGACCGCGCCCGTGACCGCATAGGAATACCGTATGGGAGCCTCGGCAAGTGCCGAGAGTAGGGCGAACAACAGTCCTCCCGAGGCGCTGTCGCCCCCAAGCGTACCATGCTCCTGCTCAAAGCGTATGCGGGCGACCAGATCGATGGGATGATTCTGGCCGTAGCGTGCGGCCAAATACCCTTCGACCGTCATCTCGCCGCGCACATGATCGGCGTCGGCCTGATCTGCCTCCTGCTCGATGTCCAGGACTCGCTCGTCGCCGCCTGGGCTCACCGTGGCGCTGATGCGTATCGGCACGGCGAAATTCCCCTCAGGTGGATGAAACTCGAAGATGCCGAGTCCATTTACTTGTCCAATCGCGGACCCAGAGGTAGGAGTGATCTCCTGTCCGGAGAGGATAGCCTCACGGACTCGCCGTGCGGTCACGCTTTGGCGAGCACGGCGCCCCTGCAGCGCTGTCTCCACGTCGATTCCATCGGTCGAGGTGGCACCGCGACCGCGCGCGCCATGAGCCGCCTCGAGAGCCAGGTCATGCAGGAGGAACAGGTCGGTAGTCAGATGGGTTCGGTTCAACCCTTCAACCCGCCGGCTGCCCTCTTCGACCAGCCGGGCCACCCCGGTTGCGCCGAACGCCGGCAGCTGGTGGCGCCTGGTTACTCCATCCGCCAACGCTGCGTAGGCCGCCTCATTCTCTTGCGTCCAGGTCGCATCGGCATTGCACCAGGCTTCATACCGGAAGATGCGCGCGAATTCGCCTGGCGCGGCGGCCAGGGCATTATAAGCGGCGCCGTCACCTACCAGTGCCACCCGGACATCAAGTGGGAGTGGGGGCCAGCCCGCCTTGACTATGTGACTGTGGGTAGTAAGCGCCGCGGTGAGAGTCGGCCAGGAATTGTCCACCACGACCAGTTCCATGGCCGGAAGTATCAGCACTCCGCCGTTGGCGCGTACCAGCAAGTCGTCGAGCTTGTCCTGGTAGAGGGTACCGACGACCACCGGCGCTCCCGACTGTGCGCCAGCCAGGGCATCGGCGCCCGGAGAACGCACTAGCCACGTAGCCATATCGTCGTAGCTGGCTGGTAGCTCGGCCGCGGCCGCGGCCAGTGCCAGAAAGGCGTTGCGCAACCGCTCCACATACGCTCGCCCAGCCTCGGGAGAGCTGGAGGCCAGCGCGTCACACGACTGGCCTATCACCGTCTCGAGCGGTACACCTGGCTTCTTTTCCGACGTCGCCTGAGAATCGTCCTGATCCTCGCCGGCCGACCACGCCGATGTGATCGCCCGCAAAGTCTGGTCAATAACTCGAGCAAAGACTTTGCCTGTGCCCCGTGGTAGCACCAGCAGATAGGCCTGATCCAGGGCATTCGGATCCGGGACGTAACAGTAGTCGGGCGGCGCCGCTCGATGCGACAAAGCCTGCCTCGAAAGCGATGCTACCAGGCTGCGTCTTCCCTGCCCAGTGCTGCCGCCTACATATAAGTGCGCGTCCGGAGCAGAGTCCTCCAGCCACGCGCCAATGATCTGGGCGGCTTCTTGCTGGAAGCTATTCGCCACCAGACCGGCCACCCAGTCTTGTACATCACTTGATCTGAAGTCAGCGGGGCCATTGCTTGATTCGGAGACAGCGGCCGACGGAAAAGATGGAAAGCTACGTAGCAGCGAGGCGCGGTTACCCTCGTCCAGACCTTCCCAGGCAGCGTGCTGCAGCAGCTCTGCAGGCGAGCTAAGCGCGCGAGATCCTGAGGCTATCTTCTCTTTCTGCTCCCTGGCTCCGCTCTGGACGGCATTTGGTTCCTTGGCTCGTTTCCACATGCGTTACCTCTATTTTCTAGACTGCAGGAACGTGCGGGCATGTCGGCGCGTTCCGCAGAAAGCCATCGGGCCGAAGGCCGCCGTATCAGTACTACGGCAGCCAGATACAACCGCCCTACGCGGCGCGCCTACTATAGCGCACTACCGGCTGAGATACTGTGGCGGGCGTCACAAAATGCCGATCGAATTGGAAAAACTCGTGAGGCGAATCAGGCTTTGGCGGAAACCCTGGTGGGAGGACGGGCATGGAGACGGCGGTACACCAGCCAGCTTACGGCAGCCAAGAGTGCGAGCAGCGCCAGAAACGCGCTGAGAGCGAGCGCCCAGTGCGGGGCGCCTAGAATGAAGCCTATGAAGATAAGGCGAAGAAGCGGCAGTTCATGCCCGAGCAGGGCACCAAGACAGTAATACACGGTTGCCCAGACGACTGCGGCTATCGCGCAGGCTGGTATATAGTCGACATAACTCATGCCGCTTATGCCAGCGGTCACAGTGGCCAGAATACGCAATCCTGGGATCAACCGTGCGACGATAATGCCCCACCGACCATACCGCACAAACCAGCGTTCTATGTCCGCCAGCTGGGATTCCTTGAGGTGTAGATAGCGGCCGTAGCGCACCAGTAGCGGTCGGCCGCCGCGTTGCATGACGCAAAACAATATGGATGACCCTACCATGACCGCAATGCTGGTTATACCGATCACGAGGAGCGCATGGCCAAATTTTCCCGAGAACTGGCTTCCTGCCAGTACCAGCAGGGTATCAGCCGGAATTGGAATGGGGAGACCTGATTCCTCTATCAGAGTCGCCAAGAAGAGGGTAGGAATCTCATAGGCATGAAAGAGGACCAGCACCGTGTGCGCGAGTTCGCGAATCAGATGCAGCACGTTCTAGCCTCTCGTGGTTGTTATGTATACAAATTCCGCAACTACTCCTTTTGCATGACTTGTACCGGTCGCCCATACCCCTTACCGATCTTCTCGAGAGAGTATTGCGCGCCACTATCGGGCTGTGAACTGTGGAATAGCTATCAAGATGGCGGCGTTTCATCATGAAGACAGCAGACTCGGAGCGGTTATAAGACCGGCAGGCAGACATGAATGCCTGACACGAGAATGGAGAATTCAGCAGATGAACGAGAGGTACCCGCGGCACCTTCGCCTCCTGTCAATCGTAGTAGTGAATCTCGCTCTCCTCGCGGTCATAGCAGCGTGCAGCTGCGGCGGGTCCAGCACCGGCGCCGGACCAACCCCTACGCCTTCCATAAAGATTTCGATCTGTGCGGTGGATCCCTTGCAGGAAGCAGACTTTCCGGCAGCCGCCTGCGGCAGCGGCACCTACGCCGCGGTCAGTAGCGATGCGGATATCGAGATTACCGCGGTAAACCCGAGCGGACATCCCTTGTCGCACGAGCCTCTTACCATTCACCGCTCTGGCGCCAACAGCGGCACCGCGTCCATTACCACCGACGCCAACGGGAAAGCATCCTACCTGTACCAAGGCAGCCACCTCGGTACCGACTCCGTGACCGCATCGGTTTCTGGGGCAAGCGCCAAAGCCGGCGGCGTAGTGATCAACTGGATTCGCAAGCAGGCGATGACTCGCCCCATCGTCTGGGTTCACGGCATTCACGAGGATGCCACCGATTTCGCTCATGAGATCCACGGCGTCCCCGATCCCGATCAGTCGACAGATGGCAGCGAACAGACCTGGACCAGCCTGTTGGGCGCATTGACGACTACCTATAGCCCCAGCGCCATCCAGCCGTTCTGCTACGTGGACGACATTGCCTGGAGCCACTCCCCCAGTGGGTGTCCGACAGATGAGTCGCAATGCCAAACGTGCCAGCTAGAGAGTGAAGGCTCGATACAAGACAATGCGATACAGCTAGCTACGCTGGTGACGGATATGTATGCGGAGTACCATCATTCGGTGACGCTAATGGCCTACAGCATGGGAGGCGCCATCGTCCGAACGTTGCTCGCCGGCTGTCCCACGTCGGTGTCGGATCTAGGTCTCACACTCTGCCTCGATGCCGCTCACGACGTCGATCATGTCTTTCTGTTGAACACTGCCCAGGAAGGGTCCTGGCTGCTTACCGCCGCAAATATGTCCGGTTTCTCGGAAGCCGACCTCTCCTTCGAGGCCGCCTCGCCTTTTGCAACGGTGCTATCCATGATCCAGAGTGGCCTGTACGCTACCGTTCAAAGCAAACTTGGGCTTGACCTTCATGGACAGGCGATCACCGATTTGACGCCACAGAGCCCCAATGTCCTGGCTCATAATAGCCGGGCTCCGCAAACCGGAGCTGATTTCTATACCTTCTATGGCGACATACGGGTAGGAATACAGGCTAACTTCCTCATCTACAACTTGCCGCCGAAGACGCTGCTACCGGTCGGGGACTTGGTGTTTCTCCCGCAATCCGACCCAGCTACAGCGACGCCGCTCTGGGGAGGCGCGGCTCTGTGTGCTAGCTGTTCGAGTCCATCCGCCGGCCAGGCCTATAGCTCGAGCCCGACGAGCCTGCAATTTCCGAACGGGCAGTACCATGAATGGGCACTCACGGACCAGATCACGATTCCCATGACCGATCTAAAGACTATTCTGAATGGGCTCTCAAACTCGCAGTCGGCCCTGCAGAATGTTCTCAATTCTCCTGTGCAGCATCTCAACATCTCGCAACCTGCCAGCCAGGATCCGGGCAGCTCGGTCAAGGTCAAAGACATCACGGGACTTGCGGGTGCGTCGACCACTAACATGTCTACCGAAATTTACCTGATTCTGGTGCAAAGCGACGGTCTCGAGTAGACCCATTACCGGCTTGGCAAGAAACGGCTGTCAAACGAAAGAGAGAGGGTGCCTCATGAGACGTCGATTGCTTCGATCTTCTACTAACGCACACACAGAAACGCCGAACGCGCAGCCCCGTCTGGCAGCTGCCGCACTCGTTGCGACTGCTCTACTCCTCGCGCTGGCAATGACGCAGGGCGGCCGGATCAGTCTCCTTCTTGCAGCTCATAATCAGAGAGCGGAAGATACGCCGGCGCATGCCCATGTATCAGGTACCGGGGGCTCGGCACCGCTGATGGAGCGCGCTCATACCGTCACGACGCAGCCGGTGGGGTACTGGCATGACACACAGATCGACACCACCTATTCCGCCGGGCTCATCCCTAATTCCGACGGTTTTGCTTCGTACACCTTCGTCCTTCCGACCAGCAGCCAGATCACATCAACGGCTCGATTAGTTCAATTGCCCGACGGCTCGTTCGCGGAAGGATCCGGGGTGACAAACCCTCAGATAGCGGCCGCTATAGCCGCCAGCCTGGACGCAGGTTCCGTACCGTCTCTCCGCCAACGGGGAACCCTGGTCTCGGATACGCGGGTTCCAATTGACTACTTTTTCTTCGGGCATATCAGCGCGGATGGTCTGGCTGCCTACGCGACCTTCACCGTAACATGCTCGCCGACCACCTGTCCCGGCAACGTGACTTCGAAAGAGATTACCTATCAGCTCTCGGCCGGATGTACTCCCACGAGCTGCACGGACCTGGCTTCGCAGGCGGTCCCCAGCGTGACCACATATGACAATGCAGTACTCAAGGCCGACTGGACTACAGTGTGGAAGTCGACCAGCCAGCAAATTACCGCGCAGTATCCTGAGCCCGAGTTTGTCACCTCCATAACTTCACAAATCCAATCCGTAGGCAAGATCACGTCGATCTCGGCTCCACTTGCCCCTCCGGCTGTGCAGTTCACACCCGAGGGTCAAGCCTACTTTTCGGTGGATCAGATGATCACGCTGGCACATAACGGCTCTAGCACTACCAAGACCATTACTTCTTACTATCTGCTGGAAAGTGGTGAGTGGCAGTTCTGGTTCAGCGCTTAGGCTTCCCCAGCTTCCAGCTTCGTCGACCGTTATATGCAGGTAGGGCCGGTGATTGCCACGCGTTCCATACAGATGCTATGCTTGAAAGCGGAACCTTGGGAAACGCCGGCCTCCGACCAGTGGAGCTCGGATCAACCCGGTCAGCAAAAACGCAAGGAGACGATGGATGGCTGGGGCCCTGCTCATCTCGGTAAACGGCAAGCAGCATCAAGTTGAGGCTGATCCGGAGACGCCGCTGCTGTATGTGCTTCGTAACGAGCTGGAGCTTAATGGACCGCGCTTCGGCTGTGGACTGGAGCAGTGCGGTGCCTGTCTGGTGCTTCGAGGCGCCGAACCGGTGAAATCATGCATGCTGCCGGTCTCCGAGCTCTCGGGCTCACAGATCACTACCGTTGAAGGTTTGGGTACACCGGAAGAGCTGCATCCAGTACAACAGGCATTTATCGAGGAACAGGCGGCGCAGTGCGGGTACTGCAGTAGCGGCATGATCGTTGCCATCGCGGCCTTGCTCTGGAAGCATCCCCACCCCAGCGACGGACAGATCGCCGAAGCGCTGGATATGCAGCTCTGCCGTTGTGGCTCACATACCCGGATTCTCCGGGCGGTAAAGAGAGCCGAGCAGCTGATGTGGGGAGACGAGAGCCATGACTGAGGAGCAGCGACCGGTCTGGGGGAGAGCAGCCAGCCGCCAGCTTGACGACTGGCTGGCTATTCTTCCGGACGGCAGCATACTCGCGTATAGCGGGAAGGTGGAAGTCGGAACCGGAGTTCGTACCGCACTCGCCCAGATTGTGGCGGAGGAGCTGGAAGTTCCACTCGACATGGTCCACATGGTCATGGGTGATACCGAGCGCACGCCGGATGAAGGCTACACCGCGGGAAGCATGACCATACGCACCAGCGGCGGGTTGCTGCGCAACGCGGCCGCCGAGGCCAGGGTCGCACTGCTCGAACGGGCGGTGGTGAGACTGGGAGCTTCCGCAACCCAACAGCTGGACACTCGCGGAGGAGCCATCTGGGTGAAGGAAGCACCACATCAGCGAGTATCCTTCGGCGAGCTGCAAGGCGGACTGCCGTTTGGGCGACTTATCTCGGAGCCGCCGCTGAAGCCGCGCTCGGAGTACCAGTTGGTAGGGTCCAGTGCGCTCCGCTCGGATTTGACCGCCAAGTTCACCGGGGGAGCGAGCTTTGTCCACGATATGCGAATTCCCGGAATGCTCCACGCCCGCGTCATACGCTCAAGAAGCGCGGGGGCGCGGGTGGTCGGGTTGGACAGTAGCTCCGTCTCGGGCGCGCAGGTTGTGCGTCTCGGCAACTTTGTGGCGGTAGTGGCCGAGCGTGAGGAGCAGGCCGTCAAAGCGGCGACTCAACTCCAGGTGGAGTGGGAGGAACCGGCAGATCTTCCGGTCTCTGACGAGCTCTCTACCTGGATGATAAATCAGCCTTCGACCGACCAAGTTGTCAGAGAATCGGGAAGCGTGGATGACTCCTTGGCAACCGCCACCAAGCAAGTGCATAGTGTCTACCATCAGCCTTTTCAGGCTCACGCCTCGCTGGGGCCATCCTGCGCGGTCGCCGCTTACAGCGACGATAAGCTGACGGTGTGGTGCAGCTCGGGAGGTGTATATCCCTTGCAAGGCGCGCTCTCTGACCTCTTGGCACTGCCGTCCAGCCAGATACACGTTGTTCATATGGAAGGGTCCGGCGCCTACGGGCAGAATGGCTCTGAGGACGTGGCGGCTGACGCGGCGGTTCTCGCGCGAGAAATCGGGCGCCCGGTGCGGGTACTGTGGTCGAGAAGCGATGAATTCATAGGTGAGCCCAAGGCCGCCGCTATGCGTATGGAAGCGAGGGCCGGCCTGAACGAAGAGGGCAACATCGTCGCATGGGATTACCAGGTGTGGAGCTCAACTCACGCGGATCGCCCACGACAGGCACTGGGCTTACTTGCCGGCGGAGAGATTCGAGGCGAGATGCCGCCGCCGTCTCCGTTCTTCGTCGGCGGAGACCGAAACGCAGCGACTACCTATACAGTGCCCGACCAGCGCGTGACCATGCACTGGCTGGCTCGGCCGCCGCTACGCACATCGTCGATGCGGAGCCTAGGTGGTGCCGGAAACACGTTTGCCAATGAGTCTTTTATGGACGAGCTGGCGGCTGCCGCCGAGGCTGATCCACTGGAGTTTCGCCTAAGGCATCTCGATGATCCTCGAGCAGGCACCGTGCTTGCGGCAGCGGCGCAGGCCGCGGAGTGGGGATTGCCGCTGCCTCCGGGAGAGGGCCGGGGGGTAGCCTTCGCCCGCTATGAAAATACTGAGGCCTACGTTGCCATGGTTGCGCACGTTGCCCTAGACCAGGAGAGTGGAGCGTTGCAGCTCCGCCGTATAGTCGTCGCACACGACTGTGGGCTCATCATCAATCCGGATGGCGTTCGCAATCAGATTGAAGGCAATGTAATACAGGCCGCCAGCCGGGCTCTAAAGGAAGAGATTAGCTGGGACGCCAACGGCCAGACCACTCTGGATTGGGAAAGCTATCCTATCCTGACATTTAGCCAGGTACCGCAGATTGATGTCCTGCTCATCGACCGGCCCGACCAACCATCGGTCGGAGCCGGTGAGCCGGCCACAGTAACGGTTGCGGCGGCTATCGCCAATGCGGTCTATGCCGCGGCCGGCATCAGGCTACGCCAGGTACCGTTTACGCCGGAGCGCGTGCGCGCTGCCTTTCGGTCTCGCTAACCATGCCTGCGATGGGCGGACAACGCCGGTATAGTTTCTGCGATGGTTGCTATACTCAGATGGGTCTCTCGCCCGCGTAGCTGGTGCAGGGCGGTATGGTTCCCAAGCGTGGGACGTATTTGTCTGGAATTTTCTGTATGTCGGAACTGGACGCACATACCCCACAAAGCCCTCTAAATATCTGCATGACCCTCTTCGTGGTCGAATACGGCGACAGCGGAGAAGAACCCGGTTACATCGTCCGGTTCTTCTCCGCCGACCGCTGCAGTCGCGCCAGGCTCAGCGGACTGCTGTTCAGTGTGCCCGAAGGAAGAGCCAAACACCTCATGAACGATGTGTGGTGGGTGCACGAGCAGACAATGGAGCTGCTCGTGAAGACTTTCCCAGCGCTCCGGGCGCAGATAGAGCAGCTGGCCGACAGCGACTAGGCACTAGCTTCACCCGGTATGTGGTCTTGACGCATACCCGCGTCTAATTTTTACCAAACCGGCATTGACATTCCTCCGCCTGCCAGGTATAGTTGTTCGGCAAGGTCGCTACTCAAGGATTTCCCGGGCGGCGTACCTGATGCAACCTCATCCGTTCAGAACACATCGCCGCTTTCCGGCTAGCCAAGGAGGTGACCGCAACGCTACGCCCATGGCTTGGCTATTGACTCCGCGCGCAATGGAGCGCGCACCTAGCCTGCTCCCAGCGTGGATGTCAGCTCGATCGGCCAATGATCGGCCAATGATCGGCCCTGACTGCTCGGGGCCCGCGGGGCAGAGCAGACACTGCGAAAACCGCATCAGGCCCATCGGCTTCCCACCTAGGAGCTTCGCGAGTAACGTGTAGACAGAGGTACACTACTTGAGTCAAGGAGCACTGTCTTGAAGCGACGCATCATTGCCTCGACGTTTGCCGCTACCACGGTGGTGGCCCTCACCCTTTCGATGGCGTTCTTCGCCGGTGTCGCCAGCGCGCACCCGAGTGCGCCAACAATGCCGACCAAGATCTACCGAGGGACACCTCGTATTCACAATAACGGCACGGCCTCCAGCACAAACTGGTCAGGCTACGCGGTAACCGGCTCCAACGGAGCCTACACCACCGTATCAGGCAGCTGGGTAGAGCCAACTGTGAGCTGCACGAGCCGGAGCAGTTCTTATTCGTCGTTCTGGGTGGGCCTGGACGGCTACAACTCCAACAGCGTCGAGCAGCTGGGAACCGACTCCGATTGCTCGGGCCGGACACCAACCTACTACGGCTGGTATGAGATGTACCCCAATCCCTCCGTTCAGCTGAGCACCTCGACGGATCCGGTATCGCCCGGCGATACTCTGACGGCATCGGTCACCTATAATGGGAACAGCACCTATACGCTGTCTATGTCGTCATCACGCGGCTGGCATTTCTCTACCACTCAGAGCGGCAGCTTCAACAACTCCTCTGCTGAATGGATCGCGGAAGCCCCCTCCTCCTGCGGCTTTACGTGCCGGGTGCTGCCGCTCGCCAATTTCGGTACCATGAACTTCTCCAACAGCACCGCCGACGGCAAAACGATCGGCAGTTACGGCAGCTCGATCTGGGAAGAGATCACCATGGCGACCAGCGGCGGCACAGTGAAAGCCCAACCCTCAGCCCTCAACGGCAGCGGCAACGGCTTTAGCGACACGTGGCACCATAGCTGATTTCGCTTGAGCGGCGAGCGCAACGTTGCTCGCCGTTCTTCTCCCGTCATGACACGAGAGGGCTTCCTCCGTACCTGTACCTGTACTTTCGTAGGTAGTGTCCGCTGTACATTCGTTGGTGGCGCTTCCACTCCTCATTCTGGTATGGTGACTGTACCGGCGGCCAGATAGGTAGATGGGTAGAAGCGAGCGACGTAGTATGGCGGACATTTCGAAGCGAATGCGGATTTCGGCGCAGCGTAACTTCGGTGTCTATACCAGCTTTAGCCGCGACGTCTATCTGCTGCTGCTCTTCACCCTCGGCAAGGGTTTCCAGCTGAGTATCGGCGCTTTGACGCTTAACCTGTATGTGCATAGTCTTGGATATGACTTGCAGTTCGTCGGCCTTTTCGCGGCGACTTCGGCACTCGGCTCGCTTGTCGCCGCGGTACCGGTGGGACTACTGGCGGACCGGATGGGACGCAAGCCGCTGCTGCTCATCAGTGGCTTCGCCACGCCATTCACCTTGGTTATGACGGCGCTTACGACCTCTCCTCTACTACTGCTCGCCTCAGGCGTATTAAATGGTCTACTGGCCTCAGCCTACTGGGTAACCAATCTCCCTCTTCTGGTCGAAAGCACTACCGAATCACAGCGGGTTGGAGTCATGGCGCTCAACAATTTTCTGCTGCTGGGCGTGGGCGCGCTCGGGGCATTGATTGGAGGCGGAGTTCCCGAGGTAGTGGGCCTCGTCCTCCATCAATCACCGCAGGATGTCGTGCCCCTCCGTTTCGGCGTACTAGCAGCGGCGGCGATCGTCTTTCTGCCAGCAATACCACTGGTGAGCATACGGGTCCCTCGGTCGCGTCTGGTCGACACCGCTGGAGTCCCCTCGACCAAACGGACGTCTAGAGAGACGACGACCGGATTGCCGTCTCTTTTCGCCAAGTTACTTCTCCCCGATATCCTGTTTACCACCGGCGAGGGTGCGGTGGTAGGACTACTCTCGCTCTTTTTCGTCTTGCGCTTCGCGCTGGCCCCTGGGCCATTGGGGGCAATCTTTACCCTGGCTGGGCTGGTCGGTGGAGCCACGTCCCTGGCCGCGCCACGTGTCGCTACGCGATTAGGCCGGCTACGCATGGCAACGATCATGCAGTTCTTGAGCGTCCCCGTGCTTCTCCTAATCGGGTTCTCCCCGTTTCTGCTGCTTGCTGTCGCCGGTGAATTGGTGCGCCAGATGTTGCGCGGGCTTTTTGAGCCAGTCTACGCAACTTTTGCCCTGGGGCGCGTCAGCGACCGTTATCGTGGTACATTGAGCGGATTTTATGGTCTAACCTGGAGCGTAGGATACAGCATCGGGCCGATCACAGCCGGCTGGCTGCAACAGCATGTGGGCCTCTCCAGCTCATTTGTTGTCGGCGCTGCCTGTGTCGGTCTCTCGGGCATATTGCTGCGCAGCTTCTTTCCCGTCGAAAGCCGCAGTATTCCTAACCAGGCGGCAAGCTGATCTTCTCGCCTGCTTCTTCTATTCCTAGTGCTTTCCGGATGGTTTCGCCGAGCGAGGGGGGCTTCCCGACGAGGAGCGACCGGAGGGTCGTCGACTTTCTGCGCCTGATTCTTCCTGGGAGCGAGCTCGAAATTGTAGGCGAATACTGGTACCCTCGAAGCCGAACATGTCACGCAAACGGTTCTCCAGATAGCGCTGATAGCCGAAGTGTGCGAGCTCCGGATCGTTGACGAAGAAGACGAACGTCGGTGGATTCACGTCGGCCTGGGTCGCATAGTAGAGCCTGAGCTGGCGCCCCTGAATGGATGACGGATGATGGCGATTCACCGCCTCTCGCACCACCTCGTTGAGCTGCGCGGTAGATATACGAATGTGTCGCGTCTGGTAAATGCGCAGCGCCTGATCCATGATGGAGCCGACATGGTAGTGAGTCTTAGCTGAGGAAAAGATGACCGGGGCATAGGGGAGAAACTTGAGCTCGGAGTGCACGCGCTCCACGTATTGCTTGGCGTCTAGCATCTCCTGGTCTACTGGCCGCGCCGCGGTTTCCCCCGACAACTGAACTTCGCCTGAGAGTTGACCAAACATCTCCGCTGCTGCGGCCGCGGCGGCGGCCGCCGCCGCTTCCGTGGCGCGACGGCGCTCTCGCACCAGGTCCCATTTATTGATAACCAAGATGATGCCCTTGGCGGCGTCATGTACATAGCCGGCGATGTGAGCGTCCTGCGCGGTAATGCCTTCCACCCCATCTATCATGAGCACGGCCACATCACTTCGGTCGATAGCCCGCTCCGCCCGGAGCACGCTGTATTTCTCGACCCCCGGACCGATCCGGCCGCGGCGGCGTATGCCGGCGGTATCAATCAATACCAAGTGCTGGCCGTCATGTTCCACCTCGGTGTCGATAGTATCGCGTGTGGTACCGGGAATGTCGCTGACGATTACCCGGTCTTGCCCGTATATGGCATTGACCAGCGACGACTTTCCGGTATTGGGTCGCCCAACAATGGCGACACGAAGCAGGCCAAGATCGGGGTCTTCCTCTTCCTCTCCGTCCGCGGGAGGTAACGCATCGGTGATGGCATCGAGTAAATCGCCGGTACCGGTCCCCGAGATGGAAGAAACGGTGATTGGCTCGCCCAGTCCAAGCGAAAAGAACTCTACCGCTTCCTGGCGCAGCTTTTGATTATCCGCTTTGTTGGCACCCAGAACGATCGGTTTCCGGGACCGGCGCAGTAAATCGGCCACGTCGGCATCGGCGGCGGTAATGCCGCTCGGTACATCGACCAGCAGGACAATGACGTCGCACTCGTCAATGGCCAGCTGCGCCTGCGCCCGTATCTCTTTGCTGAAGTCGCCGCCGCCGTCCAGCTCCAGGCCTCCAGTATCTATCATAGTAAAGATACGGCCGTTCCACTCGGCATCGGCATAGATCCGATCACGAGTAGTGCCCGGCAGATCTTCGACGATAGCGACCCGCTGGCCCGCCAGCTTATTAAATAGGGTAGACTTGCCGACGTTTGGACGGCCCACAATGGCAACAAGGGGTTTCAAAGCTCAGCTCACACTTCACATTGGTAGGATTTTATCCAGGCAACTTTATCCAGGCGTACGACCCAGGAACCCGTATTGTATCACTTCCGTTCCCAGTTGCGGTGCGTTGCCGCGGGACATTCACTCTAAGGACCAGAAACGACAGCCACTAAAGCCTGCGTGCATGCTATAGTATGAAGCGAAATGCGGCATCGCATATCGCATCACGGTGGTCGGTGATATGACCGGATTGGCACGTCTGCGAGGGTTCAAATCAATGGAAGAGGCGGAGAAGCTTCTTACACGTCTTCTGCTGCAAGAGGAGATTCTGCTGTTCACGACATTCACAAACGATGTCGCCTGCGATATCGGCATGAGACTGATAGAAACAGCCCGGCGCGAGGGGAAGTCAGTCACGGTGGATGTCTCGCGCAACGGTCAGCAATTGTTCCATTACGCGATGCCGGGCACCTCGGCCGACAATGACGCTTGGATACAGCGCAAGAACCGAGTGGTCAACCGGTTCGGCCACAGCTCCTTCTACATGGGCCGACGATACGCCGGGCAGAACACGAGCATCCAGGAGAGCGCGCTTCTCGATCCGGCGAAATACGCCCCGCATGGTGGCGCCTTCCCAGCGAATGTCAGCGGCGTAGGCCCCGTCGGCGTAATTACTGTCTCTGGCCTGCCCCAGGAAGAAGACCATGACCTGGTGACACGGGTGATAGCGGAATACCTGGGTGTCACTCTGCCATCCTAGCGGAACTACAGGAGGATGCTATCTATGGACTTTACACCCAGGCGAGAAGATAAATTCACCTTCGGCCTGTGGACAGTGGGCAATATTGGGCGGGACCCATTCGGCGAGCCGGTGCGATCACCGCTCTCAGCCGTGGAGATCGTCCATCTGCTGGCCGACGTGGGCGCGTACGGGGTCAACCTCCACGATAACGATCTGGTGCCGTTGAACGCCAGCGCCACCGAACGAGAGAATATCGTGCGCGACTTTAAACAGGCGCTGGCGGACACCGGATTGGTCGTCCCGATGGCCACCACCAATCTGTTTGCCCACCCAGTTTTTCGTGACGGCGCTTTCACCTCGTCGGACGCCGCTGTGAGAGCCTTTGCTTTGCAGAAGACGATGCGCGCTATCGACCTGGGCGCTGAACTAGGCGCACGAATATACGTCTTCTGGGGCGGACGCGAGGGGACGGAGACCGATGTGTACCGTGATCCGCGCGACGCGCTGAAGTATTTCCGCGATGCGATCAACTTCTTGTGCGAGTACGCGAATGATCAGGGCTATGACATGCGCTTCGCCTTGGAACCCAAGCCCAACGAGCCGCGCGGCGACATGTATCTGCCTACAGTCGGCCATGCTCTGCACTTCATCTCTACGCTGGCTCATCCCGAAATGATCGGTGTGAACCCGGAATTCGCGCATGAAACTATGGCGGGGCTGAACTTTGTTCACGCGATTGGGCAGGCCATTGAAGCGGGCAAGCTGTTCCACATCGACCTGAACGACCAGGTGATGGGCAGATATGACCAGGACTTCCGCTTCGCCTCCGAGAACCCCAAGCGAGCCTTCTTCGTGGTCAAGCTGCTGGAGGAGAGCGGCTACGATGGTCCGCGGCACTTCGACGCGCACGCGTACCGGACAGAGGATCTCCAAGGTGTACGAGCCTTCGCTTCCGGCTGCATGCGCACCTACTTGATCTTGAAAGAAAAGGTGGCCCGGTTCCAGGCAGACGGCGACATCCAGGGAATTATCAACGCATTGAAGCAGCAAGACAGCGAATACGTCGATCCAGCAGGCAACATGGGCTACAGCCGCGCAGGAGCGGAGAGTCTCAAGTCGCATTTCTTTGACGTGGATGCGCTGGCGAATCGAGGCCGCAGGTACGAGGAACTGGACCAGCTCGTAATGGAATTGTTGCTCGGCGCCCGGTAGCACACACGTACAAGCGGGTGCGGGGCATGGCTGGGCAAGGCCCATAGAACGAGTCGAGCGCTACCGGGTCGGTAGCGCTCGACTCGTTCTAGTGCTGGGTGGGTGAGCAGATCCTGCAGCACTGCGCCTTTCATACGTGCTCGACATGTGCGGCTGTGGAATTAGATGCGACCCAGGAATGGATAGTGAAATGGCTTGCCCTCAAATGCCTGTATGGCCCCCATTATCGCCAGTACGATGCTGCCGATGCTGAGACCCACCGCACCAATCCAGAACAGGAAAATAAACAGAATGCCGACGATGCCGCCGACTCCCGCAATCGGCAGCAGCGGCAAAGGCGATCCTCCGCTGGAGGTAGCAACTCCGGCAATGCCGAGCGCTCCCGCCGCCAGCGTCAAGACTACGCCAAGCAGCGCCACCAGAACAAAAAAAGCCAGGAAGGCCAGTGGAGTGAGGATGTGGAACCATAAAGCCTGCTTGGACTGGCGCGACGCGTACGGTAAGCTATCCTTGAGGGTAAGCCAGAGTATCAGAGGCAGGACGATCGGTAGAAAGAAGATGCTCAGATGAGCGATGCCGGCAATAACCTTCTCACTGCCGGGATCGGAGAAGAAGCCCTGCACTGACCCGCCGAGGCGCGCACCCAGGTCGGGAATGGGCGGCAAGGTCGTCCGCAGGTCGGGACGGACCGTGTAGAGCGCCTCCAGAACTTGCCAGGAATCTGTATAGTTTGTGGGGATAAGTGTAAGGCTCTTACCGCTTCGCAACCCAAGGTAAACGGCAGCTCCGGTGAATGTGCCGGGAGCTGCGGAAATGGTTGGATTAGCGATCAGCGTGGCATTCACGAGATCTATGACTGGATAGGAGTCTTGACCAACCTCAATGCGATCAGGCCGGACGGAAAGTATTCCGCCACTGCTCAACCAACAACTGTACACTGGTACTGCCGAGGCTCCAGGGTATGCATTACTCATAAGCGCCCCCTTCACGGTAGATCAGAATACAAGCCGACTGCCCAACAATTGGCGACTGCTTGCCCTCGGTGCAGCTGCACCGCTAGTATGGTGGGCACGTGTTAAATTGCGACAGTGTTCAGGTAATGTCAAGGTTAAGGATTGGTGGTGGGAAGCCTCACCAGGCATCTGGCATGGCCCCCCGCGATCAGACAGGAGCGAAATGATGGTTACTCAGGCGCAGATCACGGCGGCGCAGTCGCGCGCGGCTACGATGCTGAGGGAGGTTGGTATCATACTCACCCAGGTCGAGGAGACCGAGATCGAAATCGCTGATTTTGGTCTGGGAGAATTCGACCGGACGGGCTTAGCAATTGTCATTTATGTCAACACAGATCGCTATTGTGCCAAGGAGCTGGTACTCTTCCCGCATCAGACCTGCCCTGAGCATCTGCACCCGCCAGTGGGGACTGATCGTGGAAAGGAAGAGACCTTTCGCTGTCGTTGGGGCCGAGTCTGGCTCTACCTTGAGGGCGAAACCACGACGCAGATAACGGCACGCGTGCCACAGGGCAGCGAAAGCGCCTACACTGTCTTTCGAGAAATTATGCTTACGCCGGGAGCACAATATACCATTCCCCCCAACACGAAGCATTGGTTCCAAGCAGGCGACCAGGGTGCGATCGTCTCAGAATTCTCGAGTACGAGTCGCGACGAATACGACATATTTACGGATCCGCATATCCGTCGTGTGCCCGAAGTGATATGAAACTAGAAAAACAACGGCGTCACCCTCGGACTCGATAGAGTACCTCTCCGGCATCGGGGACCACCAAGACACCTTCGTGCTCGCGACCCCGCCAATTTGTCGGATCGATCTCACGATAATCCATGTATCCGAGGTTTACACTCTCGCAGCGCTGCCTTGAGATTGCCGTCGCCAGAGTCACTCGAATGCGCGGCGACTCGACCCCCGTCGTAGCGTCGTATGACCCGGCACCCTTTACATGCGTGCTGTGTGCCAGCACACTGCCTGAAACATTCTGAAACTGGTCCCACTGCTTGAGGAAGTAGTCGCGCACGTGATAGCCAACTCGCTCAATTTGTGGTCCATGTGAATAGGAGATTTCCGCCAGGTGCGGTGCATAAATGATGACCTCACCGCCATCTGCAACAACCGGCTCAGTCTTGTACATAGCTTTCGCTGCGGTCCACAGGTCGTCGTAACGCGCTGCAGGCATGGAGAGCACGCGCTCAAAGGCGTGCGGCACTACGACGATGTTGAGCTGCGCCGAGAGAGAAGCGGCAGCGTTGAACGCGTCAATAAACTCACCAACATAGAGGCCATGCAAGTCGGCCCCCTTAAGCACAAAGGCAATGCTGGTAATCGATTGTGGCACAAACTCTGCCGCTCGATGGATTACTCGGCGCACTGGCGTATCCCTAATCCCTATCGTTTCCATACTGGTAACCAGGGCACCAAGCCAATGCGTGAAGTCAATTATCTCTGGCCCAGCGATCCCTGGAAAGAGATACTTTGCCCCGCCTGAGAAGCCCGCTACTTCGTGCGGGAACACTGGACCACACAGCAAGAGGTGATCATAGTCAAATATAAGGCGGTTGAGGGTAACAGGCACCTCGCTCACCAATAGCCCATTGGTGAGCTCTGCCGCTTCCTCTGGTGGGATGGTCCCTATCCTTGCTAATGCCTCTGGCTTATTCCATTGATGATTGAAAATGCGCGGACGCGGAAAGCGTTCGGCTTGCTCCGACGGGGTCAACCCTACCAATTTCGCAATCTGGTCTTCCGACATCGGGGGATGGGTCCCAAGCGCGATAAGGAAATCCAGACGGTCCACATCGTGCCCTAACTGCTCGTTCAGCAGGTGAAAAAGCAGTGGAATCGGTGCGGTACGTGTTCCATCAGGTATGATCGCCAGGACACGTCGTCCGGTAAGTGACAGCTTTTGAAACGCCTCCGCCAGTATCACTTCCATATCTGTAGGTTTTAGTACAGACGACACAGCCCCTCGGCCAGCAAGCATACTTCCCTCCTACCGGTCATGACGTGGAGTGATCGGTCGCCCTATCGCATGCGCTCGCCGATTCACACGCCGCCGAATGCCGAAAAACCGCCGTCGACCGGAACCACGATCCCAGTGACAAATGCCGAAGCCGGACTGATGAGCCAGACCAGTGCTCCGAGAAGATCCTCAGGATTGCCCAGCCGCCGCATCGGCGTATGCTGCAGGATTCGCTCCGCTCGGGGAGTCGGCCTGCCACTCTCTGCGTCCTCCAACAGGTAACGATTCTGCTCGGTGAGGAAGAATCCTGGCGCTAAGGCATTCACGCGAATCTGCGGGCTGTACTCTTCCGCTATGTGAGTAGCCAACCATTGGGTGAAGTTGACGACGGCGGCTTTGGCTGCGCTGTAGGCCGGAATTCCGGTCAACGGACGAATCGCGCTCATGGACGCGATGTTGACGATACAGCCATGCCCTCTACCAACCATGATTTGGCCAAATACCTGGCAGCATTGCACGGTCCCCGCGAAGTTGACGTTCATGACGTTGCCTATGGCTTCCCACTCCAAGTCAAAGAACATTCTGGTCTCCGAGGTCGTTGCTGGTGCCTGATTACCTCCGGCGGCATTAATCAGTATGTCGACAGATCCCCAGTGCTCGGCAATATGCTCGGCTGCGCGCTCCAGGTCCTTGCGATCGAGTACATCAGCCGCCACACCAATCGCGTCGCCTCCCAACTCCTGGATCGCGCGTGCCCTTTCCGACGATTTCTCAGCGTGTCTGCTCACAATCACGACACGAGCGCCCATTTGGGCAAGATAACTGGCCATTGCTCCACCGAGCACTCCGGTGCCGCCGGTCACAACCACTACCCGCCCGCGTATGTCAAAGAGGGATTCTGGCTTCACCATGCTACTATCCATTCGCATTACTGCGGGGGAGTCGTATCATCACGCACCCACACATGGGCCGGATCGTCACTCCATTCTCCATAGACTCGTTTGGTGCCACAAAGTGCCCAGACGTAGCGTAGCTCATACCCAGGAGCGGCAACTACGGTATGGTAGCCCCGTGGAATAATCAGCATATCGCCATCTTCGACGACGACAGCTTCGTTAAGCGCTTCCGCTGCCTCACGACGTTCATAGATACTGCTAAGCCCAAAGCCGCCGCGAGGTCGAACGAGGAAAAAATAGACTTCTTCGTAGACTCCCTCAGGCGGGCTGTCAGTATCATGTTTATGAGGAGGAAACGAAGACCAGTTCCCCGGCGGGTTAATTGTCTCACCTACCATCAGGCGTTGCGTCCCGGACGCGGCCGCCGTGCCTGGCCAAACATGCCGCTCCCAATTATCTCTACCGACATGGCGCACCGGCGCATCCTCTGGTTTCACAATGGTCACAGGTTCGCCTGCAGTGGCATCGGCTGAGACAACAAACAGGTCTGCCATGGTCGCAGTACTCGATATCTGGTAGTGAATATTTGGGGGTAAGCACAGAAGAGTGGGGCCACCATAGGGCGTGGAGTGGTTCCCTAAAAACGGATAACTTCTTCCCTCCGCCACCAGGGTCACGCTACCGTCCAGAATATCGATAACACACTCCTGGTCGCCGGTAAATCCTTCATACGGATGGTCTTCCGTTACGCCAAGGCGACCACATGAAACCCACCGCAGCAGGCCATCTTCGGGCGTTGCAAGCCTCTGATAGCCTTCTTGTCTTCCGCGGCCTTTTACTAACACTGATGACACCATAAACTCCCCGGGCTGGACACCGCTCCCGTTAGGGGAGCCGGGTAACTGACAGTTCACCGTTGTTCGGTTTAGGGAAAAAAGTTGAGAACCAGAGAATGACGATAAGGCCAGTGTACTACATTTGCGTATTGATCAGTTACCGACCTTGCGCGCCCTTGTAGCTGTCCCACACGCCGACTCTCAACCCTTCACTCTTTCTGTCCCAGGCACACAATTTGCAGCCCTGCCTGCTGGTGCGTATTCGTAAGCACCAACCGTAGGACGCCAAAGTATCCAAGCAGACTTACGACCGCTGCTTCGTTTTCATGTGCGGACGTGAGTAAATCGACTTCCTCCGCACATATAGTAGGACTACTGCACCAATGGATCACTCTCTACCAATGTCTGGCTCGCCGCCAGCTCCTGAGTTTTCACGCGCTTCACGCTCCAATGCGGCGCAGCGCCTCTGGGATGATCCGGTGCTGCGGATCGCCTTCCTGGTGGTGGGACTGCTCCTAGCCTACCAGCTGGTGGTCACGCTGCTCCAACCCATCTGGATTGGTCCGGTCACTGATTGGCTGCGTGCGCTGCTGGCCTGGCTGGGACTCCTGACGGTGGTGCTGCTCAGCGCCTGGGTCACACGGACGGGTCAGCTGGAAGCTCGGTCCTGGTGGCTGGTCAGTGCCGGCCTGCTCACCTACGCGGTAGCGCGCACCCTCTGGTTGGTGGAAGACCTGTTCTTGTTCCGCAACCACGTCCCGGTTCCTTCCTTAGCCGATCTCTTCTTTGCTCTTCAATATCTCTTCTATCTCCTGGCGCTGCTCCTGGTGCCGCGTGTCCATTCTCAGATTCTGCGGGTGCGCGATGTGCTGGATGCCTCCCTCGTGCTGGGTGCTGCACTGGCCCTCTCCTGGTATCTCCTGCTCGCTCCCCTCTACCAGATGAGTCCAGAGTCCCTGCTGGGCAAGCTCGTGGTTCTCAGTTACTCGGTGGGAGATCTGGCCATCATGTTTGGCCTGAGCGTGGCCTTGCTCCGCAAGCGTCAGGACGAAATAGAACGCTCGATCCTGGCACTCCTGATCGCGGCCATTGTCTGTCTCGTGGTCGCGGATACCTGGGCCGCCGCCATCCTGCTGAACGGGTTCACCTACCAGACGGGCAGCACTCCCGATCTGTTCTGGATGGCCTTCTATCTTCTGGTCCCGGTGGCGGCCCTGGTTCAATTCCGGTTGACCCTGCACGCGCCAGCCGGCATGAGGCAGGCGAGCACTCAGGCTACCTATCCCGGACGGCAAGACCTCCTCGCTGCCATTCGTTCCACCTCCCCCGTTGCCGCTGCCCTGCTCGTGAGCGTGGTGCTGATCGCCCGGGCGGAACGGGGACTCACGAGCGCCCTAGCGCCCCTGGCACCACTGCTTATAGCCCTGGGACTGGTAGCGCTATCGCTGGTGCGCCAGGGTTTGACGGTGATGGAGAATGAGCGGTTGCGCCGTGACCGAGAGGCGTGCTTGCACGAGTCGACGGCTCAGATGGAGGTCTTCCTGGGGGTGGCCGCACACGAGCTCAAAAACCCGCTGACGAGCATGAAGCTCAGTCTACAAGGGACTCAGCGGCGCATCCACCGCTCGATCCAGCACGAGACCGTGGGCTCTACCGACATCGTGCCCCTGCTGGAGCAAGTGGCGCAGGCCGAGCACCAAGAGGAGCGCCAGGTGGACCGGCTGGACCGGTTGGTGAACGATCTGGTGGATGTGTCGCGGGTGCAGGCCGGCATGCTTGAACTCCATTTGGAGCCGACGGATCTGGCAACCGTTGTCCGCGAGGCGGTCGAGGAGCTGCGCCAGGTCAATTCGCAACGCACGCTGCGGCTGGTGTTGCCAGAGGAGCAGCGGGTGCCCGTCATGGCCGATGCCCGTCGCCTGGGGCAGGTCGTGACGAACTATGTGACCAATGCCCTCAAATATTCACCAGCGGATCGCCCGGTCACGGTGGGCCTTGCCATAGTTGGCAAGGAGGCGCGGGTCTGGGTTCGTGATGAAGGGCCGGGGGTGCCCGCCACAGAACACGAGCACATCTGGGAACGCTTTCATCGGGTCCAAGGGATCGAGGTCCAGAGCGGCACCGGGGTCGGACTGGGCCTTGGATTGCACATTTCCCGGACCATTATCGAACAACATCATGGGCATGTTGGGGTCCTGAGTACACCAGGAGAGGGATCGACGTTCTGGTTTAGCCTACCGCTAGCGACTCCAGAGCCTGCCAAGGCATCCATCTAGCTTGCATCACCGAAACATCAGAGATGACAAAAGAGGCCATATCCAGGATGATAACGCTGCTGGTCCCGTCTTTTGTAAATGTGGGTGAGCTAAGTAAATACTCTTGACAAACAAACTCAGTACCGGTACACTTACCTCCACCAAAGGGGGTAAGAGAGATGAGTCGCACAGTTCAGCGAATCATCGGCGGTATGCAGTCGCGCGATGCGGCAATGCATCAGGCTGCCAGTCGCGGCGCTGATTCACGGTTTATGCGCACGCACAATTACCTCCTTGTCCTCGATTGCGTGCGAGATGTCGGGCCTATCGCAAGGGCCGACATCTCGCGCCAGACTGGCCTCTCGCGAACCACTGTCGGCGCAATCATAGATGCATTGCTGGCCGACGGGCTGGTTCGCGAGGGCGCAACGCAGAGCACCAATTCATCTGGAGGTCGCCCCGGAACCCTCGTGCATTTCAATGCCCGCGCAGGCTACGTCATCGGAGTAGACATGGGACGCAGTCACCTCACCATGCTCCTTACCGATCTAGCCTCGCAGCCTGTAGCCCGACGCTCTGGACCCTTATCGACCGATCAAGGACCCGACATTTGTCTGGAGCTGCTTGTCGCCGAGCTCAATACATTCCTGAGCGAGCAAGGCATCGAGTGGAGTCAGGTGGTCGGCCTCAGTATTGGGATGCCGGGTCCTCTGGATCGGCGCCTGCATACACTCATGTCTCCGCCGCGCATGCCTGGCTGGCATGGTGTCGATGTGCAGCGCATCCTACTACGGCGGCTCAGTGTGCCAGTTTACGTCGAGAATGACGCCAATCTGGGCGCGCTGGGCGAAAGCCGCTACGGCGCCGGGCGAGGTGTCTCCGACCTCGCGTACATAAAGATCGGAACTGGCATCGGCAGCGGGCTGGTTATCGATGGGAAGGTCTATCAGGGGAGCTGCGGCGGCGCCGGTGAGATCGGTCACGTGACGATTCAGGAGGGCGGTCCACTCTGCAGCTGCGGCAATCGCGGATGTCTCGAGTCCGTTGCCGGCGCCGATGCAGTCGTAGTGGATGCGCGGAGGACGTTTGCTGTACATGAGGGCGTGCCGGAGGCCACCATGGTGACCAGCGCCTTCAGCAAGCTGACGGATCCTGACATCGCAGATGTCGTACAGGCGGCGCTGGCGGGTGATCCCGCGTGCCGCCTCGCGATCGAGCGCGCAGGCGAGCACATTGGGGTTGCGCTCGCAATCCTGGTGAACCTGATCAGTCCATCCGTCATTCTCGTAGACGGTACTGTGACTCGCGCGGGTGATCTGCTTCTCGAGCCTATCCGCCGCACCATCTCTACTCGCAGTCTGGCCATCGCCGCGCGGCATACGCGCGTTGCTGATGGCGAGCTGGGCGACAATGCTATCGCTATGGGCGGAGTTGCCAGTGTGCTCGACGCAGCATTTGCTCCGAGCGCCTGGCTTGCGGTACCGTTCGGTTTGCGGGAAAGTAGTCCAGCAGCGTCCGCTCGTGACGCCGACGATCACGGCGCGCTGCACGGCGAGTTCTCCTCGGTCATTCGTAGGCGCCAGCGCAAGCTGCATCTGCACTGACCGATCACGCATCCGCTTGAACGGTCAGCGGGATCTCAGGTACCTTCAGGAAGTCTGCACTCGGCGGTGCAAAGCTGACAGGTTGCTGAGAGATGTGACGGGTACGAGACGTAGTATCTCCATGTGGGGGCGTGAAGACAGCGTATAGGCCCATCTCAAATGTCTTCACGATGTGCGGTCGCAGATGGCTCGATGCGGCCACACCAGCAAGCGGAAGGAGGCATGGCGACTTATTTCGCCGAATACTCAGTCCGGAAGTGCAATTTTCAAAGTAGAAACGGAGACACACAGCAATGCATTTGAATCCTCGACAGGTGCGTTTGGCAGTAGTAATCCCATTGTTGGCCCTGCTGCCCCTGTTTGCAGCTTGCGGTAGCAGTGGTGGTGGCAGCACTGCCATAGTTAATGGTAAAGGGTGCATGAAGGTCGGCGTTCTGCTGCCTGAGACCGCGACCTCGGCCCGCTGGGAGGCCGATGACCATCCCGACCTCGTCGCGGCTCTCAACAAGGATCTGCCTGGCGTTCACATCGACTACGCGAATGCCAATGGCGACGCGGACTTGCAGCAGACTCAGGCCGAATCTGACCTGACCAAGGGCGACTGCATCCTGATCCTCGCTCCTGAGGACGCCAATAAGGCAGCGAAAATCGTCGACGACGCGCATGCCGACAATGTGCCGGTCATCTCGTATGATCGTCTGATTCAGGACAGCAACCTCGCTTATTATGTCTCGTTCGATAACGTGAAGGTGGGCGCGCTGCAGGGCCAGTACATCGCCGATCATTATCAGTCCTACGTCACGGCCACGAATCACAACATGGTGATGATCGACGGCGCTGAGACGGATAACAACGCCATCCTCTTCAAGAAGGGCGCGCACTCCGTCCTCGATACTCTAACTTCCGCAGGCAAGCTCACTCTCGTCGATGAGACCTTCACTCCCAACTGGGACAATCCCACCGCCGAGACCGAGATGGAAGGCTACCTGACCAAGAACCATAACAACATCCAGATCGCCTACGTCGCCAACGACGGCATGGCGGGCACGGTCATCCAGGCCCTCAAGGCGCAAGGCCTCGCGGGCAAGGTACTTGTGACCGGCCAGGACGCGACCGTCGCCGGCATCCAGAACATCCTGCTTGGCACCCAGTCGATGACCGTCTACAAGGCCATCCCGAAGGAAGCCGACGCGAGTGCTCAGATCGCCGCCGACCTCAGCAAGGGTGTCAGTACCGCCTCGCTGACCAACGGCGCCACCATCGCTACTACTACCGGCGGCAACATCCCGGCCGTGCTCGAAACACCGGTAGCGGTCGACAAGACCAACATCGCGAGCACCGTGCTGGCTGACGGCTATGTCACGAAGGCTGCCATTTGCCAGGGCGTCCCGGCTGGCACCGACGGCATCTGCTAGTCTTCCGCGATTCATGTAAGTTCGCCTGCCACGGAAGCGTTTCCGCTTCCGTGGCGTTCTTCACATACCTCGCCGTAGCGCGTGGCCTATCTGCCTGGCGGATTCGGCGAGGAGCTTCTCCACTCTATTGAACTACATCTATCCAGCGCCGCATGGCGACCGGTCCCAGCGTGCAGATAGTCGCTGGCAGGCGCCGCGCATGCGCACCTGTGGAGGTCCATCATGGCCCAGAACCCGCCGCCGGGCATCCCCGCGGGCGAGCCGACATTGCGATTGACCGGGGTAAGCAAGGCGTTTGGTGCCGTGCAAGCGCTCTTGAATGTGGACTTTGAAGTCTATGCTGGTGAGGTCGTCGGGCTCATCGGCGATAACGGCGCCGGAAAATCTACCCTCATCAAAATCATCGCGGGCGCGTATGTGCCTGATACCGGCGAGATCTACGTCGACGGCAAGCGAGTGCACATCTCGGCCCCGCAAGACGCGACACGGCTGGGTATCGAGACCGTCTATCAAGATCTGGCTCTCTGCGATAACCTCGATGTCGTCGCGAATCTCTTCCTGGGCCGCGAGGAGCGTTTACCTCTCCTGCCGCGCCTGCTCAGCCCCATGCGCGAAAATGACATGGAGCAGCGTGCGCTGGCGGTACTGCAACAGCTCGAAGTCAAGATTCCTTCCGTGCGTGTACCTGTGGCGTCCCTCTCTGGAGGCCAGCGACAATCCATCGCCGTCGCCAAGACCATCCTGCGTAGCGCAAAGGTCGTTGTGCTCGACGAGCCTACCGCGGCGCTCGGAGTCGTGCAGACTCGGCAGGTCCTCACTCTCATTCGCCGTCTGCGCGAGCAAGGTCTGGCCGTCGTCGTCATCTCCCATAACCTGGCGGAGGTCTTCGACGTCGTGAATCGCATTATCGTCATGCGGCTTGGGCGACGTGTCGCGACCTTCGATGTCGGCTCTACCAACCAAAATCAGGTGGTTGCCGCGATCACTGGCGCGGAGTTCGGCGAGTTGGGCGTCGAGCTCGCTTCAAATGGCAACGCATAGAAGAAGGCAATATTCCATGAATGACAATGCCCCGACGACGACTTCCGCTCCCCCACCAGTCAGCCCCACGACACCAAGTGAGGCCGCGAAATCGCAATCACAGCTTCGCCCCCAGCGCTTCTTCAACGCTGGAGATCTCGGCCAGCTCCCGGTGGTGGTGACCCTCCTGATCATCGTCCTGTTCTTCCAGATCACCAGCGGCGGGTACTTTCTCGTTCCTCAGAACCTAAGCAATCTATTCCTGCAGATCGCGACCATCGGGTGCATCTCGCTTGGCGCAGTCCTAGTCCTCTTGATCGGTGAGATCGATCTCTCGCTCGCGGCCGTTGCGTATCTCTGCGGCGCAGTGCTGGTGGTGGCTTCCGTCCGAAACGGCCAACCAGCCTGGCTCGCCTTGTTGATCACGGTCCTCGTGGGCCTCGGGATCGGCGCTGTAAACGGGTTCTTCGTCGCCGTTATGCGTATCCCTTCATTCATCGTCACTCTCGCCGGGTTGATCTTCTACACCGGAATGCTGCTGCATATTGAATTGCCGCAGACAACGATCATCGTCTCGGATCCCTTCTTGCAGGGCATCGCCACGAAGTATCTTCCGGATGCGCTAGGCATCGGATTGCCGCTCATTGGCGTGGCGCTCTATGTCATCTTCGTGCTCCTGAACTGGATCACGCGACAGCGCGACGCTCTCCCCCAGCCGCCGCTCTGGAGGATCATGATAAGCCTGGGCATTGCGGTCGTTCTGACGATCGCGGCGGTCATACTCTTTGAGAGTTACCGCGGCGTGCCCTACTCGGCGGCGATTCTCTTCGTCCTGATCATCCTCGCCTGGCTCATGCTGCGTTTCACCCCTTTCGGCCGCCACGTCTATGCCGTCGGCGGCAACGCCGAAGCCGCACGCCGCGCGGGCATTCGGGTGACGGGTCTGCGGGTTGCGCTCTTCGCGATGGCCTCCATGCTGGCCGCGATCGGCGGTATCTTGGAGACTTCACGGTCGGGATCCGCCGATACGAACGTTAGCTCCTCATTCCTGCTCGGGGCCATCGCGGCGGCCGTCATCGGCGGCGTCAGCCTCTTTGGAGGGCGCGGCTCGCCGTGGGCAGTCGTGATCGGTATCTTGGTCATCGGCAGCTTGACCAACGGTCTCGTGCTGCTTGGGCAGGGCCAGGATGTCACGCAGATCGTGGAGGGCGCCGTCCTCCTCATCGCCGTGCTCTCCGACGCGATCATCCGGCGGCGCGGCGTTACCGGCTATCGCTAGTCTCTCTCTGCTCCGTAGTCCCGCTACGCCGTTAGTCGAAGGAGATCTCCATGACTGATGTTGCTTCCTCGACCGCAATACAGGTACGCTGCGGCATTATCGGTTACGGTTTGGCGGGCACGGTTTTCCATGCGCCTTTGATCGCCTCGACACCCGGGATGGCAGTCACCGCGATCGTCACCGGCGATCCCGAGCGGCAGGCACGCGCGCACCGTGATTACCCCGCCGCAACGATCTATTCGACTGCCGGCGCCATGCTGGCCGATCCAGCTCGGCTGGACCTGGTGGTTGTCGCATCGCCAAATCGCGTCCATGTACCGCTGGGCATCGCCGCGCTGGAAGCGGGCCTTGCGGTGGTCGTTGATAAGCCCATCAGCCCCTCTTCCGCCGAGGCGGAGAAGCTGATTGCCGTCGCAGAGCGCACCGGCAAGCTGCTCACCGTCTTCCAAAATCGGCGCTGGGACAACGACTTTCTGACGGTACGTCGGCTCATGGCCGCCGAGCTCCTGGGGCCAGTCGTGCGGCTCGAGAGTCGATTCGAGCGATTCCGGCCGGAGATTAGGACCGATGCCTGGCGCGAGCGGCCGGCAGCCGAAGAAGCGGGCGGGCTGCTCTTCGATCTGGGCGCGCACCTGATTGATCAGGCAATGGTGCTCTTCGGGCCGCCCAGCTCGGTGTATGCCGAGTCTGACATGCGGCGGCCCGGCGCGCTGGTAGACGATGACACGTTCGTGGCTTTGCGGTTCGACACCGGGCAGGTAGCGCACCTGTGGGCCAGTACGATTCCGCGCATGCCTGGACCACGCCTCCGGGTAATCGGCATGCGCGGCGTGTATCAGAAGCAGGGACTTGACCCGCAAGAAGAGGCGCTGCGCACCGGCGCACGACCATCCGATGAGGGCTGGGGCCAGGAGCCGCGCGAGCGCTGGGGGCACCTGCTAACGGAGGTCAGCGGCCTCGCACTCGATAGTCTGGTCGAGACCGCTCCTGGAAGCTATGAAGCGTACTACGCTCTCGTGCGTGATGCTCTAATCTCCGGCGGTCCACCACCAGTTGATCCAGCCGACTCCTTGAAGGCGCTACGAGTGATCGAGGCGGCGCGCGAGAGCGCTCGCACCGGACAGGTCATAGACCTCCGCGCGTGAGGCATGATCCGGGTACGTGGCTTGCCTGGCCGCCGGCCCATACACGTCCCGCGCTGATCATCGCAAAGAGCCCGATTGGCCAGAGCAGCACATCATCAGGGCGCGTGGGTGGTGAGTCCAGCCGCAATCACCTGATCCTCTGGGTTCTGCATGACGCTCCACAGAGCTACTGGATTGCCCCGGACATCCCAGGAGACGGCGAATGACAGACCTTCGTTCGGAAGGGCGCCGCGAAGTTCCCAGGTTGACGCGCCGGGCGTCAGCCGATACACCCCCGGTATGGCCGTAGAACCGTCTCCGAGGCTCGCCGTTTCGGCGTAGAAGAATCCGCTCGGTGTAGAGGCCAGCGTGCCGATAACCAGATAGCCTGGCGGCGACGGTATCGGCCTCCAAGTTGCTCCGCCATCGGTAGAGGTCACATAGATGCGGAAGACGGCGTCGTGAGTGGGCAGTACCTGCCCAATCAGGGTACGCCCGTCGGCGATGCTGACACTCTCTGCCAGGCCCATTGAAATCCCACGAAGTTGGTAGAGGTATGACCGGTCGGCAGCACGGCGAGGTGCCAGCTCCGACCGCCGTCAACGGAGCGATACAGCTGCGCGGGACGGGAGGTTCCGCAGTTCAGACAATGGTTTGCCGAAAGGAGTAGA
The DNA here is from genome assembly GCA_963810535.1 of uncultured Chloroflexia bacterium. Taxonomy (GTDB): domain Bacteria; phylum Chloroflexota; class Ktedonobacteria; order Ktedonobacterales; family JADMIN01; genus JAJPKE01. Next base: position 128,739 of record CAWENW010000017.1, read on the forward strand.
TCCTGCGCGTTCGTAGGATCGATATCTAGCTGGCACCCGCTGGCAAGAATCGGCGTGTCCAGTGTCTGCCACGTGCGCCCGGAGTCCAGCGAAGTTCCCAGCTCCACGGGCGCCTGGCGGCCTGAGTCATTGTTGGTTGGCGTACCACAGACGTAAGCCGTGTGCGGGCTGCTCGGAGCGAAGACGATCTGCTGTGCCCACGGTGGTCCGGCAGGCATCCACTCCTGGCTAACAGGTAGGGTTGAACCTGTGGAGAGCGGCGGGGTGGAAGTGGGGAAGGCCAGAGTTGGTACGGTCGCCCTGGCCGTAGGCGGCGGACGGAGTCGGTGGAGGCCCACCTCGGCTCCTACGACGACGAGCATAGCAACGAGCGTCAATGAGACCAGGTTCAGCAACTGGCGCAGCTCGATGTCGTGTCTTTTGCGCTCAGGCGCGAGCGGTTCGCGCACGAGTATGGGCTCGTCTTCGGAATCTGGACCGCCTGTGGGCGGCAGAGAGGGCATTAACTCCATGCACTCCCTTCTGTGGTGGCTTGAAAGCCCGCCTATGGTGTATTCTACCATGCAGACGAGAGCTGTCTAGCGAGAAGCGATTACATAAAGAAATAGAGGGCATGATGCCACTACGAAGTCAGTTCTACTGTATCAGCTGTACCTCGTGCAAGGGCAGCCACACGGACAGGAAGCTCTATCGTGTCAGAGCCGCCTGGAGATGACACCGAGCTCTGGCAGGATGATCGCGATAGTCTGCCAGAGCGATCGCTGAGTCGCGACACGTCGCTCGAGGAAATGCTCGAGCGTCGGACACCCCTGCGCGTACGGCTAGCTCAGGGACTTGGTCTTCTGCTCCTGGGGACGGTGCTGGTGGGCTTGCTCCTACATGCGGTTCTGACCGCGCCCGGTGCATCGGTCAGCATTCCTTCGACTCCGAAACCCGCCCCAGTCGCGCTCGGCCCGATACTCGTGCTAAGCAATCTCTCATACGGGGCCGTGACTCTGAATGGGGCGCCTCTGCCTGGATCACCTCCACTGGTGACGAGATTCCGCCTGGGGACGAACACGCTCACGCTGACTTCTCCGCCCTTTCGCCCCCGCACCTGCCGGATCCAGTGGCCAACCGACCAGAGCCCAAATGGTTGTGACATCCAAATGAATGGGGGAGAGACCTACACCGTCGGGGGACAGTCGGTGTCGCCCCCGGTGATCGTTGTCCTCTCGTTCACTGACGCCGATTTGCCCGCCGACCTCAAGGCTCACGCGCTCGCAGCCGTCACCGAGACGCTGCACGCCATGTTACTTCGCACCACCGTACCCGCTGGCGAGTACGTTGCGACTGGAGGAGATGCACAGGGACAAATCCTCAGCCAACGGTCGACATCGCCACTCCGCGCTGACCTGCTGGTGACTCCGAACGCGCTGGGCGCTAACGGCGAGAACTTCTGTGATGATCTCATCTGCGTGCCAATGCGCGATCCAGCCACCGGGCGGGCCATAATAACGCGTCCTACCTGGCTGATAGATCCGGAAGTGAGCGTTGAGTGGCAGTTCACCTCAAACGACGGCCACATCACGTACACAACGGCGTATCCATCCTATCTTCCGAAAGTGCTGCTGCTCACCTATGACCCGCAAGCAGGATGGCAAGTTGATCAAGCGGACACCGAGCTGATCGATGGGTTTGCCTTGCCCAATGCGCTCGAGTTTGCCATGTGTGCGGCGGGGGCTAACACGCTGTCGACCGTCGCAGAGCCGACCACCGTAGAACCTCCCCAGTACCAGATCAATACTGTCAACGAACAGGGCATTGAAGGCTGCGTATTTCAACTTGCGACTGCAAACGGCACGAGCGCGGGCAACTTTATCTGGCGGTTCGGCGTCCTGTTGGCCGCCAACAGTCAGGCGCACGCCCGGCTACCGTACCTGCCGCTGGCGCCGCCAGGCGAGCTCAGTGCGGTTGATGCCTGATCTCACTTGGATCATGATGGGTCGCTTCTCGAGCTACAGGATCGCAGATTCTGGGTGTTCGAGAGCCGCTGATACCTGGCCTTGCGGCTGGCCGGTGGAGCCACTGACCGCGCGAGAGGAGGCAGCGGCAAGCAGGCTGAGTACCACGACCACGCCGAGGGCGAGGCGCAGACTTGCGGCGTCGGCGATGAAGCCAATCATGGGCGGCCCGACCAGAAAGCCGAAATATCCGCAGGTTGCGACCGCGGCAATAGCCGTCCCGGAAGCCTGCTTGGTGGTGCGACCTGCAGCACTCAGTGTGAGGGGAAACACGACCGAAAATCCAGCGCCAACCACACCAAAACCCACGATCGCGATCGGAACCCAGACACCAATGAGCGTGAGAGTAAGTCCGGCGGCGGCGATCAGTCCGCCAAGCCGAACCATAGTCCGTGCTCCAAGACGAGTGGTGAGTCGATCTCCCACGCTTCTGCCTCCAGCCATCACCAGCGAGAAGGCGGCATAGCCCGCCGCTGCGAGACCTGCTCCGGAGTGGAGAGTGCCGCTGAGATAGACGGCGCTCCAGTCCGCCATTGCCCCTTCACCGAGCACCACGCAAAAAGCCACCAGACCCAGGGCCAGCAGCGCCCGTGCGGGGAAGGCAAATACGACTCCCTCCCCCTGCGCATCTGCCTGTGCCGGAAGCAGCAGACGAGTAACCGAGAGGGTGAGTAGGGCAAAGAGGAGGGCCAGCCCAAGAAAGTGCGGCAGGAGCGCCAAGCCGCGAGAGGCTGCCAGCCCACCGACGAGCGCTCCGGCAAGACCTCCGAGGCTGAAGCAGGCGTGAAATGAGTTCAGGATAGGTCGACCGTAGAGTCGCTCGACCGCCACCCCTTGTGAGTTCATCGCCACATCCATCGAACCATTGCTGGCGCCAAAGAGCACAAGCACACCAACCAGCACGGGAAAGGTTGGTGCGAGTGCCAGGAGAGGTAGCACGGCACAGAGACACACTGCGGCAATCGTCGTGACAGACCGGCTCCCGAATCGAGCGGACAGGTACCCGGATAGATTCATTGCCACGAGCGCCCCAGCAGCCGTCCCAAGGAGGGCGACTCCAAGCTCACCTGGGGTGAGCCCGAGCCTCGCCTGTACAGCTGGAATACGTGTCGCCCAGGTGGCGAGAATAGCCCCATTGAGAAAAAAAAGGAGCGCCACCGCTCTCCGCGCGGCTCGAGGCACCGAACCGCTCGCCTGGTGCTGGTCTCTGGACATATCGCTCTTCCTCATATGGCTGCACTTGACAAAGTTTCAAAACCCGCGTAAACTTGCGACGTAAAACGAGCATACACGCAAAGTCACGCAAAGTCAAGCGGATTAAATGCGTGTTTATGCGGTATATTAGGAGGACTATGCTGAAGGAGGAACGTCAACAGGCGATTGTCGAGCTGTTGCATCGGAATGGCAAGGTGCTGGCTGCAGACCTTATGACTCGCCTGAACGTATCTGAGGATACTATCCGGCGGGACCTGAATGATTTGACCGCGGCCGGTATGCTCCAGCGGGTCCATGGAGGAGCGCTGCCTCGTGCTCTCTCGCTTCCCTATGATCAGCGAATGCGAGAAACCGATGCCTCCAAGAGAGCGATGGCCGAGACAGCGGCCCGACTGATACACCCTGGCCAGGTCGTTCTTATGGACAGTGGAAGTAGCGTTCTGGAAGTGGTTGCCCATCTGCCCACCAGTCTGCGCTGTACCGTCGTGACCAATAGCTTGCCGGTGGCGGCAGCACTCATCCACCACCCAGAGATCGAGGTACATGTCCTGGGAGGACAGCTGAATAAGGATGCCCAGGCGATGGTAGGAGTTCCTGTAGTGGAGGCCTTGCGGCACTTTCGTCCCGATCTATGCCTGCTTGGAGTCTGCGGCCTGCATCCCGAGATTGGGATCAGCACCCTGGATGTGGAAGAGGCCTATGTCAAGCGCGCCATGATTGAGCAGGCAGCGGAGGTAATAGCAATGGTTGGCGCGGCAAAACTTGGAACGGCCGCTCCGTATGTCATAGGTCCACTTGGGGCCTTGACGTATTTAGTGACGGATGGCTCGATCTCGCAACAGTTGCTTGCGCCCTATCAGGAGCAGGGAGTTCTACTCGTCCGTACCGAAATCTGAGACCTGCAGCTCACCCTACTTCGCGGCGCCTCTACCGCGCTCTGCCTGCTGGGATAGTCACTCTTTCTACAACTCAGGTAATGTACCGGGCGTCGGCCTAGTCCAGGCGCACCAGCAAGAGCGTATTGTGTGCCTTATCGGTAATGCGTTTGGAGACGCTCCCCGCTAGTAAGCCGTGCAGGCCAGCACGCCCATGGCTACCCATGACAATCAGGCAGTTATCCAGTTTCTGCGCGCGCGTGAGCACTTCCTCGGCCGCATCGCCACGCAGAATCTCTATAGTGGCCGGCACGCCTTCTCGCTCGCACCGCACTTTCACCTGGGTGAGGTAGAGTTCAGCGTCCTGGGCGGCAAGATCTAGCATAGCGCGCGTTGTGGTAGGCAGAAGTCGTCCAGAAAGGGCTTGCTCGCCGGGTAAGGTAGCCAGAGTAGCAATGACCATCACCAGGTGGATGGGTACGACGAACAGACTGGCGATCATAATAGCCACTGGCACGGCCGGTTCACCCGTAGGTGTGCCATCGAGTGGGACGAGAACCTGCTGTACGGAAAACGGTGGTGCACTTCCACTCGGGACCTGGTCGTACAAGGAGAATCGAGAGCGTGCCGTGCTGCAGAACTTGTTGCGCGATGCTCCCAAGCAGGAAATCGCGCAATCCCCCTCGGCCATGAGTGCAGAGGACGACCAGGTCCGCATGCAGCTCCTCAGCATGCGCCGCGATGCTGCGTGCGACATCGGCTTCGCCATCCGCGTGGACATGGCATTGCACCGACAGGCCCATCGCCTGCAGTCGAGCGCTGACCTCGTCGAGGTACCTCGTGGCCTCCACACCGTTAGCCAAATGCCGCTCCCCGTGCACTGCCGCTGGGGCTCGGGCCTCGAGCACATGGAGGAGCACCACCTCAGCATGGCAGCGGCTGGCAAGCTCCTCTACGGCTGGCAGTACGGATTCCGCCAGGTGCGACCCGTCCAACGGCACTAAGTATGTGGGCGTTGATTGTTTCAGCTCATCGGACATAGCGGTCACCCCCCCGAGAATGACCTGACATAACACCAGTGTACGTGTCGGACCGAGCCTCACGCAATGGGCCAGCAGCGACGGCAGCATGGTTAATGCTCGATGTACCCATTGCCCCAGGAGGGTATCTACTTGGCCACGTTTACCTGTTCGCTTGCGTGAGCGCAGCTGTGTCGAGATTGAATCCTGGCAGATCCTGATGTAGCGCAGAGACGATATCGCTTAGCAATTGGTCGCCTTCTCGAGTAAGTTGATGGTCAGATGCATTGGTTGCGTCTACGAAGACAGTGTTCACAAACGTTGGAAGAATCCCAAGTATCACCTGCTGTGCAACAGGAACAGCCTGTGATGCCAGCGCTTCTTCGGCCGACGGCAAGCCCGTGGCAAGTTTGACAAGGTAAGTCTCATTCGAGATTGTTATTGACAGTGCTAACAATTGCTCCGAACTCAGAGATGAAGGCAGGTTTTGCTCGATGGTTGCCTTGACAACAGGCTTGAGCGCCGAAGGAATCGCGCTGTCAAGATCGACGATACTTTCAATTTGAGGAATACTGGGGCTGATGGGAATCGAACTGGCACTTGTAAGGAAGCTCATGGTCTTTTGAGAATCCGAGATACAGCGGTTGAGCAGATCCTGGTATTTGCTGGCCGGTAGCGTTGCGGCCTGAAGACTAGCTATCGCACCCTTGATAACTGGTTCATCGGCTATGAGCAGCGCCAAATCACTCTTCATAGCAATGCCAAATGCTTGCGAATTGAACTGGTTATTTGACGCATCAGTACTGATTTTCATGAATTGGTTAGTCACATTTTGGAGGGGCGTACCGCAATTGTCACGCATGGAGAACCCAAAAGGCTCGACTTTGTGTTGCAGATTCTGCAAGTCTTGTACGTGCGGCAGGACACTCACAAACAATACGATCGTTGCGGTGATCAGCGCTGCAACGGCAACACCGGTTGATACGCCTCGGCCGAGTCTACGTTCGCGTAAGAGCGCTGGCACACCAAGCGCCGCGCCAATAAGCCCCAGAGCCGCGGCTGCGACAAGCGAGACGATAAGCGTCGTCATCGCACTGGAAATGTCGTTCGATGACCTGAGCGTATGTGACAGATGTGGAAAAACGAAGAAAAAGACCAACGCTAGCACAGCTACTATCGAGACGCCGGTGCCGATTCGTTCTGTGATCGTGATAGTTGACTTGGCAGATGTTCCAACCGAAGTACTCATGAAACATTCTTTCAATTGCCTGGATGCAACTACTACCCACCGTTTACTTTGATCCTACCCGCTATATAATACTCCCCCTAAGAAAGCTGCCTCTGTCTCGTAGCAGCGCGTCGGGTGGAAGAGAGAATCCGCAGTTTGCTTACCACATGATCATGTTCCGCAATGCTTCGCCGCGCTGCACCGCCTCCATGGCTTCATTGATCTGCTCTGGGGCATAGCGCTTCGTGATCAGCTCATCCAGTTTCAGACGCCCCTGCTGGTAGAGGTCAACGAGACGAGGCACATCTACGCTCAGGTTGGTTGACCCCATAAAGCTTGTAAGAATACGGCGGCCGTTTAGTGCTGCAAGAGTGGGCGAGAATGACAACAGTGCATCCGCTCGAGGCAGACCAACTATCACCAGCGCGCCGCCAGGACGGAGCAGGCTCAATCCCTGTGCAGCGGCTGATGTACTGCCGGCCGTTACGAACACATAGTCAGCCCCAATACCTTCCGTCAGCTCACACACGGCATCGAGTAGGTTTTCCCTCGCTGCATTGAAGTCATCCGTGGCACCGAACCTCCTGGCTGCCTCCAATTTCAATTCAACAATGTCGAGCGCGATGATTCTCCGGGCTCCAGCTAACGCAGCTCCTTGTATAGCGCTGAGCCCCACACCCCCGGTACCAATAACGACGACGCTCTCTCCCGGCCTCACCTGCGCTGTATTGATGACCGCTCCCAGGCCCGTGATGACGCCGCATGCCAGTAACGCAGCGCTATCTAATGGCACCCCGTCGGGTATGGGAACGAGCTGAGACTGATCGACAATGGTATGCTCGGCAAACGCTGCTGTATGCAATCCCTGAGTCACATCCACACCGTCTCTGGTACGCAGATGATGCTGCTCTGGCAAAGCAGTAAAGCCTCTACAGAGATACGGCCTGCCGGTTGTACAATAGAAACACTGCTTGCATGAACGTAGCATTGAGACAACGACATGGTCGCCCGGCTTCACCAGTGTTACGCCCTCCCCTGCTTCCTCTACGATGCCACTCCCTTCATGACCGGCGACAACAGGGCACGGTACAGGTCCCCACTCTCCTTTGAGAAGACTGATATCGCTATGACAGATACCGGTGGCAACCAGGCGGACCTTCACTTCACCCCGTCGGGGTGAGTCAATAGTTAGCTCGTCGATAACCAGGGGTTTACCAGCTTCGTAACAGACAGCACTCTTCATGCAACATCCTTTACTTCCCGGGTCACGCGCGTGGGCCGCCTGCGACATAGATGATCTGCCCATTTACAAAGCCCGCCTCCTCCGAGGCCAGAAAACAGATCACATTGGCGACGTCGCGCGGCTGCCCCACTCGCCTGACCGGGATGTTCTTTGCGGCCGCCTCAATGACCTGATCAGGATCAAGACCCTGGCGGCGTGCGGTTGAGCGCGTCATCTCAGTATCGATGAAACCGGGCCCGATCGCGTTGGCAGTGATTCCGAAAGGTCCAAGCTCGACGGCTAGGGTACGTGTGAGGCCTTGCAGACCAGCTTTGGCTGTGGAGTAGTTAGCTTGGCCGCGATTGCCCAGAGCCGAAACGGACGAAAGTGAGATGATGCGCCCATATTGTTGCTGGACCATGTGCTTTTGCGCGGCCCGACTACACAGAAATGCCCCTTTGAGATGGACATTCATAACCGTGTCCCAGTCGTCGTCGCTCATCTTAAAGAGCAGATTATCGCGGAGCACGCCCGCGTTATTGACGAGGATATCTAGCCGGCCAAAGCGGTCAACACCCTGCTGTACAGCGGCCTCTACCACATCGTGGTCCGCAACATTGCAGGCGACGGCCAATGCTTGCGAACCCGCTTGCTCGATCTCGGCGGCGACTTGCTTGCAACTCTCCAGATCGATATCGGCAAGAATCACCTGCGCACCATCTTCGGCCAGGCGCAGGGCGGTAGCGGCGCCGATACCCCTGCCGGCTCCAGTGACAAAGGCCACGCGGCCATCAAGTTTTCCCATACCTGTTTTCTCCTCTACGGTAGCTCAATCGTGCCAATTTACCAGGACATCGAGTGCCTCGACATGTGAACCCTTGACAAGCAGCGGGTTGATTTCCAGGGCGCTCAGGCGCGGACCGAGTGCTAGGGCCAATGTGCTGACGCGACACACGACTTCGCTGACTGCCGCGACATCCACGCCCTCCTGACCGCGCATGCCACGCAACATGGCTGCGCCACGCAATTCACCGAGCATCTGCAGAACTTCGTCGCGCCGCACCGGCAGTACGCGCACAGCAGTATCCTTGAGCACTTCGGTCCAGATACCGCCGAGGCCCACCGTAAGCACTGGTCCCCACAAGTTGTCGCGTACCACTCCAACCAGCAATTCAGTCCCAGCTAGGCGCATTGGGCTGATCAGAATGCCATCAATGATGGCATCCGGCCGCTTGCTTTGCACACGTGCCAGCATAGCTGTGAACTCCTCGCGCACCGCTTCGTCATTCATCAGGTTGAGCGTGACGCCTCCCACATCGCTCTTGTGAGGCAGATCCGGCGATTGAATCTTGAGGACCACGGGCAGGCCGACCAGACGCGCGGCCCGAGCGGCTTCTTCGGCGGTTGTGGCCAGTATAGCCGGAACCATAGGAATGCTGGCCTCTTCTAGCAGAGCACGCGCCTCTACCTCGGACCAGTTTCCCTTGAAAGGTTGAGCATGTTCAATGGGTGGCGGCTGTTCCGTCTCCAACGCGTGAGGCGCGGCATTGATAAATTCGGACCACCAGCGGAAGTGGCCAATCGCCCGCATTCCGTGCTCTATGCCCGGTGTCCAGTGCAGACCTGTGCGCTCCACGACCAGGTTTGCAAAAGGCGAGAGGTCTACGCACGTATTGGAAGTCAACAGGACCGGACGCGGTGATGCGCGGATAATACGGTTGAGTTCATCGTACTCAGACAGCATCACCGCCTGCGTTTCTGCGCTCAGCTCGCGCCTGCTCTCGGCCGCCGTCAAATACAGCATAAAATCGAAATGCGGATCGTTGACGGCCACTTCCAGCACGCGCCGCTGGATTGAGGAGTCCACCACGACATAGCCGGTCACATCCAGTGGGTTATTGCAGGTCGAAAAGGCTGGCAGTATTGTTTGCAGCCGTTCAACCGTCTCCAGTGCGAACTCTGGCAGCTCCAGTCCGACCTCTCCCGCTAGATCGGAAATGAGACCACAGGCGCCGCCCGAAGGAGTTACCACGCCCATGCGGGGACCTGGCAGAGGATCGGTGTAGCCGGCCAGAGCAGCAGTAGAGAGCAGATCTTCCAACGAAGAAACGCGGATAATGCCAAGCTGGCGCAGCGCTGCGCTGTTCACGGTGTTATCGCCCACCAGCGCGCCGGTGTGAGCCATCGCCGTGCGCGAACTGGCCTGGCTGCTGCCAATCTTGAGTGCCACCAGAGCCTTGCGCAGCGCACGAGCCTTCTCGGCTACCCGTCGCAGCTCATCAGGTTGGCGTATGCCCTCCAGGAACAGTGCGACCGCCCGTGTGGATTCGTCCTCAAGCAAATAATCCACTACATCTGTTACCGAGATCATCGTCTCATTACCCATCGCGACCATCAGGCTCAGGCCGATGCCATGGCTTTGAGCATAGGTCAGCACCGCGCTGGCCAGGGCACCGCTTTGCAGAACCACACCCACCGGACCAGGTTTCAGTGGCGGCGCAATCGGCAGTCCAAAGGGCGTAATCTGATCGGAGACATTCACAAAGCCATTGCCGTTCGGGCCGAGCAGCATCAGCCCGCGACTGCGCGCGAAGGTAAGTATCTCGCGCTCAAGCCTGGCGCCCTCCTCGCCCATCTCGCTAAAGCCGGAAGTCAGAATCACAAAATTCTTCGTTCCCAGCTCAGCCGCTTCCTGCAAAATCGGTAGGACACTCGGCGTCGAAACCATGACAAAGGCCAGATCAACCACCTCTGGGAGATCGCCCAACGTCTTGTACGCCTGCTCACCATGTACAATCGTACGGTTAGGGTTGATCAGGTAGATTGCGCCAGGGAAGTGGAAGTTTTTCAAATTCTGATAGGTATAAAGGGACCAGCGGGAATTGTCGGTCGACCCAACCAGGGCAATACTGCGCGGCCGGAAAAAACGCTGGAGCTGCTCTGTTGATACAAGCTGGGACTGCGCCATCGTTTCATACCTCGCCTATATCTATCTCAAACAACGTTGTATGAGACGCTCATTCCAAATGAGCGTCTTATTCGATCAGGCGAAAATATGGCAAAGTCAACTCTTCGCCCGCTCCCGCAAACGTCACGCGTACCGGCGCGCCGATGGTCACGCGCTCGCGCGGAGCGTCTACAATGCGCGACATCATACGCACGCCCTCTTCAAGCTCGACCAGAGCGACAACAAACGGCACATCTTCCACGAACGCACCAAAAGCCTGGTGCACGACTGTATACGTATAAATCGTGCCCTTGCCGCTGGTCACGATCCACTCAAGCTGATCAGAGTGGCAATACGGGCAGATCGAGCGTGGATAAAACACCGCCTTTGCGCACGTCGCGCAGCGCTGGATGCGCAGCTCGCCCTGTGCTAGACCTTCCCAGAAGGGGCGTGAATCACTGTCCTGCTGGAGCATGGACGAAAGGGTATTCCATAGCATAGCGCATTAATCCTTTCCCAGAATAACCGTAGCGCCCGAGGAGAGCACACCGCCAGTGCCGTGGGCGAGAGCGATACGCGCGCCTTCTACCTGGCGCAGACCGCATTCGCCTCGCAATTGCCGCGTTGCCTCGATGAGCAGGAAAATGCCGAACATCCCCGGATGGCAATAGGAAAGGCCGCCGCCGTTTGTATTCATTGGAAATGGCCCACCGGGGGCTGTGCGCTGGCCGCTGACAAAAGCTCCGCCCTCGCCTCGTCCGCAGAAGCCCAGCGCTTCCAGCGTCATCACGACCGTAATCGTAAAGGAATCATAAATCTCGGCTACATCAATGTCTGAGGGCGTCAGTCCCGCCATGTCGAAGGCATCGCGCCCTGAGGCCACCGCGGCCTGGTGGGTAGCCAGATCAGGCATATTGGCAATGGTATTGTGTGTATGGGCCTCTCCGTGACCAAGCACCCAGACCGGCGCTTTGCCCGCGTTTCGGGCGCGTTCGGCGGTTGCCACCACTACTGCGCCTCCGCCATCCGTCACCAGACAGCAGTCCAGCAAGTGAAGCGGCTCGGCGATCCAGCGCGAATTCAGCACATCCGAAGTGGTAATCGGATCGCGCATGAACGCCTTCTCATTCAGCGCGGCCCACTTGCGTGTCGCCACGGCAACCTCCGCCAGTTGCGAGGCAGTAGTGCCATACTCATGCATATGGCGACTGGCTGCCAGCGCGTAAGCGCCCACCGGCGTCGGCAGGCCAAAGGGTAGCTCGAATTGCTCGGTTAGCTTCAGAGTAGAGCCACCGCGTCTCCGCGAACGCTCAGAGCGCTGGGTGCTGCCATACGTAATCAACGCGACCTCAAACAGACCCGCCTCAATTCCTGCCACCGCATGTCCTAGATGGGCCAGAAAAGACGAGCCACCAATGTTGGTTGAGTCAGTATATTTGGGCCTGATGCCTAGGTACTCGGCCAGCATCAAATTAGGCGCCCAGGCCCAGCCACCCGCGCAAAAGAGCGCGCCCACATCGCTAAATCCCATACCCGCGTCAGCAAGGGCCGCGCTGGCCGCCTGGTGCTGAAGTTGCAGCACCGTTTTGTCGGGGGTACGGCCAAGATCGGACTCGGCCACACCGACAATGGCTGCTTGGGGGCGCGTCATCATAACGCCTCCCCTTGCTTGACATGGCCCTTGATGAGATTGCGCGAAATGATTAAGCGCTGAATCTCATCGGTGCCCTCGAAAATACGATAGAGGCGCACCAGGCGGTACCAGCGCTCAATAGGCAGTTCTTTGGTGTACCCCATGCCGCCGTGGATCTGCATCACGCGGTCGATTACATGGTTGACCATCGTCGCGCCGTGCAACTTGGCCACCGAAGAGGCATGGCGCGCATCCTTGCCGTTCTCAGCCAGCCAGGCCGCATAGAGCACGAGCCAGCGCGTGGACTCGATTTCTACGTGCGAATCAGCGATCATCCACTGGATGGCTTGGTACTCGGCGATGGGATGACCCATAGAGACACGCTGCTTGGCGTAATCTATGCCCATCTGTAACGCGCGCTCAGCTGTGCCCACTGCACTGGCCGGAATACGCCAGCGACCTGCGCCGATCCATTTCATGCCCAGATCGTAGCCTTTGCCTGGCTCGCCAAGAATATTCGTTGCCGGCACACGCACGTTCTCGAAATTGAGTGAAGCCGGACCCCAATCGCCCATCGTGGAAATATAGCTGGATGTCCAGCCCATCTCCCGGTCCACCAGGAAACAGGTAACACCGTCATGGCCGCCCTTCTCCGGGTCGGTCACAGCAAAGACCATCGCGAAATCGGCCTCGTTGCCGCCTGTGATAAAGATCTTCTCACCGTTCAGCACATAGTGATCGCCGTCTTTTACCGCGCGCATCTGAATATTCGCTGCGTCCGACCCAGCACCTGGCTCTGTCAGCGCGAAGCATGAGCGGCGCTCCCCATTGATCGTTGGGATCAGGTACCGCTTTTTCTGCTCGTCGTTGCAGTTGTAGAGAATATTATCAGCGTTGCCGCCGAAAGCGAACGGCACAAACGTGCGCCCAATTTCCATGGCGGTGATCGCGACCATGATCGGGCCAAGATTCGCCCCGCCGTATTCCTCTGGAGTGTTAATGCCCCAGAAGCCCATCTGCTTGGCCTTCTGCTGCAATTCGCGAATTTTCTCCTGTTCCAGACCGGGGCGCCCTTCCCGCTCATTCAGCAGTGCCTGACCTTCCAGGGGAATCAGTTCACGGTTGACAAAACTCCGTACCGTCTGTTGAACCATTTTCTGTTCGTCGTCCAGGCTAAAATCCACGAGCTTGCTCCTTTGCACCGCCACTGCGAGCCATTGATGCCCGGTGAGGGAGATTGCTCAGCCTCACCGTCCTACCACGTCAAATACTAGAAGACTACCGGACATCCACATCAATGAATGAATGTCTGTTTCTCCTATAATACAGCCTCTGGTAATACAGCCTCTGACCTGCTCCCAAAGTATGAGAAGCGATACTGAAAGACACCTCACGTGCAAATGTTTGGGCTTCCAAGGTGTCCTCTTGTGTACAAGTGCCGGTACCAGCGCGTAGAATCCAGAGTGGGCTTTGCCAGTGCTGCCGCGCCACCTACACTCTACACTTCATTTAATTATCAAGGAGGGGGGCCATGAGCACGACACCGCATCCGGTGAGTGAGCGTGCAATGGTAAAACGCAAGCTTTCCAGGCACGATCACCCTGCTCCGCACAAAACAATCTCGCCATGGCAGGCTATCCGTCAGTGGATAATCGACAACACATTCGTACCGCCCTGGTTGCCGGAGCCGCTGCGCCGTCCTGGTACGGGGTACGTCCTCGCCACCGCCCTTCAGGTCGTGGCCTCTTTGCGAGCCTATTCCTCGTCGCGGTCTTGCCAACATTTTCGTACCCCGACATCTTGAGCACATTGGTCGTTGCACTAGTGGCACTGAGCTGGGGAGCGGCACCCAGCTTGCTGGCGACAGTTGTAGGCGCCGCCTTGCTGGAAATCGTCGCGCTGCCCCTGACAACCCACGGCGGCATGGCCCACACTGGCGATATGATTGAGGTCGCCCTCTTCCTCGCGGTGGGCGTGATTATTAGCGTCGCTGCCAATGGAATCGAGCAGGCGCGGCAGCGGGCCGTAGATGACTACGCGCAGGAAAAGGCGCGAGGGCTGATTCTGCGCGAGACAAACGCCCGCACAGACGAATTTCTGAGCATCGCGAGCCATGAGCTTCGTACCCCACTCACCAGCCTCACAATGGCGCTGCATTTGATCGACCGGCGTCTACACCGGTTAGCAGCCCGCACCGAGCGCGAGGCGCCACCGGAAGATATCCCACGCCAGCTAGAGGCCATAGACTGGCTACTCTCCACCGCTGAGCAGCAGGTAGACCGGCAAAATCGTTTGATCGGAGACCTGCTGGACGTCTCGCGCATACGAGCAAACAAGCTGGAGTTTCATCTTGACCTCTGCGACTTGGCCACTATCGTGCAGGATGCGGTGGACGAGCAGCGCTTGTCGTGGCCCGACCGCGCGATTGCTCTCGACCTACCCGATCGCGCGATATACGTCAACGCCGATGCGATGCGCGTCGGGCAAGTCGTCACGAACTACCTCACCAACGCACTGAAATACTCGCCGGAAGGTGCTCCGGTGGCCGTGGCGCTGCGGATGGATGGCACTTCGGCCCGTGTCTCGGTGCGCGATCAGGGACCTGGCCTCACTCTCGAACAGCGTGATCACATTTGGGACCGCTTCCACCGTGTGCCAGGTATCAAGCAGCAAAGCGGCTCGGGTGCCGGACTGGGCCTTGGCTTGCATATTGCACGTACCATTGTTCAGTATCATGGCGGCGAGGTAGGCATCGACAGCGTATCTGGCAGCGGCTCGACGTTCTGGTTCACGCTTCCTCTGGCCGCCACAACTGCCACGGGATAGACATCTCTACATGGTTGAATTCCTTGGCGCGCTCGGCGGAATCATCCTGGTGGACCTGGCGCTCAGCGGCGACAATGCGCTGGTGATTGGCGCAGCAGCGGCGGGCTTACCGCCGCGCCAGCGGACATATGCGATTGCGATCGGTGGCGCGGGCGCGGCGATGCTGCGCATTGCATTCGCGATTGCCGCCACCCTCTTGCTGCAGCTGCCGTTCTTGCAGGCCATTGGCGGCCTCGCATTGCTTTTGATTGCGGTGCGCCTGCTGGCCGAGCGAGACTCGGCTAAGGCGAAACAGGGGGAACAAGGAGATGAGCCGGCACCGCTCGTGCCACGGAGCCCGAAGCACCGCGCCTGCACCACCGCGCGGCTTCGCCGCCGCGCTCCTTACCATCCTCGTCGCGGACGTAACCATGAGTCTGGATAATGTCCTGGCGATTGGGGCGCTGGCACACGGCAACGTGCTTGTGCTGGGCTTCGGCTTGCTCGTGAGCATCGCCCTTGTGCTGGCTGGCAGCGCGCTCGTGGCCGGACTTATTCGACGGCTGCCCTGGCTCCTGGATGTCGCCGCGCTCGTGCTCGGCTGGACCGCGGCCAGCATGGTGCTGCATGACCTGCGTCTGGGACCGGTGCTGCACAACGCGCTGCCGTATGCCGAGGTGCTCCTCTATGCGCTCAAGGTGGTTCTGGCGGCGGATGTGCTCTTCGCCTGCGAAACCGGCCGCCAACCGGCGGACCGCAACGCGTCTGATGACGGCCCGGCCGCTTCGACTGGTTCGAATGGGAGAAGCGTCGTCGTAGTATTTGGGAATGATTTAGGGATCCAGATCATATTCACTCATCACTTGATGAGGATCTGACCACTCCTAACCATTTTGCCACAAAGGGAACTGATGTCCCTTGGAGCAGCACCGAAGCAAGCACTACAAAGAAGACCAGATCGAAGAGAAACGCCCCATCGCGCAGGCCAGCAAGCAACGCGAAGGTTGCTAGCACAATCGGAACCGCTCCCCGCAATCCCACCCAGGAGACGAAGAGCTTTTCTCGCAGGTCCATCTTCGTCGGCAGCAAGACGAGAAGGACACTTACAGGGCGAGCAACAAAGACCGAGACTCCGGTGATCAGGAGTCCGATCCCAAGGAGGGCTGGAAGATGTGATGGAAACACGAGCAGACCCAGAACCAAGAACATGCCGATTTGCATTACCCATGCTAGCCCATCGTGAAAGCGGTTGAGTTGATCCACACGTCGGAGTCTACTGTTGCCCAGCATCAACCCCACCAGGTAGACGGCGAGAAATCCGCTCCCCCCCAGCGTGGCCGTCAGCCCATATGTGAGCAAGACCAGCGCGATCGTAAGGACTGGATAGAGTCCTTCGATATCGAACTTGAGACGACTAATGATCAGAATTGCTCCCCAGCCGAGGGCCAGTCCACTAATGGCACCTATTCCTATTTGCTGCAGAAAAAGCAGGAGCACGGCGAATATGGACTCGTGCGGATTGGTAAGCAGGCGGATCAGACCGATAGTGAGAAAGACGGCCATTGGATCGTTGAGGCCTGATTCCAATTCGAGCAGCGGAAGGAGCTTCCCTGAGAGATGAAGCTTTCTTGCTCCCAGCACGCTAAAGACGGCGGCAGCATCGGTTGCCGAGAGCATGCCGCCTAAGAGCAGTCCCTCCAGAATGGACATATGCGCGATGAGTACCGCAAAGATCGCCACGACCACAGCCGTAATCAATACGCCGATGGTCGCGAGGGCGACGGCCGCACCAAGGGCGGGACGAACGACTCTCCACTGGGTATCAAGTCCGCCGGCAAACAGAATGAAAGCGAGCGCAACTACGCCAATGGACTCTGCGATGGCCGCATTATTAAAATAGATGCCCCCAGGGCCATCCGAACCAGCCAGCATGCCGATGCCTAAGAAGAGTAGGAGAGCGGGAATGCCCAACCTGTGCGAGGCTATCCAGGCAACAATACTCAAGAAAAGGAGAATTGAGGAGATGAGCAACCACTCATCAAAGTTCACCAACGTTCTTCTCCGTTATGTCAATCCGGATTACGATCACATATTTTGATCGTAATCCGGCTTCGGCCTGGGATCAAGTTACCTACACTGGCGCATACGCCAGCAACTTCCTGCTCTTCCTCGTCTTCACCTGCATTCGACTTGCCGGTCGACCCAAAGAGAAAGTTGGCTTCACCCAGCTCTATGCGTGGCTGAAAGAAACGCTACGCTATCATAGTCGGCACGACAGCACTTAAGATGACCACAGTAACCAGCACAGTATACTGGGTGATGTTGATGTAGCCGTGACTGTAGCCAAAGAGCGCCGAGATCGTCCCAAAGGTCAGACCAGTCGACATGAGTAGCGTGGTAGAGTTGCCCAGCCGGGGCTTGAGACCAACCCGCCCGGTCAGTGATTGAGACCAGTCTCGACCATGACGGCATAGACGACGGCTACCGAGGTGGTCGAGAGCGCAATGCCGGCGATTTCCGCTGCCGGCAAGTTCCAGTGTACGCCCCAAAACGCCACAGCAAACGCCCCCAGGAAGGGGGTGAAGAAGCGAACCCACCCAGGGTGGGGCTTGCCCTCAAGTCCGGCGAAACGCGTCTGGTTAGATCTCCGCGCCGGCCAAGAACGTCAGCAGCACGCTGCCAACGCCGGCAAGAAAGGTGATCCAATCAGTGGCCTGCAGATGCAGGAAGTTACCAGCCAGCACTCCAACAATGATCTCTGTGAGCGCGACCGAGATGCCGGTGCGGATGGAGATGAGGCTGGCCAGGAGCGCCAGGCCAAGCCAGACGGCTGCGACCAGATAGTCATTACTTGCCACCAGTGGCAGACTCAACTGTGTACTGCCGAGTGTCAAACCGGGACTAAAGAACGACACGCACAAATTTCCTTCCTAACCACGCCATGTCATGACCGTTAGATTCGGGGAAGAAAAGCCACAGTCCACCTGCTCGCGACTGCTATGTTTTGCCAAGTGCAGCACCAGAAAACCTGGGCACGCAGCTTACCAGAGTGGACCTGGATCTTGGACGAGAGGCACGGCCAGGGGTGGAGAGGAAACACCCAGAAGGCAGAGGAGGCGCACATGAGCCCACAAAAAAAGCTTCTGCCAGCCTGGATGTTTCTCTCTCAGCACACTGGTTGTGCCTGAGATTGATGGTAGAAGCTATCAGCTCCCTTGTGGGAGCGCCGCGCGAGCTTCATCGCGTGCGTGGTATGTCTATAAAGGAGAGTATACGCCGCGCCCACCGTCGACGTTGCCAATTGGCCCAGGTGATCTATCAAAACGACGTTGATGTGTATCCGGGCTGCCGCTCAGGCAGTGTCTCTTACTGGTAAGGGAATCCTGGCCCGTATAGTGGTTCCTTTGTCTGGTGAGCTCTCGATGGTGAGAGTGCCACCGAACTTGGCGATACGCTCGTGCATAGAATGCAATCCCAAATGGCCCGGAAAGGCCCTGGTAGCGTCAAAGCCTCGTCCATCATCACGCACCTCAAGCATGGTCTCTCGGCTGAGTTGTGCGAGGCGCAGGCAGACGGTTCCAGCCCGAGCATGCTTGACAATGTTATGAAGTGCTTCTTGTGCGACACGATAGAGTGCGTGCTTCATGTCAACAGTAAACCCCGGTTCGTCACAGAGATCTACTTCGACGATCAATTTATGCCGAGCTCGCAAAATCGCCACTTGCTTGGTGAGAGCAGCGACGAGACCTTCTCGCTCCAGTGACTCGGGGCGGAGCTCAAAGATCAGCGCACGCATCTCCGCGAGTCCGGCCTCGGCGAGTGTTATGACATAGTCTAGCGCGGGGGTAACCTGTTCTGGTTCACTCGCCTGCGCTTCGCGGGCAGTGTGCGCCCCCAGGCTGATTCCATAGAGGACTTGAGAAACGGAGTCATGTAGCTCACGAGCCAGGCGCTGCCGCTCCTGGAGCGCAGCAAGCTCTTGCGCCTGCTCGTAGAGTGCCCTCAGTTCCCGCTCTCGACTCTGCGCTTGCTCTGCCCGTCGGCGCAATGCCGACGCGAGTTGTCCGGTAATGATGGCCGTCGCCAGAAACACCGCCAACGTGAAAAGGTCTTCGATTCGCGGCACGAGAAAGGTGTAGAGTGGCGGCACGAGGAAAAAGATGTAGGCACAAAATGCGAGGAGCGACGCCAGAATCGCTGCGTACAATCCCCGCGTACTTGCGACAAATAGAACTATAAGGAGGTACACGAACGATATCGTCGGAATTCGTGGATAGAGGTGTGTCAAGCTGATCATGGCGGTAGCACTTGCGACTCCGCCAAATGCGACAAGACTGTCGAATCCAGTGCGCTTCCAAAACCATTCTGGTCGTTCGCATTGTCCAGCGAAACCGGCAACCTGTTTCATGCCTGCAAACTCTCTCTCGTCGTGACATGGTCGACTATTTATCAGCCAACGAGACAAGACCGAGCCGCATTGCGGCCAAGACCGCCTGGGTCCGACTCTGCACGCCAAGCTTCACCAGAATATGCCGAACATGGGTTTTGACGGTATCCTCCGCCACCTGCAAATTCCTCGCAATTTCCTTGTTTGACTGTCCTCTGGCAAGCAAGCGTAACACCTCTGTCTCCCGTTCGGTCAGCGTCTCCGGCATATCTGGGACTCGCATCTCATGCACGAGATAGGTCACTGCCTGGGGAGAGAGCTGGATTTGCCCGGCAGCGGCAGCCTTGATCGCTCGGCGCAGTTCTGCTGCTTGAGTATCTTTGAGCAGGTAGCCAATAGCTCCAGCTTTGACCGCATTCACCACCGAATCGCTTTCCAGCACACTGGTAAGCGCGATCACCTCGGTTGCGGGCAGCTCGTCGCGAATCGCAGCGGTAGCGGCAACCCCATCCATCACCGGCATCAACAAATCCATGAGTACGACATCGGGCTGCAGTTGTCGTGCCAACTGCACAGCTTCTACTCCGTCGGCAGCTTCGCCCACCACGGCTAACTCTGGGTCGCGACCCAGGAACATGCGCAGTCCTTCGCGTACGACACTATGATCGTCGGCAAGTAATACACGAATCGCCATGGGTCCTCCTTCTTTCGAGTGAGCTCCGCCTACAGCTTACGATGAGGGCTGCATTCACTCTATCGGGCGACGATGCGAGCTAGATGAGAGCGTAGAGTTTCTGCAGCAGTAGAAGACATGATGGATACCGGACGTGCACCGCAGTTACGCCGGAGGCGCCTGTTGGTTCTTCAGTGTACCATGCAAAGAGATATAGGGCTAACGAAAGACCACAAGTCGATGATGAGCAGATCATGATCAGGCTGCTACTGGTTGAGGATGAACCACTAGTCTGCCAGGGGTTGCGCATGTGGCTCGATCATGTACCAGAGGTGATCGTGGTTGGGGAAGCACATTCTGATGCTGATGCGCTTCTACTCGTACGCGAACTGTCTCCCGACGTGATACTGGTGGATCTCTCAATGCCGCCAATGGTGGGCATCGCTGCTACCTCGGCACTACATGCGGCAGTGCCGCAGAGTGCGATCGTCCTCCTCAGTCTGCAGGATGATGCGACCAGGCGTGAGCAGGCCAATGCTGCTGGAGCATACGCACTGGTTGGGAAACAGGAAGGGGTACCAGCGCTCCGGAGCGTGATCCAGGAGGCGGGCGAAAGTCTCCGTCTGAGAGCGCAAGGACCTGGAGCCTCGCCGTATCCGTCTCCTCTTCGACGGACTACGATCTCTCACTCGAAAGAGTGACGGCGAAGCTCACACGCTTGTGCGATGTGGCGGTAGCAGCGACATCCTATAGTGGTCTCACGTCCCTAGCACAGACAAGAAGAGCAGATGGCAAAGGAGGCATCACCAAATGTCAAATGGCCAGCTTTCCAACGAGAACCCTGAAGCTATCTATGCCAAATTGAACCAGCAGCAACGGACCACACTGGCGGAAGAGTTTATGCGGGGATTCCAAAGATCGAGGGCCTCCCACGTGGAGCCATTTACCGGGGTTGATTTCAAGAAAGTGACGCTACAGCAGTTGGCGGCTCTGCACCAACATGCGCGTGACGAGCATCCCGACGTGTTGGGTCGAGCCATGCGGTCCCCGATTGTCTCAGCACTCCTTGGCAGTTTTGGTGCGCATGAACTCGATATGTATGTCAGCAAGCGCTAAGCAGAGCAGACAGATCGATGAACGCGGATGAAGTCAGCTGGGTGAGTGCATTGCTCGCCCAGCCCAGCTGCCAAGCGGAATGTTGGGACGCGGTCAATTGAGAGTCGCCGGAGCAGCGGCATAAGGGCTGTACTAGAACGACAGGGTGCCGGAGATGCACGATTTGCATGGAGCGAATAATGATCTACCAGCCGAGATCCCCCTCTATACCATTGAAGCAGCGATCGCCGACGTAGAAGAACAACTGAATCGCGAACCTTTCCCGGATTCGGCTATCGGTATCCAGCATTGGGTCTGGACCGGAACTCGTCTCGTGCGCGCCTCTCCCGAGGCAGAGGAGCGTAGACGGCAGCAAGAAGCACTGGACCAGGAAGAGTTACAACTCTTGCGCGAGCGTCAAAAGTCTTACAGACAACAGCGCTGGCAATTTTACCGGTGGATTGCTGAGCGTATGCTATCGCCGGTCCGTCACGTGATGGGGAGGATAGAGCACTGAAAGAGCGTCTGGCGCTGCTTCTTACTTCAATTGACGGGACTCCGAGGTTGTCACGCCATTCATCCTCCCATTTCCTGGTATGAGCGGGTCATCTAGTCCTGCTACATACCGTTCGACGTAGTGTGCTACCCGAGCACCATCCACCGTTTGGTAACGAACATAATGTGGTGCCAGTCCAATCGAGATCGCCTTGGCGGTGGCGGAATCGGCGATGATTTCTCTGGGGCGCACGACGCTCCAGGCCTCGCGCACGGCACTCGAACTACTGAGTCGATACACATATTGGGCCGGCAAGTGACTGCGATCAGCAGCTACAGCAGCCTCCGAGAACAGGTCTTGCGCCTGCTGATCGAAGAGATAGGGGTCGTTAAATTCCAACTGCTGGACATTGCGGCGCACAGTTTGGCCGAGATAGAGAAACACCAACGGATTTCCATCGGCGGATTCGGTTGCAGCCCGAATGACCTGCTCGTTATGCTCGGAGAGGGCGGTCAGAACCACCAATACAGCATCGGGCAGGTAGCGTAGCGCCGTTGTGAAGACGGGTGGGCGGCCCTCCCGCTGCTGATAGCGATAGTGGATGACGGCGATACCAACTCCAAGAAGCGTAAAGCCGCCACCGAACGCAGTCGCAAGAGGTTTTGACTTCAGATTGATAAGCCAGGCAGCTGAAACAAGGAATGTGGTCACGAAGCCAACGTAGTATCTGAATTCGGGCCACCACCGTCTCAATCGGATAGTTATCGGTCGCGTACGTAGGATGGTCCACTGGCTAACTTCATCCGCTTTTTCGTACGCTTGCCACAGGCGCTGAACTGTCTGCGGGCCGAGTCGTTGCGACAACAATGTAGCAAGGAGCTTTCGAAGTTCGGCGCCACGACTCCCGACATACTCTGCGCGCTCGGGAGGAGGCCGATCGATGACTCCACCATACCGCTCGCGCCACCGAATGACATCAAGCGAAAGGCACGTCAGCGAGAACGCACCAAGCAAACCGAACGCATACATATCACCCAGGATAGTAATGTTGCCGCGCACCGCAATGAGCACGAGGATAGGAATTCCAGTCGCCAGCGCAATCGACACATGAGGAGTGTCACGCAGGCGATTACGATGCTCGACAATCCTCGGGAAGAACTGCATGCGTGCGAGGGCCAGGAAGACATGGTAGGTGCCGATAATTGCGGTATTGCAGGCAAAGATCAACAGGGTAGAGGCGGTAATGGCCGTCAGAATACCGAGTGCAGGGCCGCCAAAAGCCCGTGCCAACTCAGAGATAAACTGGTTCGGGTCGGGGGGGCCACCCGAAAGTGTTGATGCGGCATGGGTTGCGTGAAGAATCGCTGGGTCGGTTAAGAGCGTCGTTGAGAAGACAGTCAAGAGTGGACTGGTTAAACCTACTGTCACGACAACCAAAGCCAGTGCCCAGGAGACGGTCTTGTTGCGAGGGGTCTTCATGACCGGCGAAAGCTGCGAAATACTTTCCAGGCCAGAGAATGCCAGGAATGCCCCAGCAAAACCGGTAAGGATAATAGGCAGGCCAAGATGGTGACCTGAGAACATGTCACGAAAAACCAGGCCAATGGTCTGCGGAGGCACCCGCAGGAAGACAAAGCAGATGATGGCGATATCGCTGATGAAAGCGACCACCGCAATGGTGGCGCTGAAGATGGCGCTCTCCTTAATGCCATACCAATTTAGCACTCCCAGCAATATGACGACGACGATCGTGATACTGAGAACGTAGGGTGCTATGCCGGGAATCACCGTTTGGAAGTATTGCAGACCTGAGAGCGAGCTTATGGCAGAGGTCAGAAAATAGTCTACCAGGATGAACATACCGCCAACGGCACCAGCCCAGGGATTCAGTCCATGGGCCGCGACGGTGACCACACCTCCACCTTCGGGAAACCGAACACTCACTTCCGCATACTTCAGAGTAAGCAGCAAGAATACCACTAAGGTCATGATGACGAAGAGGCCAGCGAGCCTTCCCTACCTGCCCATAGAGAAGGCCAGGTACATAATAGACTGATGTACCGATATCAGCAAAGACAACTGCCCAACAGAGGAATGCGCCTAATCGGTTGCTGCCGTGCTCGTCCCTTGAGCGTTGCGGTGCTGGCGCCTTTGCCAGCGCTGCGCCTGCTTCGCCGATATCTGCCATTTTCAACTATCCCTAGTACAAAGAGGACGTCACACACCTGTGCACGTCGCTAAGCGGCGCCCTCGCCAATCCATTGTACGCTATTTCTTTTGGTTGCGAGTAGACAATAACGATCATCGTCCCGACATCCAGGTAGGAGCACTTCCGGAGGAAGTTTGTACCAATCTTTAGAAAATCTTGAGCCATTTCTTCGCCGTCTTGAGGCAATCTTGATCGAACTGCGGATATCGTCACTTTGGAGGCAGTGAGGCACATCTCCAGGTTCGATAGCTACACGAGGGGCCCAAAGATGGGTGACATGGACGACGTAGAGAGAGCGTACAGTGACCTGCCCATGGAATACGCAGGCCAGGTCGATGCGGTCCCATTGCCGGAAGATAAGGTTGCCAATAGGATTGTCGGCAGACCTATAGTTTCCAGGTCTGCCGGACCCATAGTTGCAAATGAGGCTGCTCCCTACACTATCTACGAAGCAATTGCAGACTCTATAGAGACGATCTCCGGCGAGCCGTTCCCCGATCCCTTTACCGGCGAGCATGATATCGAGTACTGGATCTGGAGCGGCAGCCGCTTGGTGCCGGCTCCTCCAGAGGTGGCCGAGCGTCTGCGCGAACACGAGGCGCGGGAGCGAGCGGAGCGGCGACTCATGCGTGAGCGTCAACAGGCAAGTAGGCGGCGCCGCTGGCAATCATTCCGGCGGATTACGCTGCTGCTGCTGTCGCCACTGCGCTAGCTGTTTGGCTGCAAGCCAATGACTAACAATGACCTAAGCCCGTGTAGCGACACTATACGGCCGAAGACTATCCCAATTAGCCAGCCGAAATTAGCTGGCTGAGATAGCCCCCCTTCGCCAAAAGTCTCTAATTCCTGCAGATCCTCTTCCCCTGACAAATGAGTGCCGTCCGGTTGCCGATCAACGAGACAAGGAGATGAGCTTGCCACTTGTTCGATGACATGGCACGACTCCTGCCCTGCAATGAATGGCAGGTAGGAAACCAGGCGAGTCGGCAGTCACTAGTATCTGATCCTGCCCGCTGCGGCGCAATCGAGCGTAGCGCAGAGCGAAGTCCCTGCAATCTGGCTGATCAGTCGTCGTGAGCGTCTTCTTGATGAGTAATCCCGCCTTGGCCGTGGGTATGAGGTGAGACCGGATGAGATACGTCTCGGCTCGAACTTACAGATGGGCCCAGTAGGCGTGAGTCGTGCAGGTACGCTAGGCACAAAAGAGAGGCAATTATATGAAAGACGTGCAGGATAAGCAAGAGGAGCAGAGACTTCATGGGCAACTTGAGCATGAGGAACTCGAGGTGGCGACACGTCACTTCGTCCACAGCCTGCTGAAGTCTGGAAAGAGTGTGACGCTTCTACCCGTCACCCGGATTCCAGCAAAGCCGCGTAAGCATTTCATGTCTGCCGGCCGTGAGTTTACGCGCGGATGGGCGGCATTGGTACGCGAGTTTGCTGACGCCATTGACCGGATGGCCGAAGGGAGTGGCGTAGCAACCCGTTCCGGCGAAGATGCCCATGGTCCTACGCATGGACACATGCTCGTTCGAACTCACGACAAGGACTGATCCTTCTGGCCGCCGGGCTCTCCCCGAGCAACCCGAAAAGACGGGTATCGTTTCTGCGTTTCTGCAACCAGTGTGCTGTTGATCTGCACTGAAGAACCTCTTCGGAAGGAAAGGTAGGCGTGAGATAGAGACACATGCTCTTCGGATCAGTCGACTCCGCCAGATGGAGCGCTTTCTCAGCCTCGCACGACTCTTCATTTGGATCATGTGGGTCATGTATCGCGAGCATCGCCGAGTGATCGGTGCAGAGGCCTCTGGCAACGAGGAGGCTCAGTCCAATGAAGACGCGCTGGTTGGAGTGGCCACCGCCTTACGCGATGCAGCAATCAAACAGGATGCGGTGCTGATCAAGTTGGGGCAGTTCCTCAGTACTCGCGTCGACTTGTTGCCGGAGCGGGCCATCGACGTCCTCAGCACGTTGCAGGACAGTGTACCTCCCGCGCCCTATGAACAGATACGCGACGTCGTCGAGTCCGAGCTGGGTAAGCCTATTGCTGAGGTGTTCAGCGTCCTTGACCGTACATGCATCGCAGCGGCATCGCTCGGCCAAGTGCATCAAGCCGTTCTGGCCTCTACCGGGGAGACAGTGGCGGTGAAAGTTCAGCGCCCCCAGATTGATCAGATTGTCAAGCTGGACTTGAGCGCCCTTCACGCGGTAATCTGGCTCATAACGCGCTTCGTCGGCAGGCGCAACGTCATCGATCTCATGGGTTTCTACAGCGAATTTGCGCGCACAATCTACGAAGAACTCGACTACGTACGCGAGGCGGCCAACGCCAAGCGATTCCAGTCCATGTTTAAGGATGATCCTACGATCTATATTCCGCGCGTCTATGAGCAATATGTCTCGCGGCGCCTGCTCGTACTGGAATGGATTGACGGCGTGAAAATCGATGACTTTGCCACTCTTGATGCGGCAGGGATCAATCGCCATCAGCTAGCCAAACGCGCTGTGGACGCGTACTTCTATCAGTTCTTTGAGATGGGATTCTTCCATGCAGATCCCCATCCAGCTAATCTCCTGGTCGCAGCAGGGCAGGATGGTAATGATCCGATAATCATCATGGTTGATTTCGGTATGGTAGGGGTCTATACCCAACGGATGCGGCACTTCATGAAAGAAGCCTTCCTGGCCATACTCGCACGCGACGCGCGATTGTTGGTGGTAGCCCTTTCACATCTCGGCTTTGTCGACACAAAAGTCAACTTGGCCTCTCTCGAGCGTTCTCTGTCCTGGCTGCTGGAGTGCTATGCCGGAATGAGACTCGGCACGGTCAAGGAAGTGGGGCTTGCCTCCATCCTGCAGGACGTCAGGCAACTGCTCTATGGGGAACCCTTTCGAATTCCAGCGCAGTTTGCTCTCACCGGACGAGCCATCGGCCTGCTGATGGGTGTTGCAACCCAACTGGACCCGGAATTTGACGCCTTCCAAGTCGCCACCCCCTATGCGCGTGCCTTTTTGGGGCTTGACGGCAGTGGGGTGGAACAGCTCGCCAGGGATCTGTTGGGCGAGCTGCTGACCACGGGGACCGCGTTGCTTAAGCTTCCACAGCGGGTGGAGCAAGTCCTGGCTCGGCTGGAATCGGGAGAGCTCCAGATCAAAGTGGATACGGAACTCCGAGGACCGCTCAGCAGGATCCGGCGCAGGGCTGGAAGCAACGCCGGTAGCAGTGCTCCAGTGCCTGGCTTTACCTGGCCCATTATGTTCGCGGCAGCACTGGCAGGTGGGATTCTCTTTCTCACCGCTGGACATCAGTTGCTTGCTGCCTGGTTCTGCCTGCTGCTGGCCGCGCTCTGCGCTCTGCGAGGATGGGTGAGAGGCTGAGGGAGTAAGGTAAAACAAACCTTCAGTGGAAGTAGCAGGAACTTTTCGGTAGCCAATACCGTCATGGACGCGAAGCCTCCCATTCACCAGGATTTTACCCAAGAGTGACGGAAAACCCGTGTTCGGGGGCATGGAAACCGGCCGGACATGACGAAATATCTTCGAGTCCGCCGGTAGTGGTCTTTAGCAGGGGAATTTTGAATGCGGTGCACCTTCCTGTCTCGGCGCTTCGTGGCGGGCAAG
The DNA here is from genome assembly GCA_963810535.1 of uncultured Chloroflexia bacterium. Taxonomy (GTDB): domain Bacteria; phylum Chloroflexota; class Ktedonobacteria; order Ktedonobacterales; family JADMIN01; genus JAJPKE01. Next base: position 156,167 of record CAWENW010000017.1, read on the forward strand.
CTCCTGGCGCCCATCGTGATTGTTCTTGCGCTGACGGTCTTTATGATTATGCAGGCGTTGCCCGCCGCCGCCTGCGGTGGACTCGTGGCACCGGATGGCGCTGTGCGACTCGAGCGGGCCGCGACGCTGGTCGCCTGGCATGACGGCATCGAGCACTATATGACAGCTTTTACCTATCAGGGCGATGTCTCGTCCCTGGGCTGGATAGTGCCTCTTCCCACTGTGCCTGAGAAGATACAGGAAGGTGGTGCCTGGACGCTCCAGCGTCTCGCGCGCGAGACGCAGCCACAGCCACTGCAGTTCGGAGCGGCGAGCACTGCTGCCGCCCCTGCGTCCGCCCAAGTCCTGCAAAAGCTCACCATCGAAGCGCTCAATATCACTGTGCTCAAGGGCAGCGGCCAGGAAGTATTGAACTGGTGCGCCGGAAACGGCTTTACCCTAAGTGACGAGACGCGCGCACATCTGCTGCGCTATGCGGCTGGTAGCCCATACTTCATGGCCGCCAAGTTCGACACCAGCGCCGTCAGAGCTCGTCATCAGGTGCAGGGTGACGGGACCCCGATTCTCATTACTATGCGAACCGCGCATCCCTGGGTGCCACTCGAAGTCCTGGCACTGGACGGCCAGCAGGTGCAGGCGGACCTCTATCTGCTTACGGATAAGCCACTCAATACCAGCGATGTGGGCGCTGTGGCCGGCCAGTCGCCGGTTGGCACCCAAATTCCCGGTGCGCCAGGCTTCCAGCTCGCGTTCCAGGAGCCGATGAATGCCAGTCTCTACCATGATCTTTCGACAGACCGCAATATGGGCTGGGTGCGCCCCGATGGTTGGCTGACCTATCTTTCCCTTGATGCGCCAAGCAGCGAAGTAACCTATGACTTGGGTGTCACCTCTCGCGGGGTGATCCGGGTAGCCCCATTTGGTACCTCACCCATGGCTATCGGCGCTGACCTTCCGGCACATGCGCTGCCCACCTGGCTGCCAACACTTCCGATCGGGACGCCTGAGGTGGCACTCACCATCGTGTTACTCAGTGGTATTGCCGTGCTTCTCTACGTCTGCTTCCGACCCAAGCGGAAGCGACATGCGCGAGCGCTGTCATGATACGCTCCACTAGGGTAATGGCTCGTCGGTTTCTCGCGCTTGTGGCTGGCACATTATGGGGAGCGCCGCGGCGGAAGTATTCGCGCTGTGCACGCGCACCGGGGTAAGTATGGGTCCAGATATCCAGACGACATTCACAGTACCGGCCGCGGTCGGCAACAATTCCGAAGGATCAGCGATTTGTCCAGCTGGTCAGTTTGCAACCGGTGGTGGATTCAGTGGGGGACTCGTCGCCGACCAGGATGCGGCGCCAGATTATACGGGGTATGGCATCGAAGTTCAAGCGCTGTCGACGGCTCGAATCGAGACCGTCGACAGCGCTTGCGCCCACGGGTAAGATGCGTACCGGCTAGGATCCGCGATCTGTCAGTACCACCCCCCCGACATGGTCAGACATGACCCAGTGCGACCTCTTGCGCATCTTTTGACACGGATGCTATAGTCTGAGAATAACCCCCACCGGGTGGGTATGGGTAAGGAGGAGATCCAATGCGAGCTGAGAAGCCGGATGTGCTCAAGCGACTGAACTATATCGAAGGACATCTGCGCGGTATTCGCAAGATGGTCGAGGACGACGTCTACTGCGTGGATATCCTGCGCCAGACCTATGCCGTGCGCAAAGCCATTGAGAAACTGGAGGCGCTGATCCTGGAGAATCACCTACACGGCTGTGTGCCAGATGGCATCAAAGAGGGGCGCGAAGAGGCCGTAATTGAGGAGTTAGTCCAGCTCTATAACCTTGCAGGCAATCGCTAGCACACGCACGCGCTCGTTGCGGTCAGCATACCCAGACGAGATGTGTCATCCCATCGTGGGGAGGAATTTGAGATATGGCCGAACTACAGGAACGAGTGCAGACTCCTAGCACGCGCTCTGCGCAATTGATGGTAATCGACGCGTCAGCTCCACCAGATGCCATAACGGCACAGCTCGCCATAAGTGGTATGACCTGTGCCTCCTGCGTCCGCCGCGTGGAGCGCAGCCTCGCCAAAGTTCCCGGGGTCGCCTCAGCCACTGTCAACCTGGCCACTGAGCGTGCCACAGTAGGTTACGATCCGGCGACCGCATCGCCTGAGGACCTGGTCACTGCGGTGGAGCGGGCCGGCTATGGCGCCGAGTCGGTCGCGCCAACGGTGCCGAATATAGCTTCGGGCACGACCGAGGCGCCATCCGACTATGACGCCGAGCGCCGCGCCAGCGAGTTACGGCACAAGCGCAACATCCTGCTCCTGGGTATTGGGCTTACTGTGCCGGTAGTGCTGCTCTCCATGTTTTTCATGGACCGCTTCCCTGGTGAAAATATGCTGCTGCTGGCGCTCACCGCGCCGGTCTGGGGCTACGTCGGCTGGGACTTTCACCGGACGGCGATTCGAGTCCTGCGCCACGGCGGCGCCAATATGGATGTGCTGGTGAGCCTCGGCTCGACCGCCGCGTTCCTCATGAGCGTCCTTTCGACAGTTGCGCCACAGGTAGTTGGCAATATCACGTTCTACGACACGACTGCACTGATCATTAGTCTGATATATCTAGGGAAGTACCTCGAGGCACGTGCCAAAGGCCAGACCAACGAGGCGCTCCGACGCCTGGCCGGACTTCGCGCCAACATTGCCCACGTGGTTCGTAGCGGACACACGCTGGATCTTCCTATTGAGCAAGTAGTCGCGGGAGATGAGTTGGTAGTGCGCCCGGGTGAAAAGGTACCGACCGACGGCGTGGTGCTGGCAGGGAACTCATCCGTAAATGAATCGATGCTGACTGGTGAAAGCCTCCCTGTCGAGAAGATCGCGGGCGACTCCATCATCGGCTCGACCATTAATCAGACGGGCATGCTACGGATTCAGGCCACCAAGGTCGGCGCCGATACCATGCTGGCAAGCATTATTCGCCTCGTCGAGCAGGCGCAGGGTTCCAAAGCGAGGGTTCAGCGACTCGCCGATACCGTCGCTGGAATATTTGTGCCAGCGGTGCTGATCATTGCAGCGCTCACGTTCGTCGACTGGTCGGTAGCTGGGTACATGTTTGGCTATTTGCCGCCTATGACAGCATCCAACTCCAGTCCGTGGATCGTGGCGCTGGTCGCGGGTATCGCCGTGCTGGTGGTCGCCTGCCCTTGTGCGCTCGGTCTGGCGACACCGACGGCCATCATGGTGGGCACAGGACAGGGCGCTGAGCAGGGCATCCTGATCAAGGGTGGTGAGAGCCTGGAGCGGCTCCAGGCAGTTACTGCGGTGCTCCTGGATAAGACTGGCACTGTTACCCGTGGCAAGCCCGAGCTCACTGACACCTTCGTGGCATCGGAGTCATACACGGAGGCGAGACTGCTGCATCTGGCCGCGGTGGCCGAGAGTGTCTCCGAGCATCCGATTGCGCGAGCTATCGTCGACGGTGCAGCGGCCCGTGGTATCGAGACGTCTTCGGGACCTTCGGTATCACCAGAATCGTTTGAAGCAATTCCTGGAGGCGGCATCGCCGCACGCGTGGAAGGCCACGACGTGCTCGTTGGCACACGTGCGCTCCTGACTAAACGAGGAGTCTCGGATAAGAGCATGATAAACCTGGCTTCTCTACTCGATACGCTTGCAGCTGCTGGCAAGACTCCGATGCTAGTGGCAGTAGACCAGCAGGCGGTAGGAGTCATTGGCGTTGCCGACACTCTCAAGACCGGCTCTGCTGAGGCAGTAGCACAGCTTCAACGGGACGGCCTCGAGGTCTGGATGATTACTGGCGACAACCAACGCACGGCCGAAGCGGTCGCGACACAGGTCGGCATTCCTACGCAGCGCGTGCTCGCCGAGGTCTTGCCAGGTGAGAAGGCAGCCCAGGTGCGGGCGCTGCAAACGTCAGGGAGGATCGTCGCCTTCGCGGGAGACGGCATCAATGACGCGCCGGCGCTGGTACAGGCGGATGTGGGCATTGCCATGGGGACCGGTACAGAGATCGCTATGGAGGCGGCAGACGTGGCGCTTGTAAAGGGGAACTTGCGGAGCATTGCCGTAGCGCTTTCGCTGTCGCGGACGACGATGCGGGTGATCCGCCAGAACCTATTCTGGGCATTTGCCTACAACACGGTGCTGATACCACTTGCTATAGCTTCCCCGGCGATTCCACTGCTGCAACAAAATGCGCCCATCTTTGCGGCCGCAGCCATGGCGCTCTCCTCGGTGACAGTGGTGAGCAATTCGTTGCGGCTCCGGCGCTTTGGCCAGGCACAAACGGGTCCAGGTGAGAGCCTATCCGGGTATCCGAATAATTTAGCGTAGTCAACACGAGTTTTATAGGAGCATTTTTCTCATGGCGACGGCAGAGGAAACCATTCTTTCAGTTCCCGATATTAGCTGCGAGCATTGCGTGAAAACGATCAATGGTGCGCTTGGTGCACTGCCCGGTGTCGAGACCGTGAACACCGACATCGCAACTCGGAGCGTTCAGCTCCGCTACGATCCAGCCCAGGTGTCGATGGACACGATTGCCACGACTCTGGACGATGCGGGCTATACCATAGCGAAGTAGCACGGCTTGAGCATAACTCTCTGGCGGGCGGGTCGCACTGTTGTAGAACGGAGATATAGCACGACGCATCTCGTTTGAACCGCACCTGACCATTGAGGAATTGGAAGGACACTACAGGAGCACGAAGGATCCGGTGGAGCGCAGCAGCTGGCACTTCCTGTGGCGGCAGGAGCAGCGCCCGAGGGCGATCGCTGGAGCGGGCGGACGGTGAGGCACTGGCGATCTAGCGTCTGGCGGCATCGGAATGCCGGGCATCAGCCGGCGGGCAGCACGCTATCGCTGATGAGCTGCCAGCTGGTGGCGCCTGAGTCGAGGGCCTGCCGGGCCCATACGGCCGTCGGGTGGCCGCTGCCATCCCAGGCGACGGTGACGGGGAAGGCATTAGCGGGCAGCATGGCGGCGGCAGACCACTGGGAGGCCGTGGGCGTCGTCGTGTAGATGGTGTAGTCGGGGTTCTGCGCGCTACTGAGGTAGTCGGAGGTGACGTACATGGTGCCGTCCGGCGTGAGCATAACGTCACCAAGCGCGGTGAGAGTCGAGGGAGGGGCGGCGAGGCGCTGCCACGTCGTTCCGTCGTCGCGCGAGAGAGCCAAGGTGGTGGGCGCGTTGTCGTAGACGCCGGCGAGGAGCCGGCCGTCGGGCGTCGCAGTCACCAGATGAACCACCTGGCCGCCGTCGTGGAAGGTGACCTGGGTCCATGTAGCGCCGCCATCGCTGCCCTTGAAGGTCGGACTGCCGGTGGAGGCCCCGCCGTTCATAATGAAGATGGTCGAGCCGTGACCAGTGATGAGACTCACCAGTCCGAGCGTCATGCCCGGCATCTGTCCGTTCTGGTCGCGCTCAATGAACGGGCCGCCGCTCACGCTCGCCCATAGCTCAGTCTTGGAGGAAACCGGGTTCTCAGTGAGGATGGTGGCGACGTAGAGCGTCGAGCCGACCCAGCCGAGCGATTGAAAGGCGAGCGAGCCGGCGCTCTGCTGATGCCAGGTCGCGCCGCCATCCAGCGAACGCGTGAGGTTGAACGCGCTGCTGCTGGAGTTGTTCACGAGCACGACGTCGCGCGGGTTGTCCGGGTTGATGCTGACCAGACAGAAGGCGCCGGAGATCGGTGCGGCAATGCGGATCCAGGAGGCGCCGGCATCGTGCGATACGCTGACCTGGAAGGCCGCGTTGATGTCGGCGATGCACGCGTAGGCGGTGGAGGGATCGGAGGGCGCGAAGGCGATGTAGGGGAGCGCGCCGGTACCGATGCCATGGGCCACCTGCCAGCCGCGCTGTGTGCTCGTCGCGCGGGTAGGCGTAGCGGTCTTCTGCGCGCCAGTCGCCCCACTACTACATGCGGCAACCACCGTCACGAGCAGCACGAGCGCCAACCCAACTGCGGGGCGCCTAGGCTGAGACTGCCACTTGGTCAGGAGGGAAAGCGCAAACATACCGCACGCTCCTTTCGGGAGAGGTAATGAGGAGTCCCATATGAGTCAACGGCCAAGTGAGTGCAGCGCGCTGTGAAGCTGATCACAGCGCTGATTTGAGGATCCCAAGCTGTAGGGGAGCTTGTAGTGCGCCGTGCTCCAGCCTCATAAGCCGGAGCTTTGGCCTGGTACCCAACTCCAACGACCCAACCGAAGTTGGCACGACATCCTCTCCGTCTCTTGCCTCTTATTCACCGCTGCGGGGCAGTTCGTTAGGTCACCCTGTAGCGTGGCGAGTGCCGCGTTAGTATGTCCCCGTCGCGTCATGCCTTGGACAAGGGTGCGGCGCCCTGCGCCGGCTCACGCATGGACCATGCGACAAACCACAACACTTCGATGCGACACGGTATGAGATGTCGTTCTCTCGCTGGTTCGTAAACTTGGGAATCGCTCACTCAAGTCGCGTGAGCCGCATCCCTCAACTGTTCATCGGCGCTGGCACGAAAGATGCCTGTGACCGGGTTAGACAAGGTCCCGAAGTGCAACCCAGTGCACTCAAGTGCGTGTGACTTGTCGAGTGATGTTCACGAGGTGGGACGGACCTTTGCCGTGCGGCGTAATGGCCCCTGGTTCGACTCACGGATGAGATGCTCTGTGTGGCAAGGAGATAACGATGAGCACGACTAGAGGCGCCACTGATTCTGGGAGCGCCAGCCGTGTCCATCGAACTGCTACGGCGGGCGTCTCGTCCTCGCTTGCGCAGGTGGAGAGACTACACGTGCACCTCAGCCCGCAGGAGCGGGTTGCCAGAGGGAAGGCCGCGCGACGCGACGCGCCCAGATCAAGCCATGGGACATGGGAGCCGGAGGCTAATCGGCTGGACCCAATCGCGCTGCTCGAAGAGCAGGCCAGGACTCGGGTTCCTGAACTGGTTCCGATCCGGCATGGGCGGATGTTGATCTCGCCATTCACGTTCTATCGCGGCGCGGCAATGATTATGGCGGCCGACCTCGCATCGACCTCGTGCTCACGCCTCACCGTGCAACTCTGTGGGGATGCCCACCTCTCAAACTTCGGCGTGTTTGGCTCGCCTGAACGGCAGATGATGTTCGACATCAACGACTTTGACGAGACGCTCCCTGGACCATGGGAGTGGGACGTGAAGCGTCTGGCCGCAAGCTTCGAGATCGCGGGCCGCGAGCTTGGGTTTTCCCCGCCCGATCGACGCGCAGTTGTCCTGGCGGTGGTGCGGGAGTACCGAGAATGGATGCGTCATGCTGCAGGCATGCACACCCTCGACACCTGGTATGCCCACATGAAGATCAGTCACATGCTCGACTGGATCCGCACCGAAGTGAAGGAGGAACGGCTGGGCAAAAAAGAAGGGAGGGAGGCGGCACCAGACGTCGCGAAGGCGAGGACCCGAGACAGCACGCGGGCGTTCTCCAAGCTGACCGCCGAAATCAACGGCGAGCCGAGGATTGTTGGCGACCCGCCGCTGATCGTGCCAATCGAAGATCTGGTACTTCCCGGGACAACGCGCGAGGACATCGAGAGATCTATGCGCCAGTTTCTCCGCTCATACCTCCGGACGCTCACGCACGAGCATCATCCTGTGGAGGAGTTCCGCTATGTCCACATGGCGCGTAAGGTAGTGGGAGTTGGTAGTGTTGGGAACCGTTCCTGGATACTGCTCATGGTGGGCCGCGACGATCAGGATCCATTGATCCTGCAGGCAAAGGAGGCGCAAGCCTCAGTCTTGGAGCGGTTCATTGGCCAGAGTCAGTACTCAAACCACGGCCAGCGTGTCGTAGTAGGCCAACGCCTGATGCAGGCAGCTAGTGACATCTTTCTGGGGTGGCAACAAGTGGTGGATATTGACGGCCAGATCCGCCACTACTACGTGCGCCAGCTTCATGACTGGAAAGGCGCTGCCGAGGTAGAGACGATGCGGGTGCCGGGGGCAACACTTTACGCTCGAATGTGTGCAAGGGCGCTCGCCCGAGCACACGCTCGCTCGGGCGACCGCATCGCGATCGCGTCGTATCTTGGCCGAGGCGATGTGTTTGACCAGGCGCTCGCAGACTTCTCCGCCCGGTATGCAGACCAAAACGAGCGGGACTTCAAGCGTTGGTAGCGGCCGTGAACTCGGGACGACTCGCCGCAGAGACGGGCATGTAGAGGCGTTGATGAACATCATCCGCGCTGGCGCAGAGTTGCATTGATCGGGCCTAGTTCTTGCAGACCTCTATCTGTGCTTAGCGCAGAGTGGGAGAGATCAGGAAGAACTTGTCTATGCCACCATCCCATCCGCCAGATCAATTCGCGGACCCGGAGCCAACTGACTCCTCTTCCTGCCTGCCACACATACTCGCGGATCCTCCGGGAAGCACTGCCCATGCTCCTTCTCAGTCACCCGACGCGGCGCCGGCGCACCTTGGTATCAGCAGGATGGAGAGGTATGCTAACCATTCTCGAATCAAGACGCTCAGCGCAGTTCAGCGCAGGCTTCAGCAGGATCAAGTCTTTCAGCTCTCTGCTATGCTGGCGTACCGGCTGATGATCGCCGTTATTCCCGTCCTTGTGCTGCTGCTGAGTGTTGAGGGACTTGTGCTTAGAATCATGAATCCTCCGGCGCGTCATCACCTGATCTACGCGATAACAGACCGCGTTCCCGGAGCAAGTGGCTTTTTGCCTCTGGCGATTGCACAGCTCACGGAACAAGCAGCTGCTCTGGCCATTCTGAGCGTCGTGACGTCCGCTTACTTTGGGGCCCGCCTTTCACAGCGATCGACTATTGCTTTGACATCATCTTCAAGGTTCCTCCCCGCCGTCTGCTGCCAGAGCACGTAATGGCCTTCGAGATGTTGCTGTTCTTTATCGTGCTCGTTCCGGTGCTGTTTGTCATCTCGTTAGCTCCTGGGTTCCTCTTCGAGCCAGGCACGGTGCAATCACTCTTTGGTGACTCCCGGTTCACGGCACTATGTGTACTCATCGCCAGTGTCCTAGTCGGTTGGTTTGTCGCATCGGCGTTGTTTCTGCTCTGCTACGTCGTCATCCCAATCGACCTGTACCGGTCCAGCTGGTGTGGAAGGGAGCGCTGATCGCTGGGGCACTGCTCGAGATCGTTCAGCAGGGCTTTCCCGTCTATGCCGCTCGTTCCTCAACGCAGGAAACTGTGCAGCCTCGGTTGGTATCGGACTGGCGGTGATCGTGTTCTTCTATTACTTCGGACTTGTCCTGCTCTGGGTGCTGAAATCAACGCCTACGTCTTTAGTTCCCGGCTGGAAGGGGAGGATCCTGTGCATCAGGAAGCGGGGGCACAGCATCACCTGTCAGGGAAGCAATCGAAAACTAGCAGATTAGAGGCAA